>NZ_JBIAIY010000003.1:0-713860 GCF_042871665.1 Micromonospora sp. NPDC005686
CTGCCCCCGCCCCCCCCGGGCCGCGCTCCACACACACCCCCCCCCCCCCCCCCCCCCCCCCCCCCCACCCCCCCCCCCCCCCCCGCCCGGGCGGCCCCCCCCCCCCCCCCCCCCCCCCCCCCCCCACGACCCCGCCGCCCACCACCCCGCCGCCCACGACCCCGCCGCCCACGACCCCGCCGCCCACCACGCCGCCGCCGGCCGGAAACGGCGCCTGCACCGCCACCTTCCGCAAGACGAACGAGTGGTCCGGTGGATTCGGCGCCGAGGTCACCGTCCGGGCCGGCAACGCCGCCATCTCCGGATGGACGGTGGCATGGACCTGGCCCAACGGCCAGAGCATCACCAACTCCTGGAACGCGACGGTCACCTCGAGCGGTTCGTCGGTCACCGCGTCGAACGTCGCTTACAACGGTTCCCTGAGTGCCAACGCCACCACCAGCTTCGGCTTCAACGCCTCCTGGAACGGCACCAACTCCACACCCAACCTCACCTGCACCGCCCGGTAACAGCATCTGCGGTGGGGGGGGGGGGGGGGGGGGGCCGCCCCCCCCCCCCCCCCCCCCCCCCCGGCGGGGGGGGGGCGCCCCCCCCCCCCCCCCCCCCCCCCACCGTCGGCAAGGCCCTGCGCCGGGGATGACTCTGCGGACGAACCCGACCTCCGGGCAGCGATCCGTCCGCTGCCCTCCGCCACCATCAGGAACCGCGATGAGGTGAGGAACGACCATGATTTCCCGGGTAGGCGTCAGCGGCTGGTACCGAAGCCGTTTCGTGTGGATCGAGGTGTGCCTGCTGGTCGCGTCGCTCGGGCTGGCCACCGTGGTCACCTCGATCACCCCGAAGACGGACCCGGCAGCTCTCCGCGAAGAGATCCTGACCCGGATGCGTACGACCCTCGAGCAGGCGGACCCGACACAGCACCAGCACGCCGGGCACACCGCTCCACAGGTACCAGCCGGAGAGCAGGCCGCGCCGGCGGTCATCTGCGGAGTCCATGTCTACGGCCACGAGCCCACCGGTGCCACCACACTGGCCGACGTCCAGACGGTCTACGGCTTCCACCTCTGCGGCGTCGCGGAACAGAAGCGCCATTGGGACGGAGCGGTCAAACTCGCCGGCCCGGTGATCATGGACATGACCACCCAACCTCCCGGCATTCAGGTGGTCGAGGCGACCGCCGGCGTCAGGTTCGTCGACCGGCTACGGGAGATGTTCCCCGACAAGTACGAGGAATTGGCACTCAGGGAAGCGTTGCCCCCATCGGAGATGGCCGACCTGCGGCGCCGGTACGACGCCGCCGCCGGCCTCTGACCACGCCGACCGCTGAGGCTGCTTGACGCGATGACATCGATACATGGGGGCATGATGCGACGCGGGATCTTCGCGTTGGCGACAGCCGCCGCGGTCGGTGCGGCCGGCACGTCCACGCACTTGCCACTGTGTCGTGCCCGCAGCCGGAAGTAGCCGCCGTTGGCGACCATCTGGAACTGCTGGTTGGCGCCACTGCCACAGGTGTACCGGATCAGCTGCGGGCCCCTGGGCTGGACACCCGGGCCTCATGCTGCACGTCGAGGTCGTGACCGGCGCAATCCTGGTCACCCCACCCGTCGACGGCGCGCACGCGCACCTCACGCCACGGTCGGTCAGGGCTCCGCGAGGGTGGCGCAGGTAACCACCGGTGCGCCAGGCGCGGACCGTGCAGGGGCAATCATCGGCCGGCACGCGGTACCGGTGTCGGGTCCATGTCGGCGCGGCCCTCGCCGTGCCTGCTGGGCCACGCCGCTGACCCTGGCGGCGAACAACCAGAGAATCTGGGTCGGAAGGACTAGACATCCTCGGCAGCGTGGAATAATGTTCCTCGAGTCGAGAGAGAAGATCCCGTCAAGACGCAGACGGAACGCCCGACCGTGAGGTCACGACGGGCGGCAAGACGCGGAACTTGTTCCGCCAGAACGGCAGTAAGAGCACGCCAGCCTCAACGCGTGATGCGCGATGGGGCACGCAGGTGGGGCCAGGGTTCGCTCAGGGCTCCAGTTGATGTTCGCCGCACATGTCGGGGCCATGAAGTCGCGTGGGTTCCGACGTCGGCGACCGTACGACCGCAAGGGGTAAGAAGTAGCAGAGGAAAGGGAGGGCCATACACCGTTGGATCGCCCGCCGGCAGCCGTCATTCCAGGCTCGGCGGACACCGCAGTTTCCATCGAACGAGAGGTGGTCTCCGGTCACGCATATGCGATCCTCGCACCCGAAGCCTTCGATGGCTGGTGCGGATATGACAAGCCGGCTTTCCTGCCGGTAGATGGTGTTCTGACCCGTTAACCCTGGGCCCCGGCGCTTATGCGCCGGGGCCCTCGACGTGGAGGTGACATGGGGCGGAACCCCGATGACATGTTCGGCGATGAGAACACTCCGGCCTACACGATCGGTCAGGCCGCGGAGATGCTCGGCACCACGCAGGACTTCCTGCGTCGCCTGGACGAGGCGAAACTGATCAACCCGCGCCGCTCTGCCGGCGGGCACCGCCGCTACTCCCGCTACCAGTTGCGTCTGGCCGCCCGGGCCCGCGAGATGGTGGATCAGGGCACCGCCCTGGAAGCCGCCTGCCGGATCATCATCCTGGAAGACCAACTCGAGGAAGCGCTGCGGCAGAACGAGAAGCAGTAGCGTGGACCACCGCGGCGGACTGGCCGGCCCGATCTCGGGTGGCGCCCTCGGGTGATGAGCCGACCGCCCCGCCAGGTCAGCGACAGCGGGCCCGGGTCGGGTGAGGTAGACGTCGCGCTGCCGTCGCCGGGGAAGGCCGGCCCCCGGGGACTGTGGTTGGCGCAGCAACTGACCGAAGGACTCATGATCGGCAACTCCGCTCCGCCCCGCCAGGCTGAGCGCGGTTGACGGGCGCCCCGCCCCGGGGCCGACGACGGATCATGTGCTACCGTATCCACGTTGCAGTTTTGATTTCCGTAGACGTTTTCCGGCGCCTGATGGGGGATCTGAAACCCCTCCAGGCGCTTTTCGTTTTTCGTGTCGTTTCGACGCGGGTGATCAACGCGGCGGCGTAGAGGTCCGCACAGTGCGGTCTCGAACAGCCTGCGAAGGAGCAGACATGGCTACAGGTACCGTGAAGTGGTTCAACGCCGACAAGGGCTTCGGCTTCATCAGCCCGGACGGCGGCGGCGCCGACGTCTTCGCCCACTTCTCCGCGATCTCGGCGAGTGGCTTCCGCAGCCTCGACGAGAACCAGAAGGTGGAGTTCGACATCACGCAGGGCCAGAAGGGCCCGCAGGCGGAGAACATCCGCCCGCTCTGATCCACATGCTGTGAACGGCGGCCCGACTGATTCAGCGGGCCGCCGTTCGGCGTTTCATGCGCCTACCGCGGCATCGCGAAATCGTCTGGTCGGCAAGAGGCCGGCCATCTCGGTGTGGAGCCAGCTCAGCGTTGCCCCTGACAGCTCCGCGCCAGGTCGGCGCCGGGCAGGACACCAGGCTTGTCCCGGTCTTGGCCGGCCTGTAACTGCCACTCACGTGCCGGTGGCCGGGTTCGGAACTGTGGGCCGTGTCGTACCGTTCCGGCTGTCGACCATCGCCGAGCGGCCGCGTCTCCACAGACGGCAGAGGCCGGCCTTGACCGACCTGAGGCTGGCATCACCACGATCCCAAGGCACCCCCGGACCATCCTCCTAGGACGCTGTACGCGCCGTGCGTTTGACGCAGGTTCAGCCGCGCCGGCGGTGTGGCTGCTCGGAAATGCCTGTTGCGGCGGATGGGGGCGGTGCAGAGCTGCCGCGCAAGGCGGGTGCTCTTCTGCCAGTCCCGCAGGCCGGCCCTGACCCCGGCGAGCTGCACGAGAAGCCGGTGGTGTCGCCGCAGGGGGCCGGGACGCGCCCGGTGAGCGGAGAGAAGTCTGCCGATTGTCGCCCCGGCCTGGCATGGTGGAGGCATGTGCCGGAACATTCGCGTGCTTCACAACTTCGAACCACCCACGACCGACGACGAGATCGAAGCCGCTGCCCTCCAGTACGTTCGCAAGGTCAGCGGTGCGACCCGGCCGTCGGCGGCCAACGAGGAGGCGTTCGCCGAGGCGGTCCGCGTCGTCGCGGCGGCCACCCGGACCCTCCTCGACAGCCTCGTGACGAAGGCGCCGCCCCGCGACCGGGAGGTCGAGGCCGCCAAGGCGAAGGCGCGCGCGGCCGAGAGGTACGGGCGTCGAGAGGGCGACGGTCCCGTCCTGGAAGGTTGATCGCCTTCGTGGCGCGGAGGAGGCCGAGTCGATGATCTCGGCGGAGTGCGACCGACGTGCTGCTTCCCGGTCACGTGTTCGGCCTCGCCGTCTCGTCGTGGCCTCGCGCTTCTCGTGGCCTCGCGCTCCTCGTGATCGATGAGCGACATCTGACCCGACCGGGTGCACTCCGAGACGTCGCCCGGTCGGCCCGGGGAGTGTAGGAGCCGGCGACGAGCGGCGGGCCGGCCCTTCGGCGTCCGCCCGCCGCCACCCTCACCGCGGTGGCGGCCACCCCCGTCACCGGCGCTGGCGTCCTGGATCGACGCCGACGGCCGTCCGTCCACGCACGTCGCGCCCGTGCCGTCGTGTCCCGCGTAGCGCGGGTGGCCCCGTGCCGGCTCGGCCGGGTCGGTCGTCCCGGACCCGCGTGCTGGGCATCGAACCCATCGACGTGAAGAAATGCCAGCATGTCGCGCCGATGCCAGGTGGCTGTCGACGAAGCCGCAGCCCCTGCGCATTTTGGAAGATGCACAACTCCCCGGCGGACTCGAAGATCGGTGCGTCGGGTCGGTCGGGGGGAGATAGCCGGTCGGCACATGCGAGAGGGGGGAAGCGGTGTCGAACGGATCCATCGCGTCCCGCATTCACGAGCAGGCCGAGCGGACGCCCACGGCGACGGCGTTGCGCTGGCGGGACCGGTTGGTCAGCTACGCCGAGTTGGTCGAGCTGGCCGCGAAGGCGTCCGCCCATCTGGCCGGCGTGCCGACGGGCGAGGCCCCGGTGGCGGTGCGCGCCACCAAGTCACCGGAGACGGTGGCGGCGGTGCTGGCCTGCCTCGCCGCCGGGCAGCCGGTGCTGCTGCTCTCCAGCGACCTGGGCGCACAGGTATTCGACGCGCTCGTCGACCGGGCGGGGTGCGCCGCGGTCATCGCGATCGACGACGAGGGTCTGCGGGTCCGGCCGGTCCAGGCCGCTCGGACGGCGCCAGTGCTCCCGCCGGACACCTGTCTGCTGCTGACCACCTCCGGATCCACCGGGCTGCCCAAGATCGTCCCGTTGCCGGCCGCCGGCGTGGGCCGGTTCGTCGACTGGGCCGCCGGCCAGTTCGGCATCACCGTGGGCACCCGGGTGCTCAACTACGCGCCGCTCAACTTCGACCTCTGTCTGCTGGACGTGTGGGCCACCCTGTGCCACGGCGGCGAGGTGGTGCTGGTCGACCCGGCCCGGGCGGCCCAGCCCCGCTACCTGCTGGAGTTGTTCGCGCAGGCCAGGCCGACGGTCGTCCAGGCGGTGCCGATGTTGTTCCGGCTGCTCACCGAGGCGGGCGACGGCACCGCCTTCCCCGAGGTCCGGCACGTCCTGCTGACCGGCGACCACACCCCACGCCGGGTCCGTGCCGGGCTGCCGGCCGTGTTCCCCCGGGCGGCCTTCCACAACGTGTACGGATGCACCGAGACCAACGACAGCTTCCTGTACACCTTCGGCCCCGAAAGGGCCGCGACGGACGACGTGCTGCCCCTGGGCCGGCCGATCCCCGGCGTGGAGGTCGCGCTGCTCGACCAGGGGCAGGTACTGACCGGCCCCGGCACCGGCGAGCTGGTGGTGGCCACGCCTTTCCAGGCCGACGGCTACCTCGGTGACCAGGTGCCGGGGGACCGGTTCTTCCGCCGGGTCACCGACCGGGGCGAGCGCACCTGGTACCGCACCGGGGATCTGGTCCAGCGGGGCGCCGACGGCCGGCTCACCCTGGCCGGTCGCAACGACTTCCAGGTCAAGGTCCGCGGCGTACGGGTCAACCTTGAGGAGATCGAACGGGTCATCCAGACCCACGACCGGGTCGTCGAGGCGGTCGTCGTCGCGTTGCCCGACCCGGCGTCCGGCACCCGGCTGCACGCCGTGGTACGGACCGGGGGCGACGGCCCGAGTGGTCTCGCCCTGCGCACGTACTGCGCCGCCCGGCTCACCCGGGTGGCGATCCCCGAGATTTTCCACCTGGTCACCGAGCCGCTGCCGGTGGGACCGACCGGCAAGGTCGACCGCCGTCGGGTCTGTGACCACCTGATGAGGGAGCTGATGTGAGCGTCGCCGACGAGATAACGCGGTACGTGGTGTCGGAGTACCTTCCGGGCACCGCCCCCGAGGAACTCGATTCCAGCTACGACCTGCTCGACACCGGTGTGGTGGACAGCCTGCGGCTGCTCCAGCTCATCGCCTGGGTCGGCGAGCGCTACCGGATCCCCATGGACGACCTGGACATCTCGCCGGAGAACTTCCGGTCGGTCGACGCCATGACCGCGCTGGTCACCACCGCCCGTACCCACGCCGCCACCGGCTGACCGGACGAGGACTGAACTGATGATCGTTCGCACGAGGGAACAGATCGAGCCAGTGGAGTGGGGGAACGGTCTCAGCTACCGGTACCTGCTCACGACCGACAAGATGGGCTTCACTGTGTGCCACACGGTCGTACGCGCCGGGACCAAGTCGCGACTGGAGTACCGTCGCCATCTCGAGGCATGCTTGTGCGTCGGCGGTCGGGGCTCGGTGGTGACCGCGGACGGCTCCCAGACCTGGGAGCTGCGGCCCGGGGTGCTCTACGCGTTGAACGAGCACGACGCCCACTTCCTGATCGCCGCGCCCGACACCGATCTCGAACTGATCAGCGTCTTCAATCCGCCGCTCGTCGGCACGGAGCGACACAACCTGGACTCCGTCGAATTCTCGCAGTACTGAGGCGGCCGGGCATGCGCTGGAACGACGAACAGCGGGCTTTGCGCGACGCGGCCGAGCAGGTCGGCCGGCAGGTCGGCGCGGACCATCTGGAGCGGGACGCCAGCGGCGAGTTCTCCTGGGACGGGTGGAAGCGGCTCCGCGCGATCGGGCTTTTCGGACTGCCCTTTCCCGAGGCGTTCGGCGGCCTCGGCCGTGACCTGCCGACCACGATGTACGTCCTGGAAGGGCTCGGCTACGCCTGCCGCGATGCCGGGCTGACCTTCTCCGCCTGCACTCACCTGGTGAGCACCGGCGTCCCGTTGCAGCGCTTCGGCTCTCCGGCGCTGCGGGAGCGGTACCTGCCGGAGATCGCCGCCGGCACGCTGATCGGCGCGCACGCGATCACCGAGCCGGCCGGCGGCTCCGACGTGACAAACATGGCCACCACCGCGACCGCGCAGGACGACCACTTCGTGCTGCGCGGCAGCAAGGCGTTCGTCAGCAACGGCCCGATCGCCGATCTGATAGTCGTCTACGCCCGTACCGGCCGCCCCGGCAGCCCGACCGCGGTCACCGCGTTCCTGGTCCGGCGGGACTCGCCCGGACTGAGCGTCGGTGGGCCGATCGGCAAGATGGGGCTGCGCACGTCCCCGCTGTCGGAGTTGTTCCTCGATGACGTGCGGGTGCCGCGCGATCATGTCGTCGGATCGGTCGGCGCGGGCCTGCTGGTGCTCGACGCGGTGATGCGGTGGGAGATCCTGTGTGGTTTCGCCGGGGTGCTGGGGGAGATGCAGCACCGCCTGGAGCGGTGCGTCGAGTACGCCCGCACCCGCGTCCAGTTCGGGGCCGCGATCGGTTCCTACCAGTCGGTGTCGAACCGGATCGTCGAGATGCGCATCGACCTGGAGACCTCCCGCAAGTGGCTCTACGACACGGCCGAGCGGATGGCCGCCGGGGAGAACGTCGCCACCGACGTGGCGATCGCCAAGCTGGTCGTCAGTGAGAGCAACGTCCGGTCCGCACTCGCCGCCGTGCAGGTGTTCGGCGGATACGGCTACACCACCGAGTACGGGCTGGAGAAGGACCTGCGCAACGCGGTGTCCGGGACCATCTACTCCGGTACCTCGGAGATCCAACGTCAGCGGGTCGCGGCCCTGATGGGGCTGGGTCGGCCCGCCCCCGCGGCCGGCCCGACAGGAGGGCGCACGGCATGAGTGACATTGACCCGGCACTGGTGCGGGCCACCGAGTTCCTGGACCACGACTCACCCGTGGTGCGCGGGTTCGTCCGAAAGGCCCTCGGCGACGACGCGGGCGGGTCGGACGTCGACAAGGCGGTCCGGTTGTACTACGCCGTGCGTGACGGAATCCGCTATGAGGTGTACGGGGCGGACCTCTCCCGCTACGGGCTCACCGCCAGCGGGGTGATCGAGCGCGGCTTCGGTTTCTGCGTACACAAGTCGATCCTGTACGCGGCGGCGCTGCGCTCGGTCGGCGTGCCGAGCCGGATCGTCTACGGCGACGTCCGCAACCACCTGGCCTCGCCCCGACTGCGGGAACTGGTCGGCGGCGACGTCTTCCGCTTCCACAGCCTGACCTCGGTCCACCTGAACGGCACCTGGGTCAAGGCCACTCCGGTGTTCAACAAGATGCTCTGCAAGCTCTACCAGATCAAGCCGCTGGAGTTCGACGGGCTGTCCGACAGCCTGTACCACCCCTTCGACGAGCAGGGCCGGCAGCACATGGAGTTCCTGCTCATGCGGGGGGAGTTCGACGACGTCCCCTACGACCTCGTGGTGGAGGGCATCCGTTCGGCGCATCCGCTGCTGTTCGCCAGCTCGCACACGACCGCCGCGGGATCGCTGGTGGCCGAGGCGACGGCACCGGACCGCTCCCGTGCCGGAGGTGATCAGGTCCCCGCCTGAGTACCGGGCCCGAACGGCGGATCCGCGCGGTGTTCCCGCGCGGGTCCGCCGTTCAGCGTGCCACCGCGCCGCCTCATGGCGTGGTGGCCGGGCCGGCAACGTGAGAGAAGACAACGGTGGCCCGGCCTGGCGATCATGGAAGCAGCGCCGGCCGCTGCGACGCACGCCACGAGCCGTGCGGTCAGCTGAACCGTTCCCTCACTGCCGGCAGCGTCAGCTACCAGAGGTCGGAGACCAACCATGGCGAAGATCGGCACGAGGATGCGCGGCATGCAGCAGTCCTCGATCAGGGCGATGACCGCGCGGTGTCAAGAACTCGATGCCATCAATCTCGCGCAGGGGCTGTGCCAGGTGCCGCCGCCGCCGTCGTTGCTGGTCGAGGGCGCCCGTGATTTCGGAAAGGCGGACCACTCGTACAGCCCCGCCGAGGGCCTGGGCGTCTTCCGGGACGCGGTCGCCGACCGGCTCAAGCGGCACAGCGGGCTCAGCGTGGACCCGTCCACCGAGGTCGTGACCACGATCGGCGCGACGGGCGGTCTTCTGGCGACGCTCACGGCGCTGCTGGATGCCGGCGACGGCGTGCTCGTCTTCGAGCCCTTCTACAGCTACCACCTGTCGGCGTTGAAGGTGCTGAACCTGCGCCCCGAACCGGTGCGGCTCGCCGCGCCGACGTTCGAGATCACCGAGGAGGGCCTGCGGGCCGCCATCACCGACCGCACCCGCGCGATGATCGTCTGCACGCCGAACAACCCGAGCGGGCGACGGTTCACCGAGGCGGAGCTGATGATCGTCTCGGCCGTCGCCGAGGAACACGACCTGCTCGTCATCAGCGACGAGGTGTACGCGGACATCTACTTCGGTTCCGACCCGCACCTCGCCCCGGCGACCGTCGGCGGCCTCGGCGAGCGGACGCTGACGATCTCCTCGCTGTCGAAGTCGTTCAGCATCCCCGGCTGGCGGCTGGGCTACGTGTGCGGCCCGGCCCCCCTGATGAGTACGGTCCGGCTCGCCGCCGACGCGCTGGTGGGATGCGCGGCCACCCCGTTGCAGGAATTCGGCGCACGGGCGCTGCGGATGGGCGACGACTACTACCGCGACCTGCGTGCCACGTACGACGGCAAGCGCCGTGCCCTGGCGGCCGGCTTCACAGCCGCCGGGTTGTCGCCCAACGAGCCCGAGGGGGCCTACTACCTGCTGGTCGACTGTTCCGCCATGGGAGTGGCGAGCGGGGTGGAGGCAGCCGAGGTCCTGCTGGAGAGGACCCGCATCGGCACGGTGCCCGGCGAGGCGTTCTACCTCAACCCGCCGGAGCGTCCGTACGTGCGCGTGTGCTTCTCCCTGTCGAACGACGTGATCGCCGAGGTCGTCACGAGACTGGCGAACGGGGTCCTGTGACAGGGCCGGGCCGGCGGCCGGGGCCGCCGGCGCAGCCGTTCCCGCCGGCCGGCCTCACCGCTTCGTCACGGCGAGCACCTGACTGTAGTAGCGGGTGAGGTGCCGGTCGTAGTAGAGGAACTCATAGGGCACGCCCTCGTGCTGGCCGACCTCCGACCACTCGTCGGCGTCCACCAGCTCGTGCAGGTCGCTGACCCAGTTGGCCTCGTCGGTGTACTGGCTCTCGAAGGCCAGCGGGCTGGAGAGCACGAGCAGGCCGCCCGGGCGGAGCAGCCCGGCCGCCGCCGACACGACCTGGCGTGGGTCCGGCACCCGGTCGACGACGTTGAGCACGCTGACGAGGTCGAAGTGTCCGGCCGGCCGTGGAACCTGCTCGGCCGGCACCGGGTAGACGGTGGCCTTGTCGTCCGGCTTCGGGATGTCCGCGGCGTCCACCTGGCGGAACTCCGGCCGCTCGGAATCACGCGGTGGCATGGGGAACCAACCGTCGAACGGCTCGCCGCACAGCAGGCGCCGCGCCCACACGTTGAACATGTCGGCCGGCTCCGAGAGCACGCGCTCCTCGTCGCCGAAGCCGCGGCGGGCCATCTCGTACAGGAATCGGCCCGTGCCGCCACCCACGTCGAAGACCCGGGCCGGCGGCTCCGCGGACGGCCACCACTGCGCCACGAGGTCGGCCGTCGCGCGGGCGAAACGCCCCGCGACCGGCGGCTCGGCCCGCGCGAGGCGGCGGTCCGGCAGGGCCTCGGGCAGGACCACGTCCCCCCAGTCGGTGTACAGGTAGCTACCGAGGAAGGCCTGCGAGGCGTAGTTCTCCATGACCTTGGGTGAAACGGTCGACACGTCACTCTCCTGGTCGGCCCGGCGATTGGTCAGGCCAATGCTGCCCGCCGGAGATCGACCCGTCATCTCCCATGTTGCTTCATGACGGCACGACGGGATGTCCCGTCCGCATCCCCTCGGCGCGGCTTATCGCTCCGCCCGCACCGGCTCGCCGCCGGCAGGACTCGCGACGCTCTTCTCGGACACGAAGTCGCTCCGGACGACCCGGAGGAGCGCGACACCCAGTCCCGCGGCGGCGGCGACGCCGGCCATGACGAGGAAGGCAGAGATGCCGAGCCGGGTGTAGGCGAGAGCACCCAGCAGAGGACCCACGACCATTCCGGTGTCGGACACCATTCCGAAGGCCCCGAAAGCGCGCCCGAGCAGATGCCGC
The DNA here is from genome assembly GCF_042871665.1 of Micromonospora sp. NPDC005686. Lineage (NCBI taxonomy): Bacteria > Bacillati > Actinomycetota > Actinomycetes > Micromonosporales > Micromonosporaceae > Micromonospora > Micromonospora sp. NPDC005686. Next base: position 11,469 of record NZ_JBIAIY010000003.1, read on the forward strand.
GGCACGCGGTTCACCCCTTGCCGGGTCACCAGGTACAGCACCGGCTGGGCCGTCATGAACAGCAGCAGGCCGGCACCCATCGCCACCACGCCGTCGAACAGGCCGACTGCGGCGAGACCGATCGCCTCGGCGCCGAGGGCGTACGCGGCGATCACCAGCAACGGCCGGGACTCCACGAACCCGGCGCAGGTCATGGCGACGACCATGAACATCGCCAGCCCGGCTGTGTAGATCACCGAGGTGTAGGCGACCCCGTTGCTCGTGAACGTGTCGAGGTGCAGGGGGACCACCGGTTCCAACGCCGAGAACAGCGCGTTGTTGATCAGGTCGAGCACCGCGAAGAGAGCCACCAGGAGAACGAGCGGGCGAACGGCTCCCGTGGTCCACCGCTCTCCCTCGGCGGCCGGCGGCGGAGCCTCCACCGGGTCGACCCGGAGGCCGAGCAACAGCACTCCGCCGGCGGCGGTCACCACCGCGCCGGCCAGGAACACCCCGGTGAAGCCGAGCACGGGGTGCAGCAGACCGACCACGGCGGGACCGAGCACCATGCCGGCCGTGCAGCAGCCACCGAACCAGCCCAGCACCCGGGCTGATCCGTGGCGCGAATGGGCGCCCAACGAACTGGCCAGCTGGTAGAGCACCGGCATGGTGAGGCCCTCGGCCACGCCCCAGGCGAGCCGCCAGGCCAGCACCTGCCAGCCCGCGGCGGCGAAGGCCAGACCGAGCACGGCGGCTGCCGTCAGGCTCATCCCCAGGAAGCCCAGCACCTGCGGGCGTGGCGTGCGGTCGACCAGGATCCCGCCGATCGGCTGCGTCAGTGCCTTGGCCACGGCGAAGCCGCTGAACGCGGCGGCGACCTCCAGGGCGGACATCTGGAACCGCTCGGTCAGCTCCGGCACCAGCGGCACCAGCATGGTGTACGCGATGTTCATCATCACCGCGGACAGCAGCAGGGCCGCGATCCCGGTCCGTCTGCCGGTGGTCATGGATGCTGCGCTAGTCCCTCGTAACCGGCCACGGTCAGCAGGCCTTCGTGCACGGTCGTCAACCGCGGGCGGTAGATGTCGACGTCCTTCGGGTCGGCCGCGTACCACAGACCCCAGAGGTGGGTGCCCTTGAAGCCGTGCTGCTTCTTGAACGTGTCGTTGCCCCGACCGAACTCGATGACGTCCCAGCCGCGCTCCACACCCTGCGCGAGGAGTTCGTACAGCATGAACGGATAGGGGCTCACCTCGTGATAGACCTCGGCGTCGGTGCCGGCTCCCCAGATGTAGAGGCGGCGGTCGTGCTCCAGCGACACGGACACACCGATCGTCCGGTCCTCCCAGACGGCCCGGATCAGACTGGCGTACGGCGTGGACAGCACCGCCTCCAGGGTGGCGCGGTCGTACAGCGCCGGCCAGCCGTGCTTCACCGACGAGCCGTTTGTGAGCTCGAGGACCCGGTCGATCTGCGCCACCGCGTCGGGGCCCGTCTCCTCGACGAGTTTGACGCCCTTCTCGGTCGCCCGGCGCCACCGGCGTCGCCAGTCGGTCCGCTTCCTCGTCTTGACCTCGCCCATCACCGGGTCCGGTCCGCTCCCCGGGTTCTTGTAGTAGGCGGTGTCCAGACGGGCGAAGACGTCGGGCGGCCGGACGGCGGCCCACTGGCGGGCCGGACCGGGTGGCAGGTTGAGCACCAGGACCCCGGCCGCACCGAGGTCTCGCGCCTGCTCGCGGGCCTCGTCGACCAGGGCGGCCACCGCCGACTCGTCGCCGGCCAGATAGGCCGGGCCGTAGACGGAGTAGATCGAGCCGACAGTGAGTACCGGCCGGTCCCAGACGACGCCGCTGCCGGTGTCGTTCTCGAGGCCCTGCCAGAACGGCGAGTATTCCAACAGATAGCGGGGGGCCCGACCCGGGTCGATGACCCGTCGTCGTTCGATGGTCGCCCGTGTCCACGCGTCAAGCCATTCCTCGGTGTCGAACACCGTCGGCCGGTGGGACAGCACCTCAGAGGACGGCGTGACGGTCATGAGAACTCCTCCGTACCGCGGACATTCCACCTCTCAAACTAGGCCGGGACGGCGCCCGCGGGCGAGAGCCGTTTCCGAAGACCGCATTTTCCGAGATGGATGCCCGAACACCCGCACGATCGAAGATGCTCATCGCGTCGGGTGGTTGCGACGATGGCGGTCATGACGCGATCCATCGCCTGGCATGACGGCATGACGGGCGGGGACCACGGCTTCGGCGGCCCTGCGGGCTCCGTGGGGGCACCGGGTTTCGGCGCCGCCGCCCCGCTCGACGACGTGCTGCCCGAGCAGGTCAAGGACCTGAGCGAGCAGTTCGACGGCTGCCTCGTCGAGCTGCGCGCCGCGCGGCGCGAGATCGACGAGTACGCGACGTACTGCGTGCGCAACGAGCTGCCGGTGGACGAGCCGGTGCTCGCGCAGCTGGTAGCCGCGACGCATCAGGTCGGTATGCGGATGGCCCGGCAGCAGCAGGCCCTGCTGGCCGCCTCCACCGCGGACGCGGCGGACCTGCTGGGCGCGAGCGAGGCGGTCCTCCGGTTCGGCGTGGCGACGCTGGCCTATGTGCGGCACTCGCTCGACTGGTCCGCGAAGTCCTACGGGCAGTCGGCCCAGGTGCAGTTCTTCGGCACCCAGTCCGAGGCCTGGCCGACGATCCACTACGACCGCAACGGCACGCACGCGTCGGTGATCCGGGTCGAGCGCCAGCTGCTGGAGTTGCTCGGCCTCCCGCCTGACCGGTTCGGCATCGGGGTGACCTCCTCCGGCATGGCGGCGTACACCTGGATCGAGGCGTTCCTGCTGCGGGACCGGCTCCGCGCGGGCGACACGATGCTCCTGGCGCCCTACATCTACTACGAGGCGGCGCAGCAGCTCCACGCGTTGCCCCAGGCGCGGGCCGAGCGGGCGAGCGGGTACTCCGTCGAGGAGATCATCGCCGATGTCGTCCGGCTCCGCCCGAAGGTCATCTTCCTCGACCCGCTGGCGAACAACGTGCGGCAGCGGATGCTCGACTTCCCCGAGCTCTTCCGGCGGCTGCGCGAGGTGGTTACCGAACGCTGCACCGTGGTCGTGGACGGGACGATGACCGGCGCGTCACTGCAGCCGGCACTGCTCGCCTCCGACGACCGGCTGGAGGTCCTGTACTACGAGAGCTGCACCAAGTACCTCCAGTTGGGCATGGACTTCGCGCTCGCGGGTCTGGTGGCGTACCCGATCGAGCTGGCCGAGCGCATGGACATGCTGCGCCGCAACACCGGCCTGGTGCTCGCCCGGCACAACGCCGAGTTGTTCCCGCGCTACGAGGTCTCGGTGCACCGCAGGAGGATGCGCCGGATCTGGGCCAACGCCGAAAGGGTGGCGACCCTCCTGCACGCCGACCCTCGGGTCAGCTCGGCCGGGGTGGTGCACCACCCGGCGCTGCCGCACCACCCGGACCGGCGGCTGGCCGCCGAACTGCCCTACGGCAGCGGCATCGTGACGTTTCTGTACCACGACCGCGTACGCAACGAATGGGACAATCTCGACACGGTGGTCGACCAGATCCTGGTACGGGCCAGGACGCGTGGCATCCAGGTGACAAAGGGCGTGAGCTTCGGCTACTCCGTACCGAGGGTGTGGGCGCAGAGCGTCAGCACCAGCGAGGAGGAGTACAGGTACGTGCCGATCCCCGACGACGAGCCGCGGTTCCTCCGGCTCTACGTGGGGGACCGGATGCATCAGGTGGACGGTCTCGTCGAGGCCATTGCCGAAGCCATCGTCGGATGACAGGAGTCAGTATGGGTGACCTGATTGACGGTTTGGACGGATGGGTGCTCCGGCCGGGCGACCGCGACTACGACGACGCACGCGCCGCCTGGAACGGGATGGTCGAACACCGGCCCCGCATGATCGTCAAATGTGCGAGCGTGCGAGACGTCGTGGCTGCCGTACGTACCGCGCGCGACGCCGGGCTGGAGATCGGCGTGCGGTGCGGCGGACACGCCGCACTCGGGCCGGCCGTGCCGGAGAACGGTCTGCTGATCGATCTCCGGCCGCTGCACGGCGTCCAGGTCGACCCGGCACGTCGCACCGCCGTCGTCAAGGGCGGCACACTGCTCGGCGCGGTGGACCGCGGATCGCTTCCGCACGGTCTGGCGACCACCACCGGAAGTGTCTCGCACACCGGCGTCGGCGGTTTCACGCTCGGCGGCGGCATGGGTTGGCTGGCCAGGCAGTACGGACTGGGCTGCGACAACGTGCTGTCGTTCGAGGTGGTCACGGCGACGGGGGAGGTGCTGCGGGCGAGCCGGACCGAGCACCCGGACCTGTACTGGGGGCTGCGCGGCGGTGGCGGGAACTTCGGCGTGGTCACCGAGTTCGAGTTCCGGCTGCACGCGGTCGATCCGCGGGCGCTGGTGGTGGAGCTGACCTTCCCGCTCGACGCCGGTCCGGCGGTGCTCCGTGGCTGGCGGGATCTCAGCGCCATGGCGCCGCGCCAGGCCACGTTCACCGCGTCGGTCTCCGGCGCGGAGGTCACCGTCGGATACGTCTGGGTCGGCGAGCCCGACCAGGGCAAGGGTCTCGTGCCGGAGTTGTGCGGGCTCGGCCGGACGGTACGCGAGCGGGTGTACGAATTGAGCTATCGGGAGCTGCAGACCAGGGACGACGAGGCGGATCGGCACGGTCTGCGCCAGTACTCCAAGGACCACTACCTGTCGACGTTCCCGGACGCGGCGATCGAGGCGTACCTGTCCCGTGGAGCGCAGGGCGGGAACGGCGAGGGACTGCCGGGTGGCTGGCTGGAGGCGTACGGCGGGGCGATCGCCGAGGTTGCGGACGAGGAGACCGCGTTCGGTCACCGGCAGACGCTCTTCGAGTTCGGAGTCCGCTCGTCGTGGACCGATCCCGCCGAGGACGCCGACCGGATCGCGGTGACGAAGCAGGTGGCGGCGGCGCTCGAACCGTTCGCCAGCGGGGTCTACGTGAACATGCTCAGTGACGACGGAACCGACGGTGTCCGCCGCGCCTACCCGCCCGCCAAGCTGGCCCGGCTGGCCGAGGTGAAGCGGGCCTACGACCCGGACAACGTGTTCCACCTCAACCAGAACATCGAGCCGGCACCCTGACCCGTCGCCGACCTGCGAAAGCGGAAACCCGCCAGGTCGCGTCCAACGGAGGGGACGCGACCTGGCGGGCCCGGGAGGTTCACGGGCATCAGGCCGCCGCGATGGCCTCGATCTCGAGCAGCCAGGACTCGTCCCAGCATCCGGTGATGATGATCCCCAGGGCCGGACGGTGACCGCCGAGCATCTCCTGCCTGATCTTGGAGTTCACCTCCCGGTCGGAGCGATCGGCCAGGTAGGTGGTGACCTTGACGAGGTTCTCGACGGTCATCCCGGCCTCGTGCAGGACCGCCAGCACGTTGCTCCAGACCAGCCGGCACTGGGCCTCGAAGCCCTCCGGCACCGCTTCGTCGGCGGTCAACGGCGCTTGACCGGTGATGAACAGCAGCCGCTGCGCGCCGGTGACGAGCGCACCCTGGGAGAGCCCCGGGTCGACGAGATGCGGGGGATCCACGTTGGTGAAGTTCATGCCAGCGATGCTAAGAAGTCACAACCCGGGTGTCATCCTCGTGCGTGCTCAGTTGCCCCGCGGGCAACCGGGCGCTCCGGTCCCGCACGGCCGGGACGACGGCGATCAGCAGCAGCGCCGCGGTCAGCGCGAAACCGGCCGGGTAGCTGAGGAGGTCGGCCACGAAGCCGAATCCCACGGCGCCTATTCCGAGCCCGGCGTCATAGGCGAAGTTCCACAGCGCGCTCGCCCGGCCGAACTCGGCCTTGTCGACCCGCTCGAACAGCATCACCATCGTCACGTTCTGCCCCGCACCGAAACCGATGCCGAACAGCACCATTCCCGCGATCACCGCGATGGGGCTGTCCAGCCAGACCACGCAGAAGGTGCCGACGGCCGACAGGAGCACGGCCGGAACCAGCAGCCGGGACACGCCGTGACGGTCGGCGATCCAGCCCGCGGCCCAGCGCGCCAACGCGACCAGACACGACTGGATGAGCAGAGCCAGCGCGGCCAGGCCGCGTGACTCCGCCGACACCGCCAGCGGCAGGAAGGTGGCGAACACGCCCGACGCCACCGCGAGCGCCGTGAAGATCAGCGTCGGACGGGCCAGTGCGCCGGTCATTCCCTTGAAGACCCTGGGCTCCTGCTCGACCCGGCCGGTCCTGGACGGCAGGAAGAGCACGGCGAGCACCCCGGCCAACCCGATCATCGTCATCGCCGTGAAGATCGTCGAGAACCCGACGTGGTCGGTGAGCCACACCCCGGCCGGCAACCCCACGACGGCCGGTATCGCGCAGATGACCCCGTACAGCCCGAGCGCTTCCCCGCGGCGTTCGGGCGGGACCAGTTCGGCGACGAGAGCGCCGCCGGCGACCACGAAGATGCCGAATCCGGCGCCACGCACCAGCGACACCGTGATGACCAGCTCCACCGCCGCCGAGAGGGTCAGCAACAGTGACGGCGCCGCCAGCAGGAGCAGCCCCAGCGTCAGCACCGTCCGATATCCCCACCTCGCCAGCAACTTCGGTGCGGCAATCTCGAGCAGCACTGTGGACAGCATCATCGCGCCGGTGGACAGACCGGCGCCGACGTCGCCCGCGTCCGAGCCCCCGGCATAGAGCGGGACGACCGACAGGAGCAGGAAGAAGTTCGTGAGTGCGCCGAACGCGGCCAGCAGCAACAGGACCATCGGACGGTTCAGGATCGGCGTCGGAGTGGGCCTGCGCCCCTGGCGCTTCGAGGGGTCGGCCGCTCTCGTGGTGCGCGCCTGCTTCACGGGTGGCGCCTGCGGGTCGACATCCATGACAGCGTCGTATCCCCTTACCGTCAATGTAGCCCGATATTCGTGACAAGTGTGCCCATGCCCACCGATCAGGTCGACGTGATCCGGCAATTGAGCAATTTGGAACAAGATTTCGCGGTGTGGCCACAAAGTAGCATCAGAGCTGGCACGACGATGTCCGCTGGAGCGGCGTTCCCGGTACAGCCGCCGGCCCGAGTTGGAGGAGCACGTTGCCAGAGCACACGCGGTCGACGGCCGACGAAAGCGGCGAGCCGCGGGTCCTCTCCGGCGGCCCGCCGGCAACCACGGCGCCGGCCGGCGGCGAGGCCGGCCCCGAGGCGTTCGGCCAGGTGACGGATCTGGTCAGAGCACTGGACAGCTGCGCCTGGGAGCTGAGCACGGCACGACACGACATCGACGAGTTCGTCGGGTACTGCGAGCGCAACACGCTACCGGTGGACGAGCCGGTCGTCGCCGCCCTGGTCGCCGCGGCCCACGCGGCCGGGGAACACATCGCCGAGCAGCGGCACCTGCTTCTGACGCAGTCCGCGATCGACGCGGGCCAGCTGTCGGCGAGCGAGTTGGCGCTCCGCTTCGGGTTGGCCACGCTCTCTTATGTCCGCGGTGCGTTGGAATGGCGTTCGGCCGCATTCGACCAGTCTGCGGCCGTGCAATTCTTCGACCTCCGGGCGCAGGGCTCACCAATCGTGAACTACGAGCGCTACGTGCACGATCCGGTGCACCGGGTCGAGGCGCAATTGCTCGACGTTCTCGGCCTGTCACCGGAGCGTCATTCGATCAGCGCCACCTCGTCCGGTGTCGCCGCCTACACCCTGGTCGAGGCTTTCCTGCTGCGGGAGCGGTTGCGGAACGGCGACATGGTCCTGATGGCGCCGTACATCTACTTCGAGGCGTCCGAGCAGTTGGTCACCCTGCCGTTCGTCCGGGTCGAGCGGGCTTCCGGGTACGGCGTCGAGGAGATCATCGCCGATGTCGTGCACTACCGGCCGCGAGCCCTCTTCGTGGACCCGCTGTCCAACACGGCCGAGCAGCGCATGATCGACTTGTCCGGCCTGCTGGCCCGGCTGCGATCGGTGGTCATCGAGCGGACCACGGTCGTGATCGACGGCACCATGCTCTCCGGTGGCATGCCAGCCGACCTGCTCGACAGCGACGACAAGGTCGAGGTGCTGTACTACGAAAGTGGCTCGAAGTACCTCCAGTTGGGCATGGACGCCGGAATGGCCGGCATGGTGGCCTACCCGATCGAGTTGCGGGAGGCCTTCGACCGGCAACGCCGCAACACGGGGTTGATCCTCTACCGGCACGGCTCGGACCTGTTCCCGCGGTATCAGCGATCCTTCTATCGCCGGCGGATGACGAGGATCGGCGCGAACGCGCTGCGGATCGCCGAGTTGCTGCGCGGCGACCACCGGGTCACCGACGCCGGTGCGGTCTTCTACCCCGGCCTGCCCGACCACCCCGACGTCCGGATCGCCGAGCGGCTGCCGTACGCGGGTGGGTGTGTGACGTTCCTGTTCCACGAACGGGACCGCAACACCAAGGCTGAGCTCAACCTGCTGTTCGACCGGATCTTCGCCAACGCCCGGGTCTCGGACGTGCAGGTGACCAAGGGAGCCAGTTTCGGTTTCTCGATCCCGCGACTGTCCGCGGCGGACGCGTTCGCCGAGGGCGAGCCCCCTTTCCTGCGGCTCTACGCGGGCGATCGGGCCGACCAGGTCGAAGCGCTCACCGAGGCGTTCGCCCAGGCCCTCGCCGACCACGTCGGCGCGTCGCCCCGCGATCTCGCAGGTGACGACTCACCCCGGATTTCCCGAGTCTCGTAACTGTCGCCCAAACGGGAGCCCTTGGATGCGCAATGTGCTCATCATCGACTACGCCGGCCGGGGGCACGCCTTCGCCGACCTGTTCGTGAGAACCGACCCGGACGTCACCGTGCACCTCGCGCCCGGTTGCGCGGCGATAACTGACGATCGCATCGTCTCGGCGCCCTGGCTGGACATCTATCACCCCGGCCCGGTGGTGGAGTACGCCAGGGAGATCGGCGCGGACCTGGCCATGCCGGCCCATCCCCGATCACTGACCGAAGGGTTCGTCGACGAGCTGCGCGCCGCAGGGGTCCCCACCATCGGCCCGGACCGGTCCGCGACCCGTCTCGAGTCCAGCAAGAGGTTCACGAAGGAACTGTGCGTGAAGTACGGCATCCCGACCGCGGGATACCGGTACTTCGAGGATCCGGCGGCCGCCATCGCGTACGTACGCTCGGCCGACGGCCCGCACGTCGTGAAGGGCAACGAGTCGTGCCAGGGAAACGGCGTCTTCATCTGTGAGACCGAGGCCGAGGCGATCGACGCGATCAACCGGCTGATGGTCTCCCGGGACTTCGGGCCCGGCGGACGGACGATCATCATCGAGGAGAAGCTGGTCGGCCGGGAACTGCTGTACTTCGCGCTGGTCGGCGGGGAACACCACCTGATGCTGCCGATGGCGGTCGACTACCCCCGGTCCGACGACGGCAACCGCGGCGTCATGTGCGGCGGCATGGGCGCCTTCTCGCCGAGCCCGGACGACACGCCCGAGGAGATCGAGAGGTTCGAGCGCCAGATGCTGCGGCCGCTGCTTGCCGCGATCGACGCCGAGGGCCTCCACTACACCGGGGTGATCTACGTCGGTTGCATGCTCGTCGGAGACCAGCTCCACCTCATCGAGATCAACGCCCGGATGGGCGACCCGGAGGCCGAGGTGGTGTTTCCCCGGATCACGACGAACTTCACGGAGGTGGCGACGTCCATCCTGGACGGCACGCTCGACCGGCAGCCGCCGCTGGTCGTCACCGACGAGTGTTTCGTGAACGTCGTGGCCACGCAGGGGCCGACCAGGGAACCCGGCCGGTCCTTTCCCGGCTGGCCCTACGGGGAATACGGCCGCGGCTACCCCATCACCGGTCTGGACGCCGTCGACCGGGACCGCTGCCTCGTCTTCTACGGTGCCGCCCGCACCCGGCCCGACGGCCAGTTGGTCACCGACGGGGGCAAGAGCATCAACCTGGTGGGTCGCGGCGCCACGCTCGACGAGGCGGCCTCGCACGCCTACCAGGCGATAGCCGAGGTGAGCTTCCAGGGCATCCGATACCGCAACGACATCGCGAAGGCCATGCCGTGGGATTGACGCCGGATCAGGCCCGGCGCCGGTGACGACAGGGGGACCGTCCTGCGGGAGGACGGTCCCCCTGTCATGTCAGCAGGCTTCAGCCCGGCAGGGCGAAGGGGAGGGTGAGCCCGTCGTGCGCGTGGGCGCACCGGCATTCCCCCTGGTCGCCGAGGCTCGCCACGGTCCGCAACACCAGCTCGCGTAGCCGCTCGACGTTCTCGGAGAACACGCGGAAGACCTCGTCCTGCGCCACCGCGCTCTCCTCGTCGATGCCGGCGTCGAGGTCCGTGACGAGAGCGATCGAGGTGTAGCACATGGCCAGCTCGCGAGCCAGCGCCGCTTCCGGGAGCCCGGTCATGTTGATCAGCGACCAGCCCTGCCGAGCGTAGTACTGCGACTCGGCGCGGGTGGAGAACCGCGGACCGTTGATCACGACCATCGTCCCACCGTCGACGGCGGGCTGCCCGAACTCGGCCGCGTTCTTCACCACTGCGGCCCGTCCGTCCGGGCAGTACGGATCCGCGAAGCCGACGTGCACGGCGCCGGTGTCGAAGAAGGTGGCGGCGCGCCCACTGGTGCGGTCGACCACCTGGTCGGGCACGACGAACGAGCCCGGCCCGAGCTCGGGGCGCAGCGAGCCGACCGCACAGGGGCCGAGCACCTGGCGTACGCCGAGCGACCGCAGGGCCCAGAGATTGGCACGGTAGTTGATCACGTGGGCCGGGTGCCGGTGGCCCTTGCCGTGCCGGGGCAGGAAGACCACCTCCCGGCCGCCGACCACGCCGCGCACCAGACTGTCGGATGGCTCCCCGTAGGGAGTCTCGACGCTGACCTGCTCGGCTTCCTCCAGCAGCGAGTACAGCCCGCTGCCACCGATCACACCGACCGGCGTGCTTCCCGCCATGGTGCCGCTCCTTCCCGCTGCTTCGTGGTGCTGGCGAACTCGGCCAACCGGCCGGCGGCGGTGGCGATCACCGCGTGACTCTTGCAGAACGCGAACCGGACGAGGTGCCGCCCGGCCTCGGTGTCGGCGTAGAACGCCGAGCTGGGGATGGCGACCACCCCCGCCTTGGTGGCCAGGTCCTGGCACAGCGCGGTGCCGTCGAGGTATCCGACCGACCGGGCGTCCACCTGGAGGAAGTAGCCCGCCTCGCAGGAGAAGCAGCGCCATCCGGACGAGGTGAGCGCGTCCCGCAGCGTGTCGCGGGCGGTCATGAGGCGTGCCCGGAGCTCACTCAGCCAGCCGTGCCGTTGGGGCAGCGCCGCGGCGACGGCGTACTGGAACGGCGTGCCGCCGGCGAAGGTGAGGTACTGCTTCACCGTCCGCACGGCGGCGACCATCCGCTCGGGCCCGCACGCCCAGCCGATCTTCCAGCCGGTGGCGTTGAAGGTCTTGCCCGCGGAGGAGATGGTGAGCGTTCGTTCCGCCATCCCGGGCAGCGAGGCCAGCGGGACGTGCCGGATCCCGTCAAAGGTCAGGTGCTCGTAGACCTCGTCGGTGACGGCGATCAGGTCGTGCCGCCGGCAGACGGCGGCGATGTGGGCCAGCTCGGCCGCCGAGAACACGGTACCGGTCGGGTTGTGCGGCGTGTTGACCAGCACCGCGCGCGTGCGTGGGGTCACCGCCGCGGCCAGTTCGTCGGGATCGAAGGTGAACCGGTCGTGCTGCGGACGCAGCGGCACGGTGCGCCGGTGGGCCCCCGCCATGGTGATCGCCGCGCTGTACGAGTCGTAGTAGGGCTCGAACACCAGCACCTCGTCGCCCGCCGGGACCAGAGCGGCGATCGCGGCGGTGATCGCCTCGGTGGCGCCCGCGGTCACGAGGATCTCGGTGTCCGGGTCGTACGGTGTGCCGTAGTCGGCCGACCGTTGCTCGGCGATCGCGCGGCGAAGCTCGGGCACACCCGGCAGCGGCGGGTACTGGTTACGCCCGGCGAGCACCGCATCCGCTGCGGCCTTGAGCAGCTCGGGGGGACCGTCGCTGTCCGGGAAGCCCTGACCGAGGTTGATCGCGCCGGTTCGGTTCGCCAGCGCGGTCATCTCGGCGAAGATCGTGCTGCGGAAGGCCGCGAACTTGGGGACGAGCACGTCGTTGCTCACTCAGGCCACCTCCGTTCTCGCGCCGAACCCGGCGAGGTCGTCGACCACCCGGTGGGTGCCGAAATCGGTCTCGCAGCCGGGCCGGCGTACGCCCACGGCCTGCCAGCCCGCCGTCCGGGCGGCGTCCAGCTCGGCCCGGCTGTCGGACAGGAACAGGATGTCGCGGTCGGCCGCGCCGATGGCCTGCGCGATCCTCCGGTAGGAAGCCGGCTCCCGCTTGGGGCCGCCGGTCACCGTGTCGAAGTGCCCTGTCAGGTACCCGAGCAGATTGCCCTGGTCACTGCGGGAGAACCAGAGCCTCTGGGCGAGCTCGGAACCGGAGGAGTAGATCCAGCAGGGCGTGCCGAGCCGGTGCCACTCGGCGAGTGCCGGCGGCACGTCCGCGTAGAAGACACCGGACAACTCACCGGCCAGAAAACCCTGCTCCCAGATCAGCCCGTGCAGTGTCTTGAGCGGGCTGTGCTTCGCGTTCTGGTCGTGCCAGTCGAGCAGGGTCCGTACCACGTCGTCGAGGTCGGACCCGTCGCCGAGCAGGCCGCGAACGCCGGCGACCACCTCGCGGGTGCCGGGACGGTCCTGCCGCACCCAGCTCTCGATCCGATCGCGGGCGTAGGGGAACAGCACGTCGTGCACGGCCGACAGCGGGCTGACCGTGCCCTCGATGTCGAGGACGACTGCACCGGTCATGAGGTGGGCGCGGGAGCGAGCAGTTCGTCGAGGGTCGGGATCCGGGACGCGATCTCCGAACCGGTGAACTCGGCCACCCAGCCGTCCTCCTCCTGGAAGAACCGGATGGCGCAGAAGTGCGGCCGGGTGCCCATGTCGAACCAGTGCGTCGTGCCCGCCGGGACCGACATCAGGTCACCGGCCGTGCAGACCACGGCGTATACCTTGTCATCCAGGTGGAGGTAGAAGCATCCGCTGCCCTCGACGAAGAAGCGGATCTCGTCCTCGTCGTGGGTGTGCTCGTTGAGGAACTTCGTCCTGGCCGCCTCCGCCTTGGCCGGCCACTCCGGGTCGGCGTCGTTCGGCACCATCCGGACCACGTCGACGAGCGGGTACGGGCCCTCCGCCGAGAGCCGCTCCACCTCGGAGGCGTAGGCGGCGAGCACCTCCTCCTGCCCGGCGTCCGGGGCCAGCGGGACGGTCGCCCAGCGCTCGAGCCGGATGCCGTGCGGCGCCAGCTCGGCGGCGATCTCGGCGATGTCCTCGGTGCGCGTCAACACGTTCGTACCGTCGTCCTTGGGCATGACCTGTAGCAGGGTCATCGGGATCTCCTTGTCACTGATGGCACGTCATGAGCGGTCGACCAACAACGTGAGCTGGCACATCGCCTCCAGGCATTCCATGCGGTTGCGCGCGATGTCCAGCGTCGGCCCCCACGTGGTCGCCCCGTGATTGCCGATCAGCATCACCGGCGGCGCATCCGCGGCGATGCGATCGAGGACGTCGTCGGCGATGCGGGGCACCTGGGCGTGGTTGTCGAACACCGGAACGACAACCTTGGACGGGTCGGCGAGTCCGAGTCCTTTGATGATCTCCAGGTCCGTGAACGTCACGCTGTCGGCGCCGCGCCGCGCCGCCAGGATCGCGGTCGCGGTGGCGTACGGCGGATGGGCGTGGACGACCGCCTGGGACTCGGCGGACAACCGGTACAGCGCCGCGTGGATGGTGGTCTCGGCCGACGGCCGCGGGGCGTCGGCGTTCACCGGGCGCGCGTCGTCGATGCGGACCTCGACCACGTCGGCGGCGGTGATCGAGCCCTTGCTGACGCCGCTCGCGGTGATGAGCGCGGTTTGACCACCGGGCATCCGGATCGAGAGGTTGCCCGCGGTGCCCTCCAGCCAGCCGCGGGCGTAGAGCGCGGCGGCGGTCTCGGCCAGGGCGTTACCCGCGCCGTCGACGGACCAGGTCATGAGACCGGCTCAACCACGGGCGGTGCCGACAGCGATGTCGTCAGCGGACGGAACGGCCCGGATTCGGTGACGACGGCGGTCACCAGCTCCGCGGGCGTGACGTCGAACGCGGGATTGAACACCGCGGTGCCCGCCGGCGCGACCTCCACCCCGCCGAACGCGGTGACCTCACCGGCCGCGCGCTCCTCGATGCGGATCTCCGCACCACTGGCCAGCGACATGTCCAGGGTCGACTCGGGTGCGACGACGATGAAAGGGACGCCCGCACGGTGCGCGGCCAGCGCGAGCGAGTAGGTGCCGATCTTGTTGGCCACGTCTCCGTTCGCGCACACCCGGTCCGCCCCGACCAGGACGCAGTCCACCATGCCCGAGGCCAGAGCGGCCGGCCCGGCCGAGTCGACCAGCATGCGGTGCGGGATGCCGGCCTCGGCCAGTTCCCACGCGGTGAGCCGGGCGCCCTGCAACAGCGGCCGGGTCTCGCCGAACAGCACCTCGGCCACGTGGCCGGCGTCGGCGAGGACGCGGATGGCGCCGAGCGCCGTGCCCCACGCCACCGTGGCGAGACGCCCGGTGTTGCAGTGGGTCAACAGCCGCAACGGCTTCCGCCCGCACAACCGCCGGACGAGGTCGGCGGCCTCGTCAGCGGCCGCGCGATTACGCTGTTCGTCCTCGACGAGGATCGCGTTCGCCTCAGCGAGCACGGCGTCGGCGCCACTGCTGAGCTTGCCGATCACCCGGCGCACCGCCCAGCTCAGGTTCACGGCGGTCGGCCGCGCGTCGGCTATCCGCCGGGCGTCGGCGCGGACGGCGCCTTCGTCGCAGACGCCGTCGCGTGTGTGCGCCCGCGCCGACATCGCCACCGCGAGCGCGCCGGCGACTCCGATGGCCGGGGCCCCGCGGATGGCCAGGCGTTGGATGGCGTCGATCACTTCGCCCGGCGTGGTGAGCCGCAGCAGCCGGTACTCGTGCGGCAGCGCGCACTGGTCGACAGCCTCGACGACTCCGTCCCGCCAGGCGATGGAGAGACTCATGCGCGTCAGTCTCGCAACCGGCCGGGCGGGCGGGCATCTTCGATCGTGCGGACAGTGCCGAGGGGAGATCTTCGACCGTGCGGACGGTTCGGCCCACGCGGGGCGGCCGTGGCGGTTGAGCAAGGCGGGAGGTGATGCCGTCTCCGGGATCGAGAAGCATGGCGGCATCGACAAGGATGCCGAGACCGGTAGGGGTGGCGATGACCACGAACGAACTCGACCGTGTGCCAGTCGGACCCGGCGGAGTCGACCGCAGGAAATGGGCCCAAGTGGCGGCCGAGGTGCTCGGGTGCGCGACCGAGACGATCGAGGAGCGCGCCGACACCGCCTCCTTCATCGATCTGGGCGGCACCTCCCTGCGGGCGGCCGACTTCGCCGCCCGGGTCGAGCGCCGGCTGGGCGTCGCGCCACCGTTGCGCGCACTGCGGGCGGCCGTACCGCTCACCGAGGCCATGGCGCAGGCGACCGAGTACCGGCCGGTGTCGGCCGGTGACGAGAGCACCGCGGTGGACCGGCCGCTGCTGACCGGCCAGGCCGGCATGCTCCTGGCCGAGGACATGATCGAGGGCCGCCCGGTGCGGGTGATCTACACGGCGGAGAGCGCCGTGCCCTTGAATCCGGAACGGCTGCGGTCGACGCTGGCCGCGCTCACCCGCAACCACGAGGCGCTGCGCACCATCTTCACCTCCGGCGCCACCGCGCGCGCCGAGCGCGAGGCCCTCGCGTCCTCCCACGGCGGGTACGTCGCCGGGTCTCCGGGCGACGACTTCAGCCGACGGGTGCTGTCCAGCTGGGAACCGCGGCTGATCGAGCAGCGGCTGGTTCCGCCGGCCGGCGGTGACGTGGTGGCCATCGTCCACAGTCAGCTCTCGGCCGCGCCGGGGCTGCTGCGGCCGTTCGAGGAGCCGCCGATCCTGTTCGTGCACACCCGGGTCGAGGGTGGGCCCGATCTGCTGAGTGTCCTGTTCCACCACGCGTTGATGGACGGGTGGGCGCTGGGCCGGTTCTGGCACGTGTTCGCCCACGCGTACACCACGGGCGTCGCCGAGCCGGGGCCTTCGCCCGACCTGATCGCGGCCTGGCACCGGGAGATCAGCGAGAACGGGCGGCTGGCAGAGCTGACCCGCCTCGCCGTCGAAGACCTCGCAGGGCTGCCCGAGACGGTGCCGCTGCCCGTGGACCGCAAGCGGCCCGAGGTTCCCGACGTGATGGGCGTGCACCTGCCGTTCGGCCTGAGCGCCGAGCTGCGGAACCGCGTCGAGGCGACCGCGCAGCAGCTCGGCGTGCCCCACACAGTTGTGGTGTGCAGCGCCTGGGCGATGGCCGTGGGTCGCCGGGCCGGTTTGCGGGACCTGGCCATCGGCGTCGCGATGTCCGGGCGGGAGGCCATTCAGCTGCACGACGTGCTCGGGCTGTGCGTGCGGATCGTGCCGGTGCGTTTTCAGATCGACGGCGCCCGTACGGTCGCCGAGCAGTTGCGCGCCTGGGCCGCCTCCTGGTCAGCCGCCACCGGCCGCTCCGAGCTGCCGTTCGAGGAGATCATCCGGGCGCTCGGGAAGGAGGAGGTCCGCGATCGGACGCCGGTCATCCAGGCCGTGTTCGAGGCCCACGACGAGCTGGTGGGCGACCGGCTGCGCGCGGGTGACCTGGACCTGCGGCTGCACGAGGGATACGGCGGCTCGTCCATGATGGAGACGACGCTGTTCCTCACCAACTGGGGTGAGCGGCCGTCGTTGCAGCTGGAGTACCAGCCGAGTGTCTTCCGGCCGGATGAGGCGATCGCCCTGATCGAGGGCTTTACCGCGGCGCTCGAGGAGCTGGTCACGGACCTGGACGCGCCGGTGTCGTCGGTGCGGGCCGTCTCGGCGGAGCAGCGGCGGTGGCTGGACGCGCTCTCCGACGGGCCGGCCACCGACTGCGAGGCGGATCTGTGGCACCTCTTCGAGGAGACCGCCGAGCGCTTTCCGGACGAGGTGGCGGTCGATGACCTGACGTACGACGAGCTGCTCGCCGCCGTGCGTACCCAGGCCGCCGCCCTGGCCCAGATCCGCCCGGGCGACCGCGTCGTGCTGGCCGTGCCCCGCGGTGTCGCCGAGGTCGTGGCCGTGCTGGCGGTGCTGCATCGAGGGGCGGCCTACGTGGCGGTGGACCAGGCCGCCCCACGTGACTGGCTCGCCCAGATCCTCCGCCAGGTCTCGCCGGTGGCCGTCATCGGCGCGCCCGAGGTGGCCGAGCTGGCCGGCCGGCCGTCGATCGAGCCGTGGACGCCGGCGATGCCGCTGGAGCCCGGGCCTGAGCCGGCGCCGGCCGACCCGGGCCGCTTCGCGTACATCGCCTTCACCTCCGGCTCCAGCGGAAGGCCCAAGGGCGTCCCCGTGCCGCACCGCGCGGTGGTGCGCCTGATCCGCGACGCCGACTATGCGCAGAAGGGCCCCGGTGAGCGCTTCCTGCGGGCCGCGCCCCTGGCGTTCGACGCGTCCACCTTCGAGATCTTCGGTTCGCTGCTGTCCGGCGCCGGCCTGCAGATCCTGCCGGACGGACCGGTCGCCCCGACCGAGCTGGCCCGGTTCCTGATCGAGCGTGAGGTCACGGTCGCGTTCCTGACCACCGGCCTGTTCCGGCTCATGGCCGACCACCGGCCCGAGGCGTTCGCGCGTATGCGCCAGGTGATCACCGGCGGCGAGGTCACGCCGCCACAGCAGGTGCGGCGGGTGCTGGAACGCCACGAGGGACTGCGGATCAGCCTCGCCTACGGCCCGACCGAATGCACGACCTTCACCACGATCCACCACTTCGACTCGCCGGCCGAGGTGAGCGACCCGCTGCCGATCGGCCGGCCCTTGGCGGGTACCCGGTTGATCGTACTGGACGACGAGGGTCACCCGGTGCCGCCAGGAGCGGTCGGTGAACTCTGCGTCGGCGGCATCGCGCTCGCCGAGGGCTATCTGGACCAACCTGAGGAGACCGCCCGCGCCTTCGGCGCGAAGGCGCCGGACACGGGCGAGCGCCTCTACCGGACCGGAGACCTGGTGCGCTGGGACGGCCGTGGCCGCCTCATGTTTGTCGGTCGCCTCGACCAGCAGCTCAAGGTACGCGGGTTTCGCGTCGAGCCCGAGGCGGTGGCGCGGCGGCTGCGCGAGCACCCGGGGGTGCGCGACGCGGTGGTCGTCGGTGAGGGCAAGGTCGCCGACCAGCGGCTGATCGCCGGGGTCATTCCTGAGGGCCCGGCCCCGTCGCCGGCCGAGTTGCGGGCCTGGGTCGGTCAGACGCTTCCGGCATGGGCCGTGCCGGAGCTGTGGGCCTTCATCGAGGCATTCCCCCTCACCAGGAACGCCAAGGTCGACCTGCGGGCGCTGGCCGCGCAGGCCGTGACCATGGGGAGCGGGCGATGACCGGCCTCGAGAGCATCCTCGGCACGCACCCCCGGGTGGAGCGCGCGGCCGTGGACGATGGCGTGATCTATGTGGTGCCGGCCGAGGTGCGGCAGCCCGAGTTCGTCACGCGCTGGCGCCGGCTCTACGACGACCTCTACTCCGCCGACTCCGAGGCGGCTGGGCACACCTCCGACTTCAGCGGCTGGACCAGCAGCTACACCGGGGAGCTCATCCCGACCGACCAGATGGAACAGTGGCGCGCGGCGACCGTCCGCCGCGTCCGTGCCCTCAAGCCGTCGCGGGTGCTCGAAGTCGGCGTCGGGTCGGGACTGCTGCTCTGGCACCTGGCCCCCGACTGCGTCGAATACCGGGCCACCGACTTCTCCCCGGTCACCATCGCGAAGCTGCGGGCCCGGCTGCGGAACGCGGGCGTTCCCTGGGCGGGCCGGGTGCACCTGCGGGCGGCCGAGGCCGTCGAGACCGACCGCTTCCCCGAGGGGTACTTCGACACCGTGATCCTCAACTCGGTGACGATGCACTTCCCCGGACACGGGTATCTGCGCCGGTTCATCGAGCAGGCGCTGCGGGTGCTGGCGCCGGGCGGTCGGTTGTTCGTCGGTGACAACCGGAACCTGAGCCTGCTGCCGCAGTTCCTCACCGAGGTGCAGCGCACACGCGACCCTGCGGCCCCGCCGGCGGAGATCCGTGACCGGGTACGCGAGGCGGCCGTCACCCAGCAGTGGATGCTGCTCGCCCCGGAGTACTTCGTCGCCACGGCGCGGGAACTGCCGGACGTAGTAGGCGTCGACATCCAGCTCAAGCGCAGCTCCGCGGTCAACGAACTGACCAGCTTCCGGTTCGACGCGGTCCTGCACAAGGGACCGGCGCCGGTCCGCTCACTCGCCGGTGTGCCCCGGCTGCGGTTCGGCGACCTGCCCGACGGGACCGACCTCACCGGACTCACCCGCCGGCTCACGGAGCGGGCGGGCGAAGACCTGCGGGTGACCGGTATCCCGAACCGGGCGCTGACCGCACTCGTGGCCGCGGCGGCCGCCATCGAGCGCGTCGAGCCGGTCCCGCCCCGGGAGGCATGGGGCTGGCTGCCGGAAGATCTGCATCTACTCGCCGAGCACCTCGGCCGTCGGGTTGTGGTGACGGCATCGGCGCGTCCAGACGAGATGGACGCCGTCTTCCTCGGCACCGACGCGGCGGAGCCGCTGACCGACCTCTACGAGGTGCGGGAACCGATCGAGTCGGCGGCGCACTACCTGAACCACCCACAAGCGGCGGAGCTGGCCGAGGAGATACGCCGCTTCGCCGCCGAACGACTGCCCGAGTCCGACGTCGCCCCGATCAAGGTCGTCAGCGCGCTGCCGCCGGCCGTCGAGACGCGGCTGCGCGCCCTCGGACGGCACGACCGGTCGCGCCCATGACGGCGGATCCAGGTCGGACCGGCCGGCCGGACGACCAGGGGCGGCACGTCCGGCACGGGCGTTCAGAGATCGCGGATTGGCCGGTAGCGGACGGTGAGCTCGGCCAGCGGGTCTTCCTGCAGTGTCGCGCGCAGCCGGATCGGGGTGCCGCCCGGGTTGTCGTACAGTCGGATACCGTCGCCGAGCAGCACCGGTGCGACGTGCAGGTCGATCTCGTCGATGAGGCCGAGCTGGAGCAGCTGCCGGCCGATCGAGGCGGAGTGGACCTCGACGTTCTTCCCGTTGGCGGCCTTCACGGCGATGCGCAACGCCTCGGCGACGTCACAGGTGAGGAACGTGACGCCGGGCGACGGTGTGGCGTCCTCGGGGTGGTGGGTGAGGATGAAGACCGGTCCGTCCCAGTCACCGTAGGGCTTGGTGTCGCCGTACCTGTCGTAGCCGTCCCGACCGCCGAGCACGGCGCCGAGGGTTTCGATGTACGGCTCGATGAGCCCCGGAGTGTCGGAGAGACCGTCCAGCCAGTCCATCGAGTGGTCCGGTCCCGCGACAAAGCCGTCCAGGGACATGGAGAAATGCCAGAGCACCTTGCCGTCGGCGGTCTGTGGCGTGAAATCGTACATGCTGACCCCCAGCCTGGTTGCGGTTTGCAATCGGTGCACCATATGTCAAAGAGGGTCGGATCGCAATCAGTTCGGGGTGGTGGCGGAGTCGCCGGGCGCCACCTACGCAAGCTCGAAGAACATAACGGACATCGACTTCGATAGCCTTGCTCCCTGTTGGAGGCCCGTCCCGGGTCCACCGGTGACGGAACGGACCAGGAGGGATGCCTGATGCGACCCACTGACGACATCGAGCCGGCTGGCCGGGCCGGCAGACGCGAGTGGATCGGGCTGGCGATGCTGGCCCTTCCCGCGCTGCTGCTGTCCGTCGACGCCAGCGTGCTGTTCCTGGCCCTCCCGCAACTGAGCACCGACCTGGGGGCCACCGGTGTCGAGCAGCTCTGGATCATCGACGTGTACGCCTTCCTGACCGCCGGGTTCCTGATCACCATGGGCGGCCTGGGCGACCGGATCGGGCGGCGCCGGATCCTGCTCGTGGGCGCGGCCGCCTTCGGGCTCATGTCCCTGCTCGCGGCGTACTCGACCACCCCCGAGATGCTGATCCTCGCGCGGGCCCTGATGGGTGTCGCGGGCGCCACCGTGATGCCGTCGGCGCTCGCCCTGATCAGCAACATGTTCCGCGACCCGCAGCAGATGGGCCTGGCCATCGCGGTCTTCATCGGCTGCTTCATGGGCGGCGCGGCGGTCGGCCCGGTGGTCGGCGGCGCCATGCTGACCAGCTTCTGGTGGGGCTCGATCTTCCTCATCAACGTGCCGGTGATGCTGGTGATCGTGCTGGCCGGGCCGGCGTTGCTGCCGGAGTACCGTGGCCCGGACGGCGGTAGGATCGACCTGGTCAGCGTGGTGTTGTCGCTCGGCGCGATCCTGCCGGTCATCTATGGCCTCAAGAAGCTGGCGCGCGACGGGTGGGCGGCCTCGCCCGCGCTGGTCCTGGCGGCCGGGCTGGTGATGGGCTTCCTGTTCGTGCAGCGGCAGAAGCGCCGGCGGGATCCTCTGCTCGACCTGAAGCTCTTCCGGCATCAGGCTTTCACCGGCGCCCTCATGATCATGATCATCGGCTCGGTGATGATGTCCGGCATGTCGCTGATCTTCACGCTCTTCCTCCAGTCGGTGCGCGGTCTGACGCCACTGGAGACCGGGCTCTGGAGCGTGGTCGCCGCGGCGGCGCTCGTCTCCGGCTCGATGACCGCGCCGATCCTGGCGCGGAGGATCCGCCCCGGCGTGGTCATCGCCATGAGCCTGGTCGGGTCGGTGGCCGGCTTCCTGCTGATGACGCAGGTACAGAAGACCGGCCCGCTGGCCCTGCCGATCGTCGCCATCGCGTTGGTGTCGCTGGGCGCCGGCGGTTTCGCGTCGATCTCCACTGGTCTCGTGGTCAGCTCGGTGCCCCCGGAGAAGGCCGGCTCGGCGTCGTCGGTCTCGTCGATGAGCGGCGAGCTGGGCGTCGCGTTGGGCATCGCGGTGATCGGAACCATCGGCACGAGCATCTACCGTGGCCTGCTGGATGTGCCGGCGGGCGTGCCGGAGAGCGTTGCGGAGACGGCCCGGGAGAACGTCACGGGCGCGGTCGCCGCGGTGGCCGACCTTCCAAGTGCCACCGGTGCGGCCCTGCTCGACGGCGCACGCGCTGCCTTCACCACGGCGCTGCAGAGCGTCGCGGGGATCTCCGCGGTGATCGCCACGATGCTGGCGGTCGTGGCTGTCACGGTGCTGCGCCGGTTCCCGCCCACGGGCGGGACGCCGGATGCCACGGGCGACGGCGCTCCCACGGCGGGGCCGGCGGTGACCCGGGAGGCGCCGGCCGAGATCTGACGCCACCGCGAACGGAGACGCCACCCCATCGGGGGGTGGCGTCTCCGTTGTGGAGGGCGGGGGGCGAGCCGGGGACGGTGCGGGTGGCCGTCAGTCGAACCGCACGGCGACGTGGTGCTCCAGAGCCATCCTGCGGATCGCGGTCAGCGCGACTTCGAGCAGGACGCTGCGCGCGGCTGCGGCCCCGCGGTTGGGCTTCTCGGGCGAGAGCAGGTCGAGTTCCCGGACGATGAGCCGCTCGGTCGCCTCGGCGTAGGCGGTGAAGAAGTCCGCCTCGCAGTCACAGCCCAGCTGCCGCAGGGTCGCCAGCACCTGCGCCAGGTGGCTGCTGACCGGCGAATCCGGATCGACCCGCCAGCCGTGCTCCTTGATCAGGCTCGCGACGTCCTCACGCGCGGCGCGCAACACGTCGGCGTTGTCCGGCCGCGTGTCCTCCTGGGGCACCTGCGTGCGGTTGACGACGTCGAAGAGCCCGGCGAGGGGAAGCGTCTCGTCCTCGATCGCGGTGAGCAGGGTTCGGACAGTGGTGAGGTCGAGCTGGCCGATGGTGGTGAGCGCGCGGATCAGTCGCAGTCGACGCAGGTGCGCCTCGCCGTAGACGGCCTGGTTGCGGCCGGTCGGCTCGCCGGGCGGGAGCAGGTGTTCACGCAGATAGAACTTGATCGTGGGAACCGGCACGCCGGCCTGCTTGCTCAGATCCGATATTCGCATGGAAACCCCCATATCCCGCGCGCATCTCTTCCTGGATCAGTTCGTCCCGCGAGCCCGGTGTGATTGTACTTTGGAATCGACGCCGACCGGAGCCGGATGACTTCCGGTCGCACTACGTAACTGTGACGGATCGTGAACTCGCCGGCCGGACGGTGCCCGGAGCCGATTATCACTGTCGTTTCTACCGTCGAGTAATAGCGGTTAATTGAGGTGGTTCCAATTCGCGGACGGCGTCGAGGGCGTGAAGTCCGGCGGTACGCGCCTCAGATCGCTGCCCAGCGTGGTGCGTTACGGGCACCGTGACGGTGCCTGGCAGAACCCCAGTGAGTCGCGTCGACAAGGGTCTCCCTCGTGCGGATGGATTGTGCGGGCATGGATATTGTCGAGGCAGCGTGTATCCGATGTCTTCTCAATCCGTGCGAGGTAGTGGAGTGGGCACGCTCCGTAGCGGGTCTGGTGCACTCGGCCCTGCGCCATCCAGGGCTGCGGCGCACGCCGCGGCCGGGTGGGGGCGGCCCGGGGGCCGGGTTGCCGGCGGACCCGCCGGGCGAGCCGACCGCAGGTCGGAGTGCTCGGGTCGGTGGTGAACCGGGGCCGCGCGGCGTCCAGGGCCTGCCGAGGGTGGTCCGGCGGCGGCGCGGCCGGCGCGTGAGGGTCGCGTCGGACGCCGGCGCGGCCGACGCCGTGGGTGGGTCCGTTCGCGGCGAGGACCGGCGGGCGCGGGCGGGCGGCAGCGGCTGACCGTTCTGTACCGATTTGTAATACCGGCGAGGCCTGGCCGGTCCAGGTGGCCGAAGTCGTTTCTGAGAAGAGTCGGCGCACTGGCTGCTAATGGTGTGAAACGTCCGCATTCGAGCGCTTCATGAATGAACACCGCATCAACGGGGTCGATTTAAGGTGCAAGCATTGGCGAGTATCGGTATCTAATCCCGCGGATGCGCTCTAGGCTGGGGATTCTGGCGGCAGCAGATAGTTTCAATATCCAGAACTACTTCATGTGTGCGCTGCGCACTCGGGTGGTAAGTGGAGGGTATTGATCGCTCACAAGGGGTCGGCTAGCCTGTCACCGGGGATCAAGGAGTTCCACATCGATCGATGCTACTGATGTCCCGAGAGCAATTCAGGCGACCATTTTTATGCCGTTTGTGCAGGCGGCCGTAAATTGTCGTCAGAATTGCGCCGCCACTCTAGATTCGTCAACTGCCATCAGGGGGAGACCATGCAGGACGTTGCCGAACGGGCCGTGCTACGGGCGATCGAAGCCATGCACGAGCGGCTGGGCGATGAGTTGACCGTCGACGACCTGGCTCGCGCCGCGATGTTCAGCAAGTTCCACTTCACGCGGATCTTCCAGCGGTTCACCGGCGTCTCGCCCGGCCGCTTCCTGTCGGCGTTGCGCCTGCAGAAGGCCAAGCAGCTGCTGGTCTCCACGTCGATGAACGTCGCGGACATCAGCGTGCGGGTCGGGTACAACAGCGTCGGCACGTTCAGCTCGCGCTTCAGCCGCAGCGTCGGCATGTCGCCGACGGTGTACCGCCGTCGCGCCGGCTACGCCGCCGCCATCCAGGCCGCCACCGACAGCGCGAGCCGCCGATCGAACGCCCGGCTGTCCTGCCGGCTGCGGCTGCCCGAGTCGGACGACGCGGTGATCTTCCTGGGCATGTTCGCCCACCGGATCCCAGAGGGCCGACCGGCGCGCTGCGCGGTGCTGGAGCAACCCGGCAGGGTCGTCTTCAAC
The DNA here is from genome assembly GCF_042871665.1 of Micromonospora sp. NPDC005686. NCBI lineage: Bacteria > Bacillati > Actinomycetota > Actinomycetes > Micromonosporales > Micromonosporaceae > Micromonospora > Micromonospora sp. NPDC005686. The sequence continues at coordinate 36,223 of NZ_JBIAIY010000003.1, forward strand.
TCGGTGCCCGTCGGTACCTGGTATCTGCTCGCGCAGTCGGTGTCGCTGGACGGAGCCGGAACCGGGGCGGACATCGCCGACCGGCCCGTGTCGGTCGCGACCTACGGCCCCTTCACGGTGCGGGCCGACTCGATGATCATGGCGGACCTCGAACTGCGGCCGACCCGGGACCTGGACCCGCCGGTGCTGCTCGCCCTGCTCGACGCACGCAAGTACGCGATGGAGCGGATGGGCGAGGCGCAGGACGCCCAGCCGGAGTTCGAGCGCAGCGCCGCCTGACCGGCGTCACTCCGCCGATCGGACGCGGTCCGGCAGTCGGGACAGCGATCATCCGTTCCGCCACACCACGAGGGAGCGTCATGACCACGGTCGGAACCGACGTCCACGTCGCTCTCGACGGTGCGACGCTCGGCCTTCCCGATCTGCGCCGTATCGCCGAGGACCACGTGCCGGTCGCGCTCGCCCCCCGGGTGCTGGAGCGCGCGGCCGTGAGCCGGCAACAGGTCGAGCAGACCGTGCGGCAGCACCTCCCGGTGTACGGGGTGGCCACCGGCTACAGCGAGATGGTGCACCTGCTCACCGAAGCGGCCAGGGAGACCGAGCTGCGGACCGGCCTGGTACGCGGGCACAGCGCCGCCGTGGGACCGCTGCTCAGCGAGCCCGAGGCGCGGGCCGTGACCACCGCACGACTGAACGCCCTCGCCAAGGGGCCATCGGCGGTGCGGCCAGTGGTGCTCGAACGTCTCGCGCTCCACCTCAACGAGGGTCTGACGCCGGCCGTGCCGGAGACCGGGTTGCTGGGCGCCGGCGGGGACCGGGCCGCGCTGGCCCACCTGGTCGGCGCGCTGCTCGGGGAGGGGCACCTGCTGCGGGGCGGGGTGCGGACGCCGGCCGGGCCGGTGCTGCGCTCGCTGGGCATCGAGCCGCTGCGGCTGGACGTCAAAGAGGGCCTGGCGCTGCTCAACGGCACCTCGGCCATGACCGGCGTGGCCGCCCTGGTGGGCGAGCACGCGCTGGCGCAGGCACGGCACGCCGAGATCGCCGCGGCGCTGGTCGTCGAGGTGCTGCAGGGCTCGCCGAGCCCGTTCCAGGCGGCCGGCCACGAGGCCCGCCCGCACGCCGGCCAGATCGCCAGCGCCGCCAACATGCGCGCGCTGACCGGTGGCAGCCGACTGATCAGCGACCACGCGGACCGCCGTCGGCGGGTGGCTGCCAGGATGACGGGCGGCAACGGCGGCGGGGCCGTGTTCGGCGCCGACGTCGTGCTTCAGCAGGCGTACTCGTTGCCCTGCGTCCCGCAGGTGATCGGCGCGGTCCGGGACGCCCTCGGGCACGCCAGGCGCACGCTCGAGATCGAACTCAACGCGGCCGACGACAGTCCGCTGTTCCCACCGGACCGGGAGGCGCCCACCGGCCAGCCGGTCGCCTTCGTGATGGACTTCCTGGCCATCGCGCTCACCCGGCTCGGCGTGTCCTCCGCCCGGCGCAGCAGCCGGCTGCTCGACCGGCGGGTCGACGACGGCCTGCCGGAGATCCTGATCAAGGGCGGTCCCGGCGCGCGTCCCGGCGCCGCCGGCACGCGGTACCGGGCCACCGCGTTGGTCGCGGAGAACCGGACGATCGGTCCGGCCAGCACTGGCGATCCGCCCGGCGACGACGACGAGGACCCGGCCAGTACGGGGTTGGTCGCCGCCTGTAACTGCCGGCGGGTCCTGGGCAACAACTTCCTCATCCTCGCTCTGGAACTCCTCGCCGCCGCTCAGGCGGTGGACGTCTCCGGGTGCCTCGACCGCCTGAGCCCGGCTGCCCGGGTCACCTACGGCACCGTCCGGTCGCTGGTACCCACCCTCGCCGGCGACCGCTATCTGGCCGACGACGCTCAGTCGGTCGCCGACGAGTTGGCACGCGGCACGTTGCTCGACGCCCTCGATGACGCCGGCATCAACCTCCAGTAAGGAGAAGTTCCCATGACCATCACTTCGGAAGCTCAGCAGGCGCCCAGCGCGCTCTCGCTGCAGCAGCAGTTCCTCTGCCTGTTCGCCCAGGGCTTCGAGGCCGGGCCGTTCGGGCCGCACTACGTGGAGGTCGGCGGGTGGCGGATCCACGGAAGCGTCGACGGCCAGCTCCTGCGCCGGGCACTGGCCGACGTGGTGCAACGGCACGAGGCCCTGCGTACGGTGCTGCACCTGGAGAACGGCGGCGGCACCCAGAGCGTGCTGCCGGCCGGACCGCCCGAGCTGCGAGAGGTGGAGCTGGACGGCTCGCCCGGCGTGGACCGGGACCAGCGCGCCGAGGAGCTCATGATCGACATGGAGACCCGGCCGTTCCCGATCGACGAGGTTCCGTTGCTGCGGGCCGTGCTCGGTCGCTTCGACGAGCAGGACTCGGTGTTGGTGCTCTGCACCCACCACAGCGCCGCGGACGTCTGGTCGCTCCAGGTGATCCTGCGGGACCTGGCGGAGTGCTACGCGGCGCGCGTCGCCGGGGACGAGCCGCAGCTGCCCGAGGCGACCCAGTACCGCGACTACGTCTCCGCGCAGCAGGAGGAGGCCGCGGGCCCGACGGTGGCGGCCGCACGGACCTACTGGCGTGAGACGCTGCGCGGCGCCCGGATCCTGGTCGAGCCGACGCACCGCAACGAGCAGGCCCCGGCGACGAGTTACCACCGCTTCACCACCGACGCGCACCTCAGCACCGAGGTGTCCCGGCTGGCCAGGGAGACGCTCAGCTCGCCGTTCATGGTGCTGTTGGCCGCGTTCGCCGTCTTCGTTCACCGGCGCACCCAGGCGACCGACATCACGGTGCCCACGTTCGCCCCGGGTCGCCAGCGCGGCTTCCAGGCCACGGTCGGGTCGTTCTTCAACTTCCTTCCGCTCCGGGTGGACCTGCGCGACTGCCGCTCCTTCCGGGATGTCGTCACCCGCACCAGGACGGCCTGCGTCGGCGCCTTCAAGCACGAGCTGCCGCTGCTGCACGTGCTCGCCGAGGCGCCCGAGCTGATGGCCTCGGTGAGCCCCGACGCGGTGCCGTGCCTGTTCCAGGCCGTCCAGCCGCCGTACCTCATGCAGGGCAAGCGAATCGGCGACCTGGAGTACACGGCGATCTGGCGGCGGGTCAAGCCGCAGCCGGTCGGCTCCGAGACCCCGGACGGCATCATCTGGTCGATGCACCTGGGCAAGACCGAAGTGGTCGGTGGGCTCAGCTTCAGCCGCCACCTGTTCGATCGCGCCCAGATCGAAGAGCAGGTGGCCGGATATCTCGGTGTGATCGGCGAGATGGCGGCCGACCCGGACGCGGCGATCTGAGAGGTTGACCCATGACCGTCACCGCAAACGACGTGCAGGGCGTGGCCCTGTCATCCGAGTCCGACGTCACCCCGGCCGTGCTGATCGAGCGGGCCAGGGCGCTGGCGTCCACCCTGGTGGCCCGCCAGCGGGAGACCGAGGAGCGGACGTACTACGCCGAGGACACCCACCGGGCGTTCCGGGACGCGGGCCTCTACCGCATCACGGTGCCCAAGCGCTACGGCGGCTACGAGTTCGGCTTCGACACCTTCCTGCAGGTCGTGATGATCCTGACCCGGGCCTGCGCGTCGACCGGTTGGATGTACTGCCTGGGCGCGGCGCACTCGCTGTTCGTCGGCACCATGTTCGGGGAGAAGGCGCAGGCCGAGATCTTCAAGGGCGGTGACTTCATCGCACCGCTCGTCAACGCCCCGCACGGCACGGCCCGGCGCGCGGCGGACGGCGGCTGGATCCTGAACGGCGTCTGGAAGTACTGCTCCGGCGCGCCGTACGCGACCCACCTCATCGGCAACACGATGATCGTCGAGGACGGGCAGCCGCCGCGCCCGCTGCTGTTCATCGCGCCCCGCGACCAGTGGGAGATGCTCGACGACTGGGGCTGGCAGCTCGGCCTCAAGGGCAGCGGGTCGCACAGCATCCGGATCTCCGACGGGCGGATCCCCGGCCACTTCGGTCTGGAGCTGGACTTCAACGAGATCTCGGTTACCGGTGGCACCCCCGGGCGTGACCTGCACGAGCACCCGCAGTACGGCGGCGCGCCGGCCAGCTCGATGGCCCTGGAGGGTGCACACATCGCGGTCGGCATGTGTCAGGGCGCGCTCGACGCGTACACGGAGTTGATGTTCTCCCGTCCCACGATCCTGCCGCCGTTCCCACCCCGGGTGGAGGACCCGGACTTCCAGCTCTGGTACGGGCAGGCCAGCAGCATGATCGACGCGGCCGAGACGCTCGTGCTCGCCACGGCGCGGCGCTGGCACGAACTGTCCGAGCAGCCGCTCGGCGCGTTCACCGCCGAGGAGGACCTGCGGATCGCGTTGACCTGCCGAGAGGCCACGGCACTGGCCTGGCGGGCCGTCGACGAGATCATCCAGCCGACCGGCGGCAGCACGTCCGTACGGGAGGGGGAGCGCCTCGAACGGGTCTGGCGGGACCTCTCCACCGGTCGCACGCACGTCAGTTCCGCCGTGCTGCTCACCACAATGGCCAACCGCGCGTACACGCAGATGCGGCTGCAGCGCGAGCGCGGGTGACGGTGATCGCGGCGCTGGGGCCAGGCCGGCGTCGCCGGCCGCGGACACCGTCCGCCGGCTGACGGCGACCGGCCGGGGCGCACCGGGTCGGTGACACGGATTCGTGTCATCGCCCGGTGCGCCCCCGTTTCCCCGGTCGGACGGCGCGGCCCAGCCGTGGTGTGCGTCTCAGGGGGTGCCCCTTGCCGAGAGCCGGCGCACCGGCCGGAAAAGGCGCCGGCCGCTGCCTTCCAGTCAGGAAGGCAGCGGCCGGTTCGGGCCGACCGTGACGGTCGGTCAGGCGCCGAGCCGGAGCCGCTCCGGCTCCGACTGCAGCAGCACCTGCGGGGCCTGGCCGTCATTGGCGGCGCCCGCATCCACGCGACGCGCGTACTCGTCGAGCAGTTGCTGGGCCTGGTCGTTGGCCTGGCTGAATCGCGCGACCAGGTCCGCGCCGCCGACCAGTACGTCGTGCATGGCCTGCACGGCCGCGCTCTGGATGGGCAGGAAGTTGCCCAGCACCGCCCCGCGCGTGGCGGGGGAGTCGAGACTGCTGCGGAGCTGGTCGACGGCGGCCCGCTCGTGTGGGTTCCGGTCGTACCAGCCCTCGCTGGCGAGCAGGGCGATCGACGCCTCGGTGGAGGGGATGAACGCCCGCCCGTGGTCGTAGACGGCCCGGGCGTTGCGCGGGTTGTTCAGGAACTGCATGAGGGCCAGCGCGCCGTCCCGGGTCCGTTCGTCCAGCCCGTCGCGCAGCCACAGCGACTCACCGGCGATCACGCTCCCCGCGTAGCCGGCCCCGTCGTTGTACGGCATCGGGCTCGCCTGCACGTGGAAGCCGGCCCTCCGGGCCGCCCGCACGATGGGACCGGCCTCGACCGAGGTGCTGACCAGCATCGCCGTGTCCCCGGCGGCGAACGTCTCCATGCAGCCCCACCAGTCCGACGACTTGCCGGTGTAGAGGTAGTGGCCGGCCCGGTGCAGGTCCCGCCACCAGGTCGCGTAGGCCAGCATCTCCGGGGACGTGTAGTGCATCTTCTCGCTGCGGCCCGACCGCCCGTTGTCGTGGTCGGCGATCAGCCCGCCCTGCTGGGCCACGGACTGCTGGAACAGCCAACCGAAATTGGGCCAGGTGATCCCGCCGCGGCGGGCGCCGACGCGGCCGGCCACGGCGGCGCACGCGGCCTCCACCTCCGACCAGGTGGCCGGCGGCTCGGTGATCCCGGCGGCGCGCAGCGCGTCCATGTTGGAGAACAGCAGCAGGGTGGACGTGTTGCGTGGCATCGACCGCAGCTCACCGCCGAACGTGTGGTACGCCCGCATGTTGGCCACAATGTCGTCGAGGACCACGGGCTCGCCGAGGATCTCGTCCCGCCCGCCCACCGCCTCGGTCACCGAGGTGAAGAACGGCCGGCCCTCCGGGTCGCGGAGGTCCTGGACCTCCCGGAGATACGTGTACTGGTACGAGGCGATGTGCGGCGCCGTGCCCTCGCGTGCGGCCCGGGCCATCTCCCGGGGGAAGGCGCCAACGTTGACGGCCTCCACGACGGCCCGGTACTGCGGGTGCCTGCGGTTGAACTCCTCCGTCTGTCTCCGGATCGGGTCGACGAGCTGTTGCCACATCGGCCAGCGGTTCAGCCAGAGCTTGATCGTGATCTTGTCGGCTGATTCATGCATCAGTCCTGCCACCTCAGGTCGGCGCCGGGGATATTCATAGGGTTCTCATGCTCTGCGCCGTCGGCAGCCTGTCGCATCTCCTCGCTTGCCCCGGGTCGTCCGCAGGCGGGCACGCGGGAAGAGGACCCTCCCCGGCACGGCGGGCCAGACTTCAGATCCGGAGGCCGGACCTGAAGTGGAGGAGTCCGCCATGACCGCACCCGTTCTCGCGCCCGGCGCGCCGGTGCACCTGCTCGTCAGGCGCCGCGCCGAGGCCGCGCCGGAAGCCACCGCCGTCTCCTGGGGAGACGCCGCCGTCTCCGCGCGCGACCTCGACCGGCACGCCGCACGGATCGCCGCCGCGCTGGCCGGCTTCTCCGGCCGCCCGATCGCCGTACGGGTGCCCGCCGGACCGGACCGGTACGCGGCGCTGCTCGGGGTGCTGCGCGCCGGCGCCGTCCTGCTGTGGTCCGGCACCGGGGCGGCCGGCGAGCGCGGTCGCGCCATCCTCGACGCGGTGCGCCCGGCCGCCGTGCTGACCGGCGGCGCCGGTGACGAGCTGAGCGACTGGCACGCCGGGCGCACCGGCGTTCCGCAGATCGATGTGACAGCCCTGCCCGACGCGACCGGGACCGAGCCGTCCGTTCCGCCCGACGCGTGGGCCTACCTCGCGCACACCTCGGGCTCGACCGGCCGGCCCAAGGGCGTGCCCCAGACGCATGCCGCACTGGCACAGTTCAGTACCTGGTTCGCCAGCGAGTTCGGGCTGGCGCCCGGCGTACGGGTGGCGCAGTGGGTGGCCCCGGACCACGACCCCGCGCTGTGCGAGACGTTCGCGACGCTGGTGGCCGGCGCGGTCCTCTGCCCGGTGCCCGACCCGGTCCGGGCCCATCCCGGCCGCCTGCTCGCCTGGCTGGCGGCGGAGCGGATCGACGTCCTGCAGACCGTGCCCAGCTTCGCCCGGCAGTTGCTGACCGAGAGCACCGAACGGTCCCGGGTGCCCCTGCTCCTGCGCCGCCTGCTGCTCATGGGCGAGGCCGTGCCCGAGAGCCTGGTCCAGGGGCTCCAGGCCGCGGCGCCCGGGATGGACCTGGCCAACATCTACGGCCCGACCGAGACGGTTGCCGCGACCTGGCACCGGATTCCGCGCGGGTTCCGGGGCACCGTACCCATCGGGCGGCCGATTCCCGGCCGGGACGTGCTGGTCCTCGACGAACGCGACCGCGACTGCCCGCCCGGCGTGGTGGGCGAGATCGTGGTCGGCAGCCCGTACGTGACGCCGGGCTATCTCGGCGACGACCCCGGTGGGCCGGCCTTCCGCGCCGTGCCCGGCCGTGGTCCCGGGCCCTGGTACCGGACCGGCGACCTGGGCCTGCGCCGCGATGACGGGCTGCTGGAGTTCCGGGGCCGCCGCGACCAGCAGGTGAAGATCCAGGGGCATCGGCTGGAACTGGCCGAGATCGAGTCGATGCTGATCGAGCACGGCTCCATCGCCGAGTGCGCCGTGCTCGCCGTGACCGGCCCCGACGGCATCGTCACCAAGCTGGCCGCGTACGTGGTGCCGCGTGGGGAGCCGAGCCCGGCGCAGTGGCGCGCACACATGCGGCAGCGCTTCGGTGACGTGATGCTCCCGATGATCTTCCGGGTCGTGCCGGACGCGCTGCCCCGTAACGAGACGGGCAAGGTCGACCGCCGCCGGCTGACCGGACCGGACCAGCCGCCGGCGCCGGCCGACGGACGAGACAGCAGCTCAGGAGATGCGTCGCGGTGACCTGAGCGGCCAGAGTCACACATAACGGCGTTCGGACTCGAGGAGAATCAATGGACACAGTCACCACGCTGCCACGAGCGGAGCTGCTGCGGCGCGCGGCCGAGCTCGGCCCGCTGCTGCGCAACAACGCGCAGGCGTCGGAGGAGCAGCGGCGGCTCAGCATCGAGACGCTCGAAGCGTTGGGCGGCTCCGGCCTGCTGCGTATGCGGGTCCCGCGGAGCTACGGCGGCTACGAGTCCGACATGCGGACCGTCGCCGAGGTGCTGGCCGAACTCGCACGCGGCGACGGCTCCGCGGCCTGGACCGCGTCCGTCTGGCTGATCAGCAGCTGGATGGTCGGCCTGTTCCCCGATTCGGTGCGCGAGGAGGTGTTCGCCGATCCGGACGTGCGGATCAGCGGCATCCTCAGCCCGACCGCCATGGCAACGCCGGTCGACGGTGGCTACCGGGTCAACGGCAAGTGGTCGTTCAACACGGGCTGCCTGCAGAGCGACTGGAACGTCAACGCCGCTGTCCGGCCCACCCCGGACGGCCAGTTCGAGCCCGTCATGGTCCTCGTCCCGATGAGTGACCTGCAGGTCATCGACGACTGGCACACCACCGGCATGCGCGGTTCGGGCAGCGTCTCCACGGTGGCGGACAACGTCTTCGTGCCCGAGGACCGGGTGCTGCCGATGGGTCCGGTGATCGGCGGGGCGCACCCGCTGCAGCAGGACCCCTCGGCGCCCATGTGGCGGGCGCCGTTCATGCCGATCGCCTGCATGACGGTGGGCGCAGTCGCCTACGGGCTGGCGCAGGCGGCACGGGACGCGTTCCTCACCCGGTTGCCGGGCCGCAAGATCACCTACACCGACTACGACGAGCAGAGCGCCGCGCCGCTGACCCACCTCCAGGTGGCCGGCGCGACGCTCCGGGTGGACGAGGCCGGCTTCCACATCCTGCGGACCGCCGACCGGATCGACGCGAAGGCGGCCACCGGCGAACCGTGGACGATCGAGGAGCGAGTCCTCGCCCGGCTCGACCTGGGCGCCGCGTGCCTGCGCGCCAAGGAGGCCGTCGACCTGCTGGCCGGTGCGAGCGGCGGCAGCTCGCTCCAGCTCGACGTGCCGATCCAGCGCATCGAGCGCGACATCAAGGCGCTGAACCTGCACGCGATCATGCACCCCGACACCAACTTCGAACTGTACGGGCGGGTGGCCTGCGGGCTCGCCCCCAACACCCAGTACCTCTGATCTCCTGCCAGGAGGAGCGACATGACCACTCAGCAGCAGCCGGCCACCGCGGACGTCACCGAACGGGTCGCGGCCATCTGGACGGATGTCCTGGGCGATCGGTCCGGCACGTTCTTCGAGCTCAACGGGCAGTCCATCGCCGCCGTGCAGATCGCCGCGGCGGTCGAGGAGCAGCTCGGGGTCACTCTCGACATCGGTGACCTGTTCGAGGACCCGGATCTGGAGACCCTGACCCGTAACATCCTGGCCCGCGTCGAGGGGTGACTGGAATGGCCGACCTGACCCATGTCACCCCGGCCGCTCCGCTGGACGACGTCGTGGCGGTCCTGGAACGCGACGGGGCGGTGATCGTCGAAGACTTCGTCGACGGCGAGACCCTCGCCGGGCTCCGGGCGGACCTCGAGTCCGGCCTCGACGCGGCCGGCTACAGCGAGAGTGGTTACGACGGGCAGAAGACCAAGCGGCTGTCCAGCCTGTTCCACTGGTCGCCGCGTCACATGTCCACGGTGGTCACCCAGCCGCAGTTTCTCGGTGCGGCCCGGCGCCTGCTGCAACAGCCCACGCACATGTGGATCGGCAAGGTCCGGATGGAGGTGACGCCGAACATCCAGGTCAGCTTCACCCAGGCGATCCGCATCGATCCGGGGCAGGGCCGGCAGCCGTTGCACCGCGACGACGCGATGCATCTGTGGCGGCATCCGGGCCCGCCGTGCCGGCTGCAGCTGATGCTGGCCATGACCGACTTCACCGCGGCGAACGGCGCGACCCTGGTCATCCCCGGCAGTCACCACTGGGACGACGAGCGGGCCCCGACGTACGCCGAGACGGTCCCGGCCGTCATGCCCGCCGGTTCCGCGCTGCTCTGGCCGGGCGGCGTCTACCACGGCGGCGGCGCCAACACCACTGACTCCTCGCGGATGAGCCTCTCCGTCGCGCTCGACCTGGGCAACCTGCGGCAGGAGGAGAACCAGTACCTCGCGGTCCCGCGGGAGACCGTGCAGACCCTGCCGGAGGAGGTGCAGCGGCTGCTCGGCTGGGACCGCTGCCCGCCGGGTCTCGGCCAGGTCGCGACCCAGGACCCGCACCTGCTGCTGGGGCGGACGCTGGAGGAGCTCACGGCCCGGCCGCGTGGTGCGAATCCGTTGATGTAGGGCCGGACGGGTCCCACCCGAACCGGTGGCGTACCGGACATGAGCCGGTCCGTGGCGTCACCGGACGCAGCCGGTGCGCTCTGCGAGAGCAGGCGCACCGGCTGCGGCGTGTGAGCCCGCGGATCCCGCCGGGCGCGGCCCCGCCCGACGGGTCGGACGGGGCCGCTCGCGGGGCTCGGCTCACCGGCCCGCCGGCGTACCCGTCACGCTCTCGCACGCGGTGCGTTCCCGCTCGGCGGCGTACGCGGCGTCGAGGCGTTCGAAGGCGCCCGGGCCGCGCCGCTGCTTCGGTGGCGCGCCCAGGTGGCGTACCCGGAGCTCGTCCATGAGTTCGTCGAGGAACGCCGGGCCCGCGTCGCGCATGAACTGCTGTCGGCTGCGGAGCGCGTCGTCGCCGGGGCGCCAGTCGAGGCCCCAGTCGCCGAGGGCGTAGAGGATCGGCAGGGTCTGGATGCCGCTCTCGGTGAGGCTGTAGAGAGCGCGCTGCCCCCGCGCCGCGGTGCCGCGGGTGAGGATCCCCGCCTCGACCAGCCGCACCAGGCGGTCGGCGAGGATGTTCGACGCGATGCCCTCGACCGATCCGGTGAGCAGCCCTCGGAAGTAACGTCGGTCGCCGAAGATGATGTCGCGAAGCACGAGCACCGACCACCGGTCTCCGAGCAGCTCGACGGCGGCGTTGATCGGACACCCGGATCGTTGTTCCACGCTTCCTCCTTGACAGGTGTGTCGCTCTACATATAGTGGTTGCGGAACGCAATCGCTACCGGGAAGAGACGATATGGGCCGCTTCGTGTACTGGATGAACGTGTCCCTCGACCTGCGGATCGAGCAGGTGCCGGGTGACAACGGCGCCGGCGAGTGGCTGCGTATCGACGAGGAGCTGCACCGGGAGTTCAACGCGCGGGCGCGCGCCCTCTCGATCATGGTCCAGGGTCGCATCATGTACGAGATCATGGAGGAGTACTGGCCGCGCGCGCGGGGGGACGAGTCGCTGCCGGACTTCCTGCGGGAGTACGGCGAGATCTGGACCGCCGCGCCGAAGGTGCTGGTCTCCCGCACCCGCCGCCACGCCGACCACGGCACCCGGATCATCGGCGGTGACGACGCGATCGAGCAGCTCGCCGACCTCCGCGCCACCACCGCCGGCAGTCTCGGGGTGGGCGGCGCGACGCTGGCCACCCAGCTGCTGCGGGCGAGGCTGCTCGACGAGTTGCTGCTCTTCACCCACCCGGCGATCCTCGGCTACGGCCGGCCGCTCTTCGACGACTACGACATGCCCGTCGACCTCGACCTGATCGAGCAGCAGTCGTTCAAGCAGGGCGTCACGATGCATCGCTACGCCGTCTGCGACGCGAGCGAGACGAGTCCGTGACAGGGCTGCGCCGAGCCCGCCGGTCGATCAACCGCACGTTCCATCCGGCTGAACCATTCTCGTGGCGAGATCGAGGTCGGCGGCGCGGGTGAGCTGATCCCGGGTCCGGGCGTCGCTGAGAAGCGGCCCGTCGAACTCCCGGGAACCCGAACGGACAGCCGCCAGCACCCGGTCCAGGAACAGGAGCATGCTGTCGGCGGGCGGGAGCCGGTGCGACTCGGACGTGCCCCCGGCGTCCACCCGCACGGTGGGGGCGAGGTCGGGCGGCGCCGAGAACGGGCGCTCGAAGTCCACACCCACGTCGGGGCCCAGCAGGTGAAGGGCGTTACGGTAGCCCGTCGTGAAACCGAACTGGCCGACGACCGTGCGGTCGCCCGGATAACCGGCCAGCACGCTGTAGGCGAGTTCCAGGCCGTCGGGAGCACGGTCGCCGACGATGACCTGGAGGCGGTCCGGCTCGGCGTCCCACAGGACCCGACCCAGGGACGCGAGGTAGGGCCCGGTGTCCAGAAGGGCTCCGCCACCCCGCGAACGGTCATGGCGGAAGTCGGTGGCGGGCACCGGCGGGGTGAAGACCGCGACGGCCTTGGTAAACGTCGCGTCCAGCGCGCCGGCCCAGGCGAACATCGGATGGTACGAGTAGCAGGTCGCCTCGGCCAGGACCAGCGACGACTGCCGGGCCAGTGCGACGGCCGTCCTCGCCTCGGTCAGGGTCGGGAACGCGGGCTTGTCGACCACCACATGGTGTCCCGAGCGCAACGCCCACGCGACGGCCTCGGCGTGCTCGCCGTTGGTCAGGGAGACGTAGACCAGGCCGGGCCTGCGGCCGGTCAGGTTTCGCCAGTCCGTGCCGTCCCGGCGGCTCGCCACGGTGATCGAGTCGAAGGGAAGCGCCGCAGCGGCGGGCAGGACCCGCCGCTGCGCGAAGCGCGACCGGCCGATCAGGAGGAAGTCCACGCGACTCCTAGAGAAGGCAGGCCATCAGGCTGCGGGCCTCGACGTTGACGTAGTAGCCCGCCGACACCAGGCGGTCGAGCAGGCCCAGTGTCATCCAGCGGTGGGTGGGCGGCACGTCCACCTCCTGGCCGGGCCGCAGTTCGATGACCACGTGGCGGGTGTCGGCCCGCAGGAAGCGGCCGCCGTCCTCCGACTGCACCGAGCTGTGCCGGATCTGTGACGCCGGGGCGGAGAGATGCTCCACCAGCGGGGGGAGATCGGACGGGGTGCGGTAGTAGCCGGGGGCCAGCTGGATGCTGGCGGCCAGCTCCAGCCGGTCCGTCAGGCCGGGCTGCACCAACGCCTGGACCAGGAACTCGAGCGCGCCGTCCCGGCGCCGGCAGAGGAACGCGACCAGGTTGCCGGGCACCGGCTCCAGCATCGGCTGGGTCCAGCTGGTGACCTCACGGCTGGTCGCGGTGATCTTGAGGCCGACGACGCGGAAGTAGCCGCCGTCGCGGTGCCGGATGCCCTCGTCGTCGGCGATCCAGCCGTCCAGGTCGGAGAGGGCGGTGCGGCGGATGTCGAGCGTGTAGAGCTCCTTCTGGTCGATCAGCCAGCTCATGGCGTCGGCCAGGTCGGCGTCCGAGCGGCTGCGGCGGTGCGAGGCGACCACGGCCGCGTGGAAGTCGTTCTCGGGGTCCGGCCCGTTGCCGGCGTAGGAGATGCAGGCCAGCACCGTGCGGGCGTTCATGTTCACGTGGCCCGCGGCCAGTTGTTCCCGAAGTTGCCCGAGGGTGAGCCAGGCGAAGTCGTCGAGGCGCGGCACGTCCACGTCCGCCGGAATCTCGACGATCATGTTGCGGTTCCGCTTGTGCAGGTACCACGACGCGTGTTCGGAGAGCAGCCGGTCGACCAGCACCCGGCCGCGCGAGGGGCGCAGGAAGTGTTCCAGGTACGGGGTGGGCCGCCCACCGTGCACGCGCTGGTAGTTGCTCTGCGTGGCCTGCACGGTCGCGGCGTACTGCACCAGGCTGCTGTTGCCGGGCTCCATCTTGACCTGCATGAGGAAGTGCGGCACGCCGTGGAACCGCTTGACCAGGATGCCCAGGATGCCGATGTCGGGCTGCACGATGATCGGCTGGTGCCAGGCGGGCACGGGACCGAAGTTGGTGCGGACCGCCAGGCCCTCCACGCTGAAGAAGCGACCCGATGTGTGCGCCAGCCGGTCCGTCAGCCGCCATTCGGGCAGCGCCGAGAGCGGCACCTCCGTCACGTCGTACGTGGCGGAGGCGGACCGTTGCTTGAGGAACAGGTCGGCGTCGACCGGCCCGTCGGTGACGAGCGCCGAGGCGAGGAACCCGGGTTGCATCAGACCGGCCCGGACAGCGACGGCAGCGGGAAGACGAGCTTTCCGCCGGCGGCGACGAACTCGTGCTCCCGTTCGAGGAAGCCCTCCCGGTGCACCCAGGGCAGCACGAACAACTGGTCGGGGCGGCGGGCCTTGGCCTCCTCCTCGGAGACGATCGGGATTCCGGTGCCGGGGGTGACCGAGCCGTGCTTCTCCTCGCTGACCTCGCCGATGCACGGCAGGTCGTCCGTGGTCAGACCGCAGTACTGGAGGATCACGTTGCCCTTGGTCGACGCGCCGTACCCGAAGGTGCGCAGGCCGGCCCGGCGCGAGCGGTCGAAGAACGCGCGTACCTGGTCGCGGTGCTCGGCGACGCGGCGGGCGAACGTCTCGTACGGCTGGTCGGTGTCGAGCCGCAGCGCCGCCTCACGCTGCCGTACGCGCTCGATGCCGGCGTGGTCGATCCGGTGCTTCGACGGGTCCTTGACCAGGGTGACGCAGAGGCTGCCGCCGTTCACGTCGGTGATCTCGGCGGTGGTCAGGGTGAGCCCGGCCCGTGCCGCCATCCACTCGATCTGGCGCAGCTGGTAGTACTCCAGGTGCTCGTGGCAGATCGCGTCGTAAGCGGGGATCTCCAGCAGCGGCAGCGCGTAGCTCATCTCGATCATCCACACGCCGTCGTCGGCCAGGATGTCGCGCACCTCGGTCATGAAGCCCAGCGGGTCGGGCAGGTCGTAGAACATCGCGATCGCGGTGACGATCTTCGCCTTCCGGTCGCCGTACCGCTCGGTGAAGGCCGCACCGCTGAAGAAGTCGGCGATGAGGTCTACGTCGTCGGGGTAGAACTCGCGCCACTTCTCGCCGGTCGGGTCGACGCCGACTCGGGTGGTCCCCGCCGGGTAGGCCTTGAGCAGCGTCGCGTCGTTGCTGCCGATGTCCAGCACCAGATCCCCGGAATTCAGATCCACCGTGCCGGTGAGCTGCTTCACCTTGCGGTGCAGGTGGTTGATCATGAACGGCCGGATGCTCGAACGATAGCCGTAGTGCGCGCCGTACATGAGCGACAGGTCGGCCGTGTGCCGCAGTTGCACCAGCCCGCACCCGTCCGGGCTGCACCGCACGAGCTGCAGCGGCGCCACCGGCACGTCCTCGCCCGGCCGGGGGAAGATCCCGGTCAGTGCCTGGCTGCCGAGGTCGAGCACCGGGAGCAGGCTGCGGTTGCCGCAGATCCGACACTGGGTGCACTCGACGACGGCGATGTCTCCGCGGATGGTCACTACGCCTCCAAGTGGGTCCGATCGGGACGGGTGCGGCCCGGGACGCTCCGGGGTCAGTCTTCGCGTTCTGCCTGATCCCGGGCATCTCCTGGATTGCGTGCACGGCCGCGCCGCCGCCCGCCGGCGGGCAGCGCACCGTGGAAGACGCCCGCGGCGGTGGTGGCTGGCGACGATGGGAGCGACCTGCACCGATCTGTCTTCAGAGGAGGTAGACGTGGACGATGGTTCCCCGTTTGTCATCGATCCCGCTGGTACCGACATCCACGGCGAGGCGGCGCGGCTGCGGGCCCGTGGTCCGGTGGTCCGGGTGCTGCTGCCCGGCGGGGTGGCGGCCTGGTCGGTGACCGGCTACCACGCTGCCCGGCAGGTGCTGGCGGACGAGCGGTTCGCCAAGAACGCCCGCCAGCACTGGCCGGCCTACATCGACGGCAGCCTCGACCCGAACTTCCCGCTGATGGCCTGGGCCCGGATGGACAACATGTCGACCGCGGACGGTGAGCAGCACGCCCGCCAACGGCGGCTCGTCGCCGGCGCGTTCAGCCCGCAGCGCATCGCGGCGCTGCGGCCACGGGTGGAGCGGGTCATCGAGGAGGCGCTGGACCACCTGGCCGCGCACGCAGCCGAGCGGCGGGGTGAACCGGTCGACCTCAAGGAGCGTTACGCGCACCGGGTCGCCTCACGGGTGATCGGCGAACTGCTCGGCGTGCCCGACGGTGACCCGGACGGCATCCTGGACCGCGCCGGCTACATCGAGTCGACTCCGCAGAAGGCGGCTGAGGAGTTCGCCCGCCTGCGGAGCAAGATCGAGGATCTGGTCGCGGTGAAGCGCCAGCAGCCGGGGGAGGATCTGATCAGCGATCTGGTCGCGGCACAGCCGGGCGGATGCCCGGTGACCGGCACCGGCGCCGGATCGGATGCCGAGGTGGTCGGCCTGGCGCAGTTGATGCTCAACACGGGCACCGAGCCGGCCCGGAACCTCATCACGAACACGGTGGCGGCGCTGCTCACCCGGCCCAGCCAGCTGGCCCTGGCCCTGCAGGGCCGGGTGGGCTGGGACGACGTGGTGGAGGAGACGCTGCGCGCCGACGCACCGGTCGCGCACCTGCCGTTCCGCTTCGCGACCGAGGACGTCACGGTCGCCGGCGTGACCATCGCCAAGGGTGACCCGGTGCTGGTCGGTTACGTCGCGACCGGCCGGGATCCGGAGCTGCACGGCAGCGCCGCGGGGGAGTACGACGTCGAACGCGCGGACAAGCGGCACCTGGCGTTCGGGCACGGCGTGCACCGGTGCGTCGGCCCGGCCCTTTCCCGGATGGAGGGGCGCATCGCCGTGCAGGCGCTGTTCACCCGTTTTCCCGGGCTGCGGCTCGCGGTCGAGCCGAAGGAACTGGCCGGACAGGGCACGTTCGTCATGAACGGCCGGCTCGCCCTGCCAGTCCACCTCTGAACGCCGGCACGGCGGCGGGCCCGCGGCCCGCCGCCGTTCATCTCTCGGCCAGGACGGCGTCGACGACGCTCTCCAGCCCTCGTTCCAGCCCGATGTCGGACGCCCAACCGGTGGCCGCCGCGAAGGCCGCCGGATCGACGCGGGCGTCGTCGAAGTCACCGGCGTCCGCCCACTCCGGAGCGGGCACCGAGACGACCGACACGGCCGGCGTACCGGTGCGTGCCGCCACCCGCCGGGCCAGGCGACGGAGCACGTCGCCGAGTGGCGAATTCGTCCCGGTGCCGATGGTCCAGCATCCACCGCTCAGCAGGTCGGCGTGGTCGAGCGCCGCGACGAAGGCCAGCCCCACGTCGGTGACGTGCAACAGATCCCGGCGGACCGAGCCGTCGTGCCACATGGTGATCGGCTCGCCCGCGACCGCCTTGCGCGCCAGGGCCGCGATGACGCCGCGTCCGGCCGAGCCGGACAGGGGACTTTGCCCGTAGACGGTGGGCAACCGGAGCGTGATGCCACGAATCCAGCCTCTCTCGGTCGACTCACGCAGGCATGCCTCGGCGGCGGCCTTGTGCCGTACGTACTCGTTGGCGCGGTGCGCGGAGTTCAGCTGAGTCGTGCTGGCCAGGATGAAGATGGGAGGCGGGGCGAGCGGGGTCCGGAGGGCATCGGCGACGGTGTCGACGAGATCGGCGCCCAGCCGCTCGGAGGAGCTGCCCGGCACCCGCCAGGCGGCCTGCCCGCCGATCTGGGCCGCCACATGGATGACGGCGTCGGCGCCGGCGACCGCCTCGCGCACCTCGTCCGCCCGGGTCAGATCCGCGGCGTGGAACTCGACGTGGGTCGCGGACGGCGGCAACGGGAGCCGCTGCTCGTGGATGACGAGGCGCAGCCGCGCCGAGCGGGACGCGAGCGCCGCGGAG
This sequence comes from Micromonospora sp. NPDC005686, assembly GCF_042871665.1. Lineage (NCBI taxonomy): Bacteria > Bacillati > Actinomycetota > Actinomycetes > Micromonosporales > Micromonosporaceae > Micromonospora > Micromonospora sp. NPDC005686. The sequence goes on from NZ_JBIAIY010000003.1 coordinate 53,867, forward strand.
ACCGCGGCGCCCACGAACCCGGCCGCACCGAGCACGACGGCAAGAGGCCGATCGGCAGGTCGATCAGCCGGCACGGCAAGCGCTCCTACCGGCGCTTCCGGTACACGGCCTGCCACAAATAGCTCCACGGCAGGGCCCTTCCGTCGCTGACGCACTCCCAGTCGTCTCCCGGCCGGTAGCCCTCCAGGAAACCGGGCACCGCAGCCTCGACGGCCTGGCTGTCGTGGATGTCGACCAACTGCCGGAGCGGTCCGTTCTCCAGCGCCAGCCGTACCGCCTCCTCACTCGGGGCGGTGCCATCCAGGCTCTCGTCCAGGAACTTTCCCACCGGGTTCTTCACGTAGAACGCCGCGCACGTGCGGTCGATCAGGTCGAGGTAGGCGCGTGCGGTGCCGGGGCTCATCTCGGTCATCGAGTGGATGTTGATGCACAGGTCGAAGCGCTGGCCGTCGAGGGCGTCTTCCACCTCGTCGACCTGGACGAACTGGATCCGGTTGAACTGTTTCTCGCCGAGGGCCCCGCGCAGGTAGGCCTGGCTCAGCCGCAGGGTGTTGCGCAGGTCGACGATGCGGTACGTGGCCACGTCGTGATTGGACATGATCATGTGGCAGGTGCGCCCGTAGCCGGCGCCGATCTCCAGTACGTCGGCGCCGTCGAGACTGACGTCGCGTTCGATGGCGCCGAGCTCGAAGGTCGACTGCAGGTCGTCCAGGGACAGGTGTTCGCCCCGGCACCGGACCGAGATCGGGTCGCCGAGCGCCCGGTTGGGTGTCCGCGCGATCCGCTCCCGGTCCTCGTCGCCCAGCTCCATGCCCAGGTGGTAGATCAGCGCCTTCAGGTACCGCACGCCGTTCGCCGACGGGTCCCACAGGGCCAGTTTGAAGTTCCTCGGATCGGACTTGAGGTTCGTCAGATCGACGGCCGCCTCCTCGGTGATCCAACGGTCCTGGATCCGTTCCCATTGCCGGCTGGCTCGGTACTGCTGCCCCATGTGCCCCGCCTCGGTATGTGGTGCCGGGCCGCCGACCGCCCCGACGTGTCAATGCTGCCCGCCGCGAACCGGCACGTCATCTCCCACGGTGCTGCGGCCCGCGGGAGGGAGGTCCGCTCGGCTCCGGCCCGTGGTCGCCGTCGCGCTCCGGCTCCGGCGGGCCGGCGTCTTCCGCCGTGCGACACCGCCCGTGCCGCGAGGGCGGTGGGCAACCAGGAAGGTGCCGCGGCCCACCGCCCGGTGATGAGAATCGATGCGCAAAGGCCGTCACACCCTTCGGGAGCGCACATGACCATGGTCGGAAGCGATGTTCGCGTCGAGTTCGACGGCGAGACGCTCGGCGTACCGGACGTCCGCCGGGTCGCCGAGGACCACGCGCCGGTGGGGCTCGGCCCCGAGGTCCTGCGGCGCGCGGCGCAGAGCCGCGAACAGTTCGAGGAGACCGTCCGGCAGAACATCCCGGTGTACGGGGTGACCACCGGTTACGGCGAGATGATCTACATGCTGGTGGACACCGAGAAGGAGACCGAGCTCCAGACCAACCTGGTCCGTAGCCACAGCGCCGGCGTCGGCCCGCTGTTCGCCGAGGCGGAGGCGCGCGCCATTGTCGCCGCCCGGCTGAACGCGCTGGCGAAGGGGCACTCCGCGGTCCGTCCCGAGGTGCTCGAGCGCCTCGCGCTCTACCTCAACGAGGGCCTCACCCCTGCCGTGCCGGAGATCGGCTCGCTGGGGGCGAGCGGTGACCTGGCCCCGCTGGCACACATCGCCAGCACGCTGATCGGCGAGGGCTACCTGCTGCGCGACGGCGTCAAGACGCCGACCGGGCCGGTGCTGCGCTCACTCGGCATCGAGCCGCTGCGGCTGCGCTTCAAGGAGGGCCTCGCCCTGATCAACGGCACCTCGGCGATGACCGGTGTCGGCGCCCTGCTGGCCGAGTACGCGCTGGCCCAGGCCCGGCACGCCGAGATCGCCGCCGCGCTGGTCATCGAGACGTTGCAGGGTTCGATGAGCCCGTTCCAGCCGGAGGGCCACGACATCGCCCGGCCGCACGCCGGGCAGATCGCGAGCGCCGCCAACATGCGCGCGCTGATGGCCGGCAGCCAGCTCACCGTCGAGCACGCCGAGCTGCGCAAGCAGGTGGCCGCCAGCAAGGAGAACGGCAACGGCAACGGCGGCAACGTCTACCGCTCCGACGTCTACCTCCAGAAGGCGTACTCGCTGCGGGCCATCCCGCAGGTCATCGGCGCGGTGCGGGACACCCTGTCGCACACCCGGCTCAAGCTCGAGATCGAGCTGAACTCGGCCAACGACAACCCGCTGTTCTTCACCGGCAAGGAGATCTTCCACGGGGCGAACTTCCACGGCCAGCCGGTGGCCTTCGTGATGGACTTCCTGACCATCGCGCTCACCCAGCTCGGCGTCCTTTCCGAGCGGCGCAGCAACCGGCTGCTCAACCGGCACCTCAGCTACGGTCTGCCGGAGTTCCTGGTCAAGGGCGAGCCGGGTCTCAACAGCGGCTTCGCCGGCGCGCAGTACCCGGCCACCGCGCTGGTCGCGGAGAACCGCACGATCAGCCCCGCCAGCACCCAGAGCGTCCCGTCCAACGGCGACAACCAGGACGTGGTCAGCATGGGCCTGATCGCCACCCGCAACGCACGCCGGGTGCTGCGGAACAACCACATCATCCTGGCCCTGGAGTTCCTCGCCGCCGCGCAGGCCGTGGACGTGTCCGGCCGCCGGGACCGGCTCAGCCCGACCGCCCGGGTCACCTACGACACCATCCGGTCGCTCGTGCCGACCCTCGACGAGGACCGCTACATGGCCGACGAGCTCGAACTCGTCGCCGCCGAGCTGGAGCGCGGCACACTGCTCAACGCTCTTGACGACGCCGGCGTCCAACTGCACTGACGGGAGAACCTCATGACCGGCACGCGGACCGCGTATCGCACCTGCCCGCTCTGCGAGGCCGTCTGCGGCCTGCGCCTCACCCTCGACGGCGATCGTGTCACGTCGGTGACCGGCGACCCGGACGACCCGTTCTCCAAGGGCTACCTGTGCCCGAAGGGCGCGACCCTGGGCCGCCTCGACGAGGACCCGGACCGGCTCACCGGCCCGATGGTCCGCGAGGGTGAGGCGTGGCGCCGGGCGGACTGGGACGAGGCGTTCGCGATCGTCGCCCGCGGGCTGGAGGGAGTCATCGCCGAGCACGGGCGGGAGGCCCTGGCGCTCTACTACGGCAACCCGACCTTCCACACCATGGCCGGCATCCTCTACCGAGGTCCGCTGGCCATGGCGCTCGGCACCCCCAACGTGTTCTCGGCGAGCACCGTCGACCAGATGCCCAAGCATGTGGCGTCCGGGCTGATGACCGGCGACCCGTGGGCGGTGGCGGTGCCCGACCTCGACCGCACCGACCACCTGCTGATCATCGGAGCCAACCCGGCGGTGTCAAACGGCTCGCTGTGCGCCGCGCCGGACTTCCCGGGGCGGATGCGGCGGCTGCGTGAGCGCGGCGGGCGCATCGTGGTGGTCGACCCGCGGCGCACCCGGACCGCCGAACTGGCCGACGAGCATGTGTTCGTCCGGCCCGGCAGTGACCCGGCGCTGCTGTTCGCCATGGTGCACACGCTGCTGGACGAGGAGCTGGTCACGATCCGGGTGCCGGTGGCCGGCCTCGGCCGGCTGCGCGAGCTGGCGGCGCCGTTCACGCCCGAACTGGTGGCCCCGTTCTGCGGCGTCGACGCGGAGACGGTCCGGCGGCTCGCGCGGGAGCTGGCCGCCGCCCCCACCGCCGCCGTCTACGCCCGCATCGGCACCTGCACGGCCGAGTTCGGCACCCTCGCGCAGTGGTTGGTGGACGTGCTCAACGTGCTGACCGGCAACTTCGACCGGGCCGGCGGGGTGATGTACGCCAAGCCGGCCACCGCGGAGGTGCACAAGAGCCCCGAGCCGTTCACCGCGGGACGGTGGCGCAGCCGGGTACGGGGCTTCCCCGAGACCCTCGGGGAGTTCCCGGCCGCCACCATGGTCGACGAGATCGAGCAGCCCGGCCCCGGTCAGGTGCGGGCTCTGGTCACCGTCGCCGGCAATCCGGTGCTGTCCACTCCGGACGGCGGCCGGCTCGACCGGGCGCTGGAGAGCCTCGACTTCATGGTGGCGGTCGATCCGTACCTGAACGAGACCACCCGGCATGCCCACGTCATCCTGCCGCCGCCGCGCACCCTGCAGATGCCGCACTACGACTTCCTCATCTCCACCATCCAGGTGCGCAACTACGCCCGCTACTCGCCGGCGGTGGTGCCACTCGACGCCGGGCAGCGCAGCGAGGCCGAGATCCTGGAGCGGCTCACGCTGATCGCGATGGGAATGGGCGCGCAGGCCGACCCGTCCGGGCTGCCCGAGCAGATGCTGGGCCAGCTCCTGTCGGCGATCCCGGTGACCACCCGCGCCGAACTGGACGGCGACGACGGCCCGGATCTGCTGCTCGACGCCATGCTGCGGATGGGCCCGTACGGCCTGACCCGCAGGAAGCTGCTCGACCATCCGAACGGGATCGACCTGGGCCCGTTGGAACCCCGGCTGTCCGAGATCCTCAAGACGCCGTCCGGGCGGGTCGAGCTCGCCCCCGAGCCGCTCGCCGAGGACACCGGGCGGTTGCGGGCGGCGATGGTCCGCCCGCCCGCGCCCATGGTGCTGATCGGGCGCCGGCACCTGCGCTCGAACAACAGCTGGATGCACAACGTGCCGACGCTCACCGGCGGCACCAACCGGTGCACCCTGCAGATCCACCCGGACGACGTGGCCCGGCTCGGGCTCGGCGAGCGGGCGCGGGTCAGTTCGGCCACCGGCGAACTGGAGGTGGAGCTGGAACCGACCGACACGATCATGCCGGGGGTGGTCAGCCTGCCGCACGGTTGGGGCCACCGGCGCACCGGGCAACGGGTGGCCGCCGGTCGCGCCGGGGTCAATGTGAACGAACTGACCGGTGGCGTCGTGGACGTGCCCTCCGGCAACGCGGTCTTCAACGGCGTACCGGTCACCGTGGCGCCGATCGGCTGCTCAGGATAGCAATCTGGAAGACTTTGGGCCGCGATCGACGACCATAGAATCCCGCTCACCAACCGAGTGGGGGGAACTATCGATGAGAAGACGGGCGATCCTGGTCGCGGGCGGATCGGTGGCGGGCGCGGTGATGCTGTCGCGGGGGGCGGCGGCGACCACCGCTGGGCCGGACGCGTCAAGCGCGGCTCACCACCACGCGCACGGCCCGGCCGAGGCCACCACGCGCAAGGCGACGACGCTCAGCGTCACGCCGTTCCAGACGCGCATGCCGGTGCCGCCGGTCGCGGTGCCGAAGCGGCAGACGGCGGACTGCGACGAGTACGAGGTCATGGTGCAGCCCGCCGAGCTCGAACTGGTGCCGGGTCTCAGCACCGCGGCGCTCACCTACGGCGGTGGCTGGGTGGGTCCGACCATCTACGGCCGCACCGGCCGGCCGGCCAAGGTGACCTTCCGGAACCAGCTCGACACGCACACCAACGTGCACCTGCACGGCGGCCACGTGAAGGCGATCGACGACGGGCACCCGATGGACATGATCCTCCCGGGTTCCGCCAGGACCTACTACTACCCGAACAACCAGCGCGGAGCCACGCTCTGGTACCACGACCACGTGCACGGCGACGAGGCCGAGCACACCTACCGCGGGCTGCACGGCTTCTACCTCGTCAACGACCCGGCAGAGAAGGACCTGGGGCTGCCGACCGGCTCGTACGACGTGCCGATCATGTTCACCGACGTCCAGATGGACACCGACGGCTCACTGATCTGGGGCTTCCCGAACGAGCGTGACGTCGTCGTGGTCAACGGGAAGGTGAAGCCGTTCTTCCCGGTCGCCGCCCGCAGGTACCGGTTCCGGGTCCTGAACGCGACCAACGAGGGCAAGTACACGTTCAGCATCGACAAGGGGAAGATGTGGCAGGTCGGCTCGGACGGCGGTCTGCTGCCCGCGCCGGTGGCCCGTACCTCGCTGACCCTCAGCTCGGGCGAGCGGGCGGACCTCCTCGTCGACTTCACCGGCCTGCCGGTCGGCTCGTCGGTGGTGCTCAGCGACGCCGTCAAGGGACCGGTGCTGCGTTTCGACGTGCGCTCCACCGCCACCGATCCCAGCAAGGTTCCGCTCCGGCTGCGCCCGCTGCCCACGCTGCCCGTGGCCACCAAGCAGCGTGAGGTTCACCTGCGGTTCGACTTCAACCAGGAGCCGCCGTACCCGATGGTCAACGGGAGGTCTTACGACCCGAACCGGGTGGACTTCAGCATCAAGCGTGGCACGACCGAGATCTGGACCGTCTACAACGACGACGTCGATGCCGGCATCGACCACAACTTCCACCTGCATCTGACGCAGTTCCGGGTGCTGGGCCGCACCGGCGCGCCGATGACCGCGGACGACGCGGGGCTCAAGGACACCGTGCTGATCCCGGCCGGAACCTCGGTGCGGCTGCAGGCCACCTTCACCGACTACCTGGGCCGGTACGTCTACCACTGCCACTTCCTCGAGCACTCCAGCATCGGGATGATGGCGCAGATGGAGATCCTGCCCTGAGCCGGGCGGCGCCGGCGCGGCGCTGAGCACCGGCGGAGATGCCGAGCCGACCACCCCGATGTGACGCTGTCGGCATGACCGTCATATCGAACGTGGTTGCGCCGTCCGCACCCCCGTCCGCCACGACCGAGTTGATCGAACGAGCCCGGGCCATGGTGCCCGGGCTCGTTCCACGACAGCGGGACGACGCCGGTCGCCGGCTGATCGGGGGTACGTCCGCTCGGGCGGCCCGGCGCGGGGGAGCACGGCGATGACCGGGCCGCTGACCGGGGACGAGTACGTCGAGAGCCTGCGCGACGGCCGCGAGGTGTTCCTCTACGGCGAGCGGGTCAAGGACGTCACCACCCACCCGGCGTTCCGCAACCCGGTACGCATGACGGCCCGGCTCTACGACGCGCTGCACGACCCGGCCCAGCGCGACGTGCTGACCGCGCCCACGGACACCGGGTCGGGCGGCTTCACCCACCCGTTCTTCCGCACCCCGCACACCGTCGAGGACATGATCGCCGACCAGCGTGCCATCGCGGCCTGGGCGCGGATGAGCTACGGCTGGATGGGACGCAGCCCCGACTACAAGGCCTCGTTCCTCGGCACGCTCGGGGCCAACGCCGGCTTCTACGCGCCGTACAGCGACAACGCGGAACGCTGGTACCGGGAGTCCCAGGAGAAGGTGCTCTTCTGGAACCACGCCATCGTGCATCCGCCGGTGGACCGTAACCGGCCGCCGGACCAGGTGGCCGACGTCTACATCCGGGTGGAGCGGGAGACGGGCGAGGGTCTGATCGTCAGCGGCGCCAAGGTGGTCGCCACCGGGTCGGCGCTGAGCCACTACAACTTCATCGCCCACTTCGGCCTGCCGGTGCGCAAGAAGGAGTTCGCGCTGATCGCCACCGTGCCGATGGGCGCGCCCGGGGTGAAGCTGATCTGCCGGCCGTCGTACGGGGCGAACGCCGCCGCGGTCGGCACACCGTTCGACTACCCGCTCTCGTCACGGCTCGACGAGAACGACACCATCCTCGTGCTCGACCAGGTGCTGGTGCCGTGGGAGAACGTGTTCGTGTACGGGAACCTCGGCAAGGTGCAGATGTTCGCCGGTCAGTCCGGCTTCTCCGAGCGGTTCACCTTCCACGGCTGCACCCGGCTCGCGGTCAAGCTCGAGTTCCTCGCCGGCCTGCTCGCCAAGGCCCTGGAGCTGACCGGCACGAAGGACTTCCGCGGGGTGCAGAGCCGGCTCGGTGAGGTGCTCGCGTGGCGCAACCTGTTCTGGGGGTTGTCGGACGCCGCCGCCCGTAACCCGGTGCAGTGGAAGAACGGCGCGCTGCTGCCCAACCCGCAGTACGGCATGGCGTACCGCTGGTTCATGCAGATCGGCTACCCGCGGGTCAAGGAGATCATCCAGCAGGACGTGGCCAGCGGGCTCATCTACGTGAACTCCAGCGCCGACGACTTCCGCAACCCGGAGATCCGGCCCTACCTCGACCGGTACCTGCGCGGCTCGGACGGCTCCGACGCCGAGCAGCGGGTCAAGGTGATGAAGCTGCTCTGGGACGCGACCGGCACCGAGTTCGGCGGCCGGCACGAGCTCTATGAGCGCAACTACGCCGGCAACCACGAGAACACCAGGGTCGAGCTGTTGCACGCGCAGACGGCGACCGGCCTGGTCGACGGCTACAAGGCCTTCGCCGAGCAGTGCCTCGCCGAGTACGACCTGGACGGGTGGACCGCCCCCGACCTGTGGATGCCGGAACGCTGACGGGCCCGACGTACCCCCGTGGGGTCCGCCCCGCGCCCGCCTGGCCCCGCCGTCAGCCGGCCAGCCAGCGCAGCACCGGCTGACCGGACTGCTGCTCGGCCTCCCGATAGCGGGGCAGGATCGAGTCCGTCACCGTCCCGCGGGTCAGCTTGAACAGCGCCGTCGAGAGGCTCAGCTCTCCGAGCCGCGCGGCGCCGACCGACACCGGCACTCCGGCGGTGGCACACACCTCGGCGACGCCGGCGCCGTCGTCGACGGCGTCCAGCAGCAACAGATCGAGCGGCGGAACCACGTAGGACGGCAGCAGCGCGCCGCAGAGGTGGTCGAGCAGCCAGGTGGTGACCTCGTCGCCCGGCCCGCGTGGCAGGTCGAGCTCACGATGCCGGCCGGTCAGGACCGCCACCTCGGCCTCGGCGATGCGGTGCCGCCCGCCGGAGACCAGCGCGGCCAGGCCGGCGACGCCGAATTCGTGGTAGAGCAGGGTGGCCTGCCGGAGGTGCGCGAAGCGCAGCCTCGGCGATTCGGGGCGGTGCCGGTCGTGGACGAGGATCGACCGTAGCGCGGTGCGCGGCACGACCGCGGCCGCCGCGTAGCAGAGCCCGAGGACGTCGGCGAGCCCCTGCTCCAGCCCTCGGTCGGACCCGTCCGGCCCGGAGTCCGCAGCGGCATGCACCAGCCTGCGTCCGGCCCGGGTGATGCTGAGGAACGGCCGCAGCCCGGACAGTCGCAGGTAGACACCGGGTTCGAGCCGGTGCCGGGCAGCCTTCGACGGGCCGATGGAGATGGCCGTGCGCTCCGACGCGGCGTACGGATCTGGCAGAACCGACCCGACCGTGACGGTCATTCCGGCCACGTCCAGGCCGGCCGCGGTGAGCCGGTCGCGCAGCGGTCCCGCCGCGGCGAGCACGGCGTGCTCCGTACTGCTGCCACCGAGGGCCAGCGGGGCGTCCGCCAGCTCGCGGAGCTGGGCGGCGGTGAGCCGGCGGGCGGCGGTGGCGTCGTCCGCGCACTCCCCGGTGTCGCGGTCCAGCGACGCGCCGGCCCGGCGCAGCAGGTCGATCGCCTGCCCGACCGGCACGACGTCATCCAGGGGCAGCTGGGGCTCGACACCGCCGAGGAAGGCCTCTACGTTCGCGAAGCGGCAGGGTGCCAGATGGATACCGGCGAAGAGCCAGTCCCGCATCGTTTGCGTCATCAACGCCTCTTTCAGGTCATTTCCCTTGGATTGTGACAAGATCGGCGCGCGAATCAACTCGCATCGTGCTCTCTGCCGGGCGAGCACGCGCGGAGGCGACCGGTGGCGCCGGGTGCTCCTCCAATCGTGCGGTGAACCCGCTGCCTGCGCTGCCCCGGCGGCGGCTGCGCTTCCCTGCTCCCGGGGGAGACCGGCACAGAGTTGGGCCCGTCGTGCGGGGGGATGCACGACGGGCCCGGTTCGGGACGGCGGCTCAGCCCGACTGTGCGAGCGTCGGCTGACGCGGCCGGTCGACGGGGGAGCTCCGGGCGAGGGCGCCGCGCAGCACGCGCCACAGCGTCGCGGGGCGCATCAGCGCCTGCGGGGTGTCGACCATGCCCGCAGCCCGCAGATACGCCGTGGTGACCTTCGGATCCCGGGTCGCGGCGACCTGCACGAGCCGCAGGTAGCGCTGCACCATCCGCATCTTGAGAGACCGGTGGCCCGGCACGTCCGGGAAGTTCAGGTCGACCGTCGTGGTCATCTCCCACGGAGCGTCGATGCAGTCGCGGGCCAGGTCGCGGAAGTACGCGGCCGGGTCCGGCTCGCCGTGCGCGCTCAGGTGCCGGCGGATCGTCAGGGCGGCGACCGCGGCCACCGTCATGCCCTGCGCGTACACCGGGTTGAAGCTGGTGACCGCGTCGCCGGTGACCAGCAGGCCGGCCGGCAGCCGGGACATCCGCTCGTAGCGCCGGCGCAGCGTGACGGGATAGTGGAAGGGGACGGGCTCGTCGATCGGGCGGGCCGACTTGAGGGCGTCGGCGATGTCCGGGATCGCCAACGACCGGATGAAGTCGTAGAAGCCCTCCTGGTCGGTCGGCGGGTGGTCGCCGAGCAAACCGTAGGCGGTCAGTTCCACCTTGCCGTGGTCGGTCTGGGTGAAGATCGCGCCGCGCGGCGAGGCGGGGTACGCCACCGGGATGATGGCAAGGTCGCCGTCCCACGGGTCGTCGTCCAGCTCGTAGTGCTGGGTCACGTACCCGAGATTGATCTTGATGCGCTCCTCCGGAACCCGCTCGTAGCCGAACCGCTCCAGCATCGCCGGGGTCCGCGAGCCGCGCCCGGTGGCGTCGACGACCAGATCGGCCTCGATCACCTCGTCCCGGTCGTCGTCCAGATCGCGCAGCCGGGCGCCGGTGACGCGGGAACGGTCCGGTGTCGTCTGCAACTCGACGATGTCGCGGCGCTCCAGGAACCGCACGCCGGGCAGCTGCTCGACGCGCTCGCGCAGGTGGCGCTCCATCAGCGGGGCCGTGGCCGGAACCGCGATGTAGCCGATGTCCTCGCGGACCAGCGGCCGGCCGTTGAAGTACCACCGGCACGAGCCGGCGTAGTCGCCGGTCGGGCAGCCGTCCGCCACGAGCTCCTCGATGAAGCCGGGGAACAGTTCCTCGGTCACCTGGAGGCCGCGGACGTGCATGGCGTTGATGTGCTTGCCCTGCGGGCGGCCGCGGCGCGGTCCCCGCTCACCGACCAGCTTGTCTCGGTCGACGATCAGGACCTCGTCGTACCGCTCGGTCAGCACTCGCGCGGCGAACAGGCCGGCGTAGCTGCCGCCGAGCACCAGCGCCCGGCGTGGATTCTTCCCCATGGGTGGCTCCACCCTTTCTCTGTGCGATGCGGCTGCGTCACGGGTCAGCCGGGCATCCTGCTCATCGGCACGGAACCGGGCAGGCCGCCGTCCACGGCGAGGTCTGGCCGGTGACACGGGCCGAGCGGGACGACAGGAGGAACAGCACGGCTCGGATACGTCGGCGGGCCACCGATCGGGCCACCCGACCTGGCTGCGGAACACCCTCAGCCATCGGGATGAGCGTCGCAGTCAGACGGGCGGGCTCACATCTCCCCGCTTGCCCTCATCCGGCACGAACCGGCCGGTGGTCGCACGGGCCGCGGCGAACGCCGCCCAGGCGGTCAGCTCGACCAGTTGCGCGTCGTCCGACCGGCACTGTGCGACCAGCTCCGGCGTGACCCGGTAGGACGCGTACGCGGTCAGCAGCGCCACCCGCCCGGCCGGTCGATCCGCGGCGGGCAGCTCCTGGACCGCCTCGTCCAGCCACGCCCGGGCGCTGATCCCGGGCCCCGCGAAGCGGGGGTCTGCCAGCCGGGCCTCGACGAGTTCGCGCACCCCGGCCGGGACGCTCCGTTCGCCGGCGGCGGCGATGGCGGCGCCGGCGCGGTTCAGCGCCTCGGCGATGTGCGGGACGCTCGCGGCCCAGGCAGTGCCCGCCAGCGGGCCGGCGTCGGGTAACAGGTCCAGCGACGCGCCCGCCGCGACCTCGACCCGGCCGAGCCGGCCCAGCACCGACGCCGCGGTGCGCCGCAGGACGCGTTCGGCCGGCCTCGGCACGGCCGGCAGCGGTGAGTCCCGCAGGAACACGTTGACCATGCGGTTGATGTAGTGGAAGGCCAGTGCCACGCCCACCAGCTCGGCCCGTTGCTCCGGTGGGAAGGGCTCCGGCCCCGCACCGGTCCGCGCCCAGCTGACCAGGGCGCGCAGCCGTGGGTCGGTCACCTCGCCGGTCCCGCCGGCCGCGATGCGGGCGGCGTCCTGGCCGCCGAGCAGGCCGGTCAGCGCGGCGCCGTGCACGTCCAGACAGTACGGGCAGCGGTTTGCCACCGAGACGGCCGCGGCGACCGCCTCCTTGTCGGCGCGGCTCGCCCGGCCGGACACCACCAGGGTCTCCCGCAGGATGCTCCAGCAGGCGGCCAGCACCGGTGGCGCCGGGGCGTGCAGCGCCACCGGCGGGGCCAGCATCCCGAAGTCCGTCTCGACCTGGCGGTAGACCCGCGCGACCGGTTCGGGGGCGGTCTCCGGCGGCACCGGCCGGACGTACCGGATGTGGGCCGGCGCGATGCGTCGGGTCGCCGCTCTCAGCAGTCTTCCCATCGTCGTCCTTAGTCGAGTGCGTATGCGATCTCGGTGAGGTAGCGGCCGTAGTCCGAGTGGCGCATCGCAGCGCCCAGCTCGTAGCAGGCCTCGGCGTCGATGAAGCCCATGCGCAGGGCGATCTCCTCGAGGCAGGCCACCCGGACCCCCTGTCGCTCCTGGATCACCTGCACGTACTGGCTGGCGGCGAGCAGGCTGGCGTGCGTGCCGCAGTCCATCCAGGTGTAGCCGCGGCTCAGCGGCACGAGCCCGGCCCGGTGCTGCCGCAGGTATTCCTGGTTGACGTCGGTGATCTCCAGTTCCCCGCGATCCGACGGACTCAGGCCGGCGGCGATGCTCACCACGTCGTTGTCGTAGAGGTAGAGGCCGGTGATCGCCTGGTTGGAGCGCGGCCGGCGGGGCTTCTCGAAGATCGAGACCAGCCGGCCCTCCGCGTCGGTCTCGGCGACGCCGTAGCGCTCGGGGTCCGAGACCGAGTAGCTGAACAGGGTGCAGCCGTCGACCGAGCGGGCCTCGTGCTGCAGCACGTTGTAGAAGCCGGAGCCGTGGAAGAGGTTGTCACCGAGGATGAGCGCGGACCGGTCGTGCCCGATGTGGCCGGCGCCGATCAGGAACGCCTCGGCGATGCCGCGTGGCTCCTTCTGCTCCGCGTAGCTGACGTTGAGCCCCAACCGGGACCCGTCTCCGATCAGGTGCCGCATGTGCGGGACCACGTCCGGGTTCGAGATGATCAGGATGTCCCGGATGCCGGCCAGCATGAGCACCGAGAGCGGGTAGTAGAGCATCGGTTTGTCGTAGATGGGCAGCAACTGTTTGGACGTCGCCAGCGTGAGCGGGTACAGCCGCGTACCGGTGCCGCCGGCGAGAACTATTCCCTTCACCATCGGGTCCGTTCGTCGTGTCCGACCTGCCGGAGCACCAGTATGTGACGGGTGACCGGCGGCTCAGGTCTCCTGAAGTGCGGTGGACGTGCCCCCTGGGGCGCGGAGCGCGGGGTGCGCAGTTTCGGAGGCGTGACCGCCGCGGCGCGGCACTACCAGCCGGCGCGGTGCCGCTCCTCCAGCGCGCGGCAGGCGGTGTAGTCCGGAAGCAGGCCGGCGTCCAGCGCTTCGGCGAGACCGGGCGCCGCCCGGTCCCGCGCGGAGAGGATCGGGTCGATGTCCTCCGGGATCGGCAGCGCGAGCTGCGGGTCGAACGGCGCCAGCGCCAGCTCGTTCTCCGGCCGGTACTCCAGCGACAGCAGGTAGTTCATCACCGTGTCGTCCTCGAGGGCGATGAAGAGGTGACCGACCCCGAGCGGGAGGTACAGCGCCGGGCACCGCTCCTGGTCGAGTTCCACGGCGTCGTACCGTCCGAACGTCGGCGAGCCCACCCGGAGGTCGACGACGATGTCGAGGGCGCGGCCATGCGCGCAGTAGACGTACTTCGCCGTGCCCGGCGGGGTCGCGGTGTAGTGCAGGCCGCGTACCGCGCCGCGGCGCGAGACGCTGAAGTTGACCTGGGCCACCGGGAACAGCGGACGTCCGATCGCCGGGGCGAACGCCGACGACCGGAACGGCGTACGGAAGACGCCGCGCTCGTCGGGAAAGGCCGGCGTGGCGAACGCGAGGGCACCGGCGACCAGCGTCCTGGGTGCGGTCGGGACAGTCACGGCACCAGGGTCGCGGAGCCGCCGGAGGGTGGTCCACTTCCCGGTTGCGGCCCTGGGCGCTACCAGCCGCCGGAGGGGTCGTGGCCGGCCACTCCGGCGGCCAGCGGAACGTGCGCCTGGGCGTGCTGCGCCACGATCTCCATCGCCAGCTTGCGGACGTCCAGCAGGGCCAGCAGGACCGGCGGGTCGAGCGGGCCGGCGCTGTTGAACTCCAGCGTGGAACGGACCACCGAGCGTGGCCTGACGGTGATCGGACCGAGGCTGGCCACCGACACCGATTCGTTCACGTTGGCCTGGTAGCCATCCGGGTGGCTGCACGACCCCGGAACCGACTGGGCCAGCAGGTGCCACGTGCCGCTGGGCACGTCGTCGAGCTCGAGGTGCTCCGGGTCGGCGAGCACCGTGCAGCGCACCGGACGGCCCTGCGGAATGCGTTCGGGAAAAAGGCCGGCGAAGACCAGCCGCGGCTGGCCGTCCCGTGGCATCCGGATGTGGCACTCGACGCGACCCCCGGCCGACGACGCGGTGTGGGCGTCTGTTTCCGCGACGATCTGCCGGGCGAATCCGGACTGGAGCCGGTATTCGGTGGGGGACATCCCGACGCTGCGGCTGAATCTGGTGCTGAACGTGCCGACGCTGTTGTAGCCGACCCGCTGGCTGATATCGGCGATCCGTAGTGGAGTCGAGACGAGCAGTTGCTGGGCGTGCTGAAGCCGGAGCGCGGAGAGGAAGCGGCCGGGGGAGACGCCGGTGACCCGCTGGAACACCCGAGTGAAGTGGAATTTGCTGAACATGGCCGAGCGGGCCATGTCGTCAATCGTCAAAGGTTGGCCGAGATTGTCGCGCATCGTCGTCACCGCGCGTTTGACTGCTACCTCTACTGCCTGTTCCATTGCGCCCATTCCGGCCAATTCCGAATGCTGGCGGCCTTGTGATGTCCGTCGCTCTTCCCCGAGGCTATCCCAGGGCGGGAGCGGACGCAATCCACCGGGTCATCGGCGCCCCGACGCCGAATCCCCGCTCCGGGACCCGGCGTGTGGGTGCCCTGGCCGGAGGGCCTTGCCGAGGTGGCGGAATGTAGATAGTGGAACGCACTGCTGCGTACTCAGAATCAGTTGTCGAGCATCGCCGGAAACCCTCCGAATCCGAAATAGCGGGTAGAGCCGGGCGGATGTGGCCAGGCGTTCCCGGCCCGCCCGCGGGGGTGGCGACCGGAACTCAGGCGACGTCGGCGTATTCCTTGGCGGGCCGGTTCTGCTCGGCCAGCCGGCTCAGCGCGTAGGTGCGGACGTCGAGCAGCGCGAGCAGCACCGGTGGATCTGGGGCCCGGCCCTGCCGCAGCACCAGTTCGGTGGAGATCGGCCGGCCCGGCCGGATGACGATCGGCCCGGCGGTGGCGACGGCGACCGGCCGGTCGGCATGATCGCGGCAGGAGCCGGGTGGGCACCGGTCGGCCGAGACCGACTGCGCGAGCAGGTGCCACCGGCCCAGCGGCGCGTGGTTGAAGGTGATGTGCCGCGACTCGCGCAGCACCGCGCAGCGGACCGGGCGCCCCTCGGGCACCCGCTCGGGAAAGAGACCGACGAACGTCAGGGTGTTCTCGCTGCGGCCCGCGGGGTGCACCACGCAGGAGAGACTCGCGTCGCTCACGCTCACCTCGTCGGAGTCGGTGCGGATCTCGCTGGCGTAGCCGGCGCGCTGCCGGAAGGTGGTGGGCGACATGCCGACGCTCCGGCTGAACCGGGAGCTGAACGTGCCGACGCTGTTGTAGCCGACGCTGACGCTGATGTCGGCGACATTCATCGGCGTGGACACGAGCAGTTCCTTGGCCCGCTGGAGGCGCAGCGCGGAGAGGAAGCGGCCGGGGGAGACCCCGGTGACCCGCTGGAACATGCGCGTGAAGTGGAACTTGCTGAACATGGCGGCGCGTGCCATGTCGTCAACGGTTAATTGTTCACCGAGGCGCTCGTGCATCGTTTCGATGGCGCGCAGAACTGCCTTCTCCGACGTATCCTGCATTCTTTCCCCCAGGGGTGAGCCACGCCGCAATAATCAAATTCCGACTCTCTCGGCCGATCCGTCGCGGCGGGCGGTGGAATGCGCGCCGAACGGCGCGCGCCCCACGTTCATGTGTCGCCAGGCTAGCCACGGCCGAGTGGGCGGGCAACCGGAAAGGCCGTCCAGTAGGGCCGAGCGCAATATTGAAGTAGCCATTGGATACCGGAGATACCCGATCGCGGGTCTCCGCTGGGAAATATTTTTCCAGAATTGCTTCCCTCGCCCGGCACGCGGGATTTTCGCGTTCGATCTGCTGATACTGGCCACACCGGCGGAAGGAGCAGTCATGATCGTCGGCCGCGTCGCAGCCTCAGTAGTGCAACGTCAGGTCCGCCACGTCACACCGGTCTCCGCATCGTCCGCGAGCGGTGTGATCGAGCAGGTGTACCAGCAGGTGGCGGACGAGATGCGCCTGGTGATCCCACCGGCGCTCATGCATTCACCGTCCCCCCGGGTGCTGGCCGCCTACTGGACCCTCATGCGCGAGCCGGTGCTGGTCAGCGGCGCCGCCGACCGCGCCTCGAAGGAGGCCGCCGCCACCGCGGTCGCGGTCGCCACGATCTGCCCGTACTGCGTCGACATGCATTCGGTCAGCATGTACGACCTGGCCGGCGAGTACGACGCGGACCAGCTCGCCGCCGACCGCGTCGACGACATGCGCGACCCCCGGCTGCGCGAGATCAGCCAATGGGCGCGGGGCGCACAGGAGGCGCCCGACGGGCCCGGGATGCCGGCCTGGCTCACCCCCGCGCAGAGCGCCGAGCTCATCGGCACGGTGACCGCCATGCACTACCTGACCCGCATGGTGAACGTCTTCCTCTCCAACTTCCTGCTTCCGCCCGGCCTCACCGGGCGGGCGCGGCAGCGGATGAAGCAGGGGGTGGCCCGGCTGCTGCGCGAGACGTTGCGCACGCACCGCGAGCCCGGCCGATCCCTCGACCTGCTGCCGGACGCGCCGCTGCCCGCCGACGCCGGCTGGGCGGCGGGCAACCCGTTCATCGGCGGTGCGCTGGCGCGGGCCGCCGCGACGTTCGACGCGGCCGGCGAGCGGTGGTTGTCACCCGCCGTCCGCGCCGTGGTGCGCGAGCACCTCGACGGCTGGCGCGGCGCGGACACCGGAATCTCCACGGCCTGGTGCGAGGACCTGCTCACCCCGCTCGACCCGGCCGACCGCGCGGCCGGACGGCTCGCGCTGCTCACCGCGGTGTCCTCACACCAGGTGGGCGACGGGGTCGTCGCCGAGTTCCGGCGCCACCAGCCCGGAGACGAGGCGCTCGTGGAGGTCACCGGGTGGGCGGCCTTCGAAGCCGCCCGCCGCATCGGGGCCCGGCAGCGTCGTGCGGCACCCCGCACACCAGGAGACGCGCTGGACGGGAATCGCATAACACGATGAAGTCTCACCCACACAAAGCGTGAGGGAGTTTCTCGATGCCTGCAGTCCTAGGTTCGTTGCGCCGGATGGTCCTGACTCCGTCGTTCCGCGACGTGAGTTTCGCCGGGCGCGGATTTCCGGTCGCCCCCACCGACGCCACCCGCGCCCTCGAAGCCATCCCGCAGGCCGTCGTCTGCGGCTTCGAGTGGGGCATCGAACTGCGGGACCAGTGGGGCCTGGAGCGCCGGCTCGACATGGTCGACGCCGAGCTGCGCGGCTTCGCGTACGAGGGCGCGACGATGGCGTTGACCGTGCGGGACGCGATGGCCGGCGGCCGGGGAACCCGGACCCGGGAGCTGCTGCGCGGACCGGGCGTCCCGCACACGTTCCTCACCTACATCGGCATCGGGTTCGCGATGGCCCGGCTGCCCCGCCCGCTGTGGCGCGGCGTCCTGCCCGACCTCACCGGCACGCCCTACTTCCCGACCATGAGCTGGCTCGCCGTCGACGGCTACGGCTTCGACCGGGCCTACTTCGACACCCGCGACGTGGTGGACCGCCAGCGCCGTCCGGCGCCGTACCCGTGGCAGGGCCGCGCCGACTACTTCCCGCGCGCGGTCGACCAGGGCATCGGGCGGGCGCTGTGGTTCATCCACGGTGGAATCCCGCAGCACGTCGACGCCGCGGTGCGCGCCTTCGCCACCGAGCGGCACGCCGACCTGTGGAGCGGTGTCGGTCTCGCGGCCACCTTCGCGGGCGGCTGCGACGAGACCGGTCTGGGGGTGCTGCGACGGGCGTCCGGCGAGCACTGGCGGCACCTGGCACAGGGTGCGGTGTTCGCCGCCAAGGCCCGCGACTTCTCCGGCTTCGTGCCGGAGCACTCGGCGAGCACGCTGCACACGCTGACCGGCCTCACCGTGCCGGCCGCGGCGGCGCTGGCCGACGACATCAGCCTGACCCGACCCGACCCGACCGGCCCGCCCGACTACGAGTCCTGGCGGCAGCAGATCCGCGACCACCTCGATGCGCTCGCCCTCTCCCACCCCCCAGCGGAGGCCGTGACATGACAGCCTGGCACAACCTGCGACGGCGCGTCCTGACGCCGGACATCTCGGAGACCAAGGTCGCCGTCCGTGGCTTCCACGCCAAGTCGGCGGAGGCCGTCGACCGGCTGGAGACCGTCGGCAGGTCCTTCCTCACCGGTTACGGCGCCGCCGCGGCGACCGGCCGGCCGGCCGACGTCGAGGCCGAGCTCACGCAACTGCCCGAGCTCTACCGCGGCTTCGCCTACGAGGGCGCCGGGATGGCCATGGCCGTGCTCGACGGCCTGCCCACCGGACGCGGCGGGCACGTGCGGTCGCTGCTCGAAGGGCCGGGCGCCGACCACGTCTACATGGTGTACGTCGGGGTCGGCTGGGCGATGGCCCGCCTGCCGAGGTTCCGCTGGTCCACGCTGTACGGCCCGGACCCGCTGCTGCGCTGGCTGCTGCTCGACGGCTACGGCTTCCACCAGGCGTACTTCAAGACCCGCCAGTACGTCCACGAGCGGTACCAGGCGCCCCGGGTCCCGACCGTCGTGCCCGGTCCGGCGTGGCACACCAACCAGGTCATCGACCAGGGCATCGGCCGAGCGAGCTGGTTCGTCTGCGGCACCGACCCGGAGCGGCTCGCCGCGCTGTTCGCCACCTTCCCCGAGGAGCGCCGGCCGGACCTCTACAGCGGGGCCGGCCTGGCCGCCACGTACGCGGGCGGCGTCGACCGCGCGGAGCTGGAGTGCCTCGCCGAGGCGGCCGGCCCGTACCGGGGCCAGCTGGCCCAGGGGGCCGCGTTCGCCGCGCAGGCCCGGCTGCGCGCCGGTCTCGTCGTCCCGCACAACGAACTGGCCACCGAGGTCCTCTGCGGCACGGACGTGGCCACTGCCGCCGCCGCCACCGACCACGCCCGCGAGGGCCTGCCCGCCGACGGTGCAGTGCCCGCCTATGCGACCTGGCGTCAACGCATCGCCGACGCGTTCTCGGCACACACCGGGGTGGAACGGCCTCGCTGATCCCGTCTCGTGCGCCCGTCCGCCCGTCCATGTGAGGAGCCCCGATCGCCCATGTCCAGAATCGCGCTGGTGGGAATGGCGTGCCGATATCCCGACGCCACCACCCCCAAGGAACTCTTCGACAACGCCGTCGCCGGTCGCCGGGCGTTCCGCCGGCTGCCGGACGTCCGGATGCGGCTGGAGGACTACTGGGATCCGGATCCCCGTACCCCGGACCGCTTCTACGCCCGCAACGCGGCCGTCATCGACGCGTACGAGTTCGACCGGATCGCGTACAAGGTGGCCGGCAGCACGTACCGGTCCACCGACCTGACCCACTGGCTGGCTCTCGACGTGGCCGCCGGAGCCCTGGCCGACGCCGGCTTTCCGATGGCCGAGGGCCTGCCCCGTGAGCGCACCGGCGTGATCGTCGGCAACACGCTCACCGGCGAGTTCTCCCGCGCCAACCAGCTGCGGCTGCGCTGGCCGTACGTGCAGCGCACGGTGACCGCGGTGCTGCGCGAGCGTGGGTTCGCCGACGACGAACTGGACGCTCTCCTCGACGACCTGGAGCAGACGTACAAGAGCCCGTTCCCGGCGGTCGACGAGGACACCCTGGCCGGCGGCCTGTCCAACACCATCGCCGGGCGCATCTGCAACCACTTCGACCTGCAGGGCGGCGGTTACACGGTGGACGGCGCCTGCTCGTCCTCGTTGCTCTCGGTGGCCACCGCCTGCAAGGCGCTGGCCGACGGCGAGCTCGACGTCGCGGTGGCCGGCGGGGTGGACCTGTCGGTCGACCCGTTCGAGGTCATCGGGTTCGCCAAGACCGGGGCGCTGGCCACCGGCGAGATGCGCGTCTACGACCGCGGCTCGAACGGGTTCTGGCCGGGTGAGGGCTGCGGCATGGTCGTGCTGATGCGCGAGAGTGACGCGCTGCGCGGCAACCACCGCATCTACACCACGGTCGCCGGCTGGGGCATCTCCTCCGACGGGCGTGGCGGCATCACCCGGCCGGAGACCCGCGGCTACCACCTCGCCCTCAACCGGGCGTACGCCCGCGCCGGCTTCGGCATCGAGACCGTGCCGCTGTTCGAGGGGCACGGCACCGGCACGAAGGTGGGCGACTCCAACGAGCTGACCGCACTCAACCAGAACCGGCTGGCCGCCGACCCGGCCGCCGCGCCCGCGGTGATCGGGTCGGTCAAGGCGATGATCGGGCACACCAAGGCGGCGGCCGGTGTGGCCGGTCTGATCAAGGCGTCGATGGCGATGCACAACGAGGTCATCCCGCCCACCGTCGGCTGTGTCGACCCGCACGAGGTCTTCGAGTCGCCCAACGCCGCGCTGCGCGTCGCGCGTCGGGCCGAACCGTGGCCGGACGACCGCCCGGTGCGTGCCGGCGTGACCGCGATGGGCTTCGGCGGCATCAACACCCACCTCGTCCTGGACCGCGGCGAGCCGGTGCGCAAGGTGCGCTACGGCAGCCGTACGCGGGCCATCGCGGCCGGCGCCCAGGACGCCGAGCTGCTGCTGTTCGACGCGCTGACCCCGGCCGAGCTGCGCGAACGGTTGCAGCGGGTGGCCGACTTCGTGCCGTCGATCAGCTACGCCCAGCTCAGCGACCTGGCCGCGACCCTGCACGGCGAACTGCGCGAGCTGCCCTGGCGGGCGGCGGTCGTGGCGCACACCCCGTCCGACGCGACGAACCGGCTGAAAGCAGTGGTCGCCGCCCTGGACGCCGGTGAGCCGCAGCTGTTCGCCGACGGGGGGCGTACCTGCTTCGGGCAGATCGGGGACGGGGAGATCGGCTTCCTGTTCCCCGGGCAGGGCTCCGGCAGGGGCACCAGCGGTGGCGCGCTACGCCGGCGCTTCGCCGAGGCCGAGGAGGTCTACCGCGCCGCCGCGCTGCCCCGCAGCGGCGACATGGTCGCCACCGAGGTGGCCCAGCCGCGCATCGTCACCGGCTCGATCGCCGGCCAGCGCGTGCTGCGGACCCTCGGCCTGGAGGCAGTCGTGGCGGTCGGGCACAGCCTCGGCGAGCTGACCGCTCTCCAGTGGGCCGGGGCGATGGACGACGAGACCGTGCTGCGCCTGGCCGCCCTGCGCGGCCGCACCATGGCCGAGCACAGCTCCTCGGGCACGATGGCCGGCCTGTCCTGCGGGCCCGAGCAGGCCGAGCGGCTGATCGCCGGGCTGTCCGCGGTCGTCGGCGGGCACAACGGCCCCGGACAGACCGTGATCAGCGGCAGCGTAGAGGCCGTCGAGCAGGCCTGCCGGCGGGCCGAGGAGGCAGGTGTCGCGGCGACCCGCCTCGCGGTCTCCCACGCGTTCCACTCGTCGCTGGTCGCCGAGGCCGCGGACGCCTTCGGCGGCCTGTTGCGCCGGGAGTCCTTCGGCACACCCGACCGGCGCGTGGTCTCGACGGTGACCGGTGAGGAACTGCCCACCGAGACCGACCTGGCCGACCTGCTCACCCGGCAGATCACCGAGCCGGTGCTGTTCGCCCAGGCGGTCGCCGTGGCCGCCAAGAACGTCGACCTGCTCATCGAGGTCGGCCCCGGCCGGGTGCTCAGCGGCCTGGCGAGCGGTGTGGTGGACGTACCGGCGGTCGCGCTGGACACCGACGACGAGTCGTCGGTCGGCCTGCTGCGGGTGCTCGGAGCGGCCTTCGTGGTGGGGGCCACCGACGTCGACCCCGCGCTGTTCCACGGGCGGCTGGTGCGCCCGCTGGCGGTGGGCACGGAGTTCCGCTTCTTCGAGAGCCCGTGCGAGGCCGCGCCGCAGGTGCCGGCACGCAACCGCGGCGGGATTCCGGCGGCGCCGTCCGGCACGCCGGAGGCGCAACCCGCGCCCGGCCCGGCCGGTGAGTCGGTCGCCGACCTGCTGCGCCGGATGACCGCGGAACGGGCGGAACTGCCGCCCGAGCTGGTCGACATGAACAGCCGCCTGCTCGACGACCTGCACTTCAGCTCGATCACCGTGGGCCAGATGGTGAACCGGGTGGCGCAGAGCATCGGCATCCCGCCGAGCCGCACGCCCGCCAACTTCGCCACCGCCACCCTCGCCGAGCTGGCCGAGGCCCTCGAAGGGCTGCGCGGGTCGGAGACGGTCGCGGGCGCCACCGAAGCCGCGCCGGTCGTCACCGGCGCCGCCGACTGGGTGCGGTCCTGGCGGGTCGACCTCGACGAGCGCGACGTGCCGGCGGCGGCCGGCGTCGAGCAGCGCGGCAGCTGGCAGGTGCACGCCCCGGCGGAGCACCCGCTGGCCGAGCCGCTGCGGGCCGCGCTCGAGCGCGGCGACGTCGGCGGCGGCGTGCTGGTCCTGCTGCCGACCGACTGCGAGGAGGCGGATCTGGCCGAGGCGCTCGCCGGGGCCCGGGCCGCGGTGACCGGCGCCTCCGGTGGCCGGTTCGTCCTGGTGCAGCACGGGCGGGGCGCGGCAGGTCTGGCCAAGACCCTGCACCTGGAGGCGCCGCACATCCGCACCACGGTCGTGCACATCGCGCCGGAGCCCGACGCGGTGGACCGGATCGTCGCCGAGGTCGCCGGCACCACGAGCTTCACCGAGGCGTGGTACGCGGCCGACGGCACCCGCCGCGTGCCGGTGCTGCGCCCGTTGCCGGTGAGCCCGGCGCGTACCGAGGCGGCGCTCGACGGGTCCGACGTGCTGCTGGTGACCGGCGGCGCCAAGGGCATCACCGCCGAGTGCGCCCTGGCCATGGCCAAGGACAGCGGCGCCCGGCTGGCCCTGCTCGGCCGCTCCGACGCGGCCACCGACCCGGAGATCTCGGCGAACCTGGCCCGCATCGCCGAGCAGGGCGTCACCGTCCGGTACGCGCGGGCCGACGTCACCGACCCGGCCCAGGTACGCGCGGCGGTCGATTCGCTCACCGCGGAACTCGGCGGTCCGGTGACCGCGGTGCTGCACGGCGCCGGGCGTAACGAGCCGACCGCCCTCACCGGCGTGAACGAGGACATGGTCCGCCGCACGCTGGCACCCAAGGTGGACGGCCTGCGCAACGTCCTGGACGCCGTCGGCGGCGATGGGCTCAAGCTGCTGGTCGCGCTCGGCAGCATCATCGGCCGGGCGGGTCTGCGCGGAGAGGCGCACTACTCGATCGCCAACGAGTGGCTCGACGACCTGGTCACCCGCTACGGCACGGACCACCCGGACTGCCGCACCCTGGTGCTGGAGTGGTCGGTCTGGTCGGGCGTGGGCATGGGCGAGCGGTTGTCAGTGGTCGAGACGCTGGCCCGCGAGGGCGTCACCGCCATCACCCCGGACCAGGGGCTGGCGATGCTGCGCCGGCTGCTCGACGACCCGTCGGTGCCGTCCACCGTGGTGATCAGCGGCCGTACCGAGGGCATCCACACGGTCGAGCGGGAGAGCCCTCCGCTGCCGCTGCTGCGCTTCGTGGACCGGCCGCTGGTGCGCTACCACGGCGTCGAGCTGGTGGTGGAGACGGAGCTGAACGCCGGCACCGACCCGTACCTCGCCGACCACCTGCTCGACGGCAACCTGCTGTTCCCGGCAGTGCTGGGCATGGAGGCGATGGCCCAGGTGACTCGGGCCCTGACGGGCTGGACCGGAGCGCCGACGATCACCGACGCCCGGTTCGAGCGGCCGATCGTGGTGCCGCCGGGTGGCAGCACGACGATCCGGATCGCCGCGGTGCGCACCGACGACGACGCGGTCGACGTGGTGATCCAGAGCGAGGAGACCGCGTTCGCGGCCGACCACTTCCGCGCCCGGCTGCTCCGGCGCGACACCGGCCCGGCCGGCGGCGCCCCGGACCAGGTCGGCGAGGGGATGCCGCCGGTGGCCCTCGACCCGGCCGCGGAACTCTACGGCGACGTGCTCTTCCAGGGCGGCCGGTTCCAGCGGCTGCGCGGCTACCGGCGCGCGCAGGCCCGGGACGTGGACGTCGTGGTCGAGGCGCTGCCGCAGACCGACTGGTTCGCCGCCTTCCTGCCCGGCGCGCTCGTGCTCGGCGACCCGGGGGTGCGGGACACCCTCATGCACGGCAACCAGGTCTGCGTGCCGGACGCGACGCTGCTGCCGGTACGGGTGGACGAGCTGCACCCCGCCGGTGACCGGCTCGACCGGGCCGGTGAGCTGCGCTACTGCGCCACCGAGCGCAGCCGGGACGGCGACACCTACGTCTACGACATCGCCCTGCGCGACGCGGACGGCTCGGTCATCGAACGCTGGACCGGGCTGCACCTGCGGGCGGTACGCAAGCGCGACGGGCGCGGCCCGTGGGCGCCGGCACTGCTCGGGCCGTACCTGGAGCGCACGATCGGCGACCTGACCGGCATCCGGGCCGCGGTGGTGGTCGAGCCGGACGACCCGGGCGACGACACCGGCGACCACGTCGGCACGCGGCGGGTGCGCACCGGCCGCGCGGCCGGGCGGGCCGTGAACCGCCCGGTGAACGTCCGGTACCGCCCGGACGGGCGGCCGGAGATCGACGGTGACCTGACGCTGACCGCGGCCCACGGCGCCGGTCTCACCCTGTGCGCCGTGGGGGAGGGGCAGCTCGGCTGCGACGTCGAGCCGGTCACCGCCCGGACGGAGGACGACTGGCACGGGCTGCTCGGCCGGCACCTCGACCTGGCCCGCCTGATCGCCGATACGTGCGCCGAGCCGCTGGACGTGGCGGCCACCCGGGTCTGGTCGGCGATCGAGTGCCTGCGCAAGGCGGGCGCCTCGGCCGACGCCCCGATCACGCTCGCCGGAACCGAACGCGCTGGCTGGGTCACCCTCGCCTCCGGCGGCATCCGCATCGGCGCCCTGGCGGCGACGGTACGCGGCGGCGGCGTCGAGCCAGTGGTCTTCGCCGTACTCGCAAAGGAGGGCCAGTGAACTACTTCGAGTATCGCCACACCGTGGGCTTCGAAGAGACCAACCTGGTGGGCAACGTCTACTACGTCAACTACCTGCGGTGGCAGGGCCGGGCGCGCGAGCTGTTCCTCAAGGAGCGCGCCGCGGAGGTGCTCGCCGATCTGCAGGACGACCTGAAGCTGTTCACGCTCAAGGTGGACTGCGAGTTCTTCGCCGAGATCACCGCGTTCGACGAGGTCTCCATCCGGATGCGCCTGGTCGAGCTCGGCCAGACCCAGCTGCAGTTCGGCTTCGACTACGTGCGGCTCAACCCGGGCGGCGGCGAGACGCTCGTCGCCCGGGGGATGCAGCGGGTGGCGTGCATGCGCGGCCCGAACAACCGGACCGTGCCGTCGCGGGTGCCGGAGGCGCTGGTGCGCGCGTTGGAGCCGTACACCCACCAGTTGGCGAGGGCCCGCTGATGGCCGAGCTGCAGACCGAGCGCGAACCCGTGCCGCAGGTGCAGGACACCGCCCTGCTGCGGCGTACCTTCGGCTCGTTCGCGACCGGCGTGACGGTGGTGACGACCGGCGGCGACGAGCCGCACGGCATGACGGCGAACAGCTTCACCGCGGTGTCGCTGGAGCCGCCGTTGGTGCTGGTCTGCGTCGACCG
The DNA here is from genome assembly GCF_042871665.1 of Micromonospora sp. NPDC005686. NCBI lineage: Bacteria > Bacillati > Actinomycetota > Actinomycetes > Micromonosporales > Micromonosporaceae > Micromonospora > Micromonospora sp. NPDC005686. The sequence continues at coordinate 79,948 of NZ_JBIAIY010000003.1, forward strand.
CAACGCCAACATGCACAGCGCCATGGTGCGGGCCGGCACCTTCGGGGTGTCGGTGCTCAGCGCCGGTCAGGAGAGGGTGGCCCGGCACTTCGCAGGACGCCGGCCGATCGGCGCCGCGGAGTTCGCCGACACCGACTGCCTGCGGGGCGCCTGGTGCGACGCCCCACTGATCGCCGGCGCGGCCGCCCACTTCGAGTGCGAGCTGTGGCGCACGTACGACGGTGGCGACCACAGCATCTTCGTCGGCCGGCTGCTCAGCATGGCGGGTAGCAGCGACGAGGACGTACTGGTCTTCCTGCGCGGCCGGTTCGGCCGGATCGAGTGCGACGCGGCCGACCGGAGGGCGGCATGACCGCCGCTGTCACCCCGGCCGACACCCCGTCGCGGGGGCGCGCCCTGCCGGGGCCGTCCCGGCGGGCGGCGCTGCGGCTGCTCGCCCAGATGAACCGCGACCGGCTGGCCATGATGACCGGCGCCGCACGGGAGTACGGCGACGCCGCCCGGCTGCCGGTCGGGCACAAGGCGCTGTACTTCTTCAACCACCCCGAGACAGCGAAGCACGTGCTGGCCGGCAACGCCGCCAACTACCGCAAGGGCATCGGCCTGGTGCACGCCCGGCGTGCGCTCGGCGACGGCCTGCTCACCAGCGAGGGCGAACTCTGGAAGGAACAGCGCAAGGTGATCCAGCCGGCCTTCCAGAGCCGGCGGATCGCCGAGCAGGCCGGGGCCGTCGCGGCCGAGGGAGCCCGGCTGGTCGACCGGTTGCGGAGCCGGATCGGCGCCGGCCCGGTGCAGCTGGTCGACGAACTCACCGGCCTGACCCTGGGTGTGCTCGGCCGCACGCTGCTCGACGCCGACCTGCACGAGTTCGACGGCATCGGCAACGACTTCGCCCGGGTACAGGACCAGGCCATGTTCGAGCTGGAGACGCTCAGCATGGTGCCGATGTGGATCCCGCTGCCGCACCAGATGCGGTTCCGCAAGGCCCGGCAACGCCTGGAGGTCGTCGTCGAACGCCTGGTGGCCGAGCGACGCCGGCGGAGGACCGACGCCGACGACGTGTTGTCCCGGCTCATCGTGTCGGCCGACCGCGAGGCCGACCCCCGCACGGGGCGGATGCGCCTGCGCGACGAGTTGGTGACGCTGCTGCTGGCCGGGCACGAGACCACGGCCAGCACGCTGAGTTGGAGCCTGCACCTGCTGGATCGGCACCCGCAGGTCTGGCAGCGGGTGCACGACGAGGCGGTCGAGGTGTTCGGCGGCCGGGCGCCCGAGTACGACGACCTGCGGCGGCTGACCTACACCTCGGCCGTCATCTCCGAGGCCATGCGGTTGTTCCCGCCCGTCTGGCTGCTTCCCCGGATCGCGATCGAGGACGACGTGGTGGGCGGCTACCGGGTGCCCGCCGGAGCGGACGTGCTCGTCTCGCCGTACACCCTGCACCGCCACCCGGCCTTCTGGCCGGAGCCGGACCGGTTCGACCCGGAGCGTTTCCTCGGCGACGCCGGGACGGACCGGCCGCGGTTCGCCTACATCCCCTTCGGAGCCGGCCCCCGCTTCTGCGTGGGTAACCACCTCGGTCTGCTCGAGGCGGTGCTTGTGCTCGCCCTGCTCTGCCGCGACCTGCGGCTGACCGGGCTTCCCGGCCGACCGGTCGTCGCCGAACCGATGTTGTCGCTGCGCATACGCGGTGGACTGCCGGTGACGGTGCAGGCCGCCTGACCCTGAATGGAGAGCCCCTTGTCAACGCCCACGATCGGACGGCCACGGCGCATGTTGCCGGCCCTGTTCGCGATCCTGCTGGTCGCCGGCCTCTACACCATCGCCCGCGCGCCGTCCGCCTCAGCCTCGGAGCGGGCCGAGGTCTCGTCCCGCTACCAGTTCACCGAACTCCCGATCGCCCTCCCGCCGGGGCTGCCGAACAACAACGTCCGTCGGGTGAACCAGGACTACCAGCACATCCGCTCCTGGATCTCGTCGGTCGGCGCGAGCATCGCCGTCAACGACCTCACCGGGGCGGGCGTCGCCCAGGACCTCTGCCTGGTGGACACCCGCAGCGACTCCGTCATCGTCACTCCCGTACCCGGAACCGGGACTCGGTATGCGCCGTTCGTGCTGGATCCCGCGCCGCTGCCGAGCGGCCCGGGGGTCGCGCCGATGGGCTGCACGCCCGGCGACTTCAACCAGGACGGCCGGATGGACCTGCTGACCTACTACTGGGGCCGCACGCCGATCGTCTTCCTCAACAAGCAGACCGGCGCCTCGACGTCGCTCAGCAAGGCGACCTACCAACCGTCCGAGCTGGTGCCCCAGTCGCCCTCCGCGGACGGCAGCTACCACGGCCCGCTGTGGAACACCAACGCGGTGGCGGTCGCCGACTTCGACGGCGACTCGCATCCGGACATCGGGGTGTTCAACTACTTCCCGGACAGCGGGGTGCTCGACCCCGACTCCCCGCGCAACGTCGAGATGAACCACTCCATGTCCCGGGCGAAGAACGGCGGCGGCGCGCACGTGCTGCGCTGGACCGGCGCCACCGGAGGCGACCAGCCCTCGGTGAGCTACCAGGAGCAGCCCGGCGCCGTGCCGCCGAAGCTCGCCTCCGGCTGGACGCTGGGAGCCGGCTCCGCGGACCTGGACGGCGACCTGCTGCCCGAGCTGTACCTGGCCAACGACTTCGGCAACGACCACCTCCTGCACAACGTGTCCACCCCCGGAAAGATCAAGTTCGCCGGTACGGAGGGACGCCGCGGCGCCATGACACCGAAGTCGATGGTGGTCGGCCACGACTCGTTCAAGGGCATGTCGATCGACTTCGGCGACCTGATGGGCACCGGCCGGTTCGACATGTTCGTCAGCAACATCACGACGCCGTGGGGGATCGAGGAAAGCAACTTCGTGTGGCGTAACAACGCGGCGAACGAGCAGGAGGCGGGCCGGAAGCTCCGCAAGGGCATCGCCCCGTACGACCAGAAGGCCGCCGAGCACCACATGGCCTTCACCGGCTGGGGCTGGGACGCCAAGATGGCCGACTTCGACAACAGCGGGCGCATGGCTGTGGTGCAGGCGGACGGCTTCGTCAAGGGCACCATCAACCGCTGGCCGTGGCTGCAGGAACTGGCCATGAGCAACGACCTCATGCTGCAGAACCCGCACATGTGGCCGAAGGCCGAGCCCGGTGACGACATCGCCGGCCACCAGAAGCTGGCGTTCTGGGCACCGGGCAAGGACGGCAAGTTCCTGAACGTCAGCGAGGACCTCGGCCTCGCGGTGCCGGTGCCGACGCGCGGGATCGCGGTCGGTGACGCCGACAACGACGGCGCCCAGGACTTCGCGGTGGCCCGCCAGTGGGACGCGCCCGTCTACTACCGCAACGCCAAGGCGGGCAACGGGAACTTCCTCGGGCTGCGGCTCTTCCGCCCGGCGCTGGGCGACGACCGGGCCCGTACGCCCGCGTACGGCGCGCAGGTCTGCATCAAGAGGGCCGACGGCCGGATGCAGATCTCGCAGCTCGACGGTGGCAGCGGGCACAGCGGCCGACGCAGTTTCGACGTCTTCTTCGGGCTCGGCGACGCCGGCTCGCAGCCCGTCGAGGCCACCGTCAAGTGGCGTGACGCCAACGGGGTCGCCCGCAGCCAGACGCTCGACCTCACCAACGGGTGGCACGACGTAATGCTCACCGAGCAGGCAACGGAGGTACCAGGACGATGACCGACACCGAGGTTCGGACCGCGACGAGGAGCCGGCCGGCAGAGCCGCTGGTCTCACCATCCGCGGCCTCCGGAGAGGCGGCGCGTGAGCCCGCCCGCGTCGACTCCGCCGACCCCCGCTACAAGGCGCTGCGCAACTTCGCCATCTCGATGAGCGTCTTCAACATCCTCGGCTACACAGTGCTCGGCTTCGAGCAGCCGTGGCTCTGGCCGCTGCTGGCCCTGGCCGTCGGCTACACCGCGGAGATCGCCATCGAGTCGGTGGCGGCGTGGGCCAACGGCCGCCGGCCGGAGTACGCCGGCAACGGCGCGTGGGGTATGTACACCTTCCTGCTGCCCACCCACATCACGGCGCTGGCCTGCAACATGCTGCTCTACGCCAACGTGCACTTCTGGCCCATCGCGTTCGCCGTCGTGGTGGCGATCGGGCAGAAGTACGTCTTCCGTGCCCCGATCAAGGGCCGGATGCGCCACTTCCTGAACCCGTCGAACTTCGGCATCACGATCACCCTGCTCGCCTTCTCGTGGGTGAACATCGCGCCGCCGTACCACTTCACCGAGTCGGTGCCGGACGCCATCTCGTTCATCGTCCCGTTCGTCATCCTCACGGCGGGCACCGTGCTGAACGCCATGCTCACCAGGAAGGTCCTGCTGATCATGGGCTGGGCGGGCGGCTTCGTCATCCAGGCACTGGTACGGCACTGGATCTGGGACGTCTCGTTGTGGGGCGCGCTGGTGCCGATGACCGGTGTGGCCTTCGTCCTGTTCACCAACTACATGATCACGGACCCGGGCACGACGCCCTCGACCGGCCGCGCGATGTTCATGTTCGGCGCCTCGGTGGCCACCGTCTACGGCATCCTGATGGTCTTCAACGTGGTCTACACGCTGTTCTTCGCGGTCACCATCGTGTGCGTCATCCGCGGCGTGTACTGGTGGGTGCGTTCGTACCGGGAGAGCCGCCGGCCGCAGCTGGCACCGGCCCTGGCCTAGTCGAGCCGCCGCGACGGCCACTGTGGGCGTCGCCGCCGTACCCGTGACGGCGGCGGCGCCCACGCCGTCGTGCGCGAACCCGGCCACCGCCGGGCGCCGAGGTCGCTTTTCAGGAGATGCCCCGGGTTCGGGCACGAGGCCAGACTGGGCCCGGTCGCGTCGTCCGGGTGATGCCCCGGAGCACGAACTCACCTGGCGTTCGAGCGGGAGGCGTTTATGAGCATCGTCGACGTGAAACGCAAGGCCTTCCACCATCTTCTGGTCAGCACCGTGCTGGTCTCGATCATCAATGTCACCGTCTGGTTCGGGGTCACCTTCTACGTGTACCTGCAGACGCGCTCGGTGTTCGCCACGGGAGTGATCTCCGGGCTCTACCTGGCGATGACCGCGCTGACCGGCATCTGGTTCGGCAGCCTCGTCGACCGCCACCCGAAGAAGACGATGATGCAGCTGTCGTCGGTGGTGTCGCTGGTGCTGTACCTCGTGGCTTTCGTGATCTACCAGACCGCGTCGCCGGCGTCGTTCACCGACCCGACCAGCGTGGTCCTGTGGACGCTGGTCGTGGTGCTGATGTCCGGTGTCGTCGCGGGCAACATCCGTTTGATCGCACTGCCGACGCTGGTGACGGTCCTGATCCCCGAGGAGGCCAGGGACCGTGCCAACGGCCTGATCGGCGCCACCATCGGGGTGGTCGGCGTCGTCACGAACGTGATCAGTGGCGTGCTCGTGGCGATCGACGGCATGTTCTGGGTGCTGGTCCTGGCCCTGGTGGTGCTCGCCGCCTCCGCGGCGCACCTGCGCCTCGTGCCGGTCCCCGAGCGCGCGGCGGCCGCCGACACCCGTCCGGGCGAGCCGGCCGCCAACGGGCCGGCGTCCGACGCGGGCGTGCCGGGCGGCATGGTGGACCTGCGGGGCACCATCCGGTTGATCGGCGAGGCGCCCGGGTTGGGCGCCCTGATCGTCTTCTCGTCGTTCAACAACGTCCTCGGCGGCGTGTTCCTGGCGCTGATCACCCCCTACGGACTGTCGCTGATGTCGGTCCAGGCGTGGGGATTGCTCTGGGGAGTGCTGTCCACCGGCTTCATCGTCGGCGGGCTGATCATCGCCCGGACCGGCCTGAGCAGGAACCCGGTGCGGCTGCTGCTCATCGTGAACCTCTGCCTGTGGACGGTCACCCTGCTGTTCCCACTACGGTCCTCGATCATCCTGCTGTCCGTGGGCATGTTCATCTACACCCTGCTCCAGCCGTACGCCGAGGCCTCCGAGCAGACGATCCTGCAGAAGGTGGTGCCCTACGAGCGGCAGGGGCGCGTCTTCGGCTTCGCGCAGAGCGTCGAGCAGGCTGCCTCACCGCTGGCCACGTTCCTGATCGCGCCGATCGCCCAGTTCCTGTTCGTCCCGTTCATGACCGACGGCGCCGGTGCCCGGACGATCGGCGGCTGGTACGGCACCGGCGCCGACCGGGGCCTCGCGCTCATGTTCATGCTGAGCGGCGTCATCGGCCTGATCGTCACCGTCCTGGCGATGCTGAGCCGCTCGTACCGACGGCTGAGCCGGCGTTACATGCAGTCTCCGGCGGCTTCCGCGGAACTGACCACCACCGGGCAGAGGTGAGACGAACACGCCGCCGGTGCTTTTCCACCGGCGGCGTGTTCGGTTTGGCCGAAAGGGACGTCAGGAACGGTCGCGCGGGCAGTTCTGATAGACCGCGAGCACCCAGTCGTCGTTCTCCTTGACGAGGATCCACGACGCCCGGATCGCGTTCTGCGGCGCCAACTCCTCGGCGCCGGCCTCGATCACCCCGCCCTCGGTCAGCAGCGCCACGGCACCCGGACCGAGCGGCCGGATCGCGATCGGCGTCCCGGTGACCGTCGTACCGCGGTAGGGCCCGGCGTACGCGTTCGTCATGAACTGCCTGATGGCCTCGCGTCCCTGAACGAAGACACCGGGCAGGATCAGCGTCCCGTCCTCGGCGAACAACCGGGCGAAGGCGTCGGCGTCGTGCTCACGCCACGCGTTGACCATGCGCGCCGGGACGGCGGCGATGGCGGCCTGTTCGGTGGATGCGGTAGTCGAAGTCATCGGCTCTCTCTTTCTCGACGAGACGGCGAAACGGCCGTCTCCATCGTGTCCACATCCGTGCCCGCCTAGCGCCTTCACGCGTGCGCAGCATCGTGCCGCAAGCCCAGAGATGACCCCGAACGGCGCAGCGAATGAACATGGGAATTCGATTCGACGTTCGCAGAAAGGCGGTGCAGGGATGCCACCGGAATCCACGCGGTTGACCGATTCCGAGGTGATGACGCTCGAGGCCTTCGCGGACACCATCATCCCCGGAGAGCGGCGGCACGCCACCGACCGAGCCGTCGCCGGCGCGGCCGACGGCGGGGGCGCGGTCGCGTCCGGCGCCGTCGATCTGATGGCGTCCGAGGAGGGCGGCCTCGGCGGGCTGCTGCCGACGCTCGTGATCGGGCTCAACGACCACGCGCAGGCGTACGCCGACAGGCGCGGCCTGACCCTCGACGACAGCGTTCCCGCCTTCGTCGCCCTGGACTTCGACGACCGGACCGCGTTGGCCGCCGAGCTGATGGCGCCACGCACCGACGAGCAGGACCTGTGGGTGCCGCTCGCCATGTTCAGCGTGATGGCCTGGGACACGGGCGCCTCCGTGCACACCACCGAGGCCCTGGCCGCCGGCCATCCGGGCCTGACCACGATGGGCTTCACCGGGCCCGACACCGACGGCCTGTGGCGCTTCCCGGACTTCTCCTACCGCCGGGTGCTCGCCTCCCCGCACCCGCACACCACACCCTCGGGAGATCCCGCATGACACCTATTGAGACCACCGACGTCCTGGTGATCGGCAGCGGCTTCGGTGGCGCGATCCCGGCCTACCGGCTCGCTGCCGGCGGCGCCCGCGTCGTCGTGCTCGAACGCGGTCCCTGGCTCACCGGCGAGGATTTCGAGCACGACTTCAAGTTCGGCAGCTCGAGCACCCGGGCCTTCGAGTTCACCATGGGCGACGGCATGAACATCCTCGGGGGAAACTGCGTCGGAGGTGGCAGCGTCGTCTACTTCGCGGCCATGCCACGGGCGCCCCGGTACGCCTTCGAGCGGCTCGGCGGCGCGGGACGACGGTTGTGGCCGAGCAGCATCAGCCGCGCCGCGCTCGATCCCTGGTACGACATGGTCGCCGAGTCGCTGCCGATCACCCGGCAGGACTGGAACGACGTCACGTACTCCGGGGGCCTGTTCGGGGCGGCGTGCGCGCACGCGGACCGTACGGCCAACCCGGTGCCCGCCGCCATCGACCGGGACAGGTGCACCAACTGCAACTGGATGATGTCCGGCTGCCGGTTCGACGCGAAGCGCTCACTGCTGCTGAACTACCTGCCCGGGGCGCTGGCGCACGGCGCCCGGATCCGGCCCCTGCACGAGGTGCAGCGCATCTCGCGCACCGACGACGGCTACCGGGTGCACTTCAACACCGTGGACGAGGTGGACTACCGCAGCGTCACCGGCAGCGGCGCGATCGACTGCAAGGTCGTGATCGTCGCGGCCGGCGCAGCGGCGACCCCGGCGATCCTGCAACGCTCCGAGGACGACCTCGGCGAGATGCCGGCCGCCGTGGGCCGGTACTTCTCGGGCAACGGCGAGCGGCTCAACACGGCGGTCGTCGACGAGAACCGGGTGCGTGAGGTGCTCGGCCTCTCCCGTCCCGACGGGCGGGCCTACGAGGGGTACCAGATCGGCAAGGGCCCGGTCTGCGCCAGTTGGGACCGGCTCGACGAGAACCTGCCGGAGTTCCACCGCTACTCGCTGGAGCAGCTCTACTTCCCGCCCGGCTTCGGCACGATCCTCGCTCAGGTGCGTGACGCCACCGGGCCCACGTGGTTCGGCCTCGAGAAGAAGGAGATGCTGCGCCGCTGGCAGTCGTGGCTGACCATCTTCATCATGTCCGAGGACGACAACGAGGGCGTCTTCGGCCCGCCGCCCGAGACCGGCAACGCCGACCGGGTCTCGCAGCAGATGCTCAGCCGCGGCCCGCTGCGCTACGACCCGACGGCGAACACCCGGGCCGCCTGGGCGCGGGCCGACGCGGACGTGCGTGACATCCTGGAGCGCGACGGCCTGGCCAAGGTGACGCCGTGGAGCGACGAGGTGATCGGCGCCTACACGGTGCATCCGCTGTCGTCCTGCCGGATCGGCGACGACCCGCAGACGTCCGCCCTGGACGACACGCACGAGCTGCGCAACCACCCCGGCATCTTCGTCACCGACGGCTCGTCGGTGCCCGGTGCGTTGACCGTGAACCCGGCCTTCACCATCGCGGCGCTGGCCGAGCGGGCGGTGCCCCGGATCGTCGAGGCGGTCGCCCGGCGCGGTGTCGAGGTGCGGTACGTGGCCGAACCCCCGGAGGCGCGCACCAGCAGCCGCCGTCCTCTCCTCGCCCAGGCGTGAAACGGCCGGGTCCGCCTCGACGGACCCGGCCGCTCGCCGGTGTGGCCCCGGCCACTCAGGGCCGGGGCACGTCGAAGAGGGCGGGGAACTTGTTGATCAGACCGAGGTCACCGCGGGCCTTCAGCTTGCCGCGCAGAAAGAGCATGCGGGCGTTGGCGTTGCCGGTGGTCATCTTGACGAAGTTGACCGCGTCGAGGTGCAGCACCAGCCGCGGCGTGCGCGCCGGTCGCGGGGACACCGTGCACCGGCCGCCGGCGATCTCCAGCTCGAAGACGTCGTCCTCGCCGTCGGCGGGGCCGGTCACGTGCCAGTGCACCACGGCCTGGAGGGCACCGGCGCGGTCCGGCCGGAATACGTCCGGCATGCCGGCGATCAGGTCGCCGAGAACGGTCTTGCGCCGGTCCCCGGCGACCAGTTCGCGCAATTCGGCGTCCGAGGCCTTCTTGACCTGTCGCGCGAATGTGGCCGCGCCTTCCGCGGGGTTCACCATGGACACCATTCGTCGCTCCATTCGGGTGCAAAGTGGGATTCTTCAATTCTTTTCGCCAGCCTGTACCTCGGGCCAACTCCCAGAATGCGTAGAGGTGCGCCATGACATTTCTGATCACCGGAGGCTCCGGCTTCCTCGGTTCGCACATCGCAGCCGAACTGGTCCGCCGTGGAGTTCCGGTGCGGCTGCTCGTACGGGATCCGCAGCGGGCCCGGAAGGTGCTGGAGCCGCTCACCGACGGCGCCACCGGTGTGCCGATGGCGCTCGGGGACGTCACCGATCCGGCGGCCGTGGCAGCGGCGCTGCGCGGCTGCGTCGGGGTGCTGCACGCGGCGTCCGTCTACAGCTTCGATCCGCGCCGGCACGCCGAGATGCGCGCGGTCAACCGCCCCGGCACCGAGGTCGTGCTGGCCGCCGCCAGTGACGCTGGGGTGGACCGGGTCGTGCACGTCTCGACGTTCGGCGCGCTGCTGCCCGCGACCGGGCCGATCACCTCGGATGCGCCGGTCGGCGCCCCGAGGGAGCCCTACCTGGCCAGCAAGGCGGCGGCCGATGAGGTGGCCCGGCAGTACCGGCGGGACGGGCTGCCGGTGCTCGTCACCTACCCGCCGGCCCTGCTCGGGCCGCACGACCCGCGCCTGGGCGACCAGACCCGGCGGGTGCGCGACGTGCTGCGTGGCCTCATGCCGATCTGGCCGGACGGCGGCTTCCCGATCGGGGACGTCCGCGACGCGGCCGCCTGGCACGCCGACGTGCTGATCCGCGGCGGGCCCGCCCGACTCGCCGCGCCGGGCCGGTTCGTGCGCACCCCGGAGCTGCTGCGGGCGCTGCGTGACGTCACCGGCCGCAGGCTGCCGACCGTGCACCTGCCGGCCGCCGCGTTGCTGCCGGTGGGCCGGCTCGCCGGGCTCGCCCAGCGGGTGCTGCCCGTGCACGTCCCGGTCGAGCACGGCGCCATCTACGTCTGCAAGGTGGCCCGCCCGCTCGACGACGCGCCGGCCCCGCGACCGCTCGTCGACACCCTGGCCGACACCGTTCACTGGCTGCACGAAGCGGATCACCTGAGCGCGGCCCAGGCCGGCCGGGCGGCCACCCGCAAATCTACCGGAGTCTGAATACCGCACGGCAGAAGAATGATGGTCTTCAGTGCGCCGATAAGGTGACTCGTCGACGTCGTCACATCGGAGGAGACGAATGATGGGACAGAATTCCGGGGTTCTCGCCCTCGTGAACGGGCGCTATCATCGGGTCACGCTGCGACTCTTTCTCATCGTTGTGGTCGCGCACTGGGCCGAGCATCTCGTGCAGGCCTACCAGATCTGGGTGCTCAACAAGCCGCGCCCCCAGGCCCGCGGGGTGCTGGGACAGTTCTGGCCCTGGCTGGTCAGCTCCGAGTGGCTGCACTACGGCTACGCCATCGTGATGCTGGTATTCCTGTTCCTGCTGTTCCCCGGCTTCTCCGGACGTTCGAAGGTGTGGTGGGGGATCGCGCTCGGACTGCAGTTCTGGCACCACATCGAGCACCTGCTGCTGCTGATCCAGGCGCAGACCGGCACCTACTTCTTCGGCGGCACGGTGCCCACGAGCATCGCCCAGCTGGTGATGCCCCGGGTGGAGCTGCACCTGTTCTACAACTCCGTCGTCTTCATCCCGATGGTGATCGGCATGTACCTGCACCTGCGCCCGACCCCGGTCGAGCGGGCGAACGTCACCTGCGACTGTGCGGCACCGCAGACCAGCTTCTCGCCCGGCATTCCCCGTCCGACGACGGCCTGACATGCCGCGGCTTCTCCGGAACGCGGTGCTGCCGCTGCTCGCGGCGTCGGTGTTCCTGCTCGCACCGGCCGCCGCGGTGGCGGCGGCGGTCAGCGACCCGGCCGACGGCGCGGCCCTCACCGCCGCGCCGCGGCAGGTCACGCTGACCTTCACCCGCGCCCCGGTCGCCGAGACGTCGCAGGTGAGAGTGCTGTCCGGCGACGGCCGCCCGGTCAACGGGCCGGGCGGGCCGGTCCGCGCCGGACTCAGCCTGACGCAGCCGGTGGGCATCGCGCGAGCCGGCGACTTCACCATCGTCTATTCGGTGACGTTCGCCGACGGCGGGCAGGAGCAGGGCACCCGCCATTTCCGTGTCCTCACGGAGCCGGCCGCCGACGACAGTGGCGCTCATGCCGGGCACGGCGGCCACGACGTCGACCCGGTCAGCGCAACGCTGCTGGTGATCGACGGCCTGGTCGTCCTCGTCGTGGTCTTCCTCCTGGTCGTCCGCCGGCCGGGCGCCGCCCCCGTCGCCTGGCGCCTCCCCTCCACCGAAAGGAACCCCGATGACCGCACCGCCTGACATCTACGTGCAGCTCACCGCCCAGGGCGAGGAAGTCGACCGGCTGGTCGCGGACCTCGACGCCGCGAGCTGGGACCGGCCGACGCCGGCTCCGGGCTGGACCGTCGCGCACCAGATCGCCCACCTGACCGCCACGTTCCGGATGGCGGAGACCGCGGTGTCCGCGCCCGACGACTTCCGCGCGTTCACGGCGTCCCTCGGGGGCGACTTCGACGCCAACGTGCAGCGCGCCCTCGGCGCCTACCTCACCGAGCCGCGCGACGTGCTGCTCAAGAAGTGGCGGGCCGCGCGGGTGGCGGTCGACGAGGCGCTGGCCGGGACGCCGCCCATGCAGATCGTGCCGTGGCTGGTGCGCCCCTTGCCGGCCGCGGTGTTGGCGGCGGCGGGCATGATGGAGTTGTTCGCGCACGGGCAGGACATCGCTGACGCGCTGGGCGTGCGTCGCACCTATGACGACGGGCTCCGGCACCTCGTCGACTTCATCTCCCGCACCTGGGATTTCGGATACCAGTCCCGCGCCCTGGAGACGCCCGACGTTCGGCTGCGCTTCGAGGTGACCGCGCCGTCGGGCGCCCTCTGGACGTACGGCGCGGACGACGCGACCGACGTGATCAGCGGGCCTGCCGTGGACCTGTGCCTGCTCGCCACCCGACGCCGGCACCGCGACGACCTGGCCCTGACCGGAACCGGCGCGGAGGCGGACCGGTGGCTCGACATCGCCCAGGCGTACCGCGGACCGGCCGGCGAGGGCCGCCGGCCAGGCCAGTTCGACCACTGAGGACACGCCCGCCCCGCCGCGACCGTGCAATTACTACAGTCGACATTCCCAGCGTGCAAGATTTCTGCGGTAGCTCTGTCATGACGATCGTGGCAGACTCGCGGCAAGGTCACTCGGCGATGGGGGTGGGTTTGCGCATCTCGGAACTGGCCCGGCGGGCTGGCATGCCGATCCCCACGGTGAAGTTCTATCTCCGTGAAGGTCTGTTGCCGCCGGGGACGCCGACCGCGCGTAACCAGGCGCGGTACGAGGAGTGTCATCTGGAGCGGCTGCGCCTGATCCGGGCGCTCACCACGGTGGGTGGGTTGGAGATCGGGGCGGTGCGTGGTCTGTTGACGGTGCTTGAGGATCCGAGTGTGACGTTGACCGGGGTCTATGCGGGATTGGATCGGGTGGGAGTGACCGCGCCGCCGTATCCGGCTGACTTCGACGGCACGGAGGCGGCGAGATCGGATATCGATGCGCTGGCTGACAGGTTGGGGTGGGACGAGGAGGCCACGCGGTCGGGGCGTGAGTCGTTGGTGCAGGTGCTCACCACGTTGCGGGCTCTTGGCTGTGATGCCCATGGTCGGTACTTCCTGACGTTCGCGGAGGCGGCGGGCAGCGTGGTGGAGGCCGAGATGGACCTGATCAGGGGGAGCGGTCGCGATGCGAAGGCCGAAGCCATGGTGCGCAGTGTGTTGTTCGACGTGTTGATGTCGGTCATGATGCGGACGGTGCGCCGGAATCAGGTGGCTGCGCGGTTCGGCGACTGACGGCTGTGCGGTAACGGCCGCTTCTCGCCCTTTGCTGCCTGCCCCGGGAGCGCCACCCGGCCGGAATACGTCCTCGGGATGGTGCGGATGACAGTCGTGACGCAGGACGGTTGGATGCGAGCCCGGGCCGCTGTGCTCGAGACCGGCCGACGCTTCGACGCGCTCGTCAGATCCGCACCCGATCCCGCGGCGATGGCGACCGCGGAGTGGTCCATCGCCGACTCTGCCGCCCACGTGCTGTCCATCGGCTCGCTGTGTCTGCTGTTGCTCGACCCCGACGCGCCACCGCTGCCGGTGCCGGGCCTGCGCGAACTGCTGTCGAGCACAAACGTCGACACCGTCGCCGACACGAACTCCCACGTCATGCGGCACCTCACCGAGCGCGACCTGAGAGCCGTCCTTCGCGACCTGCGGACGTCGATCGAGCGCATCCTGCTCGTCACCCGCACCGCCGAACCGGCCTCCACGGTCACCTGGCTGGGCAACGCCCAGGTGACCGTGGTCGGGGTGCTCGCGCACCTCGTCAACGAGATGCTCGTGCACGGCTGGGACATCGCGCGCGCGGCCCGCCTGCCGTGGCGGATGCCGGACGCCGACGCGGCGCTGTTCTTCGACCTGTTCCTCGTCGACATGATCCGTAACGACTACGGCGCGCTGCTCAACCCCTCGGTCCGTATGCCCCGTCAGCGCATCGCGGTCCAGTTCCGCTCCGCGCACACCACGACGGCGACCTTGGTGCTGCACCGGGGCCGGGTGGTGGTCGCGCCGCCCGACGACCCGTACGACGTCAGCCTGACCTTCCGTCCGGCCCGCTTCAACCTGATGCTCTTCGGCCGCGTCGGCGCACTGCGCGCCGCGGCCGGCCGGGACGTGATCGTCGGCGGCCCCCGCCCGTGGCGGCTGCGGGCCTTCCTGCGGGTCGTGCACATGCCCAACAACGCCCGTGCCTGAACGCTGAGTCCTCCGGCCTGACCGCGGACGGAGACGGACAGAGCCGGGCCACGGCAGCGATGCGGTCGACGCCGCCCACGGGCACGGGCGGAGACGACACGGCGAGCGAACCGCCGCAGGCTTGAGGCGTACACCGATCCGCCCCGTACCCGTTTCGACCGGAGGAATCCACACGTGACCGCACACGACGTGATCGCCGACCTGACCGCCGGTGCCGAGGATGTCGACCGCATGGTCGCCGGTCTCACCGACGAGCAGTGGACACTGCCCACGCCCGCCGAAGGCTGGACCGTCGCCCATCAGGTCGGTCATCTGGCCTTCGTCTTTCGCATCGCCGGCCTCGCCGCCGCCGACCCCTCGGCTTTCACCGCCCTGACCCAGCGCATCGGCACCGGCTTCGGCGCCTTCGACCGGGCTGTCAACGCCGCGCTGGCGGAATACCTCGTGCTGCCGCGGGAAGCGCTCCTCGCCCGGTGGCGGGCCGAGCGTGACGCCGGCGTCGCGGCGCTCGCGGTCGTTCCGGACGGGACGCTCGTGCCGTGGCTCGTCCGGCCGATACCGGCGCCCGTACTGTGCGCGGCCGGCATGACCGAGCTCTTCGCCCACGGTCAGGACATCGCCGACGCGCTCGGCGTTCAACGGCGACACACCGACCGCGTCAAGCGGATCGTGGAGTTCGTCGTGCACACCTGGGAGTTCGGCTACCAGGCCAATGACCTGACCCCGCCGGCTGAGCAGTTCCGCTTCCAGGTCACGGCGCCCTCGGGCGAGCAGTGGACGTTCGGCCCGGCCGACGCGGCCCAGTCGGTCACCGGCTCCGCGGTCGACCTGTGCCTGCTCGCGACCCGCCGCCGCCATCACAGCGACCTGGGCCTCGTCGCCACCGGCACCGACGCGCGCACATGGATCGGACTGGCGCAGGCATACCGTGGCCCGGCCGGCAGGGGACGCGCGGCCGGTCAGTTCGCCAGGTCCCCGTTGCCGGCCTGACACCGCGCGGCGCATGTCGGAACTCGGCGCGCGCGGTGGCGTCCCATCCCCACGATCAGGTTCTACCGACTCGTCGGCCCGGCACCGTGAAACGCCGGCAGCTGATCGATGGTGATCAGGCGTGCACGCGGGCGCCGGCCGGACGATCCGCCCTCAGGAACCCGCGCAGGACCCGTAGCACGATGCCTGGCCTGAGCAGAGACGTCGGCGGCCGCACGAGGTTGAGCACCCGCAGGAACGCCGCGCCGAGCACCGCGTCGTGGCTGGCCGCGACATGCAGCCGGTGCACGAACCTGTTGGTGAGCCGCACGCGGGCGCCGCGCCGACCCGGCACCTCGGGGAACCGCAGGTCGGTGCCGACCGCGATCGCCCATGGTCCGTCGATGATCCGGGCCGCGCCGCGGAAGAAGCGAGGCGCGATCCCGGTGCCGTGTTCGGCGAGCAGGCGGCGCAGCAGCAGCGCTTCCAGCGCCGCGACTGTCATGCCCTGCCCGTAGATGGGATTGAAGCTGCACAGCGCGTCGGCGACGACCAGGTATCCGGACGGGAACCGGCGCAGCCGCTCGTACCGGCGGCGGATGCTGGCCGGAAACCGCATCGTCACCGGCTCGCCGGCCGGTGGGGCGGACCGGACGATTGCCGCGATGTGCGGCGCTGCCAGTCCCTCGGCGAATGCCGCCATGCCCGCGTCGTCGGTCGGCGGCTGCTCGCCGAGCATGCCGTTGAGCGCGATCGCCACCCGGTCACCTTCCAGAGCTGCGGCGATCCCGGCGCGGGGCGCACCCGGTACCGCGTTGGTCAGCGCGCCGAGCAGGCCGTCAAGGTGTTCCGGGCAGCGCTGGTACAGGCGGGTGACGTACGTGACGTCGACGCGGACCCGGTCCTCCGGCGGCGGCCGGTAACCGAGCTCAGCCAGCCACCGAGGGCTGCGGGAGGTGCGGCCCCCGGCGTCGACGACGAGGTCCGCCGTGATGGTGTACGGCGTCGCGGCCTGGCTGTGCGGGGCCACCTGGACGCCCGTGACGGTCGTACCGCCGGCGTCGGTGAGCAGGCCGGTGACGTCGGTCCGCGGCACCAGCTCGACGCCGGGCAGCTCGGCGACCCGGGTGCGGATCACGTGCTCCAGCAGGGGTCGGCTCACCCCGACGCCGATGAGGTCCGACGGTGCCCGTCGCATGCGGTATCCGTCGTTGTACCAGTGGACCTGCTCGTGCAGGTCGACGATGGGCGCACCGGCGTCGCGCAGCTGCGCGGACAGCCCCGGGAACAGTTCCTCGAGCACCGACCTGCCGCGGGCCAGCAGTACGTGCAGCTGCCGGTCCTGCGGCACGTGACGGCGGCTCTCCGGCGCGGCGGGCAGCAGGTCCCGGTCGATCACGACCACCCGTGCGAAATGCTCGCTGAGCGCCCGGGCGGCAAGCAGGCCGCCCATGCTCGCACCGATCACCACCGCTGTCGCGTCACCAGCCATGACCCGGACCATATTGACCGGAGTTTTTGGATGTCATATTGGTCCGTGCTCGACCTGTCCGACGGTCAGCTGCCGTAGCCCTCTTCCACGACGCGCGTGGCCATCGGCAGATAGTCCTCCGGTCGCTGCGGCGCGAAGGTGCCCAGCCCGTCGACGTAGCGGTTGTACATGCAGAACGCCGCGGCGATGAGCACCGTGTCGTGGATCTCGACGTCGTCGGCGCCTTCCGCCCGGGCGGCGTCGACCAGGTCGGCGGTCACCGCCCGGCCGCTCTGCTGGACCGCGCCGGCGATGCGCAGCAACGCTCGCAGCTTCGGTGACACCGGCGCGGAGTCCAGGTCCGCGCGCACCTTGTCCACCACGGTCATGCCGGCGTCGAGTTGGACGGCGGCGAACGCCGAGTGCGACGAGCAGCAGAACGTGCAGTCGTTGAGACCGGAGACGTAGGCCGCGATCAGCTCCCGCTCGCCGGGCGGTATGGAGTGCGGTGCGCGCAGCAGCACTTCGGCGAGCATGTTGAGCGGCTGCGCGGTTTCCGGGCGGAACCGCATCGGGCCCGTGATTCCCGGAAACTCATGCTCGTCCACGCCCAGATCGATGTAAGCCATGTCGTACCGTGGCACGCGGCGGTCGGGGGCACATCTTCCTGCGTGCGCAGTTCTCACATCGACAGTGGCCCGCTCCACGCGCCGACCAGGGCGGGTCAGGCAGCGCGATCCGAGGGCCGCAGGACGTGCCGGAGTTCCGAGACGCACATCATGTACCCGGTCGGCGTCGGCAGCCGGTCGAGGTAGTAGCGCAGGTCGGCGCCGAGCGCGAACACCCGGGTCGGGGTGCCGGTGCCGCGCGCGTCCTCGATCACCCGTCGCAGCCCGTCGAGGACGGCCGGGTGCCGGGTGCGGTAGGAGTCGGCGACAAGGTGGTTGCTGCGGTCGGCGGCGAGGTAGAACTGCACCAGGTCCTTGGTGCCGACGAACAGCTCGTCGGCGCCGGCGGCGCAGATGTCCGACGTGGCGTGGACCGCCGCCGGTGTCTCGATGAACGCGGACAGGGGCGTCTCGGTCGACAGGCCGAGGTGTGGCCGCAACTTCGCGAACTCTTCGGCGTCGGTGAGGAACGGCGCCGAGAGGTGCACCAGGCCGGCCTGAGCGCCGAGCTGCGCGCGCAGGGTGTCCAGCATGACGTGCAGCGCCTCGGGATAGGCGGCCGACCGGAGCAGCCACCGGGTGCCGTGCAGGCCCATGTCGGGATTGGGCTCACTCGGCACCGTGGCCTCACCGGTGATGTGGGCGGCGTCGTTGGAACGCAGGTCGAGCATCCGCAGGATCAGCCGCTGGCCCGGCCGGAGCGCCTCCACGCATGCCCGCAGCTGGTCGGCGATCGCGCGTCCGTAGGCGTGCACCGCAGCCCCGCCGCGCAGGGCGTCGATCGGGCTGAGGCCCGCGGAGAAGCACAGGAACTCCTCCCGGACGAAGAACGACTCGACGGCCGTCGTACCCCGAGCACTCGCGTTGAGGCTGCGGATGTCCCGAAGGTCGGCGATCACGGCGCAGGCCGAGCCGAGAACGTCCGGTGGCGGACCGGCCCGGCCGGTGGCCGCCGCGTCGGCGCCGCCGCCGGCGCCGACGACGACCGTCGCCCGCTCCAGGTCGAGCGTCACCACGCCGACGAGCTTGTCCAGGTCGCCGGGGTCGACGCGCAGGACGGGGATGCCCTTGGCGCGACAGACGGACTGCATGTGGCCGGTGCGCCCGCCGGAGCCGCAGACGACGGCGCGAGCGGCCGTGAGCGCGTCGTACAGCCTCGGGGTGAGCGTCTGTGCGACGACGACCGAGCCCGCCACCGGTCGTTCCGTGCGGTTGCACGGCCCGTCGACCACGGATGTGGCTCCGCCGATGAGCAGCACGCCACGGATCTGTCGTTCGGTCATGGGTACTCCGCCTCTCCCTCGTTCGTGATGCCCAGCTGCCGCCGCAGCTCGCGTGGCGTCACCGAAATGTCAGTGAGCTTCTCGAGCGCCGCCTGGTTGACCGCGGCGCGCAGCAGCCGGTCACCCTCCTCGGCGCGTACACCGTGGAAGTGATCGGAGCGCAGGTGACCGGTCAGGGTTGCGTCGAGGCGTTCCCGCTCGGCCCGGGACCGCGCGGCGAGTCGCCTGACCTCCAGGGTGACGGCGTGCGCGAACCCGTCGCGCGTCGCCTCGTCGTCGGTGAGCGTGCGGCGCAGTTCCGCCGCGGCCCGGCGTGCCGCACCGTCGCAGCGCAGTTCGAGCCGTTCGAGAACGTGCGCGGCGACCATGACGGAGTGGTTCTTGATCGCGGCGAGGTTGAACGCGAAGGCGCCGGTACGGCCGTTACGGACGATCTCGTCGCCCTCGCGCATGACCCCGATGGCCGAGAGCGCCTCGACCGGCTCGCCGTCGGGCCGAAGGGGCGTACCCCGGGTGTCGACCTCGATGCCGCGGCCGGTGCGGTGATGGGGAGTGACGACGTTGTCGGCCAGCAGGTTCGTCCACAACGGAGATCCGACGTGCGTGTAGTCGAACTCCCGGCCGAAGTTGCACACCACCAGGTCGGCGGAGAGGACGCGGGTGCCGGCCCGCGTCGCCACGGCGACGTCGAGTCGTCCCGACGCCGCCGGGTCGACGTCCTCGATCCGGCCGACGACGAGCTCGACCGAGCCGTGGTCGGGGGACATGGCCTGCTCCACGATGGCCGTCGTGTAGGGCACCGCGCCGACTCGCAGCGAGGCGATCTGCGTGCTGAACTCCTTGAGCAACTGCCGCAGCTCGTCGGTCGGGATCTGCGCGATGACCCGGGGGAGGTGGGGCTCCCATGCCTTCGCCACCCGTTCGGTGATGATCCGCCGGTGGATGTCGGGGTGCTCCGCGCCGACCGCGGCGCAGGCGGCCTCCCACTCGGCGTGGAGGCGTGCCAGGAAGTCCGACCGGTCCCGGTACGGCTCGAACAGTCGCTCAGGGGCAGGGAGCTGGACCACGCCGTGCTCGTGGTGCTCGGGGTACGCACGCGGCATCGTGCCCGACTTGGAGACCAGCCGGATGGCGCCGGTGTGCCCCTGGCGCAGGAGCAGGGCCACGGAGTCGTACGCGCTCAACACCGATCCGACGACCACGACGCTCGCCTCGGGCGGTGTTGCCAGCAGCCGCCGCACGCCCTCCTCCGAGTACGGGTGCCGAATGAACGCGTCATGCCCCAGCACCTGGCTGGCGAACGCCGGTTCCCGGAGCTCCATGCCGGTCGCGAGGATCACGTGGTCGGCCGTCAGGGTCTGCGTGTGCCCGGCGCCGTCGCCGTCGCACAGCCGGATGGAGGCCTCGACGTGGTCCGCGCGGATGTCGAGGTCGACCGCCTCACCCTCGGTCTCGACGAGGTCCACGCCGGGGTACGCCTCCGAGCGTGCTCCGGCGATGCGATCAGTCAGGTAGTCGTGGTAGATCCGGCGTGGAGCGGGGCCGTGTCCGACGAACGTGAAGTCTCCCCACGGCGCGGTCCATCCGCTGCGATCGGCCTCGTGATTGGCCCAGCGGACGAAGTCGTGGACGTCCTCGCGGAACGCGGACATGCGGCCGGCCTGGATGTTGAACACGTGGTCCCAGGGGTTGCCGTCCCGGTGGTACGCCACGCCCGCGTAGCGGTAGTCCCGGCGACGCTCAAGCAAGACGATCTCGATGGGCTCGCGGGCGAACTGCAGGAGCCGGATGGCTGTCGCCGTGCCGGCAAGCCCGGCACCGACGATGAGGACCCGAGGACGATGCATTCCTGCCTCCTTTGTGGATACCGGCAGCATGCATCGCCCGACGCCTGTGGATCAATTTCCTCCTCCTGAGCGACGCCGTTCATCATTCCCGAGGATCCGTTCGATGGTGGCGGCCGGACGCGCGACGGTGCCACTTCACCAGTGCTGAAACCGGCGGCTCCTCGGACCACACGCCTATCGCCGGGATGAGGGCGGGTTGTCGGAACGTCGACAGGCGCGGCACGATGGGCAGCCGGCGTGGTGGCCTGTTTCGAGGTGCCGATCATGACCTCGCGAAAGGGGAATGCCTACATGGACCAGATGACGGTGGCTCTCACCCAAAGCGGGCATACGGCAACCATTGCCAGCATTCGCGATTACACCATCGTGATGGACCGTCCGTCCTCGAACGGTGGATCGGACGCGGGCCCGATGGGCGGTGAGACGCTGCTCGCCTCGGTCGGTGGCTGCTTCATGAGCACCCTCTACGCCGCCGCCGAGGCCCGGTCCACCCGGGTCGAGGGCGCGGCCTGCCGCGTCACCGGCGTGTTCGAGGCGAACCCCCGGCGATTCGGTGCGATCCACATCGAGGTGTCCTGCGACTCGTGCCCGACTGCGGACCTCGAACACCTCGTCGTGGTCGCCGAACGCGGCTGCCTGGTGGCCGCGACCCTCAGGCAGGGCATGAAGGTGACCGCGTCGGTCGCCGCTGCGCCCGCCGCCGGATGAGCAGCGAGACCGTTGCCGAAGTGCGCACGATGGAAGATGCGCTGGTTGTCGCCTACCGATACCTTCCGGTTTGTGACCATGCCGATGGAGCCGAGCGGTGGCGTTCCGTGTCCGCCGGTGCTGTCGCCCGTCTAGCCCGCACTGCGAAGGAATACACGATGATGGATGACACGCACACCCGGACAGCCCCGTCCACCGGTTCGTCGGTCCCGGCCACCGAGCGACAGTCGATCTGGAAGCATGGGGTCGTCGCGGCCGTCGTCGCCGCGATCGCCACAACCGTCCTCGCGGCGATCGCCTCGGCTGTGGGTGTCTCGTTCAGTGACGGCACCGGTGAGAGCATCCCACTCCCCGTGTTCACGGTGCTGACGCTGATCTTCTCGCTCGTCGGCGTCGGAATCGCCGTTGTCATGGCGCGCAAGGCACGTCGGCCTCGGTCCACATTCCTGCGGACGGTGGTGGCCCTTCTCGTGTTGTCCGTCGTCCCGAGCCTCGCGATCGGGTTCGATGCCGGCTCTGCGGTCACCCTGGTCGCTCTGCACCTGGTCGCCGCTGCGATCGTCGTGCCGGTCCTGCTGAAGCGGCTCCCGCCCACGCGCTGACCCGGCCGCCGCGCCGCTGCGCTTGACCAGTTCCCGCCTCCGTCACCAGCGGGGCACCGACGCCGGTGCCCCGCTGGGTCGTAGCTGATCCACATCGGCCTGGCCCGCTTGCCTGTCACCCCTCGAAGCTCATCGACACGATCGGCCTGTGCTGCCTCTGAGCAGGCTCGGCATCCGCGCAATCTGGGAGACAGCTCCCATGCCCTCGCGTGCGAAGGTAGCCCGGAAGCCTTGGATGGAGCCTCGATTGGAAGGTGAGCGGCTGATGGCTACTGCCGTGATCCAAAGCGTGCGAGATGCCCTGACCGACTACCCCGGGCTCACCGAGGTCGCGGTCCTGGCCCACGAGCACGAAGCCCTCGGCCATGTCCTGGTGGCCTACATCGTGCTGCGTAGCGTCGGCCTCAACCTCGCCGAGCTGTACAAGCACCTCAGGAAGCGGCTGCCGGGCAGCTTGGTGCCGGCCGCCGTCACCGTCGTCGACGCCATTCCGGTCAAATCCGGGGGATCGGCCGACCCGCACGCGTTCCCCCAACCCGACCTACGGGGCCTGATGCCCTACCGGCCGCCGGACACTCCCCGCCAGGAAGCGCTCTGCACGATCTTCGCCGAGGTGCTCGCCCGGCCCCGGTGCGGCATCGACGACAACTTCTTCACCCTCGGCGGCGAGTCGATCGACGCCATGCTGATAGCCAGCCGTGCCAGCGCGGTAACCGGCCGGGACATCTCGATGGATGACCTCTTCGACGCGCCGACCGTCGCGGAGTTCGACCGGCTTCTGGACCTCATGCCGCTCAAGTAGGCCCCCGAGACGCCAGGCCGGCCGAGGCGGGCGATGTTCGTACCGGGGAGGAATCCCGACGTCGCGCGCCGCCGCCACCGACGGCCCAGGGCTCGGTCCGATTCCCGGGTCCGGGGCGTGACCGAGCCGGGCGCGATTCCTGAACCTCGCCTCGTGGCCCGGGCTCCGGCACGGGCGGCCCGCATCCCGTCGGCGCCCGAATCGCATGGGCAACTGTGGAGATGCACCGGAATGAATGGGCCGGGCAGGGTGGTCAGCGAACCGCCCGTCGTAGCGCGGCAGCGATGAGAGTCAATTGGCTGACCGGGTCTGCCAATCGGAATGAGGTTGCCATGGCTAATCCGTTTGAGGACGCTGACGCCCTGTACCTGGTCCTTGTCAATAACGAGGGGCAGCACAGTTTGTGGCCTTCCGGAATTGCCGTCCCAGATGGTTGGGCCACCGCGCACGACACGGATTCCCGATCGAATTGCCTTCGATACGTCGAAGAACATTGGACTGACATGCGCCCGCAGAGCCTGGTCCGGGCGGAACGGGCGTGAGTGCCGTGGAAACGCTGACGGAGGCGCAGCGGGACCTGGTCGTCTCGCGGTGGAACGACACGGCGCGGGACGTGCCGGAAACGGTGTTTCCGGAGTTGTTCGCGGCGCAGGCGGTGCGGACGCCGGACGCGGTGGCGGTGGAGTTCGGTGGTGTGTCGTGGTCGTATGCGGAGTTGGATGCGCGGTCGAACCGGTTGGCGCGGTATCTGGTGGGGTTGGGTGCGGGGCCGGAGCGGGTGGTGGCGGTGGCGTTGCCGCGGTCGTTGGAGATGGTGGCGGCGGTGCTGGGTGTGGTGAAGGCCGGTGCGGCGTATCTGCCGGTCGATCCGGGGTATCCGGCGGACCGGATCGCGTTCATGCTCGCCGACGCCGCCCCGCGTCTGCTCATCAGCGACCGGGCCACGGCGGTGCGGCTGCCGGACGTGTCCGGCGTCGAGGTGATGAACATCGATGACCCTCGGGTGGCCGAGTCGGTGGCCCGGCAGGACGGCAGCGGTGTGCGGGACGCGGACCGGCTCGCGCCGCTGCGTACCGCCCACCCGGCGTACGTGATCTACACGTCCGGGTCCACCGGGCGGCCCAAGGGCGTGGTGGTCAGCCACCGCGGCCTGGCGAGCCTGTCCGGCTTCCTCATCCGGACCTTCGAGATCGGGCCCGAGTCACGGGTGGGACAGGTGGCCTCGCTGAGTTTCGACGCGGCGGTCATGGAACTGATGATGTCGCTGCCCGCCGGAGCGGCCCTGGTCCTTCCCGAGCAGGGGCAACTGGCCGGGGAGGCGCTCGCGGACACGCTGCGCGAGCTGCGGGCCACTCATGCCCTGGTCGGGCCGGCTTCCCTGGCCGGGGCGACCACGGACCAGATGCCCGGCCTGGAGTGTCTGATGGTCGGCGGCGAGGCGTGCCCGGGCGAGATCGCCGCCGAGTGGTCGAAGGGCCGGCGGATGTTCAACGCCTACGGCCCGACCGAGGCGACGGTGGCAACGACGATGAGTGGGCCGCTGTCGGGAGGGGACGCCCCGCCGATCGGGAGACCGATCTGGAATGCGCGGGCGTACGTGCTGGACGATCGGCTGCGGCCGGTGCCGCCCGGTGGGGCGGGGGAGCTGTACCTGGCCGGGCCGAGCCTGGCGCGGGGTTACCTCGGCCAGCCCGGTCTCACCGCCGGACGATTCGTGGCCTGCCCGTTCGCGTCCGGGGAACGGATGTACCGGACCGGCGACCTGGTGCGCTGGCGCGATGACGGCGAGCTGGAATACCTGGGCCGCGTCGACGAGCAGGTCCAGGTCCGCGGGTTCCGGGTCGAGCCGGGCGAGATCGAGGCCGCGCTGGCCGGGCAGCCCGGGGTGGCCCGAGCTGTGGTGATCATGCGGGAGGACCGCCCCGGCGACCAACGCCTGGTGGGCTACGTCGTGCCGGCTGCCGGAAGCGAGCTGGACCCGGCCGGGATCCGGGCAGCAGTGGCGGAGACGCTGCCTGTCTACATGGTGCCCGCCGCCGTGGTGGTCCTGGACACCCTGCCGTTGACGGTGAACGGGAAGCTGGACCGGCGGGCGCTGCCGGCCCCGACGTTCGTCGGCGGCGGCGGCCGGGCGCCGTCCACGCCCGCCGAGGAGATCCTGTGCGATCTGTTCGCCCAGGTCCTCGGCGTGGACCGGGTCGGCGTGGACGACAACTTCTTCGACCTGGGTGGACACTCGCTCCTGGTGGCCCGGCTGATCAGCCGGGTGCGGTCGGTGCTCGGGGTGGAGCTGGAGATCCGGGCGGTGTTCGACCATCCCACCGTGGAGTCGCTGGCGCGGTCGCTGGACAGCGTCGGGGCGGCCCGGCCACCGCTGGAGCCGGCGGACCGGCCGGCGCGCCTGCCGCTGTCGTTCGCCCAGCAGCGGTTGTGGTTCCTCGCGCAGGTGGAGGGGCCGAGCACCACCTACAACGTGCCGTTCGCGTGGCGGCTGCGGGGGCGGGTCGACACCGCCGCGCTGACCGCCGCCCTGGGCGACGTGGTCCGGCGGCACGAGACGCTGCGGACCGTGTTCCCGACCGTGGACGGGCAGCCGTACCAGCGGGTGGTCCCGGCCGCGCTGGCGGCGCCGGAGGTCACGGTGGTGCCGGCCCAGGAGAGCGAGCTGCCGGCGCTCACCGAGCGGGCGGCGCAGTACGTCTTCGACCTGGCCGGTGAGCTGCCGGTGCGCGCGTGGCTGTTCGTGCTGGGACCGGAGGAGTGCGTGCTGGTGTTGCTCACGCACCACATCGCCAGTGACGGCTGGTCGCTGGGCGTGTTGCTGGGGGACCTGGGGCAGGCGTACGAGGCGCGGCTGGCCGGCCACGCGCCGGAGTGGACCGACCTGCCGGTCCAGTACGCGGACTACACGCTGTGGCAGCGCGGCCTCCTGGGCGGCGACCAGCACGGCGGCGGCGTGCTGGCTCGGCAGGTGGAGTACTGGCAGTCGGCGCTGGCCGGGCTGCCCGAGCGACTTGAGCTGCCGTTCGACCGGCCCCACCCGGCCCACCGCTCCTATCGGGGCGGGCAGGTCGCGGTGGACGTGGACGCGGCCGTGCACCGCGGGCTGGCGGAGCTGGCGCGCCGGCACCAGGTGACGCTGTTCATGGTGCTCCAGGCCGCGCTCGCGGTTGTGCTGTCCCGTTCCGGCGCCGGCGCCGACATCCCGATCGGCGTGCCGGTGGCCGGTCGAGGTGGAGACGAGAGACTGCACAACCTGGTCGGGTTCTTCGTCAACACGCTGGTGTTGCGGACCGACCTGTCGGGTGACCCGAGTTTCGGGGAGCTGCTCCGCCGCGTCAGGGAGCAGGACCTGGCGGCCTACGCGCACCAGGACGTCCCCTTCGAGCGGCTGGTGGAGGTGCTGAACCCGGTCCGGTCGACCACTCATCACCCCCTGTTCCAGGTGACGCTGGCCTCCGACGACGACACCAGCCGGGACTGGCAGGTCCACGGCCTGGAGTCCACGAACCTGCCGCTGCCCGAGCAGTCGGCCAAGTTCGACCTGTCGCTGACGTACCGGTCGCGACATGAGCCGGACGGCGCCCCCGGCGGGATCGGCGTCACGCTGGAGTACGCGGCGGACCTGTTCGACGCGAGCACCGCGCAGGCCCTGGCGGAGCGGCTGGTCCGGCTGCTGGGCCACGTCGCCGCCGACCCGGGTCAGCGGATCAGCGGCGTGGAGCTGCTGTCGGCGGCGGAACGCGAGCTGGTCCTCTCGCGGTGGAACGACACCGCCCGGGACGTGCCTGGTGTGGTGTTGCCGGAGTTGTTCGCGGCGCAGGCGGCGCGGACGCCGGACGCGGTGGCGGTGGAGTTCGGTGGTGTGTCGTGGTCGTACGCGGAGTTGGATGCGCGGTCGAACCGGTTGGCGCGGTATCTGGTGGGGTTGGGTGCGGGGCCGGAGCGGGTGGTGGCGGTGGCGTTGCCGCGGTCGTTGGAGATGGTGGCGGCGGTGCTGGGTGTGGTGAAGGCCGGTGCGGCGTATCTGCCGGTCGATCCGGGGTATCCGGCGGACCGGATCGCGTTCATGCTCGCCGACGCGACGCCGATCGGGATGCTCACGACCCGGCAGCTCGACGCCGACCTGCCCGCCGCGGGCGTGCGGGTCGTCCTCGACGACCCGGCGGTGGCCGCCGCGGTGGCGAGCCAGCCCGACGGCGAGGTCGCCGACGGGGAGCGGATCGCGCCACTGCTGCCCGGTCATCCGGCGTACGTGATCTACACGTCCGGGTCCACCGGGCGGCCCAAGGGCGTCGTCGTCAGCCACCGGGGCCTGCCCAGCCTGGCGGCGTTCCTGGTGCACACCTTCGAGACCAGGCCGGGGTCACGGGTGGCGCAGCTGCTCTCGCTGAGCTTCGACATGTCACTCGTGGAGCTGCTGTTGTCGTTGACCGCCGGAGCGGCGTTGGTGCTTCCCGAGCAGTGGCCGCTGGCCGGGGAGCCGTTGGCCGAGGCGTTCCACGAGCTCGGCATCACCCACGCGATGGTGGCGCCCAGCACGCTCGCCGGTGCGACGCCCGCCAAGGTGCCGGACCTGGAGTGCCTCATCGTCGGGGGCGAGGCCAGCTCCGCCGAGCTGATCGCCGCGTGGTCGGCGGACCGGCGGATCTACAACGGGTACGGCCCGACCGAGGCGACCGTGGGTACGACGATGAGCCGGCGGCTGTCCGGCGGCGGGGAGACACCGCCGATCGGGGTGCCGATGTGGAACGTGCGGGCGTACGTGCTCGACGAGCGGCTGGGTGTGGTGCCGCCGGGGGTGCCCGGGGAGCTGTACCTGGCCGGGCCGTGCCTCGCGCGGGGCTACCTGAACCGGCCCGGGCTGACCGCGGAGCGGTTCGTGGCCTGCCCGTTCGCATCCGGTGAGCGGATGTACCGGACCGGTGACCTGGTGCGCTGGCGCAACGACGGCCAGCTGGAGTTCCTGGGCCGGGTCGACGAGCAGGTCAAGCTTCGGGGCTTCCGGATCGAGCTGGGCGAGATCGAGGCCGTGCTGGCCGGGCAGCCCGGTGTGGCCCGGGCCGTGGTGGCGCTGCGGGAGGACCGCCCGGGCGACCGCCGCCTGGTCGGGTACGTGGTGCCCGAGGCCGGCCGGGCGCACGAGGTGGACCCGGCCGCTGTCCGGGCCGCGGTGGGCCGGGCCCTGCCCGGACACATGGTGCCGTCCGCCGTGGTGGCCATCGACGAGCTGCCCAGGTCGGTGAACGGGAAGCTGGACCGGCGGGCACTGCCCGCCCCGGACTACGCCGCGGGCCCGGCCCGGGGACCGTCCACCCCGGCCGAGCAGGCCCTGTGCGAGTTGTTCGCCGAGGTGCTCGGGGTGGACCGGGTGGGCGTCGACGACAACTTCTTCGACCTGGGCGGGCATTCGCTGCTCGGCGCCGTGCTCGTCGCCCGGTTGGAGAGCCAGCTCGGTATCAGGATCAGCCTGCAGAGCTTCCTCGCCGACCCGTCCGTCGGTGCGGTCGCCGGTCAGGCGCCACCGCAGACGACCGGACAGTCCTGATCGACACGAGACGACCTCCCGGAGGAGGAACGATGGATCTGGCGGCCAGGGGTGTGACCATCTACTCGACATGTCGGTCGAGCATCGGCTACGGCCAGGACTCCCACCTGCGCAAGCTGCTGGAGACCGCTCGGTGGGCCGATGAGGCCGGCTACCGCGGGGCCCTGCTGTACAGCGACAACACCTCGATCGACGCCTGGATGTCGGCACAGGCCGCCATCGCGAACACGGCCGGCTTCGTGCCGCTCATCGCGGTACAGCCGCTGGACAAGAGCCCGTTCGCGCTGGCCCGGGCGATCTCGTCGCTGGCCCACCTGTACGGACGGCAGGTCGACCTCAACTACGTCAGCGGCGGCTTCAGCCGTGACCTCCGGGTCCAGGGTGACGCGCTGCCGCACGACGCCCGGTACGACCGGCTCGTCGAGTACGTGACGATCGTCAGAGCGCTGCTCGACGGCGGCCTGACCAGTCACGAGGGGCGGTACTACAACTTCCGGCGGGCGCGGCTCACGACCCCGGTGCCCGCAGATCTGCTACCCACGGCGTACGTGTCCGGCTCGTCGGCGGCCAGCCTGCAGGCGGGCGAGTCACTCGGCCTCAGCCAGCTCTCCTTCCCGTTGCTGCCCGCCGAGTTCGCCAGTCCGGACACCCGCAAGAACAGGTTCGGCGCAGGCATCAGCATCGGCATCATCGCCCGTGACGACTCGTCCGAGGCGTGGCGGATCGCGCACAAGCGGTTCCCGGCCGATCCGGACGGCGCGGAGCGGATGAAACTGCTCCTCTCGGCCGCAGTGTCGTCCTGGCAGCCGCAGCTCGCCTCCGTGCCGATCGCCGACGAGGGGGAGGGCGGGGCGTACTGGCTCGTTCCCTTCCGGTACCACCACACGTTCTGCCCGTACCTCGTCGGGAGCTATGACGAGGTGGCGCAGGCGGTGGCGACGTACCTGAAGGGCGGTGCCCGCACCTTCGTCTTCGACCTGCCGCAGGAACCCGACGACCTGTATCACACGCGGATCGCGGTGGAGCGCGCCGTCGCGGCCCTGGACGGCGAACCGTCCTGACGCGCGATCGGCCGTTTCGACAGCGCCTGACGAAAGGAAACACCGATGCGCCCCGTCGCCGGCACCGGCCAACTCTGCAGTCAGCTCAGCTCCGGCGACGGGGCGGAGGTGCTGGTCACCGACTTTCAGGCGCTCAACGGGACGCCCCGGCTCAGCCAGTTGCTCGGTAAAATGGCCACCGATCAGCGGATCTACCAGGTGGATCCGCGGGGCGCGCTGTCCGGGGGCCGGCTCTACGCCTCCCTGGCGGAACTGGCGGACGAGGCAGCCGCCCTCTTCCGCGCCGAATCCTCCGCGGCGGGCGACCAGCGGCTGTTCGTGGTGAGCCACTGCAGCGCCGCGGCCCTGTCCCTGCGGATCGCCGGCCACCTGAGCGCCGTCCGGGAGGTCACCGCCATCCTGGTGCAGCCGACCTGGCCGGGTACGGAGCACGTCGTTGAGGGGTTCTCCGAGTTCCAGGCGAAGCTGGGGGCCGGCGGTCAACCGTGTCCCGACCTGGACGGCGATCCCTGGTCCTGTGTCGCGGAGATGGAACAGCTCATGCGGGCGGAGATGACGGAGCTGGCGAAGCGGCACGGCCTCGACAGCGCCCCGCTGGCCTTCTCCGAGCTGCTGGTGTCGTACCGGACCTGGCTCGCCTTTCTGCTGGCCTGCCGCAACGACCGGCCCGCCGAGCCGCCCGCCGAGGCGGTCGAGGTCACGGTGCTGACCGACGACCCCCACTTCGTGCTCCCCGGTACCGGTCCGGGCCGGTACCGGATCACCCCGCCGCCCACCAGGGACCGGCCCGATGACGTGACACCGGAACTGGCCCGGCTGGTGCTCGACCAGATCGAGAGCTGGCCGGCTGCGGGCTCGCGCTGACCAGTGCGTCGGAAGGGCGATCGCCGGCGTGACCGCTGCCCGATTGACCCCGTTGCCGGTCACCCCACCTCGCGACCGGCCGGCCCCGAAACGTCAGAACGGCCGGCGGGGTGCATCCCCGCCGGCCGGCCTCCGAAAGTGGACGGACAGTCTCAGGCCGCTAACCGGCACGGTGGAGAGCCGTCAGCTTCTCCATCTCCGGCACCACGTCGTTGGGCGACGGGACGGCCGCGGCCTCGGCGCGCAGGCGCTCGGCGTTGCGGGCGTACGACGGATCGCCGAGCACCCGCCGCAGGTGGCCGTGCAGGACGTCGGCGCTGAGCCGGCCGGGATCGCTGGCGTAGACGCCGGCGCCCTGCTCCTCCAGGGCAGTGACGACAGCCAGTGGGCCCCAGAACTTGTCCCCGCCGAACTTGCCCGGCACGATCAGCTGCGGCACGCCGTAATGGGTGGCCGAGATGACCGTGCCGTACCCGCCGTGGTGCACGATCGCCGAGCAGGTCGGCAGCAACGCGGTCAGCGGCACGAAGGGAACTGAACGAACGTTGCCCGGCAGGGTCACCCGGGCGTCGTGCTGCTCCTTGCTGAGCGTCACGACGACCTCCGCGTCCAGGTCGGCGACCGCGTCCAGCATGTCGCTCGTCGAAGCGCCCGCGTTCAGCTCGCGGAACGACAGGCCGAGCGTAAGGCAGACACGCGGGCGCTCCGGCTCGGCGTACAGCCATTCCGGAACGATCGACGGGCCGTTGAACGGCACCGCCCGCACCGCCTGGTAGTCGATGCCCTCCGGCTGCCAGGTCCAGGGCGCCATCGCGTTCACCGACCACTGGCCGGTCACCAGGTCCTCGGTGAAGTCCAGGCCGTACCGGGCGAGGATCGGCTCCAGGGCGGCCCGCATGGGGTCGCGCGTCGGGTCCACAGCCCGCGCCGCGTTCCGCAGCTGCATCAGCGCGTCGGTGCAGATCACCAGGCGGGCGTGCGCGGCGCCGCAGGCCCGGGCGGCGACCGGGCCCGCGTAGGCCATCGTCATGCCGTCCCAGAGCACCAGGTCCGGCTTCCAGGCCCGGGCGACGCGCACTGCGGCGTCGATCACGGTGTCCGGGTTGAAGGTGGTGAAGTGCCAGTCGGCCAGGGCGGTGAGTTCGCCCAGCGGGTCGTCTGCGGCGTAGTCGGCCTGCACCGACTTGCGCCCGTTCTCGTATGGCCCGGCTTCCGCGTGCGGAACGGCGGGTTCCCCCTCGGCGGCCTTCTCGGACACCATCGCGGTCAGGTCGATCGGTTCGCCGAGGGGCACCGCGGTCAGGCCGCAGTGCGCGACATCCTGGGCGGTCAGCCCGACCGGGTCCGGCTGGGTGGCCATCCGGACCTCGTGCCCGGCCGTGCGCAGGGCCCAGGCGAGCGGCGTCAGCGCGTACAGGTGGGTCTTGCTCGGACAGTTCAGGACCAGGATGCGCACGGCAACTCCCAGGGGTCGAGGGAAGGCACGTCAGACGGCGCCCGGCGCGGCGGTTCTAGTGCGTCGAGTCCGGGACACCGGCCCTGCTTCTGCTCAGGGCCGCGGCGACGTCGACGATCAGGTCTTCCTGGCCGGCCACCGCCTGGCGTCTGCCCAGCTCGAAGAAGATGTCACGCGGGTCCAGGTTCTCGCGCCCCGCCGCGTCGAGCACCGGGTTCTTGAAGCCGGAGAACACGCCCGCGAGCCCGCTCACGATGCCCACCGAGTCGATGGTCGGCGGCTTGGGCATGAGTTCCCGCTCGGCCAGGTCCGCCGCGTCGAGAAGGCCGTACAGGTCGACGCCCGTGGAGAAGCCGCTCCGTTCGAGGACCGGTACCACCACCTCGAGCTGGGTGTTGCCGGCGCCCGCCCCGAATCCTCTGGCGCACGCGTCGATGATCGTGGCCCCGGCGCGCGCCGCGGCCACGGAGTTGGCCACGGCCATCCCGAGGTTGTTGTGCCCGTGGAAGATGATGGGCACGTCAACGGCCCCGGCTATGGCGGTGATCCGCTCGCTGACGTCCTCGGGCAGGTAGTACCCGGCGGAGTCCATGATCCCTACGGCTGACGCGCCGTAGTCCACGAGCCGGCGGCACTCCTCGGCGAGCCGTCCGGGTGCGGCCATGTGGCTCATCACCAGCACGCTCTGCGCCTCCACTCCGGCGTCCCGCAGGAAACCGAGGTATCGCTCCATGGTGTTGCCCTCGGTGCAGTGGGCACCGACCCGCACCACGTCGACGCCGTGGTTCACCGCTTCCTTGAGATCGTGTGTGGTGGCCCAACCGGGCAGCATGAACACGGCCATCTTGCTGTGCGAGAGCTGCTCCCGAACCACCGTGAGCATCTCGGCGTCGGTCAGCGCGGCCCGGCCCACCTGCAGCGACGACGCACCGAGGCCGTTGCCGTGACCCACCTCCACGACCGGGACGCGGGCCGCATCCGCCGCGGCGGCGTACCGCCGGAGCTGATCGCGACCGAGTTGGTGACGAATCGCGTGCTGGCCGTCGCGCAGTGTCGGGTCGTGGATGGTCACCGGCCGGATCGTCACGGCGTCCTCCTGCGTAGCCTGGTCCATGTTCAGCTCACTGTCCTCTTCTGGTCGACCGGACGGCCCGCTGCGTACTGCTCGGCGACGTAGATGGCGGCGGAGTTGATGATGTCGAGGTTCCCCGCGTGGCGCGGGATCAGATCTCCCGAGGCGCTCACCTCGATCGCGATGAACGCTCTGCCGTCGACGACGCTGCACGCGGCGATGTCGAAGCCCGCGGCGAAGGTCCGGACCTCCTCCGCCGCCGCGGTCACGTGCTTGCGGATCACGTCCAGATCGAAGTCGTCGCCGGTCATCGAGATCGCCACACGGAAGGTGGGAGGCGGCTCGGCGGGGCTGAGGTTCAGCAGGACCTTGACGTCGGGCACCCCGGTGAACGCACGGATGGCGGCCTGCGTCGTCCCGACGTACTCGTCGAGGTTCAACCGGCTGGCCCGGCCCACACTCTGGCTGGCCGCGGTCGTCACCACCTCGATGTAATCGGGCGAGTACCGCTGGGTGAGCGCGTGCAGGATCGGAATCGCCGTCTGGCCGCCGCAGCTGATCAAACTGACGTTGCGGTGCACCAGGGCGTCCGCCCCGTTCACCGTGGGCGCGATCATGTGGCCGATCCTGCTCGGTGTCAGATCGACGACCAACGCACCGAGGCCCTCCAGGTACTCCCAGTGCTCGGCGTGCGAGGCCGCATTGCTGGCGTCGAACACGACATCGAAACTCACCGGGGCGGACGCCAGTGACCTGACCCCGCCGCTGGCCGTCCGGTAGCCCAGTTCCGCCGCGGTGCGCAATCCGCGATTCTGACTGTCGCGCGCCACCACCAATTGGCAGTCCAGGAATCTGGAACGCTTGATCTTTGTCAAGAGATCGAGCCCAATGAGCCCCGCTCCGAGGATGGCAACGTTCAACCGGCTGCCCTTATTCATAGCCCGATTCCCCTCAGAATTGCCCCGAACCATGGCCGGCCCCGTCGTTGCGGCCGGCGCGATTGTGGCGCACGCTCTCGCTCAGCATGCCGTGAGCGGGACGACGAAACTTCTCCACGCGTGCGTCATCAGCCGGCCGGTAACGGCCGGCACCGGATTCCGAGGACCGTCGGGCGCGCACTGCGCACAATGGAACGTTGCCCCCGGTGCGCGATGTCGACAAGCATCACAAATGCTGACGCTGCCGCACTCACACCCAGGGAGGGCGCGTGAAGAGCACGATGATCCGCCGCCGGACGAGGCAACTGGTTGCCGCCGCCGTGGTCGGTGTTCTGATGACCGTCGCCGGAGCGTCCGCGACGGCGGCCGCCACGACCCGGATCGCATGGGGTGGCTGCGCGGACCCGAATCTGGCCGCCCTCGGCGCGCAGTGCGGATTCCTCACCGTTCCGCTCGACTACGCCCGTCCGCGCGGCGCCACCATCCGGCTCGCGGTGTCGAGGATCCTGCACACCACGCCGGATTCGCAGTACCAGGGCGTGATGCTGACCAACCCCGGCGGTCCCGGCGGGGCCGGGCTGGGCCTGGCGGCACTGGGCCAGGCGGTCCCGAACGGCGTCGGCGACGCCTACGACTGGATCGGCCTCGACCCGCGCGGCGTGGGCTCCAGCGTGCCGGCGATCTCGTGTCAGCCGGACTACTTCGCGGCACCGAGGCCGCCGTACGTGCCCGGTACGCCGGCCGTGGAGCGCGCCTGGCTCTCGCGCACGCGTGAATATGCCAGCGCCTGCGCCGCGAAGAACGGGCCGCTGCTGCGACACATGACGACGCTGGACTCCGCGCGCGACCTGGAGAGCCTGCGGATCGCACTGGGCGCACGGCAGATCAACTACCTCGGATACTCCTACGGCACCTACCTCGGCCAGGTCTACGCCACCGTCTACCCGACGCGCGTGCGACGGATGGTGCTGGACAGCACCGTGGACCCCCGCACCGTCTGGTACCGGAACAACCTGGACCAGTCCGTCGCCCTCGAGCGCAACATCACGATCTGGTTCGGTTGGCTCGCCCGGTACGACAGCGTCTACCACCTCGGCAGCACCGCGGCCGCGGTCGAGAAGCTCTACTACCGGAAGCTCCACGAACTCGACCGGCGGCCGGCCGGCGGCGTCGTCGGCGGCGCCGAGTGGAGTGACATCTTCGTGCACGCCGGATACAACCAGTTCTTCTGGACCCAGCTCGCCGACGTGTTCGCCGGTTGGGTGCACGACCCGGACGCCGACACGCTGATCGGCTGGTACCAGGCCGTCGACGGGCCGGGTGACGACAACGCCTACGCCGCCTACAACGCGGTGTCGTGCACCGACGCGCGATGGCCCCGGAGCTGGGCCACGTGGCAGCGCGACCTGAGGTCCACCTTCCGGACGGCGCGGTTCGTCACCTGGCTCAACGGGTGGTACAACGCGCCCTGCCTGTCCTGGCCCGTACCGGCGGGCAGGGCGGTGGACGTCGACGGGCGGCGCGTGGCGAGCGTCCTGCTCGTCAACGAGACGCTGGACGCGGCGACGCCGTTCGGGGGGAGCCTCGAGGTGCGCAGGCGGTTCCCGCACTCCAGCCTGCTCGCCGTACCGGGTGGCACCAGCCACGCCAGCGGCTTCTTCGTCGGCAACGAGTGCGTGAACGGCGTGGTCGCCACCTACCTGGCGACCGGCGCGTTGCCCGCACGCCAGCGGGGCAGCGGCCCGGATGCGACCTGCGCGCCGCTCCCGCAGCCGGTCCCCGACCCGGCGACCGCCGCGCCGGCGGCCGGAATCGACGCCGCGAAGTCCCCGGTGGGCCGCGCGTCGGTCCTCGGGATGCCCCCGGCGGGCCGGCCTCGCTGACACCCCCGGCCCGTCTTCGCCTCACCCGGCCACTGCGAATGCCGGTGGCCGGCTCTGGCGGCAGTAGCCCGTCCGACGTGCGGAGACGGCCGCGCCGCCGCCGTCAGGACCGGCACTCCGATCGCCGGTCACGTGCGTGACCGGACGGCAATTTCACCGTTGAGCACGCCGCAACGGCGCGGTGAGACTCGACATGACGGATGCCCATCTATTCGGGAGGTCACATCCATGCGCGAGTCATTCTGGTATTCGCCACCGGGCGCGGGCGCGACGGTTTCCACCGGGACGACGGTGAGGCCATGATGCAGGAGACCGCAGCGTGGCCGACCGACGATCTCGGGCCCGCGGCCGTGCACTTCTTCGAGTTGACGGCCGGCGCCACGGGCATCGTCGTGCTCGACAATCTTGTGCTCGGCCCGGCCATCGGCGGGGTGCGCATGACCCCGACGGTCACCGTGGGCGAGGTGGCCCGGCTCGCCCGCGCCATGACGATCAAGAACGCGGTGGCCGGTCTGCCACACGGCGGTGGAAAGTCCGGCATCCGGATCAACGGGCCGCTCGACCCCGCGGCGCGGCAGTCCGTGCTCCGCTCCTTCGCGCGCGCGATCCGTCACGTCGTCGACTACATCCCCGGGCCCGACGTGGGGACCGACGAGACGGCGATGGCGTGGATCCGCGACGAGATCGGTCGCGCGGTCGGGCTGCCCGGCGCGCTGGGCGGCATCCCGCTCAACGAGGTCGGCGCCACCGGCTACGGCGTGGCGAAGTGCGCGGAGGCGCTGCACGCCGCGAACCGGCTCGAGCTGGCGGGCGCCCGGGTGGCCGTCCAGGGCTTCGGTGCCGTCGGGCGGGTCGCCGCCCTCGAACTGGCCCGCCTCGGCGCTCGCGTCGTCGCGGTGTCCGACATCACCGGCGCCGTGTACGACCAGGACGGCCTGGACGTCGATGCGCTCGCGGCCTTCCAGCGCACCGGCCCGATCGCGGAGTACCACGACGTGAAACGCATGGAGCGCGACCAGTTGCTCACCGTCGAGTGCGACATCCTGATCCCCGCCGCCCAGGGCGACGCCGTGCACATGGGCAACGTCGATGACGTGCGGGCGCGGACGATCCTGCAGGGCGCGAACCTGCCGGTCACCCCGGAGGCGGAGGCTGTCCTCGCCCGGCGCGGTGTGCTCAGCGTGCCCGACGTGATCGTCAACGCGGGGGGCGTGATCTGCGCGGCCGCCGAGCACCGGGGCCGTACCCGGGCGGAGGCGTTCACCGAGATCGCGGATCGGATCACGGCCAACACGCTCGAACTCCTGGATCGGGTCGCGGCCCGCCCCGGTCTGTTGCCCGCCGACGCCGCGGTCGAGATGGCACAGACACGGTTGGACGTCGCGCGCGCGTACCAGCGGACGTTCTGATGTTCGAGCCGGTCCGGGCGACATCGGCCGCCCGGACCGGACCGCCACCGCTGCTCAGGTCCGCAGGTAGGAGGCGCCGTTCAGGTCGAGTACGGCACCGCTGGCCCACTCGGCCTTCTCCGAGGCCAGATAGAACACGGCCGCGGCGATCTCGTCCGGCTCGCCGACCCGGCCGAACGGGCTCTGGGCCCTGATCGCGTCGCCGCCGGGGGCCTCGAGGTACTCCTTGGCCATGGGGGTCCGCACGAATCCGGGCGCCACGGTCGCGACCGAGATCCGGTACGGCGCGAGGGCGAGCGCGAGTGACTGGCCGAAGGAGTTCAGGCCGGCCTTGCTGGCCCCGTAGGCCGGCGCCTCGGGTTCGCCGCGGAATGCGCCCCGCGACGAGACGTTGACGATCCGCCCGCCGTGCTTCTTCAGGTGCTGGACCGCGCACCAGGTCACGTTGGCCGCGCCGATCAGGTTGGGCCCCAGGGTGGACTGCCAGTGCTGCTGCCAGACCTCGTAGCTCACCTCGGTGATGGGGTGCAGGGTGAAGACGCCGGCGTTGTTGACCAGGACGTCGAGGCCGCCCAGTCGTTCGGCGGCGGAGTCGACAGCAATCCGCACAGCGGCGCTGTCCATGAGGTCGGCCTGAACGGCGACATGCCCGGTGCCGTCCAGCTCGCCCAGGAGTTCGTCGGCGACGCCGGCCGCCTTGTCGAGGAGAGCCACCCGGTCACCCGCCGCCGCGAATCGCTTCGCGATGGCCCAACCCATGCCGCTCGCCGCCCCCGTGACGAGGACGGCGCGGCCCGCCCCCGGGCCCGCGTCCTGGTCGTGGGCTCGCCGGGGCGGCAGACCGGATCGATCGCCTTCGTCCGCGACTGGGGGCGTCGCGGCGCCTTCCTCGGGCGTGCCGTGCGCTTCGCTCATGGTCGGGCCCCTTCCTGGTGGGTTCAGCGGTCTCCTGATCGTTGCCAGGCAGTGGGCCGACAGCACCCGCGAAAGTGCGGCGACGGATATCGCCGGTACCCGTTTCTGTCGGGACAGGGCACCGGGGTTCGGCCGTACCGCCCTCGCGGGACGATCCGCGGGCCGGCTCCGACGCGCCGACCAGTGCGACGGCGCCGACGGCGGTAGCCGTCGGCGCCGTCTCCCGGGCGAGGACGTCGACGGCGGTGTGTGGCCTCGGCGCCGTCACGCGGAGGTGACTGGCTGTGGGGCGCGGGGCCGCCCGGAGGGCGTAGGGAGCGGCCGCGGTGGACAGGGCCCACGATCCGGCAGGCCGGGCGCGCGGAGCATCTCCGGCCGTGCTCGCACGGCGGACAGCGGCGGGCAACTACGAAGGTGCCCGGCGCCGGCGTCCTGACTAGCGTGGCCGGAGGAGTGCCGCAGAGAAATGCGTCGATCTATGACTCATGGGGGTTGCCATGGACCAATCGGAGATCCTCGTGGAACCCGCCACCCGCTATCCGCTGAGTTCCCGACAGCGGGACCCGGGCGGTCTGGCACGCGCACCGCAGCATGTCATCGCCCTGGCTCTCCGTATCAAGGGAGAACTGCGCGTCGATGCCCTCAGAGCCGCCCTCGACGAGGTCGTGGAACGGCAGGAGTCCCTGCGCACGCGGGTTCATTACGACGAGACGGACGGCAACCTCGGGTTCCAGGAGGTGCTGCCGCCGCTGCCGGTCCCGCTCACCGTCCGCGACATCGCCGTGGGACCCGGCCGCTCGCGTGACGACGTCGCGGTCGATCTGCTCACCGAACTGAGCGAACAGACGATGTCGTTCTCGGTCAAGCCGTCGCTGCGGGCCTCCCTGCACCGGTTCGACGACCGCGACGCGGTGCTCACCCTCCAGACCCACCACCTCTTCTGCGACGGCTGGTCGACCGACGTACTCCGGCGCGAGATCGCGGCCTGCTACACGGCCCGGGTGACGGGAGTGCCGCACACGCTTCCGGCGCCGGTCCCGTACCGGGAGTTCGCCCTTCAGGAACAGGAGTTCCTGCAGAGCGGGAAGGCGGCGGCCGCGCGCCGCTTCTGGTCGGACAGTCTGGCGGGAGCCGAGATGCTGACCATGCCGGCCGACCGGCCGCACGGTCCCGACACGCTGCAGCCGCAGATGGCGATCGGAAACTTCACGATCGATCCGGGCAGGTTCGCGAAGGTCTCGGTGAGTGCCGCCCAGAATCGTTGCAGCGTCTGGCACGTTTTCCTGGCGGCGTACATGGTGCTCGCGGAGAGAGTCACCGGCCGGTCCGACATCACCCTGTTCACGTCGAGCAGCGGCCGGCCGAGCCCGGATTTCTACGACACCATCGGATTCTTCGTCAACCCGGTTCCCCTTCGTCTGGAGTTCGGCGGCTGCGAGACCTTCCTGGACCTCATGCTGCTCGCGCGTAAGGCCGGCGCCGAGGCCCGGCGGCACCCGTTTCCGTTCCCGATGATCGTCGAGATGACGCCCGGCCTGATGAACGGTGCCGCGGATCCGCGGGCCCTCATGCCCATCCTCAACTACATCAACTCACCGGTGGCGCAGGACGACACCGGGTTCGCAGCCAGCGTCGAACCGGTGGTCATGCCGGAGGAACGGACGACGTCCTTCCTCCGTGGCGGGTTCGTCTGGACCTTCCTCGTGGCGCCTCCCGGCGAACTGCGGTGTTGCGTCGAGTACGAGCCCGGCGCGGTCGACGCGAGCACGATCGACCGCTGGGGCTCGGACTTCATCGACCTGATCCTGACGATCGCCGACCGGCCGGATCAGGCCTGGCGGAAGCCGTAGCGGATGCGGTGCGGCCGCCTGGCCGCCGCCGACGCCCGGTGGCTACCCGGCGCGGGCGGCGGCCAGGTGTGCCGCGTTCAGGCGCTCGTGGACGCTCGGCGATCGCGGTGGGGCGCCGGCACCGAGGTGCGAGTGGCGGAGTTCGGCCATGAACTCCTGCCAGAGGCCCGGGCCGCCCTGTTCGAGCAGTTCGGCGGGGACCCGCAGCGCGGAGTTCGTGGGCCGGTGCCGGAGCCCCCAGCTGCCGAGCCGCGCGAACACGGGTACGAGTTGGATGGCGGATTCGGTCAGGCTGTAGCGCGCCCGCTGGCCCGGTCGAGTGTCCTCCCGGGTGAGCAGTCCCGACTCGACGAGTCGCTTCAGCCGGTCGGCGAGGATGTTCGAGGCGATGCCCTCGACCGAGTTGGCCTGCAGCTCCCGAAAGTAGCGGCGGTCGCCGAAGACGATGTCGCGGAGGACGAGCAGGCTCCAGCGATCGCCGAACACCTCGACGGCGGCGTTGATCGGACACTCCGACCGCGGCTCGTGCGTGTCGCCCATAGTGCTTGCAAACTACCACCGCCGGTACTAGCGTCCCGACGAGCGATAGCAGAATCACAAACGAAGGGGGGCCCCGTGCTGAGGCAGGTCGCGGAGGGTGTGCTGATCCACGAGAGCGAGTTCCTCGAGTGCAACGCCGTCGTCGTGCAAGGCCGGTCCGGCGTGTTGCTCATCGACCCCGGTGTGACGGGTGACGAGATGGCCTGCCTTGCCAACGACCTGTCCGAGCTGGGTCAGAGCGTCGTGGCGGGTTTCTCGACGCACCCGCACTGGGATCATCTGCTGTGGCATGAGAGCCTCGGCGCGGCACCTCGTTACGGCACCGCGGGCTGCGCGGCCACCGTCGAGGCCAAGTTGTCGGACGCGGGCGCGAGGCAACGCGTCGAGGGAATGCTCCCGCCGGAGGTCGTCGGCAAGGTGCCGCTGGATCTCCTCGGCCACATCACCGGCCTCCCGGCTGGGACGAGCCGGATTCCCTGGGACGGTCCCGAGGTCCGGATCATCGAGCATCGGGCGCATGCGCCCGGCCACGCGTCGCTGCTGATCAAGGAGAGTCGGGTGCTGGTGGCCGGCGATGTGCTCTCCGATGTCCTGATTCCGATGCTCGACCTGAACGGCGCCGCGGAGCCGGTCGACGACTACCTGACCGCGCTGCGGCTGCTCGAGGAGGTGGCGGACGACGTCGATGTCGTTGTTCCGGGCCACGGGTCGATCGCCGAGGCCGATCAGGTCCGCGCGCGGATCGAGCGCGACCGGGCGTACGTGCTCGCTCTACCCGAGGGCGATGTCGCCGACGACCCGCGGGTCGGTCCATCGGCCAAGCCCGGCTGGGAGTGGGTGAGCGACATGCACGCCGGGCAGGCCCAGCGCCTCGCCCAGCGCGTGTAGCGACGTCGACGGCGTCGGTCGGACCGGTCGACGCCCTCGGGGAGGCCGGCGAAGCTCCGGCGTCCTGGGCGGCTGCCTGAGCGCTCCGGACGTGGACGCTCCGCCGGCTGAAACGTCCCTGTCCCTCGGACGGTGGCGGTAGCCGAAGAGGTGTCGGCGCGCGGGGTGCCGGCGCCCGAAGGAGACGCATGGCGAAGCTCATCTACTCGATGGTCACCTCGCTCGACGGCTACGTCGAGGCGGCTGAGGGCAGCCTCGGCACCGGAGCCGAGGATCCGGAGGTGCACACCTTCGTCAACGACCTCTTCCGCCCCGTCGGCACATATCTCTACGGCCGCCGGATCTACGAGACGATGGTCTACTGGGAGACCGCGCACACCAAGCCCGGCCAGCCGCCGCACAAACTTCAGTACGCCAGCGACTGGCGGGCGGCGGAGAAGATCGTGTACTCCACGACGCTGCAGTCGGTGTCCAGCGCGAAGACCAGGATCGAGCGGACCTTCGACCCGGACGCGGTGCGCAGGCTCAAGGCCGAGGCCGACCGGGACCTCACCATTGACGGCCCGAACCTCGCGGCCCAGGCGATCGCGGCCGGCCTGGTGGACGAGTACCACCTGTTCATCACCACGACTGTGGTCGGCGGTGGCAAGCGGTTCTTCCCCGAAGGTCTACGCCTCGACCTCGAACTGGTGGAGGAGCGTGCCTTCGCCACCGGCCTCATCTACGCGCGCTACCGGACCCGCTGAGCCACCCCGGAGCCGAGCGGGCCGCCCGCGTCCCCCGCTTCCTCTGGATTGCGGTGTCGTCGCCTTCGGTGAAACGGTCGAAAGCATGGCCGCCGATAGAGTGACGATTCATGGCGAGAATGCTGGTCACCGGCGGTGCGGGGTTCATCGGGTCGAACTTCGTCCACCACACCCTGCGGCACCACCCCGAATACCGGGTCCGCGTCCTTGACGCCCTGACCTACGCGGGCAACCGCGTGAGCCTCGGCCCGGTCGAGGATCGGGTGGAGTTCGTGCACGGCGACATCTGCGACGCCGAGCTGGTGGACACCCTGGTCGCCGGCTCCGACGTGGTCGTCCACTTCGCCGCCGAGTCACACGTCGACAACTCGTTGCGCGATCCGGAGCCGTTCGTCCGGACCAACCTGATCGGCACGTTCACGTTGTTGGAGGCCGTACGCCGGCACGACGTCCGGTTCCACCACGTCTCCACCGACGAGGTGTTCGGCGACCTTCCGCTGGACGGGCCGGCGAAGTTCACCGAGCAGACCGCGTACGACCCGTCGAGCCCCTACTCCGCCACCAAGGCGGGGTCGGACCTGCTGGTGCGCGCCTGGGTCCGGTCCTATGGCGTGGCGGCGACGCTCTCCAACTGCGCCAACAACTACGGGCCGTTCCAGCACGTGGAGAAGTTCATCCCCCGGCAGGTCACCAACGTGCTGGTCGGCGAGCGCCCGAAGCTGTACGGGACCGGCGTCAACATCCGTGAGTGGACGCACGTGGACGACCACAACGAGGCGGTCCACCTGATCCTGCGGCACGGCCGGCTCGGCGAGACCTACCTCATCGGCTCCGGCGACGAACGCAGCAACAGCGAGATCGTCGAGCTGATCCTCACCCTGATGGACCAGCCGGCCGACGCGTACGATCTGGTGCCCGACCGCCCGGGGCACGACCTGCGCTACGCCAACGACTCCACGAAGCTGCGCACCGAGCTGGGCTGGCGGCCGCGGTTCGGCTCGTTCCGCGACGGGCTCGCGGCCACCATCGACTGGTACCGCGCCAACGAATGGTGGTGGAAGCCGCGGAAGCAGACCGTCGAGGAGCGCTACCGCACCGCCGCTGAGACCGCGGGCTGAGGCCACGCTCGGGCGATCCACGCCACCCGTGCGGCGTTCAGCGTTACCGTCGAACTGATCGTGGAATTGGTCGCTGGTCGCACTCCCTCGTCCCGGTCAACCACGGGCCTCGAGTGCCGCGCCTGATGCGAGGTGGACTTCCTCAACGTGGTCTTTCCGGTCGAACTCGAAGTCGCCCGGCCAGGCCAGGAAGCTGGCGGCCTCGTCGTATTCGACGATTGCCGCACTCAGCGACTGCATGTGCCGCACCTTATCCGCCGGGCCCGCCAGCCGCACGCTGACAGGCGGCAGCGGGCGCCACGGTATTGACAGAACGTTGCCCGACGGCCGAGGCTGCATAAAGCGATGTGTATCGATAAATGTGGGGGGCATGATGCGACGCAGGATATTCGCGCTGGCGACAGCCGCCGCGGTCGTCGTCGGCGGGGCCATGACGATGGTGCTGCAGCCGGCGTACGCCGCGACGGCGTGCACAGTGGATTACAAGATCACCCGGGAGTGGTCCTCCGGCTTCTGGGCCGAGCTCACCCTCACCAACCTGGGCTCTCCCGTCACCGACTGGGGGCTGCGGTTCCGGCAGGCCAACGGTCAGACGATCACCATGGGCCTCGACCGGCTGCCGGACGGATACACGCTGGGCAGCGGCGAGTTGTACCCGATCACCATGCTCCGCCCACCGGCGGGGTCCACGCTGCCGACCGGCGCCTCCGTGACGGTGCGGTTCGGCGGCAACTACCAGGCTGCCGACCCCGTGCCGACCGACTGGATGTTGAGCGGCCAGCCGTGCAACGTGGACGGCTCCAGCCCGACCAGCTCGCCGCCGCCGCCGGCGTCCGGGAGCCCGCGGCCCAGCCCACTGCCGGGCGGCCCGGCGGTGACGCTCACCTCGCCCCTACCCAACGACTTCTTCGCCGCGCCGGGCGTCATCCCGATCCGTGCGGAGGCCATGGCGACGGCCGGCCGGCGGATCGAGCGGGTCGAGTTCCGGGAGCGCGGCACGCTGCTCGCCGTGGACACCACGGCGCCGTACGCCTTCGACTGGCGCGGCGTGCCGCCGAACAGCGGTACCCGCGTCACCGCCACCGCCTACGACAGCGCCGGCGCCCAGGCCACCGCCGAGGTCCGCGGCATCCGGGTGCTCCCGCCGCAGGCACCCGGCGCCGCACCCGCGCTGAAGGCATTCGGCAACCGCATCCTCACCGTCACCACCGACCCGAGGCCGTACCGGCCACGCGGAATCATCCGGTCGGCCGTGCCCGGCGAGTGCGCGTGGGGACCGATCCGCTGGGACGGCCCGGTCGACGACGCGTCCGTCGGCGCGCTGCGGGCCCGCGGCGTCAACGCGGTTCGGGTCGTGCTGAGCGATGCCTGCTACGTCTACACCGGCGGCCCTGCCGATCGGCAGAACCGCGTCGGCTACCTCGACGAGGCGGCCCTGTACGTCGACCGGCTCGTCCGGGCCGGCATCACACCCATCGTGTCGCTGCGCCAGAGCGACGCCCTCGCCGCCCGCTTGTTCTGGAGCGCGGCGGCGGAGGTGCTCGGCGACGACAACGCGGTGGTCT
This sequence comes from Micromonospora sp. NPDC005686, assembly GCF_042871665.1. Taxonomy (NCBI): domain Bacteria; kingdom Bacillati; phylum Actinomycetota; class Actinomycetes; order Micromonosporales; family Micromonosporaceae; genus Micromonospora; species Micromonospora sp. NPDC005686. Next base: position 124,627 of record NZ_JBIAIY010000003.1, read on the forward strand.
TCGACATCTCGCCCTACGAGTTCCCGGCGGCCGGCGGAACCGATCCCGCAACGGTCTGGACCTGCTGGCGCGACGGCGGTCCCGCGTGCCTGGGCACCAGCCTGCCGGCCTTCGGCGTGCAGGAGCAGATCCGCCTGCTTCGCCTCCGGGGCTCGTTCAACCTGGTCCTCGCCGCCGGGATCGACGGTGGCAACGACCTGCGCCGGTGGCTGGAGTACCGCCCGGCCGACCCGGACGGCCGCAGCGTGGCCGCCGCCTGGCGCGTCGACGACCGCTCGGCCTGCGCCACGCCGGCCTGCTGGCAGGCCACCCTGCTCCCGGTCGCCGCCCGGGTACCGCTGGTCGCCACCGATGTCAGCGCCGGCCCGGCGGCGCCGACGTTCGTGCCTCGGACGGTCGCCTGGCTCGACCAGCACGGCATCGGTCACCTGCGCCGGTGACGACCGGGGAGGGGTGAGCCACGCCGACAGCTGCGGCCCTCAGGGCCCGACGGCCACCGCGCCGCGCGGGCCGCCGAGCAGACGGGAGCTGGCAGGCCACGAGGTCAGGGGCAACCGCTGCCGACGGCAGCGGTTGCCCAGTGGGTCCGCTCGACCCGGCCCGTAGTTCCGGCTGCGGCCCGAGGGCCTGTCAGACGGTCGTACGCGACCACTGCTGGTTGGCGCCGGTGTTGCAGGCGTACTGCTTGAGGACCACACCGTCGGCGGTCGATGCGGCCGGTACGTCCACGCACTTGCCGCTGTGTCGTGCCCGCAGCTGGAAGTAGCTGCCGTTGGCGACCATCTGGAACTGTTGGTTCGTGCCACTGCCACAGGTGTACTGGATCAGCTCGGCGCCGTCGGCGGTGGACGCGCTCACCACGTCGAGGCACTTGCCGCTGTTGCGGCTGACGAGGCGCCAGTAGCCGCTGCCGGCGTCCTGGAACTGCCACTGCTGCCACGCGTTGCCGTTGTACGTGTACTGGCCGACGCGCGAGCCGTTCTCGGTGTTCGGCGCCTGGACATCCATGGCCTTGCCGCTGTGACGCACGACGACCCGGTGGAACGTGTCCGTCGGCGGCGGCGTCGTGGGGCCGCCGCCGATGGTGTCGCCCCAGGCATAGCGGACCTGGTCGGCGCCGGAAGTGTTACGGACGGTCAGATGGAGGTCGGTGCCGCCGCCGCTGAGCGAGTACATCGAGTACCAGTCGTAGCCGATGGTGCCGGGCTTGCCGCCGAGCGCGGGCCAGTAGGTGCCGCCCATCCGGCTGTCGCGCATGACCTGGGCCATGGCGCGGATGTAACGCACGAAGTTGTCGGTGCTGTTCGCGTCGGCGTAGTTGCGGCCGTCGTTCATGGGCGCGCCGAATTCGGTGGCGACGGCCCGGCCGGCGCAGGTGCCGAGGCGGGTCTGGATGTGGCTCCGGAAGGCGTCGTAGGTCATCGGGCTGTAGAAGAAGGCGTAGTAGTGGAACGAGAGCAACGTCGAAGCGAAACGGGTGTCGTTGCAGATGTCCCGCAGGTCCTGGCTGAACCCGGTGCCTCCGATCAGCACCCGGCTGGGCACCGCCGAGTAGTGGTAGCTGAGCCAGTTGGCCGCGACGTTGCGCCACTCCGTCGAGCTGTAACCGTGAGGCTCGTTCATCGGCTCGAAGTAGACGTTGGGGTTCGAGCCGTACGTGTTGGTCACCGTGGACCACATCGTGTTCCACGCGGCGAGGTTCGTGATCCTGCCGCCGGAGGCGGCGCCGTCCTCCCAGTAGGCGAGGATGACCTTGAATCCGCGGGCGGTGGCGGCGTCGATGGCGCCTCGGTAGGCGTCCCACCACGCCGTCCCTACCGTGTGGGTGTTGACGGGTAGCCGGACGGTGTTGATCCCCATGGAGGAGGCCATGTCGTCATAGAGGGCGTTGGCCTTGGCCCGTACCGTCGCGTTGCTGTCGGAGGGACTCAGACCCTGCACGACGAGGGGACCGGTGCTGAAGTTGTCACCCAGCACGGCCCAGTTCATGCCTCGGAACTGGTTCGTGGCGGCGGCGGCCGGCGACGACATGACGACGACGCCGCCAGCCATCGCCGTCATCGCGGCCACCAGCACGATCAGCAGCCGCTGTAACGACCGGGTGCTCTGGGATGGCCCCGCTGCGTGGCCGCGCGGCGACGTGATCCGCGTCAAGAAGTGGTCAATCACGTGATCCAGCCTCTCTGGGTTCGGACATCAGACCGATCGCCGAAGCCGCTGCTGCCTGCCGTGGTCCGGCAGCCATGAAGTCCTTCCGGGACGCCATCGCTGTTAGCGCTAACATCGCTGAACCACACGCAACTCAGGACTTCACGGTCGGGGCGTAGTTGACGTGCCGCCCGGGCGGCTCCGGCGCGTCTCGCCGAGGCAGACACATGTCTTCTGGTTGTTACATGCGTGTTGCAGACAAGTGTTGGCGATCACATCTGGAGTGTCAAGGAATCGACGTGCTTCGCTCCCTGTCCCGGCTCGGCCCACCGGCCAACCGGCTGGGGCGCGGGGACCAGGGGCCCGGAGGGCGACGGCCTCGACTACCTCACGTGCCGGGCCGGTGCCGTGCAGTAGATTGACGCTGGTGAGCCAGGCCGAGCCATTGGCGGAAACCGGTCCGTCGGGGGAGGACGCGACGGCGAGGATGCTGGCGGCGGCGCGCGCGGGCGACGGCGCGGCCTTCAGTCGTCTGGTCGAACCCCTGCGGGACGAGCTCCGTGCGCACTGCTACCGGATGCTCGGTTCCTTCCACGACGCGGAGGACGCGGTCCAGGACACCCTGGATCGGGCATGGCGGGCCGTCGACAGGTTCGAGGGCCACACGTCGATCCGCCCGTGGCTCTACCGGATCGCCACCAACCGCGCCCTGTCTCTCCTCGGCGCGCGCGGGCGGCGTGAACTGCCCACCGGTTTCACTGCCCAGGGCACGCCCCGGGCCGAGGTGAGCTGGCTCGAACCGTATCCGGACCGCCTTGCGGTCCGGTCCGTCGAATCGGATCCGGAGACTCACGCGATCGCGCGGGAGACCATGGAACTCGCGTTCGTCGCCGCGTTGCAGCACCTGCCGCCGCGGCAACGTGCCGTTCTGCTGCTGCGTGACGTTCTCGGTTACTCCGCCGAGGAGACCGCCGGGATGCTGGTCACCACCGTCGCCGCGGTCAACAGCGCGATGCAGCGGGCCCGCCGGATCGTCGCCGGGCTGACGCCAGCGGCGGATCCTCGCCGAGCTGGGCGACGCGGGGCAGCGGGAGGTGGCCAGGCGGTACGCCGCGGCGTGGGAGTCCGGCGACGTCGAGACGATCGTGGCGATGCTGACGGAGGACGCGCGGTACTCGATGCCGCCGCTGACCGTCTGGTACGAGGGCCACGAACAGCTCCGCGGTTTCCTGGCCGAGGTGACGGCTGGGCGGAGGTGGCGGTTCCTGCCGACGAGGACCAACGGGCAACTCGCCTTCGGGACGTACCTGTGGAACGACGCTGCTGCCGCCTACCTGCCGGCAGGGCTGGACCTGCTCGTGCTGCGGGGGCGCCGGGTGGCCGAGGTCGTCTCGTTCCTCAACGCGCGCCTGCCTGACTTCGACCTACCGGACCGGCTGCCGGAAAGTTCGCGCGGAGGCGATGAGTTCGCGGTTCGGCGGGGGTTCTAGTCCTGACAGGTTCACCAGTCACGAAGGGCAGAGCCGACATGCCGAGCGACGAAGAACAGATCCGCGCCCTGGTCGAGCGCTGGGCCGCGGCGGTTCACGAGGGGAGCCTCGCGGGCGTCCTGGCCGACCATGCCGAGGACATGGTGATGTTCGACGTGCCGCCGCCGTACGAGGGCGTGCGCGGGTTGGACGCCTACCGGGAGATCTGGCCGCCGTTCTTCGGATGGCAGGCGCAGGGCGCGTCGTTCGAGGTCGAGTCGTTGGACGTCGAGGCCGGCGAGGACGTCGCCTTCGCGTACGCGCTCCTGCGTTGCGGCACGCCGGCCGACGTCGCCGCGGATCCGGAGAACCGCCTGCGGGTGACCTTCGGCCTGCGTAGGCGGGAGGGCCGGTGGGTCGTCACCCACGAACACCACTCCTTCCCGCTCGCCGGTACCGCCGCCGAGCCGACTCCGGACGCGGCCACCGCCGAGGCGGAGGTGCGCCGGCTCCACCGGCGCTGGTTCGAGGGCACCGCGGCCAAGGACCTCGATGCCCTGATGGATGCCGTCGCCGATGACGTGGTCTCGTACGAGCACGACCAGCCGCTGCGATACGTCGGCGTGAACGCGGTCCGCGAGGTCTGCGCGGCGGGCCTGGCGGCGTCGGGTGACGGATCAGTCGCCTGGGACGTGCCCGACCTGACGATCCTGGTCGACGGCGACCTCGCCGTCGCGTGGGGCCTCAACCGCGTCTCGGTCAGCCCGAGCGGTGGCCCGCCGATCGAGAGCTGGTCCCGGGGGACCCGGGTCTTCCAGCGACGCGGCGGGGCCTGGCTGATGACCCACCAGCACCTCTCCTACCCGTACGACCCCTCGACCGGGAAGGCGAGGACGGATCTGCGTCCGTAGCGGCGGGGGCGGGACATCGCACACCGAGCCGCCATCGACGTCCATCGCATATATCGACTTGCGTCAGCGCACGGTCAGATCCATGGAACCTACGGAGGCGCCTGCGGGGCTGTGGTCGGCGTCGTGATCCAATGAAGCGCATGATTCCCCAGCGGATCGCCGCCGGCCTCCTGTTGCTGATCGGGCTGCTGGCGATGGCGGCCACCCACACCTTCCCGTTCCTCGACGATCTCTCCGAACTGGCCGAGACAGCGGTCGCGATCGGGGGCGCGGCGTGCCTGTCGGCCGGAGTGTGGCTGTGGTTGCGCAAGCCGGCCGACCGGTCGTCCACGCCCGCGGCCGGCGACGCTGAGAGCCCGTGACGATGCGGGAGGCGGAGGCGGGAAAGGGCCGGACCGCTCGGCGGGCGGTCCGGGCGGTGGCGTCGGATACTGGGCCGATGACCAACCCCGACCTCGATCCCGAGCTGTATCCGCCGATCGACCCGCGTGAGGACGTGCCGGACGACCCCGGCGAACTCCTCCCGGACACGCCCGGCGAACTGCCCGAGGCGCCGGTCGAGCCGATGCCCGACGACGGGGAGCCCGGGGGCGTGCCCGAACCGGCCTGACCGGCCCGGCCCGCACCGGCCACCCCATCGATCGACGATGATGGATAATCCTGGGGGATGGGCGCGCCGACCGCAGGGGAGACCGGATGAGAATCGTCGACGCCCGGGTGATCGTGACCTGCCCCGGCCGGAACTTCGTGACCCTGAAGGTCGTCACCGACGCCGGCGTCACCGGCGTCGGCGACGCCACCCTCAACGGCCGGGAGCTGGCTGTCGCGTCCTACCTGCGCGACCACGTCGTGCCGCTGCTGATCGGGCGCGACCCGGCCCGGATCGAGGACACCTGGCAGTACCTCTACCAGGGGTCGTACTGGCGGCGCGGGCCGGTCACGATGAGCGCCGTCGCCGCCGTCGACACCGCGCTGTGGGACATCAAGGGCAAGGTCGCCGGCCTGCCGGTCTACCAGTTGCTCGGCGGCCGGTCCCGCGACGGCGTGACCGTGTACGGACATGCCAACGGCGAGACCGTCGACGAGGTGCTGACCGAGGTCGCCCGCTTCGTCGACCTCGGCTACCGCGCGGTGCGGGTGCAGTGCGGTGTGCCCGGCCTGCCCCGGACGTACGGCGTCAGCGCCGACAAGATGTTCTACGAGCCCGCCGACGCAGCGCTGCCGACCGAGACCGCCTGGTCGACGGAGGCCTACCTGGCCCACGTGCCGAGCGTGTTCGCCCGGGTCCGCGAGGAGTTCGGGCCGACCCTGCGGCTGCTGCACGACGTGCACCACCGGCTCACCCCGATCGAGGCGGCGCGGCTCGGCAGGAGCCTGGAGCCGTACGCGCTGACCTGGATGGAGGATCCCGTCCCGGCGGACCTGCCGGAGGGTTTCCGGCTCATCCGGCAGCACACCACCACGCCGATCGCCGTCGGCGAGGTCTTCAGCAGCATCTGGGACGCCGCCCAGCTCATCCGGGAACAGCTCATCGACTACGTCCGCACCACAGTGGTCCACGCCGGCGGGATCACCCACCTGCGGCGCATCTTCGACCTCGCCGCGCTGCACCACGTCCGCAGCGGCTCGCACGGAGCCACCGACCTCTCCCCGGTCTGCATGGCCGCCGCGCTGCACCTGGACCTCGCCATCCCCAACTTCGGCCTGCAGGAGTACATGCGGCACACCGAGGCGACCGACGAGGTGTTCCCGCACGGCTACCACTTCGACGGTGGCTACCTGCATCCGGCCGAGACCCCGGGGCTCGGGGTGGACATCGACGAACAGGCCGCGGCCCGCTACCCGTACGCACCGGCCTACCTGCCGGTGAACCGGCTGGCGGACGGCACGGTGCACCCCTGGTGAGCGCGGCTCAGTAGATGCGGCGGCCGTGCGCGTCCGGCACCCCGGACTTGCGGAAGAAGTAGGTGTTGATCTGGTCCCGCCACTCGACGGCGCTGCGGAACTGTTCGTCGAGGCGCTCGGCCACCCGGTCGTGGACGGCCGGGTCGACCGCCCCGGCGAGGAGCCGCCACCGCTCCCGCATCGCCGCCACCTCCTCGACCCCGGCGAAGTGCGTGTCGTAGATGTGCTGGATGACGGTACGGCCATCCTGCAGCACATGCCGGTACGGGACGTGATGGAAGAACAACAGCAGTTCGTCGGGGCAGCGCTCGCGTGACTCGTACACCTCCGACCACGGCGGCGGGTACTGGCCGGTGAAGCCGGTCCCGGTCGCCCGGGTCCGGTCCACCCCGACGCCGTCGCGGTCGGCGAAGTGGTAGGTGCCCCACGGGGTGTACTCGTAGCCGTCCACGTCGGGACCGTAGTGGTGGCCGGGCCGCACCATGAAGCCGACGCCGAGCGGGGCGGTGTAGCGCTCGTAGGTGCGCCAGGAGTCGTCCATGATCGCGTGCATCGTCCGCCGCACCGGATCCGGATCGCCGGCGGTGACCGGCACCCAGGTCAGGTCGATCCACTCGTCGAGGATCGCAGCGGGATCCAGCCGCGGATCCCAGGCGAGCCGGCCGAAGGCGTACAGGTTCGCCTGGGCCAGCGGGTGCCCGGTCCAGAACGGGTCGTCGCCCACGTTGGCCACGGCGGCCAGACCGCCACCGCCGGTGCCCGCCCGGCCGGCCGCCACGTCGGCGATCGTGCCGCCGGCCGCGCCCCGGGGCCGGAACCCCAGCACCTCGCTCCACCAGGGTCCGAGGTAGCAGACGTGCCGCTGCTGGCCGGTGTACTCCTGCGTCGCCTGCACCTCCACCGCCAGCCGGGTGGCCGGCATCGCGGCGAGCACCGGGGACACCGGTTCGCGTGCCTGGAAGTCGATCGGGCCGAACTTCACCTGGACGATCACGTTGTCGGCGAACCGCCCGTCCAGCGGCGCGAAGTGGTCGTGGGCGGCCCGGGCGCGGTCGGTCGACCGGTCCCGCCAGTCCTGGCGGTGGTCGTAGACGAACGCCCGCCAGCGCACCACGCCGCCGTGCGGGGCGAGCGCCCCGGCGAGCAGGTTCGCGCCGTCGGCGTGGTCGCGCCCGTACGCGAACGGGCCGGGCCGGCCCTCGGAGTCGGCCTTCACCAGATAGCCGCCGAAGTCGGGGATCCGCTGGTAGACCCGCCGGGTGGCGGCGGCCCACCAGGCCCGTACCCGCTCGTCCAGCGGATCGGCGGTGGGCAGGCCGCCGAGGACCACCGGGGCGGCGAAGGTCACCGACAGGTGCACCCGGATGCCGTACGGGCGGAGCACCTCGGCGATCTCCGCGACGTCGCCGAGCCGGTCGGTCAGCAGTCGCGCCTCGGTGTCGTGCACGTTGACGTTGTTCACGCAGATCGCGTTGACGCCGCAGGCGGCGAGCAGGCGTCCGTAGTCCCGCAGCCGGGCGGGCTCGTGCCGGGCGGCGCCGTCGCGCCAGAACAGGGAGCCGCCGGCGTAGCCCCGCTCGACCTGACCCGACACCGGGTGTACGGCCACGTTGTCCCAGTGGTCGAGCATCCGCCGGTCCAGCGCCGGCCGGTGCCGCCGCGCCGGAAGGTCGTCGTCGAAGGCCGCCGGGCCCAGCCGGACCACGTGGAACATCCCGTACAGCAGGCCGGCCGGCGCGTCGGCCAGGACCACTGTCACGCCGCTCACCCGCGCCAGCAGGTACCCCTCGTCGCCGAGGGAGCCGTCGCCCGTGCCGTTCACCGCCGGTGTCGCACCGAGCCGGATCGCCTCCGCCGCCGCGTTCGGCACCGGACCGGCCTCGCGCAGGGCCAGCACCAGGTCCGCGTCGACCTGCCACGGTGGACCGTGCCAGAGCCGTCCGCCGTACCGGGCGCAGGCCCGGCTCACCTCGTCGATGACGGTGTCGACCAGGAGCCCGTCGCCGTGCACCAGCACCCCGCGGGAGCCGAGTTCGCGGAACACCGCGGGGGGTAGCCAGGCGGCGTGCCAGGCCGACTCGCCGGCGTCGGCCGCAGCCCGGCCGGTGACCGGAACGCTCATGCGGTGAACTCCGCCCGGATGTCATCGATCATGGGGTCGCCGATCCGCAGCAGCGCCAGCACCAGGAGCGCGGCCAGCAGGGCGAGTACCGCCTCGGAGAACACCGCGGTGACGGCGGCGCCGGCGGCCAGCAGCACGACGTTGCCGACTGTGACGCCGGGCTTGCGCGTCACGTAGTAGAGGGCGAGCCGGAGCACGTCGCGGGTGCGGAAGGCGAACAGTGAGACGATCACCAGCGCGTTGACCCCGACCAGGATCACCCCCGCGCCGATCACCACCAGCGGCACGGCCCACCAGCGGGGGAGGGCGGCGGCGGGCAGGTTCGCCAGGTTGACCGCGATGACGGCCAGCCACAGCAGCGTCGGCGCCCAGACGCGCAGCACGCCCGGCAGGTTGGCCCGGTAGGCCCGGCGGAACGTGACGGCGGGCCGGAGATCGGTCAGGTCCGGGCGTTGGTGGCGCAGCGTGTGCAGCGCGGCCGAGACCGCCGGACCGACCGGCAGCGCGGCGGCGGCGACCAGCGGGAGGTTGCTGCTGTCGCGGTCGAGCAGCACGAGCACGGCCAGGCCGGGCAGCATGCTCACCAGGAGGAGCAGTTCGACCACGAGCAGGGTGTGGACCGCCGCGGCGGCCCGCGACAGCGGCCCGTCGCCGAACTCCCGCGGCCCGCCGGTCGCGCCGCTCACCGTGGGTCCCCGGGCGGGTCGAGCAACCGGTCGTCGTCCCACCACGGCGGGGTCTCGTCCACCACCGGAGTCAGCTCGGCGAGGGTCACCTCGTGCCGGGTGAGGACGAGGTCGAGGTCGGCCCGGCCGGCCGCGACCCGCAGGGCCCGATGGGTACGGGCCGGCTCGGCGGCCTCCCGCAACGCGTCGAGCTGCCGGGGCCGGGGCGAGTGCGGGCTGCCCATCTCCCGCCAGGCCGCCCAGGCGTTGCCGGCGTCCTCGCTCACCGACGAGCGGAGCAGGAACGCCGACACGGTGCCCGGCGGGCCGACCGGAACCGACAGCGACAGGGTGTGCCGCTCGGGCGCCGGCTCCCGGCCGGTGACGTCCACCGGGGCCCAGGCCAGCACCGCGACCCGGCCGTCGGGGTGCCGGGTGACGAGGTGGTCCGGTCCGCGCGCGAGCACCTCGTCGCCGAGCCGGGCCATGAACGCGTACAGGTGGTAGGTGGGTTTCTTGACCTGCCGGTGGGTGAGCAGGCCGAAGCCGCCGTGCAGCAGCGCGGTGGGCACCCCCTCCTCCTCGAACACGTCGCTGAAGGTCCAGTAGGAGAAGGAGTCGACCAGGTCCCCGCCGCCGGCCAGCACCGGAGCGAGGTAGGCGGCGTGGAAGGCCGTGTCGTGGATCGGGTTGTCCGGCCGGTAGGAGGAGTTGAACTCGGTGATGTGCACCGGGAGGTCGGCCAGCGCGGTGCCGGCCAGGTGCCGGCGGGGCGCGGCGAACTGCTCCAGCAGTTCCGCGGCCGGGGCGAGGGTCTGCCGGGTGCCGAACGGCAGGTGCCGCGCCGGGCCGGAGGTGTAGGCGTGCCGGCTGACGAAGTCGACGGGCACGTCGCGGTCGGTGACGAACTCGGCGAAGGGCTTCAGCCACTCGTCGGCCCCGGGGGAGAGGGCCGGGCCGCCGACCTGGAGCGCCGCGTCGACCTCCTTCACGGCGTGCGCCGACACCTCGTACAGGCGGTGGTAGGCGTCCTGGTCGGCGCCCGCCCAGAACGCCGTCAGGTTGGGTTCGTTCCACACCTCGATCGGCCAGCCACGCACCTCGTCGAGGCCGTACCGGCCGACCAGGTGGGCCACCGTGGCGCGGACCAGGTCACCCCATTCGGTGTACGACTCCGGAGGCGTCACGTTGCCCCGCCACCAGAACACCGTCTGGTCGCCGGAGGCGAGCGCCGAGGGCATGAACCCCAGCTCCACGAAGGGCCGGATGCCCATGCCGAGGTAGGCGTCGACGACCTGGTCGACGTAGGTGAAGGCGTGCCGCACCCGGCGCTCGCCCTGGTAGGTGTAGGGGCGGTGCACGCCGGCGCCGTCGCTGAGCAGCCCGTGCCCGCGGATGTGCCGGAAGCCGATGTCCCGCTGCACCAGGGCGAGCGAGTCCTGGTAGTCGCGTCGCAGGGCCAGGTCGAACCGGCCGGTGCCGACGCAGGTACGCCAGGCGTCGGTCAGCCGGCCGGTGGGTCGATCGGGAACGGTTTCGCGCATCGCCGGTCAGCCGTGGTTCTTGCGGTACCGCTCGTACGCCTTGTTGACCAGGTCGGTGTAGGCCTGCGCGTTCTTGCCCCTCAGCTCCGAGACGTAGGCGTCCCACTCGCTCAGCGGCCGCTGGCCGAGGGCGAACTTCAGCGTGTTCTGGGTGACGTGGTCCTTCAGCGCGGTCGCCCACAGTGTCGTCTGCTCGCGTTCTTCGTCGTTGAGCGGCGCGGGTGGCGGGGTCACCCAGGGCGCGGGCTTGCGGGCGTTCATCTCCTTCTGGAACTCCAGCTCCTCGGGCGAGAAGAACGACTGCACCAGGTCGAGCTTGCCGCCGTAGGCGAAGACGCCGTTGTAGAAGCCGAAGTCCTTCTGGAGGTGCTTGCTGCCCTTGGGGTTGAGGCCGACGACGTTGACGTCCGGGGCGAGGGTGCGCTTGCCGGAGGCGTCAGTGGCGTACGTGGTGCCCTCGACGCCCCACTTGGCGAACTCCTGGCCGGCGTCGGAATACCAGAGCCAGTCGATGAACTGCATCATGGCCACGAAGTTCTTGCCGTCCCGGGCCTTGCTGGAGATCATCACGCCGTTCTCCAGCCGGCTCGCCGGGTTGACCGGCCCGGCCGGCCCAACCGGGAAGAGGATCTTGCCGAGCCGGGCGTTCGGGTTGATCTTCGCGATGTCCGGGCGGTAGTCGTTCACCAGGGTCTGCGCGTTCGTGCTGATCACGAAGGACTTGCCGCTGGCGAGCTTCTGCCGGGCCTGGTCGTCGGTCTGGGTGAACGTCTCCGGGTCGAGCAACCCTTCGGCGACCAGCTTGTGGAGGTACTCCACCACCTGCCGGTAGCCGTCCGAGGCGCCGGTGAAGACGTACTTCCCGGCCCCGGCGTCCCAGCTCGTCGCCTGGTAGTTCCAGCCGGCGCCGGGTAGGCCGTGCGCGAGGGCCAGCATGTTCAGCAGGTTGCCGGCCGGGTTGGGCTTGCCGAACCGGTCGGAGAACGGGATGACGTCCGGGTGGGCCGCCTTCATCGCCTTGAGCATGGCGTACACCTCGTCCCAGGTGGTCGGGGACGGGATCTTCAACTGCTCCAGCACGTCGGTGCGGACCGCGAGGGTGTAGTCCTGCCAGGGCTTCTCGTGCAGTCCGGGCAGCAGGTAGAACTTGCCGTCCTCCTGCCGGAGCGTGTCCATCTCCGGCTGGAGGTTCCACCGCTCGATCTTGTCCTTGAAGTGCGGCATCAGGTCGAGGTAGTCGCTGACCGGCAGGATGGCGCCGGAGGAGACGTACGAGCTCTCCTGCGGGTGGTAGGTCTTCGGGATGATCAGCGGGGCGTCGCCCGAGCCGACCAGCACGCTGCGCTTCTGCTCGTAGTCGCTCAGCGGCACGGCGACCGGGTCCAGCTTGACGTTCGTCCGCCGGGCCAGCTCGGCCCAGAACAGCCACTCGGGCTTGAGCGGGTAGTTCGGGTGGTTGTTGTAGAGGATCGAGAACGTGACCGGTTCGGTGGCCTTGAACTGGTCCCCGAGGCCGTACTTCTCCATCGCGCCCGCACGGTTGCGGTCGAGGTCCTTCTTGTCGGGGGTGTCGTCGCCGCAACCCGCCAGGGAGACGACGGCGGCCGCGCCGCTGGCGAGCAGCAGTTGGCGCCGGGACAGCTTGGCCATGGATTCTTCCTTCCGGTGGTGGAGGTGGTGCGGGGGCGGCTATCCCTTCACGGCGCCGAGCATGATTCCGGAGACGAAATAGCGCTGGATGAACGGATAGACCGCGAGGATCGGCAGGATCGTCAGCACGATGGTCACGGACTGGATGGTGGCGGCGGACTGGACGACGTCGCCGGCGCTGCCGAGGCCGCCGCCGGTCTGCGTGGCGTCGGTCGCGCCCGCGATGAGGTTGCGCAGGTAGACGGTCACCGGGAGCAGGTCCTGACGGTCCATGTAGAGGAACGCGGCGAACCAGGAGTTCCAAAACGAGACGGCGTAGAACAGCACCATCGTGGCGACCATCGCCTTGGACAGCGGCAGCACGATCCGCAGCAGCGTGCCGTACGTGTTCAGCCCGTCGACGGCGGCAGCCTCCTCCAGCTCGACCGGCAGGCTCTCGAAGAACGCCTTCATCACCAGCAGGTTGAACACGTTTATGGCGTTGGGCAGGGCGATCGCCCACACGGAGTTCTTCAGCCCCAGGCTGGTGACCAGGACGTAGTTGGGGATCAGGCCGCCGGTGAAGAACATGGTGAACACGGCGATCCCGACCAGCGCGGTCCGGCCCCGCAGGTGCCTCTTCGACAGCACGTAGGCGTAGCAGGTGGTCAGCACGACGGAGATGAGCGTGGCGACCGCCGTGTAGAAGACGGTGTTGCGGTAGCTGACCCAGAACGCCGGGTCGGACGTCACCACCCGGTACGCGGTGAGGTTGAACCCCCGCGGCACGAGGTTCACCTCACCCGCGACGATGTACGCGTTGTCGCTGAGCGAGCGGGCCACGATGGTGAGGAACGGGTAGAGGGTCACCACCACGACGGCGGTCAGCACGACGGCGTTTACCGCCTGGAAGACCCGGTAGCCCCGGGTGGGCCGGGGGCCACGCGGCCGGACCGCCGGTGCCCCGGTGCGGGCGCGCGTGCTCACCACAGGCTCGTCCCCACCGTGCGCCGGGAGATCGCGTTCGCCGACAGCACCAGCGTCAGCCCGATCACGGACTCGAACAGGCCGATCGCGGCGGCGTAGCTGAGGTTTCCGGAGACGATGCCCACCCGGTACAGGTAGGTCGAGATCACGTCCGCAGTCGGGTAGGTGAGCGGGTTGTACAGCAGCAGGATCTTCTCGAAGCCGACGGCCATGAAGGTGCCGATGTTGAGGATCAGCAGGGTCACCATCGTCGGCCGGATCCCCGGCAGCGTCACGTGCCAGGTCTGTCGCCACCTGTTGGCGCCGTCGATGCGCGCCGCCTCGTACAGGTCGCCGTCGACAGTGGTGAGCGCGGCGAGGTAGAGGATGGTGCCCCAGCCGACGGTCTGCCAGACCTCGGAGGAGACGTAGATCGTCCGGAACCAGCCGGCCTGCTGCATGAACGGGACCGGCTCGCCACCCACGGCGCGCAGCATCTGGTTCACCGTGCCGTCCACCGACAGCAGCTGGAGGACCATGGCGGCCACGATCACGATCGACAGGAAGTGCGGCAGGTAGGACACCGACTGCACGAACCGCTTGAGGGCGCGGTTGCGCACCTCGTTGAGCAGCAGTGCGAGCACGATCGGCAGCGGGAAGCAGAACACCAGGGTCAGCGCGCCCAGCACGAGCGTGTTCGTGAACACGCTCCAGAAGGTGGGGTCGGTGAAGAACAGCCGGAAGTACCGCAGCCCGGTCCAGTACTCGCCGAAGAGGCTGCCGCCCGGCTGGAAGCGCCGGAACGCGATCACGTTGCCGAGCATCGGCAGGTAGCGGAACGTCAGGAAGAACAGCAGCGGCAGGACGGCCAGCGAGTAGAGCTGCCAGTCCCGGCGCAGGGCTCGCCGCCAGGGCGTACGGCGACCGCGCGGGGTCGGTGATGCCAAGCTCATCCTCCCGCCTGAACGTCGACCGGAACTTTCCGGTAATGCGCCGTAAGCCTTTCGGAAATTTATGGGTATCGTTATCGGGGTGTCAAGAGCATCGATCGATATCTCCCTCGACCAGCTCCGTCGCTATACGCCGGACGTTGTCGAACCCGCCGACTTCGACCGGTTCTGGTGCGGCACCCTCACCGCCGCCAGGGCCACCCCGGTGCTCGTTGACGTCCGGCCCGAACCCACCGGCCTGCGGCTGGTCGACGTGTGGGACGTGACGTTCGCCGGCTTCGCCGGTGAACCGGTCCGGGCCTGGTACACCCGCCCCGCGGGCGCACCCACGCCGCTGCCGGCCGTGGTGGAGTACCCCGGCTACGGACGCGGCCGGGGTCTGCCGGGGGAGCGGCTCACCTGGCCGGTGGCCGGCTACGCCCACCTGCTGGTGGACAACCGGGGGCAGGCCGGACTCTTCGGCCACGGCGACACCCCGGACCCGCACGACGCCCCCGGTGGGCCCAGCCCTGTCACGCGGGGGATCCTGGCCCCGGACGACTACCACTACCGCCGTCTGATCACCGACGCGGTGCGCGCGATCGACGCCGTCCGCGCCCTGCCGGGTGTGGACCCGGAGCGCGTCGCCGCGGTGGGCAACAGCCAGGGTGGCGGACTCGCGCTCGCGGCGGCAGGCCTCGTCGACGGCCTCGCCGCGCTCCTGGTCACCGCCCCGTTCCTGTGCGACATCCAGCGCGCCATCGAACTCACCGAGGCGTCCCCCTACGGCGAGATCGCCGGTTACCTGGCGGTGCACCGCGACGCCGAGGAGCCGGTCCGGCGCACGCTGTCCTACGTCGACGGGGTGACCTTCGCCCGGCGGGCCACCGCCCCGGCACACTTCGGGATCGGCCTGCGCGACGACGTCTGCCCACCGAGCACCGGCTTCGCCGCCTACAACCAGTACGCCGCCGCCGGCGGATCGGCCGCGCCGCTACGGGAGATGCACACGTACCCGTTCAACGGGCACGAGGGCGGCGAGGCCGTCCACGTGCGGCGGCAGTTGCGCTGGCTCGACGCGGTGATCCGCGCCGCCGGGACGGCAGACGGCTGACGGGCTCACCGGCTGGCGGTCCGGCTCGCCGGGGCTGCCGGCGGGCCCGCCGGCATCTACCATCCCTGATCATGATCTCGACCGTGTGGCGGCTGCTCACCCGCCAGATCGACCCCAACCTGGCGCAGGACGACGCCGTGCTGCGCGAGGCGTGCACGCAGGCGCGGTACGGCTC
This sequence comes from Micromonospora sp. NPDC005686, assembly GCF_042871665.1. Taxonomy (NCBI): domain Bacteria; kingdom Bacillati; phylum Actinomycetota; class Actinomycetes; order Micromonosporales; family Micromonosporaceae; genus Micromonospora; species Micromonospora sp. NPDC005686. Next base: position 140,204 of record NZ_JBIAIY010000003.1, read on the forward strand.
CGACATCGGGCCGGCCCGGAAGGCTCTGGCCGCCACGCGGGATGACTACGACCGCCGGGCACGGTACGTCCGTGTGCTGGCCGAATCGACAGCCGGCGGGCTCGGATCCCGGATCGACCGTACGACCGGCCGGGTCGACACCGCCGCCGCCTGGACCGATCGCTGGGCGTCGCGCGCGCCCGCCGATCCGGATGCCCAGCTCGTACGTGCTCGTTCCCTGATGGCCCGTGCGTGGGAGGTGCGCGGCGGCGACTGGGCGGCCTCCGTACGTCCGGAGCAGTGGGCCGAGTTCAACCGCCTGCTGGACCTGGCCCGGCAGGTGAACGACCTCGCGATGCGGCTCGCGCCCGACGATCCCACACCGTGGGCGCACCGGCTGCGCCTCATGATCGACGAGAGCGCGCCACTGGAGGACGTCGAGGAGACGTGGCGTGAGCTGACCAAGCGGGATCCCTGGCATCAGGACGGCCACGTCCTGCGGCTGACCTACCACTGCAGGAAGTGGAGCGGCTCGCACGAGGCGATGTTCCGCTTCGCCCGATCGGTCGCCGCCGCGGCGCCGACGGGCTCGCCGCTGCTCGTGCTGCCGGTGCGCGCCGCCGCGGAGTGGGCGCTGTGGGAGCAGGATCGCGAACCCGAAGGCGGCACCGCCGACGAGATCAGCGAGCGGTGGCAACAGGATCCGGTCATGCGGTCCGATCTCGACGACGCGCTGTCCCGGTGGTTCCACCAGCCGGCCACCCGGCACGCCGACTGGCTCGACGACGCGAACTTCCTGGCGTACGGGCTGGCGCGCACCGGCCGCGACGCCGAGGCCGCGCCGGTGTTCGCGTCGATCGGCCGGTACGCGACGGGCGTTCCGTGGTCCTGGTGGGGCCGCGGGCGCGGCGACGCCGCCTTCGTCCACGCCCGTCGCCGCGCCCGCCGCGCTGCCTGACCGCCTGCGACCGGGTCCCCTCGTCGGTCCCGGTCTCGGCCCAGGTTGTCCACCGCTCACGAGATCTCCGGCACCCGCGTGCGTACCGTCAGGACGCTGCTCGCCCAGTCCGGTGCCGCGGCCGGCGGGCGAACCGCCTCGCGATGAAGGGCGGTCATCCCCAGTTGGTCGAGGATGCCGGTGAACGACCCCGAGCGGCTCGGGCTCCTCTCGACGGCCCTTTGGGTGCCCAGCGCGCCGAGGTGGAACGACGTGGCCGGGAACTCCTCCTCCGAGACGAGCAACTGCAGGTAGTCGCGCGTTTCGGCACCGGGCTCGACGGCGCGGTCCTCGGGCAGTTGGAAGGCGACCAGGCCGCCGTCGAAGGCCACACCGCAGTTCCGGGGCGCGATGATCCGGCCGGGGAACAGGTGCGGGTGGACGGCGTGCCGGTCGGTCAGGTCGAGCAGGACGCAGTAGAGCGGCCGATCGCTGGTGTTCCGGAGTCGGATGAAGACCATCGGTGGCACCCACCCGTCGCCGGCGCGGGCGTACGTCAACAGAACGGCGCCGTCGTCGCCGGGCTTGGCCGGCGCCCGGTCCCGCGGTGCGCTGATCTCGCCCGGTTCCGCCACCACGACCTCGATCTTGACCGCACCGGCGAGCCGGGAGACCCGGTTGGCCAGGTTCCGGATGGTGCGCCAGCGGGCGATGTGCTCCAGCCGAGCCACGGCCGTGTGCACGTCGGCGCGGGTCAGGTCGTCCGTCAGTGGCCCGCCGTCGAACGAGTGAACGCGGATGCGGCAGCCGTCGGTGGAGACCCGCAGGTCGGGTGTCTTCTCCGGGTCGTCGAGCGGGACCAGTCGCAGGTGCGGTGAGGGGGACCCGTCGGGCCCCGCGCTCCGCAACGCGTCGATGACGGCGCGGGCGGTTTCCGGGTCGTCCCGGCTCGTCCCCCCGACCGCCACCGTGACCGCGGGCATCGGCACCCGGGACAGCACCACGTCGTACTGGCGGCCGGTGTCGGGTGTCCAGCCGAGGGGTTCGACGACGCTGAGCTCGGTCCGTACCCGGGTCACTCGCGCTTCGCGTACGGGGCTCTCGAGGTGTACGGCGACCCGGACGTCCTCGCCGGCCGCAGCCTCGATCCCGTGGATCGACCCGGCGTTGATCTCCCAGCTGCCACGCTTGTACCGCATGACGAGCGCGCTCGCCGGCGCCCGGGACACACCACCGAGGAAGGGCTGGTCGACGATGTCGTGGTCAGCGGGGTACAACGTCGGCACCTGACGGTCCCTGGCGTTCTCGACGGCGCACCGGGCGGCGACCATCAGTTCGCGGTAGGTGGCCCCGGGCCCCAACCGCTCGATGGCGTCGAGCAGGCCGAGGGTGAAGATGCCGTTGCGTCGGTTCCACGGCCCGGTCTCGTACGCCTGCTGGTCGTCGCGGCACGCCGTGAGCGCCACGTGGTCGGCGTCGGCCTGGTCCGGGCCGACGTCTCGGTTGCCGCCGAGGGCGGCATCGTTGGTGGCGCCGACGAGTTCCGGTAGCAGCGACTCCAGCGCAGGCGGCCGCGGGGCGGGCTCGGCCCAGCGAGGGGCGACCGGCGCGATCCGGATCACCTCGTCCGTCTGCGGGTCGGCGCCGGGACCGGTCCTGGTGGCGCCGGCCGAGTGGCAGCTGTCGAGGACGACGGCGACGTGCGCGCCGCGGGCCGCGACCTCCGATATCAGCACCCGGAGTTCGCAGTCGAGAAGATCGGGCGTTTCGGTCCCGTCGGCCCGGCTGTCGTGGCACACGAGGGTCTGGCACCAGCCGCTGGGTTCCCGGTGCCACAGCTCCGGCGGCAGCCGCGAGAGCGAGCCGTGCCCGCTGAACCAGAACAGGGCGGTGTCGCCGGGACCTGCCTGGCCGAGGTGTTCGCGGAATGCCGAGACGACCGCCGCTCGGGTCGCCTGCTCGTTGAGCAGCGTCAGGGGGCGCGTCTCGGAGCCCGATCCGAACCGGGCGTCGAGGAGCTGTTCCACCCGCCCGACGTCGTTGAGGCACCCGAAGAGCCGGCTCAGGTCGGGTGTCCGATACGAGTTGATGCCGACCAGCAGCGCGTACAGCGACGACACGGAGTTCCCGCCCTTTCCTCGATCCGGCGAGCGATTCGTCGGAGGTGACACAGGTATCTGACGGACCGTCCGCCTCGATGACCGCCGACGATCTCGCTGCACAGAACCGCCACTGGCGCAAGACCCCAGATCGGGGACAGGAGGACGTCGGAGGGGGACTGGTCGGGTTGGTTCACCGCTCACCGCCGGATGACGCACCGGCGGCGCGGGCCGGCCCCGCCGTCACGTCCGACCGATGTGGAGGATCCACTGAAGAGACTGAATGTGGCTCCTCGGGTTCAGCGGTGCGGCCGCGCTGTCGCGTGGCGCCCTGTAGCGGGGGCAGGCTGTGTCCGTCCGATCCCGCCGGTCCTGGCGCGATCGGAGACCATCCCTGACGAATCTGCTCTGGAAGGAGCCGCAGTGGGTGCTTCGGCAGCGCAGTCCCGACAACGGGACTCAGCCCGGATGCCCGTCGTTCGCCGGGCTCCCGCGCCCGGCGAGACGCGGCAGGCCGTCGATCGCGGCGTGCCGGCGTTGACGGAGCTGGCCCGCGAGGGCACCCTCGCCGCCGCTGCGGCGACCGCAGAGGGCCCGGAGCGTCGAGCGATCGTCCGGGCGGCGTACGACCTCGTCTGGCCGATCGTGTTCGCCCGCGTGACACGCCGGTTCGAGCGCCGTCGGGGCCATGCCGCCTGCTCCGTCTCCGTCCTACGGCTCGCCGACGAATGCCTCGACCGGTTCCACGACGACGTCGAGGCGGTGGTGGAGGACCTGTTGACCCACGCCGACCGGCCGATCCACAACCTGGAGGGGTGGATCGCCGGCCGCCTCAACGCGGCGACGGTGGACGGCCACCGCCGGCGACGCGGGCGCCGGGGTGCGCTGCAACGTCCCCGGATACCCGGGTGGCTGGCCGACGAACTGGGCCGGGACCGATGGCTCACGGCGCTGGCCACGGAACTGCTCGGCTGGGTGGGGGTCCCGGTGACGGCCGGGAACGACGTGTGGCCACTGGAGGCGTGGGCACAACGCCGTGCCGAGGTGACCGGCGACTGGCCGGGCAGCGAACCGCCGGTCGTCGCGCGGGAGGTGGAGCGGGTCCTGGCCGCCATGCGCAGGCGCAGCGGCTGGTACGAGAAGTACGTCGAACGTCCGCTCGGGCACAAGGAGCCTCCGGTGGCCCCGGCGCCGCCCGAGGACGGATTCGTCGCACCGCTTGCGCCGGCCGGCCTGGACGCGCGGGTCGACGCGGAGCTGACCCGGCTCGCCGCCCGCGCCGTCGAGGCGATCGAGGAACGGATCGGGCGGGGCGAGCCCGCGGCCGAGACGGTGGTCGACGTCCTCGCGACCGTCTTCGGGCGGGCGAGCGCGGTAACCGATGTCGAGCAACCGCCGCATGCCGGTACGGACCCGGGCGAAACGGTGCTGGGTGCGCTGAGTGGGCGTGTCGACGTGGACCGGATAGCGGCCGCCGCGCTGGAGATCGTCGGCGCGAAGAGGTCCGGCCCGGTCGCCGGCTGAGGCAGTCGCCCGTCGGATGTGGCCGGAGGGCGCTCGTCGCCTACCGGCCGTGGTGGCTGACCCCGGCCCACGCGGCGACCTCGGCGCACCCCGCCTCGCCCGCCTCCGTGCGTAGGTGGTCGGGCATCGGCTGCGGCGCCGTGCGGCCGCCGTCGAGCATCCACAACTGGGCGCGGCGCAGCGCGTCCGCCGGAGGCAGCCCTTCCCGCCGAAAGTGCGAGGTCATGTAGGCGAGCAGCGGCGCCGAGGAGCCCGGCCCCGGCCATCCGGCGGCGAACACGGTACGGGCGCCGCCGACCAGGTACGCCGTCGCCGGCGCGAACGCCTGGTCCTCGGCCCCTGCGGCCTCGGTCCCGCCGGGGCGGGGCGGGAGCGTGACGACGTCCGCCCCGGCGGGTCGCGTCAGGATCGCGTGCGGCGCCAGGCCGGCGTCGCCGGTCAGCTCGGCGCCGGACGCCACCGGCCTCCGCCAGGCCAGCTCGCACAGCAGCCGGCCGGAGACGATGTACGAGAGGGCGGCCTCCTGCACGGCGTACCGGCCGTCCGGGGCGCGGGCGGCCTGCCACGGCACCGTGGACAGCGGCCCGGGCGCGACGAGGGTCAGCCGCGCCGGGCGGTCCGGACCCGGGACGTGGCCCAGGGCGTGCAGCAACGGGCCCACGGCCACCCGCCACGCCCATTCGCCCATCTGAGCGGAGAACGGCTCGGCAGCCGGCGGGACGGTCAGCGCCGGCAGCGCAAGCGAGAAGGGCGCTTCCCCGCGCGGCACGACGACGGCGAGGCCGCCACCGCTGGCGTCCTGGGGTAGCAGATGGACGAGCGCGTCCCGGCCCAGCGAGGTCAGTGCGGCGCGGATCTCGTCGAAGCTCGTCGTGCCGATCAGGCGGCCGACGGCAGGTGTCGCGGAGTACGTCAGCGCGGCGGCGGCCCGCGTGGCACGTCGCGCTCCGGCGACGTCCAGGACGCCGTCGCCGGCCGTCCAGTCCGCGGCGAGGCCGGGTTCACCGGCCGCGGTCAGCAGTTCCGGAACGGTGGCGACCGCTGTCGCCGCGTACAGGAGCATGTCGCGCCCCGCCTCCAACGCCGTCCCGGCCGCCTCGACGTCGTCCTGGGCCAGGCACCAGCGCGCCACCTCCGCAGCCGTCGTCGCCCCGTCCCGCGCGATCGTGACGGCGCCTTCCGTACCGCTGCCCAGCAGCACCTGGTAGGCGTACCCGGACAGTCCGCGCAGCCCCACGTCGCAGGCGGCGCGTGCGCCACCGGCGTCGAGGTGCGCGTGCGCCAGGGCGTGTGCGGCCGGTGCGAAGACGGGGTGGCCCGGCTGGGCCGCCTCCCGTACCGCGGCGGTGAGCTGGTCGACCGCCTCGGCGAGCGCGGCGGTGTCGCGGCCGGCGCGGTGGGCCAGTGTGAGGGCGTGGCCGAGCGCCATCCGTACGGCGGGCAGTCGCGGGTCGTCCGGGGCGGCGGCCCGGACGGCGCCGGCCAGGTCGTCGACGCCCCGGCGTAGCAGGTCAAGGTCCTGGCCGGCCTGCGCCTGCGCGACGAGCCGGGAGCCGCTGGTGATCAGCCGAGCCACGTCGTCGGCGGGCGTGGCGGCGTCGTCGGAGGCCGGGGGCGGGCCGGCGGCGATCGTCGAGAGCAGGCCGTCGAGCTGAGTCTTGTTCTGCTCGATGTGCTCCCGGAGGTCGGCCACGCCCGGATCGTCGGCGGGCATGCGGTCGAGTCCTTCGCGCATGCGCCGGAGCGCCTCCTCCGCCGACCGGAGGTCCTGCCGTTGCGCCGCGTCGACCAGCCGGGCCGAGACCTCCAGCAGTTCGCCGGTCGACGCGTGCTGCCCGTGCTTCCACAGCTCCCTGCGGGTCGACCGGGCCTGCTCGAGCAGATCTTCCACGGCGGCCCGATCGTCGGGGTCGGCGATCTGCGACGCCAGCGCCGCCTTCATGAGCGGCAGCACCGCGGCGTAGGGGCTGTCGTCCGGAACGCTGATCGACGAGAGCCGCGCCAGCGTGCCCGCGAGGTCATGGGCGGATCCCCCGCGCAGGGCGCCGGCCAGATCGGTCATGACGCCCAGCATGGCCCGGTTACCGGGGGCGGCCGGGTCGTCCTCGGCCTCGTCGAGAATCCGCTGGAGCGGCCCGACGTCCCCGGGCGCGCCGACGGCGGCCTCCTTGGCTCGCTGGACGGCCAGCACCCGCGCCACCTGGGCGCGGTCGGCGGGACTGCCGCCGGCCGCGGCGAAGTCCGCCTCGGCGCGCGCGAGCGTCTCCGGCCGGCGGTCGTGCTGATGGAGACGGGCGTACGCCATGGCGCGGGCGAGCAGGTCACCCGACTCGGTGAAATGGTCGATGGCGTCGGGGAGGTCGTCGATCGACATGTTGACGATCACGTTCAACAGGTGTTCGCCGTCCAACTCCGGTACCCGGCCTTCCGGTGCGTCGCCCGCTCGGCCCGCGACAGAACCGGGCCACACCCGTCCCTGACGGACAGCGGGACGCCGCCGGGTCACGGCTGCGCGAACCGCCACCCCACGCCGTAGCCGCGCCCCTGTCGCAGCCGCCGGAACTCCGCCACGACGTCACCCGCGCCGTCAACGCTGAGCCGGTCGTGCCGGCGGTCCGGATCGTCGAGCAGCCCCTGCGGCAGCCCGTCGATCCGCCACAGCGCGGCGGGCTCGCGACCGGCGAAGCGGACCCGCACCAGTCCGTAGTCGCAGGGATCCAGCGGAGTGATCACGTACCGGTCCCGGATCCGCTGCCCGGGCGCCACCCGGAAGTGCATGCACAGCTTGTGGTTCCGGTCGGCGCTCAGCGTCTCGGGCAGGGCGAGGCGGACCTCGAAGTGGCGGTTGCCGTTGCCCCGCCGGACGCTGCGGATGCGTGCGCCGTAGAGCACGTCGATGACGAGGTCGGCGCCGTCCGAGCTGTCGGTGTCCGGGCGGGGCAGGTCGAGCCGGACCACGATCTCGTCGAGATCCCGGGTGGCGACGATGGTCCGGACCTCGTACAGCTCCGGCGTGGGAGTGTCGAGCCGGAGCAGCGCCTCCAGCGACCGGACCCGCCACCCGGAGTCGAGATCCCCCGCGAGGCGCGTCGCCCAGTCGGCCTCCGCCGCCGCGGCCAGCAACTCGGTCACCTGCTCCGAGCGGCGCCGGGCGGTCCGCAACTCGTATCTCTGCTCCCGGCCCAACTGAGCCTGCCGGGTGGTCAGGTCGGCGTAGGCGTGCTCCGCGTCGATGGCGTAGGTCAGCTCGACCACACGTACCAGGTCCGCCGGCAGGTCCCGGGCCAGGGAGAGCAACGTCTGCCCGACCCGTTCGCGCACCACCCGGTCGGGGTCGGTCGGCGTGGTCCCGCTCAGCTCGTGCAGCCGTGGCCCGACGAGCCGGCCGAGGGAGGCGCTCAGCAGGCCCCGCCGCCGGCGGAGGTCAACGAGTTCCCGGTGGAGCTCGTCCTGAAGGGACACGGCCGCCTCCCCGGTCCGTCAGTAGTCGGCAACCGGAACCGTACTCTGTGGGGTCACGTTGGCTCAGGTACCCGATGAGGCGCTGCGTACGCTTGTCGACTCGGCATCGGCAGCGATGACGATGGTCGGCGAGGCGGACAGCGCGCCTTGGCGCTTCACCCGCTGCTGGCTGCGTCTGGTCGCGTTCGACCAGCACGGTCGGCGGCCGGCCGACCTGTCGGCGGCTCTCGCCGACTTCGACGAGCTTCCCGAGGACCTGCCGGGGCGGTGCAAGCTCGCGCAGATCCTGGTCAACGCCATCCTCCGTTCGGGACGCTTCACCGCACACCTCGAACGAGCGGTCGCGTTGGGTGAGATCGCCGCCGCCGACCCACACCCCCTGCCGGAGGCCAAGCTGGGCGCGGCGGTCGTGCGGTCCACGGCTCTGGCGCAGGCGGTGGCGGAGAGCGCGCCAGGAGTCACTCCTCGGGGAGCGCTTGCCGAGGTGGAGCGGCTGGCCCGGGTCGTGGCCGATCGGCAGCCGTACGCGCAGATGGTGGACAACGCGCGTGTGGCCCTCGGCGTGGTGGTCAACGGACTGGAGGGTGATCCGGCGAGTGTCGCGCGCTCCTCGGCAGACCTGGAACGCGCGCTCCAGGTCCTCACCGGCCTGATGTCCGGCAACCCGCAGGGGATGGCGCGGCTCGCGGCGCTCAAGGGCTTGTCCGAGATCAACGCGGCGGTTGCCCGCGGCGACCTGCCGGCCGTGTGGACGGCCCTGGACCGCGCGGAGGAAGCCGCGTCGTCGCTGCCCGACGACCACCCCGTACGAAGCGCGCTGCGCACCGTGCGGACGCAGGTCGACCCGTTGCGGGAGACGGGCAAATCCGCCCCCGCCGGCGCCGCCCCGAGGCGGAGCGATGCGGCCGACCCCGAGCTGCGCGCGCGGCTCGCCGCGTTGCGCGCGCTCGCCGAACAGCCCGACCAGCTGCCGCACGAACGCGCGCGGCACCTGCATGCGCTCGGAGTGGCGCAGTTGCGTCACGGTTTCTCCAACAGGAGCCTGCTGGACGCCGCGATCAGCGATCTTCGCGCGGCGCTGGACCTGGTGTCAGGTGATGACCCGCAGCGCGTGCGGTATCTGGCCAGCCTCGGCAGCGCGCACCTGCGCCGAGTCGAGAAGGTGGCACGCCGCGCGGATCTCGTCGAGGCCATCCGGTTGCTGGAACAGGGGCGCGAGCTGGCCGGTTCGAACCAGCACCAGCAGTGGACGCAGTTGTCCAACCCGCTGGCGCACGCGTACCGGATGGCCGGCGACAACCGGCGGAGCCGGGAGGTCGCGCTCGCCGGCCTGCGCGGGCACGCCTGGAACGTGTTGCTGACGACCCGCATCAGCGACGCCGACGCGGCCGCGCGGAACGCCGCGGGCGACGCGCTCGATGTCGCGAGGTGGTGCCTCGCCGACGACGACCCGGGATCCGCGGCGCTGGCGCTGGACGCCTGTCGCGCGCTGATCCTCTACGCGGCCACCGAGACCCGTGACCTCGGCGCGCGCCTGGCCGACGCCGGTCGGCCCGGCCTCGCCGAGCGCTGGCGTGACGCCGTGGCCGAGACCGAGCCCGAGTTCGTGCCGGGCGAGCTGCGCCGGGAGGCCGTCGCGGCACTGGCCGGGATCGCCATCACCGAGGACGGCACGACGACTGTCGCGCCCGACGCCGCCGCGACGCGGCTGCTCGCCCCGCCCGACCTCAACGAGATGCGAGCGGCGCTGACCGCACTGGGCGCCGACATGCTCGTCTATCTGATGCCGGGCGACGAGAGGTCGGGCGCGGTGGTGATGGTGCCACGCGCGGAGCCGCCGAGTTGGTTCCCGCTGGCGACGCTGAGCAAGCAGGGCACGGCAGGCTTCGACGCGTTCCTCACCGCGACCACGGCCGACAGCCGCGCCTCCCGGGTGGCGGTGGCCGGATCATGGTCCGAGGCCGCCGGGGCGGCGCGCAAGACCCTCGACGACGTCTGCGACTGGGCGTGGACAGCCGCGATCGGTCCGCTGTTGGAACGCTGCCCGCAATCGGCGGACGGACGTGCGCCGCGCCTCGTGCTGATCCCGATGGGCGAGCTGGCCCGCATTCCCTGGCACGCCGCCCGCCAGGTGACGGACGGGGGAGTGCGGTACGCGATCGAGGACGCGGTGTTCTCGTACGCGCCGTCGGCGCGTCTGCTGTGCGACCTGGCCTGGCGTGCCCCGGTGCCGCTGTCCGACTCCGGCCTGGTGGTGGGCGACCCGGACACGGCGGGCGCCGCCGCGGACCTGCCGGCGGCCCGGGCCGAGGCGCTGGCGGTGCGGGAGCGGTTCTATCCGCGCGCCCGGTACGTCGGCCGTACCCCGGACGGAGTCGCCGCCGACGGTGGGGTGGGCACCCGGGCCGATCTGCTCGGGTGGCTCGCCGACGAGCACGCCGGCACCATGCTGCACCTGGCCTGCCACGGCGTGGTACGCCCGGGCCGCACCGGGGCCGACACGTCCTACCTCCTGCTGGCCGGTGGGGAGCGGATGTCGGCCGAGGAGGTCGTCCGGTTCGCCCCGGCCCGTTCCATCGCCCTGGCGGTGCTCGCCGCGTGCGGCAGCGGCGTCTGCGGCCGCGCCGACGACGAGGCGTTCAGCCTGAGCACCACGCTGCTCGCGAACACCGCCAGCGCTGTCGTGGGTGCCCAGTGGAGCGTGCCGGACGCCGCCACGTCGGTGCTGATGTACATGTTCCACCATTACCTGCGTCGCGAGGATTTCGCGCCGGCCGATGCCCTTCGCGCGGCCCAACGGTGGATGATCTCCGACGCGCGGCAGGTGCCCACCGAGATGCCCGACGTGCTGCGCGCGGCGCTCGGCCGCACCACCACGGCCGATCCGGTCGGCTGGGCCGCGTTCGTCCACTTCGGGCGCTGAGATCGACGGCTGGCCACCAACTGGCCACAGAGTCGGCCGGGCGATGACCGGCGGACGACCGGCGGCGAACCCACGATTGATCTGTCAATCGTGGGGTGAGCTGCCCTGACCGGCCGGCGGCCAGCGCACCGCCGGGGTCTCCGCACGCTCCACGCCGGTAGTCACCGCATCGGAAGGAGCGCTGTGACGAGTTCGCACCCCGCCGCCGCAGACGCCGAGGCCGCCCACGTCCGTCTCCTGGCCGGGCGCGGTCAGTTGGCGGCCGTGGCGCGGGCCGCCTCGCCGGCAGAGCGTCGGCGGCTGACCGCCGGAGCGTGGGCGATGGCCTGGCCGCTGGTCTTCTCCCGCGTCACCCGGCCGGTCGAACACCGTCGCGGCCACTTCGTCTGCGCGGTGGCCATGCCGCAGTTGGCCGACGAGTGCCTCGACGGTTTCCACGACGACGTGGAGGCGGTCGTGGAGGATCTCCTGGCGCATGCGGTGACGCCGATACGCAGCGTGGAGGCATGGATGACGCGGCGGTTGACCGCTGTCACGGTCGACGCGCACCGACGGCGCCGAGGGCGGAGGGGAGCGCTGCAACGTCCGCGCGTCCCCGGCTGGCTGGCCGACGCGCTTGACTACGACGCCTGGCTGATGGAACTCGCTGTCGAGATTCTCAACTGGGTGGGTGTCACCGCCACCGCCGGTGCCGATGTCTGGCCGCTGCAGAGCTGGGCGGCGCGGCGTGTCGCCGTGACGGGCGACTGGGTGGGGAGCGACCCGGCGGCGGTCGTGCGCGAGGTCGAGGAGGTGCTCGCGGCGATGCGGCGCCGCCCGACCTGGTTCGCCAGGTACGTCGAGCGACCGATGGGCGCCAAGCCGGCCCCGGTGGCGGCGACGCCGGTGGGCGAGACCGCGGACCATACCTCGACCAGCGGCGAGATCGACGAGGCGAGGCTGCGATCGCTCGCCGCGGCCGTCATCGACGCCCTCGACGAGGCGCTGGGCCGGGGAGTGGATCCGAACGAGGCCGTCGTACGGGTCGTCACCGCGGTGTTCGGGGAGGGCACCGGGGGAGACGAACTGGACCGCGTGCCGGGCTCGGCGCCCGCCTTCGACGAGCGGATCTCAGCGAGACTCGCCGACCCCGCCGTCGTCGCCCGGGTGGTCGCGGCCGTCCAGCAGATCGTCTGTGGCACCGAGCGATGACTCCAGGGCCCGGCGGCGCTCGTCCAGGTCCGCGGCCAGCGCTCCGGCCGGGACACCGTCGGCCGCGGCGGCGCGCAGGGCAGCGCGAAGCTCCTCCTCCACGAGGCGTTGGAGCTTCGCGCTCTGCTCCGGAGAGAGTCTCACCCGCACCGCTGGCCGGCCGGTTGAATGATCACGAGACGATTCTGCACCGCGAAGGTCTCGATCAGGTTCCCGCTGTGGTCCGTGTCGGGTGCGCTCCGGCCGGTTCGCAGACCCACCGCAGCGCCCACCACCGCCGCCAGGGGGATGGGCGGCTCGTACCCGGCCGGTGACGGTCGCGTGTCCGTCCGCCCGGCTGCCCGTGCCGCACCGGCAGTCCTCGTCGTCATCGGCGGCCCACCTCCGTCCCGCCGGACTTCGCCCGCGTACCCCTTCCTGACGGACCGTCCGTCAGGAAGGGACGGGCGGCGGGCTCACCGGCGACCGGTGGCGCACGCGGGGGATCTGGCGGCGTGGGAAGGCAGGCAAGTGCCTTCCCAGGCCGCCGTCAACGCAGATCAGTGCGACTCCACGTCGGCCACCCCCCGGCTGTGTGGGAATCCCTTCCGGCCACATCCCGGCCGCTGATCGGAATCAGACCGGGAAAGCGGCGTGTGGAATCCGACCGAAACCGGAATCGGCAGGGGGCGGCGACGCGGTCGTCAGCCGGCCGGCGTCCTCGTCAGGCGCCCACCGACAGGGTGGTGCCGACGGCCACCCAGCAGTGCTCCACGAAGCTCTTCTCCGGCAGGTCGACGATGACGGGTGTGAAGTCGCCCGGCAGCGGCGGTTCGGCGGCGTGAACGATCACGTCCTTGAAGAGCACGTCGGGGATGCCCAGCACGAAGTCGGCCGCCGCGTTGTCGCGCAACGCCGCCCGCAGCGGAGGGCTGTCGAGAAGGCGGTGCACAGCGATGGTGGACGAGCCCACCCACCCGTTGCACGCCGGTTTGACCAGACCCCGGTGCAGCGCCACCCGCAGGCGCAGCCGGGCGTTCGGCGCGGTGATCGCGTTCACCTCGCGCAGGGCGGCGCCGAGCTCGTCGACCAGGCGTGGAATGACCGCCGACTCGTCGATTCCCGGGGGCAGCACCGTGAACTGGCCGTCGCCCTGTGCCTGGGGCACCACCGCGGAGTCGGCGATGCCCGCGGCGCGACGGGCCCGGGCGAGAACGTCGACGAGGAGGGCCTGGATCCGTTCGGTCTCGGCGTTGGTCCGGCTGCTGTAACCCGACACGTCGGCGGCCATGCAGAGCCGAACCGCCGCTGAGGCGGTCACGTCGGCCGGCCCGGCGGTGGCCTGGATCGATTCGCTGAAGGCGATCGAGTCACTCAGGTCGGCGTGCAGGACCGTGGACGTCCGTGTCGACACGTCGACGTGCATGTCGAGCGTGCCGTGAAGCTCCGCGAGGTCCGCGGGGACTTCGATCAGCGCGTGCACGGCGTACGACCGGGGCAACAGGAGGACGCTGCGCGGGTCCTCGTACGTCCAGCGGAAGCGGTGCTGGTGCAGGCCGAGCGTCCACGCGCGGGGGACGCCCCATCGGTTGAGCAGACGGCGGAGCCAGTCCGGCCGGGTCCCGGCGGCGGTGACCGTGTGCGCCGCGGTCGTGGAGGCCGGGGCCGGCCCGGCGTCGTCGAAGGTCAGCCCCAGCGCGCCGCCGTCACCGTCGAGCCGCACCGCCACGGCGCGCCGGTCGGTCAGCTCGACCTCGAACCGGACCGCCTGGTAGCGCTCGCCGTCGGCGAGACCCCCGAGGTCGAAGGCGAATATGGCACCCACGTACCGGTAGCCGGTGCCGGCCCGCCGCTGCAGCGCCGGCGGCAGGTCCGCAGCCGGCACCGGGTAGATCACCGGGCGCCCGCAGCGGACGCCGTCGCCGACCACCCGGACGCCCCGATCGTCGGCAGAACGCCCGGAGGCGGACACGAGTTCGCGTCCGGCTAGGACGTCGGACGGGTTCAGCAGGTCGATGGCGTCCGCCGTCATGGTGTCTCCCTGGCCGGTGCTCGGGTTGCCCTGTAGCGATAGCTGACGGACACGCCGGGCGGGTCCGGTCAGATCGAGACCGTGAAAAAGGCCCAGGCCCACTCGCCCGTCAACTCGGCATGCCGTTCAGGGTTCGCGTCGGCGGCAGGCCGGTCGCCTCGCGCGACTCCTGCCGCGCCTCACTCACGGCCGGAACTCCCAGTACGGCCCGCCCCTCGACATCATCAGCCTGAGCCCGGGCCGCGCGTTCGGCGGGTGATCATGATGGATCAAGAGGTGGATGTCGCTGACGACGGTACGACGCTCCATCGCGTAGGAATGGCCCAGGAGACCGGTCTCGACGCGGCTCGCGTCGATGGTGTCGATTCCGTCGAGGACGAGCTCGTCGATGCCGCCCGCGCCCGCCCGCGGGGCATTGGCGAGCGCGTACGACCCGGAGGCGGCAAGGGCCAGGTCGCTGTCGTTCACGTACAGGGTGTAGCGCTCGGCGGTGCCCGAGAAGTCGGCGACCCGGTCCCGGAACTGCTCCGCGTCCAGGTCCGGCGCGGCGAACACGACATGCCCGAGTCGGTAGCCGGCCAGGCCGCTGAGCGCCTCGGTGAGAACGCGGTTGCCCATGCTGTGCGCGATGACATGCACCCGGCCGCCGTCGGTGGACTCCAGGAGCGAGGTGAGGAAAGTGCGGAACCGGCGCTGCGTGCCGTCGGCGGCCGCGCCGTCGGCGACGTAGGCCGCAGGCGAGCCGGCGGACGGCCAGCTGTAGAGGACCGGCACGCCGCCGAAGTCCACGTCGTAGGCGAGCTGCGCGGTACGCCGTACGGCATCGGCGAACGACACGTTGTAGCCGTGTACGAAGACCAGCACGTCACGGCCGGGTGCCCGGTCCCGCATCCCGGCGACGGTGGCGGTGAGGCTCGCCGACTCCTCCAGGCGCAGGCCCGTATCCCCGGGGCTGCGGAACCTGAGGCGCCATCGCCGCTTGGGCCGGGGCAGCTCGCCGATCCGACGGTCATCGGGAAGCGCGACCCAGGCCCTGCCGCAACGCAGTGTGCGGTCGCGGCCCGGGCCGTAGAACTCACCCGGACGGCCGGTGGGCACCCGGTCGGTGGCGTAGGCGATCTCGACCTCGCTGCGCCGCTCCGCCACGCCCTGCGGCTGCGGCGATCCGACGCCGCGTTCGGCGCCGAGCAACGTCGCCCGGATCGCCGACTCCACGCGGCGGTGCAGGTCGGGTGCTTCACCCAGCACCGCGAGGACGCGATCCTGCGCGCTCTCCGCATCGTCGGGGCCGGCGGTGTCCAACGCACGCAGAGCGTCGACCAGGGCGGGCTCGATCGCGGCCTCCTCGGGCCCCGGCTCCTCCGGCCACACCGCACCGACAGCGTCGACCAGCATGCGTGACTCGTCCATCACCCCGAGCATAGGGCGCGCGATCATCCACGATTGTTGCTGCCGGATCCGGGCCGCGAACCCCGGCAGGGCCCGGGCGGTCCATGACCCGGGCGGCGAACGCCGTTCTTACCACTGTCTTACGGGACGGCGCGCGGGCGTACCCGGAGCGTCAGGGAGCGCGATGCTGAGGGCCGGCTACCAACCCAGGAAGAGGGCGACCATGCGATCACCGGTACGGTACGGGCTGTCCGTGGCGACACTGTCCACTCTGGTGGGAGGCGTGCTGCTCCCGCCGGTCCCGCCGGTTGCCGCCGCTACCCCTTCGGCGTGGACGGCGACGATTCCCGCGCTGATCCATGACAGCCGGCTGACCGACGTGGCCGCCACCGGCCCGAACAACGCCTGGTCCGTCGGCTACCAGGCGTCGACCTACACGGGGTACTCGATCGAACAGCCGTACGCGCTGCTGCGGTGGAACGGGCAGACGTGGACGGAGCGGCGGCTGCCACACGAGGCGCATGTGCTGTACAAGGTGGACGCGGCGGCCGCCCGGGACGTCTGGACGGTGGGCACCCGGCGGCTCGGCCAGCCGTACGCCGGGCATTTCAACGGGGAGACCTGGACGGCGCACGCGCCGTGGACCGCCCCGGCCGGGACCTCCGATCTGCTGGACGTGGCCGCCACCGGCGGCGGACGGGCCGTGTTCGTCGGCCACGACGGCGGCCGGCCGCTCGTCGTCGAAGGCGACACCCGCGGGTTCGGCCGGGTCGCGGTCCCGGGGACGGACGGACTCAACGGCGTCCTGCGGGCGGTCTCGCGCACCCAGGACGGCGGCGTGTTCGCCGCCGGTGAACGGTACGTCGCCGACGCGCCCTACCCGGAGCCGATGATCGCGCAGCGCGTCGGCGGGTCGTGGCGGGTGGCGTCGCTGCCGCCGATCCCGAGCGCCCGGCTCACCGGTGTGTGGGCTCGCTCGTCGACCGATGCCTGGGCGGTCGGCACCCAGGACTACGACTCCACCCCCAAGCCGGTCATCCTGCACTGGGACGGCCGGACGTGGCAGCGGGTGGCCGGGCCGGCATCCGCCGGTTGGGTGTACGCCGTCGCCGGTGACGCGAACGGCAACGTCTGGATCAGTGGTACGAATCCCATCCCGCCGTACATCGAGTACCCGGGCACGCTGCTGCTGCGCTACACGGGCGGGCGATGGAGCGTCGCGTACGGGCCCAAGGTGGAGGGCAACGACCCGAGCATCGACGCCCTGGCGAACATCCCGGGTACCTCGGCCTTCTGGGGGAGCGGCGCGGCGTCCACCGACGGGTTCCGCCTCGCCGGTGTGATCGAGCGGACCAGGTGAGGGTCGCTCGGTGGTTGACCGAACAGCCCTCGTGAAGCGCTGACCGGACGGCCGGTCTTCACCGATGGCGGGGGAGCGGCAGCGGCCGAGCACCGCCTGTCATGCTCGAAGCGATGACCACCGACCGTCCACCGGGCTCCCGGCTCCCGCGCGTCCTGCTGATCGTCGGCGCCCTCGCGGTGCTCGTCGCCGGCGCGGCGGTCGTGGTGCCGCTGGTGCGGCCGCCGGGCCCGCGACCGGACTTCCAGCTCCCGGTGGCCTGCGGCGAGACGTGGCGGCTGTCGACCTATCCGGGACACGACGACTACGACGTCGACCTCTTCCCGACCTCGGGGGAGGCGTGGGGGCGGCCGGTGCTCGCCTCCGCCGCCGGCACCGTCACCGTGGCGGGGATCAACGGCTCGCTCGGCGGCCGTACGCCGCAGGATCCGGACGGGCCGCGGGGACGCGGGGGCGGCTACTGGGTCAAGATCGACCACGGTGGCAAGTGGGAGACCCAGTATCTGCACCTGCTCGAACCGCCGTCGGTGAGGGCCGGTCAGCGGGTGGCCCGGGGCGAGCAGCTCGGGCGGGTCGGCAGCACCGGGAACTCCGGCGCCCCGCACGTGCACTACGAGCAGCGCCGGGGCTGGGAGAAGGTGGAGACCTACTTCGGCGGCGTGCCGTCCGGCATCACGTCCGACGACCGCGAGTACTCGATCCGGCTGACCAGCGCGAACTGCGCGCCGTAACCCGGGGCGCGGTCGACGGCGATGTGGAACGCCCACGCGTCGGCCAGGACGCCGAGCCAGTCGGTCCGGTCGCCGAACGCGGCCGTCGACACGGCCACCGCGCCGAGCGGACTTACCCACGGCGAGGGCCCGGCCGGTTACCATCCTCGGTCATGGCGAGATACGTCGCTCTGCTGCGCGCGGTGAACATCGGCGGCGGTAGCTCCATGGCGATGACGGAGCTGAGAGAGGTCTTCGTCTCCTGCGGCTTCGACCGGGTGGCGACCTACATCCAGAGCGGCAATGTGGTGTTCGGCTGCCCGGAGACCGACGAGGCCGCGATCCTGACCGAGATCGGCCGGGCCGTCAGGCAGCGGTGGGGCCGGGACGTGCCGGTGCTGCTGCGCAGCCTGGCTGAGCTCGACGCGATGATCGCCGCCAACCCGTACCTCGACGCGCAGACCGATCTGACGAAGTTGCTGGTGACGATGCTCAGCAGCGATCCCGGCGCGGACAAGCAGGCGGCGCTCGCCGCCCCGCCCGGCGAGACCGGGACGCTGACGCTGCTCGGGCGGGAGGTGTTCGTGCACGTTCCCGACGGCTACGGGCGCAGCAAGCTCGGCAACGCCTTCGTGGAGAAGAAGACGGGCGTGATCGGGACGACGCGCAACTGGCGCTCGGTGCTGAAGTTGCGGGAGATGGCGGCGGCCTGACCCGGACACGAAAGGGTCGTCGTCGAGGTGACTGTGCAGTTCCGGGTGCTGGGCCCGCCGCAGGTCGTCCGGAACGGGCGCGTGGCGCCCCTCGGCGGGCCGAAGCAGCAGGCGCTGCTGGCCCTGTTCCTGCTGCGGCCGAACCGGTTCGTTGCCACCGATTGGCTGGTCGACGCGCTCTGGGACGCACGACCGCCGGCCAGCGCCCGGACGACGCTGCGCACGTACGTCGCCGGGCTGCGCCGGGCCGTGGAACCGGAACGGTCCCACCGCGAGCCGCCGCGCGTCCTGCGCAGCCACCCCGGGGGGTACGAGCTGCGGGTCGACGCCGACGCGGTGGACGCGATCCGGTTCGCCGCCCTGGTGGACCGGGCTGCGGACGCGCTCGCGGCCGGGCAGGCGGCGGCGGGGCGGACGTACACCGAGGCGCTGGCGTTGTGGCGCGGTGAGCCGCTGGCGGGCGTGGCCGACCTGGCCGTGGTGCGTCCGGAGGTGGCCCGGCTGGCCGAGCTGCGGCTGAGCGCCGAGGAGGGGCGGTTGACCGCTGCCGTCGCGGCGGGCCGGCACGCGGCGTTGCTGCCGGAACTGCGCCGGTTCGTGTCGGCGCACCCGCTGCGCGAGGGAGTCCGGGCGCAGTTGATGCTGGCCCTGTACCGCTCGGGGCGGCAGACCGAGGCGCTCGCCGTCTTCGACGAGGGGCGCCGGATCCTGGCCGGCGAGTACGGGCTCGACCCCGGTGAGCAGATCCGGGCCGTGCACCGGCTGATCCTGACGCAGGACGTACCGCAGGACCGGAGCAGCCCGGCGGAGGCCGGGCGTCCCGCCCCGATGGAGCACGACGGCGCACCGCTCGTGGGCCGGGACGCGGAGCTGGAACGGCTGCGGGAGACGCTGGACGCGGCCACCGGGCGGGGCGGGCGGGTGCTGACCCTGGTGGGGGAGGCCGGCATCGGCAAGAGTAGCCTCGCCGCGGCGCTCGGCGCGCGGGCCGCCGCGGCCGGCGTCCCGGTGGTCTGGGGTCGCTGTCCGGACGTCGGGCAGGCGCCGCCGTTCTGGCTGTGGAGCCAGGTGGTACGCGCGCTGACGGCGCTGCCGCAGACGCGCTCCACCGGCTCGGCGAGCCGGCTGGACGGGTTCGCCGCCGGATCATCGAGCGGACCGGCGGACGGTCACGGTCTGGACCCCACGGCCCGGTTCCAGGTGTACGAGGCGGTGGCGGACCTAGTGCACGCGGCGGCCCGGGAGCGCGGGCTGCTCGTCGTCCTCGACGACCTGCACGCCGCCGATCCGGACTCGCTGCTGTTGCTGCGGTTCCTCGCCACCGCCCTGCCCGCGTCCCGGGCGCTCGTGGTCGCCACGCTGCGGCCGTACGACGGCGACCCGGCCCTGGTGGCGACAGTCGCCGAGCTGGCGCGCGGACGCGGCTTCGGTCAGGTCCGGCTCGCCGGGCTGGACGCCGCGGCGGTCGCCGACCTGGTCCGGGGCCGCACCGGCGTGGCGCCGCCGGAGCCGATGGTGACCCGGCTCGTCACCCGCACCGGCGGGAATCCGTTCTTCCTCACCGAACTGCTGCGCTCCCGCACCGACGCGGGCGCTGCCGCGGATCTGCCGCCGAGCATCCGGGACACCGTGCGGCTTCGGCTCGCCGGGCTGCCCGGTCCCGCCCGGCGCTGCCTCGACCTGCTCAGCGTGGCCGGACACGACCTGGACCTGGCGGTGCTGGCGGCGGCGCTGGACAGCACCGCCGAGGCGGTCGCCGAGGACCTCGCCCCGGCCTATCCGGCAGCGCTGGTGGTCGAGACCGGGCCGGGCGCGCTCGCGTTCCGCCACCCGCTGATCGCCGAGGTCACCTACGCCGAGCTGGTCCCGCCGCGCCGGGCCGCGCTGCACGCCCGGCTGGCCGCCGCGTACGAGCGGACGGCCGGCACCGCGCCGGCCGAGCTGGCCCACCACTACGGCGAGGCGATCGGGCTGGGCCACGGCGAGGACCACCTGCGCTGGTCGCTGCGCGCCGCCGACGACGCCACCCGCCGGGTCGCCTACGAGGACGCGCTCGGTCACCTCGAACGTGCCGCGCGCCGGCTGGCCCCGGCCGCGCGGCTCTCGCCCGACGCGGCGGCCACCGAGCTGACCGTCCAGTTGCACCGCGCCTCAGTGCTCCAGATGACGGTGGGCGTCGGCAGCGACGCGGTCGACCGGGTCTGCGCCCGCGCCCGCGAGCTGCTGACGCTCGTGGGGCCGGACGCCGACATCCGCCACGCGCTCTGGGCGCTCGGCGAACTCGCCGCCAACCGGGCCGAGTTCGCGATCTGCGCCGACCTCGCCGGGCGGCTCGTACGGGCGCCCGACGACGGCAGCGGGCTGATCGCCGTCGCGGGCGAATACCTGCTGGGCGCCGTCGGCTACTTCACCGGCCGGCAGGCTGAGAGCGAGCGGCGGCTCACCGCCGGGATCGAGCGGCTGCGTACCGTCGACCGGGCGCTGCTGCGCCGCGAGGCCGGACGGCGTCCGGTGCTGGCCTGCCACAACTTCCGGGCGCTCGTCCGCTCGATGCGCGGCGACCCGGCCGGCGCGTGGGCCGACATCGCCGCCGCCGAGGCCCTCGCCGAGGAGCTCGACGACCCGTACGGCCGGGCCAACGCGGCGCTCTACGCGGCCTGGCTGGCGATGCAGGAGCACGACGTCGCGGCGGCCGACGCGGCGGGGCGCCGGTGCCGGGACATCGGCCGGGCCGCCGGCCTGCCGCACATGACCGCCACCGGCGCGTACTTCCTGGAGTGGGCGGCCGCGCGCGGCGGCGACCACGGCCGGCTCGACGCGATGCGCGCCGCCGCCGAGGATTTCTACCGGCCCGGACTGCGGTCCACCCGGACCATCACGCTCTGCGCTGTGGCCGAGGCGTACCTGACCGGCGGCCGACCGGACACCGCGGCGACGCTGGCCGGTGAGGCGCTGGCGGTGGCGGACCGGATCGGCGAGCGCGTCTTCGTGGCCGAGCTGCACCGGATCCGCGGCGTGGCCCGGGGCGACCGCGCGGAGTGGGACCTCGGCGCCCGGATCGCCGCAGAGCAGGGCGCCCGGCTGCTGCTGGCCCGGTTCGCCGACTTCTGAGACGGTCCGCAGGCCCGCCTCCACGCCTTCTCCACGGTCCTTCCACGCCGGGCTGGTGCCCTGGTCGGCGTCGGGTAGGACGGCCGGAGCCGTCCGGGAGCACGCGTCGAAGGGCACCAGCGATGGGATCAGTTCAGCCGGAGGTCGAGGTCGCCGTGATCGGCTGCGGGCCGGTGGGCGCGCTCACCGCCAACCTGCTCGGCGCGCGCGGCGTCAGCACGCTCGTCGTCGAACGCAGCGCGGCCCCGCACGGTCAGCCGCGGGCCTTCTCCTGCGACGACGAGGCGCTGCGCATCTACCAGCAGGCCGGCCTGCTCGACGAGGTCCGCGACTCCACGATCGCGCCGCCGCTCGTCGAGTACGTCAACCGCGCGGGCCGGACCTTCGCCCGGATGAAGCTGTCCGAGACGGATTTCGGGTACGGGCACGCGCCGCTGCGCTTCTTCGACCAGCCGCGACTGGAACGGACGCTGCGCGCCGGGTTGGACCGCTTCCCGCACGTCCAGCTCGCGCTCGGCACCGAACTGGTCGGCCTCACCCAGGACGAGGACGGCGTGACACTGCTGTTGTCCGACGTGGACACCGGCCAGCGGCGCGCGGTCCGCGCCCGCTATGTGCTCGGCTGTGACGGCGCCCGCAGCGCCACCCGCGCCGCCGTCCGTATCCCGCTGTCCGGGGCGAGCTACGCCGAGCCGTGGCTGGCCGTCTCCGGTGACGTGCCGCCCGAGGCGGTACGGGTGCCGGACACCACGTTCGTCTGCGACTGGCAGCGCCCGGCGTTCGTGTCGCCCGGCGCGGCGGGCAGCTACCGGATGGAGTTCATGCTGCGCCCGGGCGAGACCGAGGCGCACATGCGGCGGCCGGAGAGCATCGCCGCGCTCGTCTCCCCGTACGTCGACCCGGAGCGGTTCGCCGTCACCCGCGCGGTGGTCTACGCCTTCCACCACCTCATCGCCCAGCGGTGGCGGGAGGGACGGGTGTTCCTGCTCGGCGACGCCGCCCACCAGATGCCCCCGTTCATGGGCCAGGGCCTGTGCAGCGGCCTGCGCGACGCGGCGAACCTGTCGTGGAAGCTGGCACTGGTGCTGTCCGGCGCCGCCGACGCCACCGTGCTCGACACGTACGAGACCGAGCGGCGCCCGCACACGGTGGAGATGGCACAGACCAGCGTCCGGCTGGGGCGCGTCTTCCTGGCCCGTAACCGGCTCACCGCCGCGTTGCGCGACACCGCGCTGCGGGCGGTCCAGACGATTCCCCGGGTACGGCGGTTCGTGGAGCGCTTCGAGTTCAAGCCGGTGCCGGCGTACCGGCGGGGCCTGATGACGGGCGGGCGACGGGACGGCGTGGTCGGGACCATGTTCCCCCAGCCGCGCGTGCTCATCCCGGGTTCGCCCGGCGAGCGCCTGCTCGACGAGGCGCTCGGCGACGGCTTCGCCGTGCTCGGTCCCGCCGCGGTGGACAGTCCGCCCGGACCGCTGTGGCAGGGGCTGCCGGTGCGGTTCGTCGCCGTCCACCCGGCGGGCACCCCGGTGGCCGCGCTGCCGGGCGACGCCCGGCCGGACCGGGTCGAGGTCGTCGACGCCGACGGTGTGCTGGACGGATGGTTCCGGCGGCACCGCGCCGGGCTGGTGGTGCTGCGGCCGGACCGGTTCGTGTTCGCCCTCGCGGCGGCCAGCGGCGCCGAGGTGGCCGGACGGGAGCTGGCGGCCGCCCTGGGCACGTCGCCGGACGGGCCGGGCGAGCCGCGTGCGGACAGCGTGGACGTCGCGGCGGCGCCGGGCCGGTGACCGGCGCGGTGGCTTGACCTCAAGCGGACGTGAGGTTCTAGCCTCCTCGCGGAGGTACGGCATGAGCATGGAAGTGACAGCGTGGACGTCCCTGCACCACGCCCTCAACGCGCAGGATGAGCGGCCGCTGTCCCGGGCGACGCTACGGCGCGTCGCCGGGTTCGCCCGGCCACACCGTAACCTGATCGTCAGGTTCCTGCTCTTGAGCGTGGTGACGGCGGTCCTCACTGTGGCGGCGCCGGTGCTGGCCGGGCGGGTGGTCGACGCGATCGTCAGCGGCGCCGACAGCGGCGTCGTGGTGCGGCTGGCGGCGCTGATCGCCGTGATCGCGCTGGCCGAGGCCGGCCTGGGGCTGTTGACCCGGTACCTGTCCGCCACCATCGGGGAGGGCCTCATCGTCCAGCTACGGACGGCGGTCTTCGACCACGTCCAGCGCATGCCTGTCGCGTTCTTCACCCGGACCCGTACGGGCGCGCTGGTCAGCCGCCTGAACAACGACGTGATCGGCGCTCAGCGGGCCTTCAGCGACACCTTGTCGACAGTGGCCGGTAACGCTGTCACGCTGCTCCTGACCCTGGCGGTCATGCTGAGCTTCTCCTGGCGGATCACGCTGCTGGCGCTGGTCCTGCTGCCGGTCTTCGTCCTGCCCGCACGCCGGATGGGGTCCCGGCTCGCCCGCCTGCAGCGCGAGGCGGCGGAGCACAACGCCGCCATGAGCAACCGGATGACCGAACGCTTCTCGGCGCCCGGCGCGACGCTCGTCAAGCTGTACGGGCGCCCGGCCGAGGAGTCGGCCGAGTTCGCGGCCCGGGCGCGGCGGGTCCGCGACATCGGTGTTCGCGCCGCCATGCTCCAGTGGGTCTTCATCACCGCGCTCACCGTCGTCGGCTCGCTGGCCCTGGCCCTGGTGTACGGGCTCGGTGGCGTGTACGCCCTGCGGGGCAGCCTCGACGCCGGCACGGTGGTCGCGCTCGCGCTGCTCCTGTCGCGCCTCTACGCGCCGTTGACGTCGCTCGCGAGCGCCCGGGTCGAGGTGATGAGCGCGCTGGTGAGCTTCGAGCGGGTCTTCGAGGTCCTGGATCTCAAACCGCTGATCGTCGACCGGCCCGGCGCACGCCCGCTTCCCGACGGGCCGGTCGCCGTCGAGTTCGACAGCGTCCGGTTCGGCTACCCGTCGGCCGACAAGGTGTCGCTCGCGTCCCTGGAGGATGTCGCGAAGCTCGACACGCGCGGCGGTGAGGAGGTGCTGCACGACGTGTCGTTCCGCGTGGAGGCGGGCCGGATGGTCGCCCTGGTCGGCTCCTCCGGGGCCGGCAAGTCGACGATCGCCCAGCTCGTACCGCGTCTGTACGACGTCGAGCACGGTGCCGTGAAGCTCGCCGACGTCGACGTCCGGGACCTGTCTACCGAGTCGGTGCGGGCGGCGCTCGGCGTGGTCACGCAGGACGGGCACCTGTTCCACGAGAGCATCCGCGCCAACCTGGCGTTCGCCCGGCCGGACGCGACCGAGGACGAGATGTGGGACGTCCTGCGGCGGGCCCGCCTCGACGCCCTGATCCGGTCGCTGCCGGACGGGCTCGACACCGTCGTGGGGGAACGTGGATACCGGCTCTCCGGCGGGGAACGTCAGCGGCTCACCATCGCGCGGCTCCTGCTGGCCCGTCCCCGGGTGGTCATCCTCGACGAGGCGACGGCGCACCTGGACTCCACCTCGGAGGCCGCCGTGCAGGACGCCCTCGCCGAGGCCCTGACCGGCCGGACGAGTGTGGTCATCGCGCACCGGCTGTCCACCGTCCGTACGGCCGACGAGATCCTCGTGATCGAGGGTGGGCGCGTCGTCGAACGCGGCCGGCACGGTGACCTGCTCGCCGCCGGCGGACGGTACCAGGAGCTGTACCGCACCCAGTTCGGCCAGGACAAGCCGGAGGTCCCGAGGGAGCGTGCCGCCACCGGCCAGACCCTTGCCGAGATCCGTTCACGGGCGTAGGAAGAACACCACCCGCCACCGTCCGATGTCGAAGGAGACGCGCGTGCGCACACCTCGACGGCTCCGTCTCGCCGTGTCCGCGCTGGTGACCGCCTCGGCCGTGCTGCTCGGCTCCGGCGCCGCCGCCGCGCCGTCCGCGCCTCCCGCACCGGCCGGGCAGCGGTCCTGCGACCCGATCGACCCGGCGGCCTGCCTGCTGCCGTTCCCGAACGACTACTTCACCGTCCCGGACCGCAGCACCCCGACCGGCAAGCGGGTCCGCATCGCGGCCTCCGCGATGCCCGCGAACGTGCTCGGCGTGCCGATCGACCCGGCCGAGTGGAACCGGCAGGACGGGTTCAGCCCCGGCTCGCCGATCCTGGCGCGCGTACCCGGTCTCGACGCCGCGCGGACGCGGATCGCGCCGGTCACCGACGTCGGCCGGTCGCTGGCGCCGGACGCGCCGATCGTGCTGCTCGACGCCCGCACCGGCAGGCGTACGCCGTACTGGGCGGAACTGGACGCGCACGCCGCGGGCAACCCGGATCGGCAGACGTTGATCATCCGGCCGGCGGTGGCGCTGACCGAGGGCGCCCGGTACGTGGTCGGCCTGCGTGGGCTGCGCGACGGCGACGGCGCGCTCATCCCGGCGCCGAAGGCGTTCCGGACGTACGTGACCGGCGCCGGCCTGGACCGGCTGGACCCACGCGCGCCGCAGATGAAGCGGATCCTCGCCGACCTGACCCGGGCCGGCGTCAAGCGGCACAGCCTCTACCTGGCCTGGGACTTCACGGTGGCCAGCCGGCACGGCCTGACCGGGCGGATGCTGGCGGTCCGGGACAGCGCGTTCGCCGCGCTCGGCCGCCGCGCGCCCGGGTTCACCGTCTCGCAGGTCACCGACTACACGCCGGAGCAGGACCCGCTGATCGCCCGGCAGGTGACCGGCACGGTCGCGGTGCCGTCCTACCTGACCGGCGACGGCGGTCCCGGCTCCCGGCTGCACTACGGGCCGCCCGGCGGCGACGGCACCCCGCCGACGCCGAACGCGCTGCCCACACCGTCCGGCACGACGGTGGCCGCCGACTTCGTCTGCAACATCCCGCGCGGCGCGTCCGCCGCGCGACCCGCGCACCTCTCGCTCTACGGCCACGGCCTGCTCGGCCGGCCGACCGAGATCAACGCCGGCAACGTCAAGACCATGTCGCAGACGTACGACTTCACCTTCTGCGCGACGAGCTGGATCGGCATGGCCGCCGCCGACGTCCCGTACGTGGCGGGAGCCTTCACCGACCTCAGCGCCTTCCCGGCGGTGGCCGACCGGCTCCAGCAGAGCTTCCTGAACTTCCTCTTCCTGGGCCGGACAATGATCCACCGCCACGGGTTCGCCGCCCACCCGGCGTTCCGCGACGCCGCCGGGCGGCCGCTGATCGACGTGGCCGGCGGGCTGCACTACGACGGCAACAGCCAGGGCGGCATCAACGGCGGCGCGCTCACCGCCATCGCCCAGGACTGGACCCGTTCGGTGCTCGGCGTGCCCGCGATGAACTACTCCACGCTGCTGCAACGCAGCGTCGACTTCGCCCCGTTCCAGACGATCATGGACGGCTACTACCCGGACAAGATCGACCAGCAGCTGATCCTGGCGCTGCTGCAGATGCTGTGGGACCGGTCCGAGGCCAACGGGTACGCCCAGCACATGACCGACCGGCCGCTGCCGCGTACCCCGGCGCACCGGGTGCTGATGCATGTGGCCTTCGCCGACCAGCAGGTCTCGACCGCCGCGGCGGAGGTGCAGGCGCGTACCGTCGGCGCCCGCCTGCACGCCCCGGCGCTCGTCGACGGCTGGTCACCGGACGTGCGCCCGTTCTGGGGCATCGCGCCGATCCGCGGGTACCCGTACGCGGGCTCGGCGATGGTGGTGTGGAACAGCGGGGCGGCGTACGCGCCGCCGACGACGAACCTCGCACCCGCAGGACCGGAGTACGGCGAGGACTCGCACGAGTTCCCGCGCGCCCAGCCCGGCGCCCAGCGGCAGAAGGCGGTTTTCCTGCTCACCGGCAAGGTGATCGACGTCTGCGCGGGCGGGCCCTGCCCGTGACGTAGCGGCCGCTCGCTGTCGGCGCCGCGTCGCCCGGCACATCAGCCTCCTAGGACGCCTTGGCGGGTGTGCCGGGAATCGCAGCGGACAGAGAGCCGCCCTGGCGGCGATTCCTGCCCGGACGCGCCCTGCTGACTGACAGCTGTCCGTCAGCAGGTGGCATGGCATTCTTCCGACGACCGCCCAGCTCGCCGTTTCCGGACGACATGGTGCGGTGGCTCGACCTCTTCGGCCGGTACTCGTTCGACGTGCACGGCAGCGGGATCGACGACAGCAGCATGTGGGAACGCGTCGGATCGCTGTACCGGTACGCGACAAGCGACCGGGAGGGCTTCCTGGCCGCCCTGGGCGACCTCGTCGCCGACGACCAGGGCGGCTTCGCCACCTTCGGTGCGGCCCGGCTCGTCTGGGAGATGTTCAGCGGTGACGCGCTGACGATGCCCGCGGCGTTGCCGCTGATCGACGCGGGCATCGCCTTCCAGGCCGCGCGGGGGCTTCCGGTCGCCCTGCTCACCGGCTACGAGCAGCAACGGCTCCAGCAGATCCGCGCCGAGCGCGGCTGAATCCGCTCTCGGCGACGACTTCATCCGATCGCAAGAAGGGAATGAACACTGTGGAAGGACTAGTCTGCTTCGGCATCGTGGCCGCACTGATCGGCGTTTTCGTCTGGCAGTTCATCGAGACGCGGAACGCCACCGCGACCACGATCGTCGACACCACGTGCGATCCCGCCCTGGCCGCCGAGGTCGTACGGGGAGCCTTCGGTGGTCCCCGCGCTGTGTTGTGGACCGGCACGAACGGACCGGGAATGATCAATATGCGGCGGCGCGGAGTCCGGGGTGGGATCACCATGTCCATCGACATCGAACCACACCCCGGCGGGGGCTCCCGGTTGGAGATGTGGGCCTCGGAGACAGTCGTGTACATGGGGATCCTGGTGAACTTCGCCGGTGTGGTCAACCGGCGGAAGACGGCGATCGGGCGGATGCTGGCCGCCGCGGAGAGCACCAGGGCCTCGGGCAGCTTCGGACCGTGACATCGGAGCTGTGGATCCGGCACATCCGCGGAGGGCGGTAGGCCCTCCGCGGATGACCGCGTACCCGACTGGAGCGTCCCCCCGGTGCACCGCCGCCGTGTGTCGGGAGTTGGCGGTGCTAGCCTGCCCGTCTGGTAAGGACAGTCTTCTCGACCGGGCTCAAGAGTGGATCGATGACTGATGGTTCGGACGCCCGGCGTTCGCGGTACCACGGCGACCACGCCCGTGACCGGCGCCGGCACCTGTGGTGGTGGCGGGTGACGCGGACCGCACCGGCGGTGGTCCGGGCCGCGCTCGCCGCCGTCGTCGCGGTGGCCGTGCTCGCGCTGGCCCCGCTCGCACCGGCGGCCCGCGCCGACGGCGACCAGGTCAAGTACTACACGGTCGAGGCCACCCACCAGGGTGAGCCGGAGAACCTCACCGAGATCGCGGAGCGGTTCCTCGGCGACGGCTCGCGGGCGTCCGAGCTTTTCGCCCTCAACGCCGGGCGGATCCAGCCCGACGGCGCCACCCTGACCGACGCCTCCCGGCTCCGGGCCGGCTGGGTGCTCGTGCTGCCGTGGGACGCGTACGGCAGTGAGGTCCGCCAGGGCGTCCCGCCGGCCGCGAAGCCGGCGCCCGGCGCGTCCACGCCGGCCGGGCGGCAACCGGCCGCCGACGGCGACGCGGCCGTCCGCCCGCCGAAGGGGTGCCGCCCCGCCGCGACGGCGCGCGCTCAGTCACAGTGGGCCGGCCTGCGCGTCGCCGCCGACCAGGCGTGGCCGCACAGCCGGGGCCGCGACCAGCTCGTGGCCGTCGTCGACTCCGGCGTCGCCGGCAGCCTGCCCTCGCTCGCGGGCCGCGTGACGACAGGCGTCGACCGGGCGGCCGGCGGCGCCCGCGGTGACACCGACTGTCTCGGCACCGGTACGGCGATGGCCGGTCTGATCGTGGCGCAGCCGGTGAAGGGATCGGCAGTGGCCGGGGTCGCGCCGGACGCGGCGGTCATGCCCGTCCGGGTGGCGGGCGGGACGCCGGGCGCCTCAGCCGCGGCGAGCGTCGCGGGGATCCGGGCGGCAGTCGGCTCCGGCGCCTCGGTCATCGCGCTCGGGCCGCAGGTGGACCTCGGCCAGGCCGAGGTGGTGTCCGCCGTGAACGAGGCGGTCGACAAGGGCGCGGTGGTCGTGGTGGGCGCCGCCGACGAGGCGGCGCCGCCGGACCCGGACGTGCCACTGCACGACGCCGTGCTGCGCGTCGGCGGGATCGGGCCGGACGGGGGCACGGCCGAGCGCTACCGGTCCGGCGGCGTGGACGTGATGGCGCCCGGCGTCGACGTGACCAGCCTCGGCATCGCCGGCGCGCGGCCGGTGAACGGCACCGGCACGCACCTCGCCGTCGCGTACGTGGCCGGGCAGGCGGCGCTGATCCGGTCGGCGTACCCGGACCTCGACCCGGCGCTGGTCCGCAACCGGGTGCTGAAGACCGCGAAGACCACCGGTGGCGTCGCGCCGGAGATCGACCTGACCGCCTCCGTCACCGCGGTGCTGCCCGAGGAGGCGCCCCGAGCGCAGGCGGCCGAGCAGGCGTCCGGCTCCACCACCGGGATCGGCCGCCGGGCGGCGTTGCTGGCGCTCGCCGGGCTGGCGGCGCTCGCCGCCCTGCTGCTGGGTCTGCGCGCCCGCCGGTCGGCGCGGAGCGGTGCCGGGCGGCCGGAGGCGGCACCCGCCGGGGCCGAGACGGCACCGCCGTCCGTCCACACCGGCAGGACGGACCTCGCCGCGACCCGGACCGATCCGGCCGTGGCCGCCCCGGTCACCGTCCGGAGGGGCGCCGATCCGGCCCTCGCCGGCCCGGCCGTCGCGGATCCGGCCCGAACCGGCCCGGCCGTCACCGCCCCGGACCTCGGCGGCCCGGCCGTCATGGATGCCGTCGACACCGATGCCGATGACACCGCTCCCGGCGACGCCGTTGCGGCCGGTGCCGGGCCGGACGTGACGGCGGCGGTGGCGGAGCTGAGCCGCGACCCCGCGCTGCGGCACCTGGCCGCCGACGAGGCGGGGATGGCGTACCTGGCCGAGACCCGCGCGGAGGCGCGAGAGAAGGCGCTCATCGGCCTGGTGCCGGGCATGGACGACGACACGGTGGCCGCGCTGCCGGCCATGGTGACGGCGCTGCCCGGCACCGACGAGCAGGAGCAGTCGCTCACCGGTGTCCTGGTGGACGTCCGGCGTCACCTGCGCGGCGACCCGCTCGCGCTGGACCGGGCGCTGGTCCGGGCCGGGAAGGTCCGGTGGCAGTCCCAGTACGAGCTGGCCGAGCACGTCACGTCGTACGCGCGGCAGCATCCGGAGCTGGCCCGGCTCGCCACCGCCATCGTCGAGACCCGCTGGTCGAGCGGGGCCGGTGAGCCGGCGCGGGGGAACTGATCAGAGCAGCACGAGTTCCTGGGCCAGCATGTCGGTCCAGGTGCGCCGGGTGAAGTTGCAGCCGGTGTGCGCCACGAACTGCTCCAGGGTGCGTACCGGCCCGATGCCGAGCCGGTCGGCCGGCGGGGTGTGCAGCATGTAGAGCACCCGGCGGCGGCTCAGCTCCTCGTAGCGGGCCCAGTCGGACTCGACGTGGTCGCTCCAGTGCCGCGGCCGGTCCTGCCGGATGTAGTAGTGCCAGGTCAGCACCTCGGTGGGGTGGAACAGGTCGTAACCCCACGTGAAGGCGCGCAGCGCCAGGGTGATCTCCTCGCCGTGGAAGTAGATGCCCGGGTCGTAGGGCACCTCGGTGACGAACGAGCCGGGCGCGAAGAGGAACCCGGCGGCCAGGAACAGTGCCGGCTTGGGCGGTACGCCGGGCGCTGCTCCCTCGATCAGACGCTGGCCGAAGACCGGCACGCCGAACGTCGTCCAGTCGCTGACGACGATCTCGGCGGGCGCGCCCGCGCCGGTGAACTCCTGGTCGGGCTCGTAGCTCGGCGGGTACGCGGTCAGGATCGGCTTCGCCGCACCGGTCTCCCGCGCCATCCGGATCAGCCGGACGTCCCAGTCCGGCGCGAACCGGGTGTGGCTGTCCACCTGCAACAGCCAGTCCTCGCCGTCGTACCGCTGGAACGTCCGGTCCCGGGCCCAGCAGGCGCCACGGCTGTCCCGGGCGTCGTGCTCCTGCACGTCGACCTGTGGCAGGTCCCGGATGGCGGAGATGTCCTCGTCGCCCAGGTGCTGCCAGCACACCGCGATGCGGACGTCCTCCGGGTGCGCCGCCTTGCCCAGGCAGTCCAGCACCGTCGGCACGAGTTCCGGGTCCCGGTAGGACGCGATCGCCACGAAGATCGTCACGCCTCCGCCTCCGCCTCCGCCTCCGCCGGGACGAGGGCGTACGACTGGAACAGCAGCGCCAGCGCGCGGTGCTCGTCGGCGGGGTCGGTGACCGGCGGCAGCCCGCCGCGCGACCGGATGTGGGCCAGCAGGTCCGGCTCCGGCGCCAGGCCGTACTCCTGGAGGTAGTAGGTGACGGACTCGGGCCAGAGCCACCGCCCGTCGGTGCGGTAGGTCATCGGGACGACCCGCCCGCGTTCGGGCTCCACCACGTCGGGACCGCGTGCGGTGGTGGCGAGCACCGGTGTGCCCGCGTCGAGGTACGTGGCCGCCCGGGCGAGATCGGTGCCGGAGAGCCGTTCGTGGTCCGGCGCGAAGCGTGCCCCGTCATCGTCCACCTCGTCGAAGACGCGGGCGATCCGCGGCGGCGCGGTGTCCCGGTCGGCCCAGAGCAGCGCGCCGGACCGGCGGGCCGCCGCGGAGTACGGCGGCAGCTTGTCGCCGGGCCGGTACACCTCGACCAGCGGCGCCGAGATCCCGGCCGCGGCCAGCGCCCGCATCACGGTCGCCGCCGTCACGGCCTGCGGCCCGTCCGTCTCCAGCAGGTAGACCGGCGCGGGCGGGATCACCGCCGCGGCCCACTCCGGGGCGATCCGCCATCCGCGCCACAGCGCCACCGCGCCGGGCTGCTGCCGCGCGGCGGCGACGGCGACCCGGTCGGTGTCGTCCATCAGGCCCTCGCGGCCGGTCAGGTCGGCCAGCGGCGGCACCCGCCCGCCGAAGACACGCGGATTCGGTACGGCCGACGCGAACGTGAACGGCAGGTCGACCGGGCCGGGCGGCTCGGGCAGGATCACCGTGCCGGTGTCGGCGAGCCGAAGCCGCGCCTCGGCGAGCAGCGCGTCCGGCACCCGGCCGCCGAGGTGCAGCAGCTCGGTGTGCAGGTGGTCCTGGTCCGTCATCTCCGGCCTCCTCGGGTCCTCGTCGGCGGGTGTCGGCATTCGACCACGCCGGCCGCCGGGAGCGCCGCGCGACGCCGGGGCTCGTGCCCGAGAGACACCGCGACCGGGGCCGTTCGTGCACCCGTCAGAGCGCTCCGGCGCGTACCAGCGTGGCGAACGCCCGGTGGACGGCGACCGCGCCGGCCGGCGCGGGCGGATCGGCCCGGCACCGCCGCAGGTGCCACAGCAGACCCTCGTCGGCCAGCGCGCCCTCGTCGAGCAGCCGGTCGGCCACGTCGGCCGGCCAGACCCACACGCCGTCGGTACGCAGGTGCGCGGTCAGGGCGGGCGTGGACCGCAGGTGGGTGACGAACGGCGCTACCTCGTCGTCGTCGACCGGCATCAGCGCGTCCCCGTCGGCGGCCAGGCGTACCTCGACGGGCGGTTCCGGGGCCCAGATCAGCGCGGACCGCGATCGGGCCGCCCACTGGTACGCGGGCAGCGGCAGGTCGTGCCGGTAGACCTCGACCGGCGCGGCGTGCCCGGCGTCGGCGAGGACCCGCTGCCCCCGGTCGGCGATCACGGGCAGCTCGTCGTCGGGCGCCGTCGCCTCGACCAGGTAGACGCGCACCGCGTCCACCGTGTCGTCCGGTCCCGGCGTGAGCCGCCAGCAGCGCCACACCCCGGCGGTGTGCGCCGGGTCCAGCACGTCGAGCAGCACCCGGTCGAGGCCGTCCACGGTGCCGCCCGCTGTCTCGTCCACCACCGGCGGCGCGGCCGTCGCGTACAGCGGCAGGTCGGCCGGCGGGAACGGGATGAACACCGCCGCCGGGTCGGCGTCCACGTCCTCGTCCGCCGCCGGGCCGGGCAGCAGCGGCGTCTCCGGGGGCAGCAGCGCGGTCAGTGTCGCGATCTCGGCCGCGGACTGCGGGAACGCGCCGAGCAGCCCGGCCGCGCAGGCGCCCCGGTCACCGCGGGCGAGCCGTGCGCGCAGGTCGGCGAGTTCCCGGTCCGGGATCCGGCCGGCGGCGCGCAGGCAGAGCAGGTGCAGCGGGCCGGCGCTCATCGCGTCGCCGCCGTCTCGCGCAGGAAGGCGGCGGCCAGCCGGGCCGGCGCGGTGCCGCCGGGGTTGACGAGCGCGTCGCGTTCACCGGCCACGGCAACCAGTTCCGGCAGGTCCAGCAGCCGCCAGCCGGGGGCGGGCACCCGCTCCCGGTGCGGCTCGCCGGTGGCGACCACCACGCACCGCTCGTCGTCTTCGACCGGCACGACGAGTGGCCGCCCGTCGCCGTTCACCGCCAGGTGCAGGGTGGACGCGCGCAGCACCGCCGGCAGGTGCGCCGGCTGGGCCGCACCGGCGGCGATCAGGCGCAGCAGCGCGTCCACCGGGTCGGTGGGGGAGTCCGGGAAGTGGGGGAGGTAGTCCGGGTTTTGCCGGAACTCGCCCACCTCGCCGTCCTCACCCACCTGCCACCCGCCGAGGACCGCCTCGAACGGCGGTTCGCCGTCCTCTTCGCCCGCCGGCCATTCCGGGTCGAGCAGGAACAGGAACTCCTCGTCGCTCATCCGGTGTCCTCGTCCGCGAGCAGGAGCGCGTGCCAGACGAGCGCGGCGGCCAGCCGTACCGGCTCGGGGCCGCCCGGGTCGACCAGGACGTCGATGCCGTCCGGGAGCAGCTCGGCCAGCTCGGCCGTCTCGACCGGGCGCCACTCCGGCGCGAAGGTACGCGCCCGCTCCTCGGCCGAGGTGGCCACGGCCACGCACCGTACGTCGTCGAAGGAGGTGACGACGAGCGGGCGGCCGTCGCCGTTCATCGCGAGGTCGAGCCGGGAGCCGCGCAGCGCGGACTGCACCTGCTCGATCGGGGCGTCGCCGCGCATCATCCGGCGCAGCAGCGAGCCGAGCGGCTCGGTGCTGTCGGTCATGGTTCCTCCAGGTGGCGGCGGCCCGCCGCTTCGCACGGTCGCGGCGGGCCGTCCGTCCGGGCTCAGGCGAACGGGTCCGGTGCGGCCGGTACCGGCACCGCGGGCAGCCCTTCCCGCGCGGCGTACTCGTTGAGCCAGCGTTCCAGCGGCGGGCCGGACGGCGCCACCCAGGGCTCGGCGCCGTTCTTCGGCACCACCAGCGGGCCCACCGCGAGCGTGTCCATGATGTTGCCGGTCTCGGTGGCCCGGACCGTGTTGAACGGGTACACCCAGCACCACTCGTACTCGGCCGGCGCGGCCGGGGCGAGCAGCCTCAGCGGCTGCGCCGGGTTCTCCAGCCGGCGCAGCGCGGCCTGCGCCCGGGTGCGGGCGTCGTCGGCGTTCATCGGGTAGTCCTTCTCTGTCGATGGTGGTCGGACGGGGTGCCCGCCCCGGCCGCCGTGACGGCCGGGGCGGGCCGGCGGATCACCGCCGGGGTACTGGCGCGGTCCGCGGCTCCGGCAGGGGCCCGCCGGACGAGGTGGTCACCGCGGCCCTGTTCACCGTCTCGGTGACCACCCGGCCGGCGGGGTCGTGCTCCGGCCGGATCTGCGAGTCGTCGTCCGCGGTGGAGACGGCCCGTCCCGCCGCGTCGTACGCGAACCGCGTCACCGACTCGCCGGTACGCCGCTCCACCACCCGGCCGAGCACGTCGTACGCGTAGCGCGTGATCTCGCCGGCCGCGTCGGTGCGCTCGACGAGCTGGCCGGCGGCGTCGTAGACGTACCGCTGGGTGCGGCCGTCGAAGTCGGTCTCGGACACCATCCGGCCGTTCGGGTCGTACGTGTAGCTCCACGTCGCACCCGCCGGGTTGGTGACACGGACCAGCCGCAGCTCGGTGTCGTACGCGTACTCGGTGCGGTTGCCCTCGTCGTCGATCTCGGCCGTGACCAGGTCGAACGCGCCGTACTCGCGGAACGTCCGGCGGCCGGTGGCGTCGACCCACTCGACCAGGTTGCCCTCGCCGTCGTAGAGGAACTCCTCGACCGAGCCGTCCGGGTTCTCCCGCCAGGCCAGGTCACCCTCCAGCGTCCAGCCGAACTCGGTGAGACCGGTGTCGTCCTGGATGCTGAACAGGCGGCCGAGCGCGTCGTGGACGTACTCCGTCTCGCCCTGCCCGGTGCTCACCGAGGTGATCTGCCGGGCCGGATCGTGCACGACGGCGGTCGTGCCGACGTGGGTGGTCGTGCCCCGGCCGTCGGCGGCCGGCTGCTCGTACCGGACCACCTCACCGGAGGCGTCCACCTCGGCGACCATCAGGCCGTCCGGGCCGAACTGGCGGTTGCGGGTGCTGCCGTCGAAGTCGGTCCAGGACACGGCGCGACCGAGTTCGTCGTACGTGGTGGTGGACCGGCTGCCGTCCGGCCGGGTGACCGCGACCAGCCGCCCGAACGCGTCGTACTCGCTGGAGGTGGTGCGGCCCAGTGGGTCGGTGGTGGACCGCAGGCGGTACGCCTCGTCCCAGACGTTACGCGTGGTGGCGCCGAGCGCGTCGGTCTCCGCGACCACCTGGAAGCGGTCGTTGAGCTCGTACGTGCGCACCGCGCCGAGCGAGTCGGTCACCACCGTGCGGCCCGGCTGGTAGTCGAACCGGTAGCGCAGGTAGCCACCCCTGCCGTCGGTGGCCACGCAGCGGCCGGCCTCGTCGTAGGTGTACGTGTACCACTCGCCGTTGCGGTCCTCCCAGCGCACCAGCCGCCCGTCGGCGTACGTGAAGCGCTCGGGGTCGCCCGAGGAGTTCGTCACCTCGATCAGGTTGAGGTCGCCGTCGTAGCCGAACTGCGACGCCACCATGAGGTCACCGGCCGCGTTGGGCAGGGAGACCATCGTGACCAGCCCGGCGGACGAGGTGAACGCGATGGTGGCCCCGGTGGACGACAGCAGCCGCGTCGGCGTACCCCGGCGGTCGCGGACGATCGTCCAGCGGACGCCGCCGTCGGTGACGTCGGTGAGCACCGACTCGGTGCGCGACGCCGCGGCGAACAGCAGGCTGCGGCCGGACGTCGGATCGGTCAGCAGCCAGCCACCGCCCACCAGCCGGCGCAGCGGCAGCCTCCGGCCGGTCTCCGGCTGCGCCACCTCGCCCTCGGCGGGCAGCG
The DNA here is from genome assembly GCF_042871665.1 of Micromonospora sp. NPDC005686. Taxonomy (NCBI): domain Bacteria; kingdom Bacillati; phylum Actinomycetota; class Actinomycetes; order Micromonosporales; family Micromonosporaceae; genus Micromonospora; species Micromonospora sp. NPDC005686. Next base: position 176,788 of record NZ_JBIAIY010000003.1, read on the forward strand.
GATACGTGAGCAGCGAGCCGTCGGCGGCCAGGTACCGGACCCGATCGCCGTCGACGATGATCCGCTGGTCCAACGTGGAGGCCCAGGCCCGGCCGAACGACCGGCCCCACCGGTAGTCGGAGCGGTAGGTCCGCTCCAGCGTGAGCCCCGGCATGACCGCGTCGGTGTGGGTGAGGATCATCCGGCCGGTGGTGACGTCGATCGGGTCACCCACGGTGGGCGTCTGCGCGGTGGTCTTCGCCACCGCCTCCGGCGCCACACCGGCGAACGTCTCGGTGGTCGGCGAGAAGTCGGCCATGTCGACGTCGCTGTCGGCGTCGCGGACCGAGGTCATGTCGACGTCGCTGTCGGCGTCGCGGACCGAGGTCATGTCGACGTCGCTGTCGGCGTCGCGGACCGAGGTCATGTCGACGTCGCTGTCGCTGTCGCGGACCGAGGTCATGTCCACGTCGCTGTCGCTGTCACGGACGGAGGCCATGTCCACGTCGCCGGCCGGGCTCGGAACCGGGTCGCTGGTCCGGATCAGGACGACGGAACCGTCCGGCCCGATCTGCGGCAGCGTGGCCAGACCGGGCACCTGGGCGTCCTCGAACGTCACCCGGCCCCGCGAGTCCTTCACCACGTTCACCACGTGCCCGACGGTGCCGGGACCGCCGGTGCGGAAGCCGACGATGCCGGTGGTGCCGTTCGGCATGGCGCCGAGCGCGTCCACCAGCCCTTGGAGGGTGCCGACCTCGTCGACAGCGCGCCCCGGATACTGCTTCTGGAGTTCGTTCAGGTCCCTCGGGCGCGTCTGCGGCGGGATCTGGCTGACCAGGCCGGACTGCCGGTAGCCGTCGACCGCGATGGTGAGCGTGATGCAGTCGTTCTGGTTGCCGGCGGCGCGGGACTGGTGGATCTGACGCAGGTGCCGCCGGTCCGCGTCGTCGAGCGTCGCGAGGTCGGCGGCGGTGTCGCCGGTCGCGCCGTGCGAGTTGGCCGCCATGATCTGCAACGTCGACCCGTTGCTCAACGGGACGGGACGCGACAGCGCGTCCCGGAAGGTGTCGAGGATCCGGGCTTGTGCCTGCGGGTCGCCCTGTGCCGCAGCCAACTGCTCGGCCAGCGGCGTGGTGGTGTCCGCCGGGGTCGCGGCGGGCGCCGGGCCGAGGCCGGCCGGAGCGGTCTGCGGTGCCTGGAAGCCGTACTCCTGGCGGCGGCCCCGGCGGTGGCTGCTGCCGCCGGGGCGTCTCTGGTCCCGTGGGCTGCGCGACCTGTCGCTGCGGTCCCGGCGGCCGGTGCCGGTTTCCGCGTCGGCGCCCTCGTACTCGCGCGGGACGATCCGCTGCGGGCGGCGCGGGCCGGTGATCAACTGGTCGGGCCGGGGGCGGTCCGCCGGCGGGACGTAGTCCTCACTGGCATAGCCCACGCGGGCCGGGCCGTACCAGGAACCGACGTTCTCCCAGTAGTGCCGCGCGCGGCCGGAGCGCGCCAGGGAGTGGATCTCCTGGAGTGCGTTGGCCAGTTCGTGACGCTCCTGGGTGTAGCCGCGCGCCTCCTCGGCGAACGAGACCACCGCGGCGAACTCCCGCCCGGCCTGGCTCTCGATGGAGTCGGGCGACGCCAGGCCCCGGAGGAAGTTCGCGATCTGGCCGGCGGTCCGCCGTCCGCCGTCCCGCTCCGCGCCGATCCGGTCGCCGAGTCCGGTTCCGTCGGCCCTGTTGTACGGGCGGTTGCCGATCATCGGCTCGTTGAAGTGCAGATCCCGGTTGCTGCGGGGGCCGGTGCGCGGCGCGTATCCGGTGCTCGTCCGGATGGTTTCGCGGATGCCCTGGTAGCTCTGGTACGCCGACGTGGACGTGTCGGCGAGCGTCGCCTGCGAGGCGAAGCCGACGTTGTCGAACCAGGACTGGGCCTGTGCGGTGATCTGGCCGATCGACGTGTTCGGCGGCGGCGGTGTCGGGGTCTCCCGCAGCGCCCAGCCGCGGGAGGGCACGCCGTCCGAGTCCTCGGCCTCCTCGGTCACCCAGGTCGGCATGCCGTAGAGCGCGCTCGGCGGCGGCGGTGCCGGGTTCGTGGGCAGGCTGCTGGGCGTCTGGTCGGAGGGCGCGGCGAGCGCCGGTTCCACGGTGGCCAGCGGGTGCGGCGTCGTCGGGGCGGGCGTGCAACTGGTCAGGCCCAGCGGGTCGGCCACGGTGAGCGGGTCGGAGACGTACGCGGTCGGGTTCGGGCCGCCGGACAGGCCGAGCGGGTCGGGGCTGACGTACCGGCCGGTGGCCGGGTCGTAGTAGCGGAACCGGTTGTAGTGCAGGCCGGTCTCGGCGTCGACGTACTGGCCGGGGAACGCCAGCGGCATCGCGGTGCGGTCCGCGCCGCGTCCCCACAGGTCACCCCGCGACCACCAGCGCAGCCCGCCGCCCGGCTCGACCAGGTGGGTCGGAGTGCCGATGGTGTCGGTGACCACCGCGCGGACCGCGCCGTCGTCGGTCTGCGCGACCGGCACCGGCGCGTCCGGGCGGTAGTCCCACGTGGTCGTGGCGGTGGCGCCGGCGGCGTCGCGGTGCGTCTGCTCCAGGATCAGGTCGCCGGCCCAGGCGAAGGTCACCTCCTCCAGCACCTGGTCGCCGTCGCCCAGGCGCTGCTTGGCGATGCGCCGGCCGAAGCCGTCGTAGCGGTAGCGCCAGCGGTCGCCGCCGGGGGTGACGGCCAGGACCATCCGGTCCTCGGCGTCCCACTCGAAGCGCCACGCGCCCGCGCCGTCGACCCGGCCGGTGAGACGGCCCTTCGCGTCGTAGGAGAACGACGCGTCGTCGGAGCGCACGAGCATCGTGCCGGTGAACTCCCAGCGCCCGCCGCCGGCGCCGACCAGGTTGCCGGCCTCGTCGTAGTCGTAGCGCTGGGGGGCGTCGCCGTCGACGGCCCGGATCCGGCCGGTGTCGTCGGCGGTGAACGTCAGGTCACCGGCGAGTGAGTCGGCGATCGCGGTGACGCGGTCGGCGTCGTCGTAGGCGTAGCGGCGTTCGGCGCCGCCGGCGATGTGCTGACCGGTGAGCCGGCCAGCCGCGTCGAACGTCTGCCGCAGCGCCACCAGGCCGCCGATGGTCCGGCCGATCTCCCGCCCGGCGTCGTCGTGGGTGAAGCCGAGCAGGTGCTCGCCGGCGGTCAGGCTCGCCGGGCGGCCGTCGGCGTCGAACGTCCACCGGCTCGACCGGCCCGACGGCGTGGTGCGCGTCTCGACCGCGCCGGAGGCGGTGTACGAGGTGCGCACCGTCCGGCCGTTGATCGTCTCGGACACCACCCGGCCGTTCGCGTCGCGGGTGAAGCGCACCTGCGCGTCCGGGCTGAGCACGGCCGCGACGTGACCGTCGGCGTCGTACTCGACGCGGGTGACGGCGTCGCCGGCCCGGCGTTCGACGACCCGGCCCAGCGCGTCCCAGCGGTAGCGGGTGACGGCGCCGGTGGCGTCGGTGTGCGCGACCAGCCGGCCCGCGGCGTCGTGCTCGTAACGCCGGGTACGGCCGTCGAAGTCGGTCTGCCCGCTCAGCCGGCCGGCCGCGTCGTACTCGTAGCGCCACGCCTGACCCGCCGGATTGGTCACCGCTGTGAGCCGCAACTCCGTGTCGTACGTGAACTCCGTGCGGTTCCCCGCCTGGTCCACCCGTGCCGTGGGCAGATCGAAGGGGCCGTACTCGAAGCTCACCGCCCTTCCTGATGCGTCGATGACGTCCACCAGATTCCCTTCACCGTCGTAGAACCACCGTTGCGTGGAGCCGTCCGGGCGGGTCCGCCACGCGAGGTCCCCCTCGGCGGTCCAGCCGTACGTCGTGACCGCGCCGTCCGGGGCCCGGGTCGCCCGGACCCGTCCGAGCGCGTCGAACTCGATGTCGTCCGCGGGCACGGGCGGCCGGCGCGGCGGGACCGGACGGGTCGAGCCGTCCGGGAGGGTGAGCGTGCGCGTGTCGTGGTCGAGCCGGGTGACGCCCCCGAGCGGGTCGGTACGCGACAGCAGCCGGTGCGCCGCGTCCCACTCCTGCCGGACCGTTGCGCCCAGCGGATCGACGATCGCGGTGACCCGGCGGTGCTCGTCGTACTCGTACCGGGTCACCTGGCCCAGCGAGTTCGTCACGTGGGTGACACCGTCGTGGTAGCGCAGGGAGTAGCGCAGCCAGTCGCCACCGCCGCCGGCCCGGACGCAGCGGCCCGCCTCGTCGTAGTCGTACCCGAACCACTCGCCGTTGCGGTCCTGCCAGCGCACGAGCCGGCCCGCCTCGTCGTAGCGCAGCCGCGTCTCGTGGCCGGAGGAGTTGCGTACCTCGACCAGGCGCCGCCTGTCGTCGTAGCCGAAGGTGGGCAGGTGCACCACGTCGTCGGCGGTGTCGTCACCGGCGCGCACGTGCGCGCCGACGACCAGCCCACCGGCCAGGTGCGGCACCACGACGAGGCCGGACGAGGAGAGCAGCAGGGCGGGGGTGCCGTCGGCGGAGCGCTCGATCCGCCATCCGGCGCCGTCGGTGACGACGTCGGTGAGCCAGGCGTCGCCGTGCGCGTCGGCCGGCGCGAACAGCAGCGACCGGCCCCGCTCGCTGAGCAGCCAGCCGCCGCCGGCCAGCCGGCGCAGCGGCCCGCCCGGGCCGACGACCGGCAGCGCCTCGCCGCCCTCGGCCGGCATCGGGTACGTGCGGATGGAGCCGTCGGCGGCCAGGAAGCGGGCGTACGTGTCGTCGGTGACGACGCGCTGGTCCAGCGTGGAGGACCAGGTCGGGCCGAAGCACCGGCCCCACCGGTAGTCGGAGCGGTGGGTCCGTTCCAGGGTGAGCCCGGGCAGCCGCGCGTCGACCTCGGTGTAGACGACCCGGCCGGTGGTGACGTCGACCGGGTCGCCGACCACAGGGGCCTGCGCGGTGGGGGTGGCCACCTCGGCGGCCGGCACGTCCACCGGCGGGGTCGGGGCCGGTGGCCGGGCCACCTCGGCCTCGTGCGCGTGGTAGGCGTCCCACCAGGCGTTCTCGGCCTCGGTCAGGGCCCGCTCGGCCTCGGCGACGGCCTCCGGAGTCGTGTCCGTCCGGGACGTCAGCCCGTCCAGGCGGGCCGCCGCCTCCGACATCTTCTTCGCCGCGTCCGCGACGGCCAGCGCGGACGCGCGCAGCGCGGGGGAGAGGTCCCGGCCGGTGGCGTCCCGGGCCGCCGCCTCGTCCAGCCGGACGACGAAACCGCCCGGCACCCGCACCTCGGTGCCGCCCCGGTGCCGACCGTCACGGGAACGGGCGATGAAACGGAACTCGACGTCGTACTCGACAGCGGCGGTGATCTTGTCGTCCGGGTCGGTGCGCCGGTCCGGCTTGCCGGTCGCGCTGACCGCCACCGTGCCCTCGTCCTTCACCTGGGCGCCCGGGTCGGTCCGGTAGAGCTGCTGCTCGACGAGCGAGGAGGCGTTGACGGCGGCGAAGTCCTGCCGCTCGCCCACCCGGCTCGCGCCACCCGGATGACCGACCCCGCCGACGACGAGCGGCCCGGCCGTCTTCACCGTGAGTGAACTGCCCGCTGTCTGCTCGTACTCGGTGTCCGCGTTGCGCTTCGCCGAGCCGCCGATCTTCACCGTGGCGTCCGCGCGCAGGAGGGTGGGACGGGCCACCAGGCGGGCGTCGAGGAACAGGTCGCGGCCCAGCCCGGCCGGCATCGGCAAGGGGAACGCGCCGTTCAGCATCGCCGGCAGCGCCTTGCTCCGGCTCACCGTCAGGGTGCTGCGCAGCGCCGCGTCGACGTCCCGGCCGGGGTCGGCGCCGGAGGCGATGAGCGCCTGCCGGGCCGCCTCGTGCAGGCCGGGCAGGTCGACCAGGACGTCCTGGACGGCGAACCGGCCCGGCTCGGGCAGCCGGTCGAAGCCGGCCGCCTCGCGCCACTGTCGCCGGCCCTCGTCGGTGGTCTGCCCGGCGGGCACCGGCGTGACCGGACCGGAGACGGCAGGTGGCCTGCCCTCGGTCCCCGAGTACGTGGTGACGTCGCGGACCGCCTGGATCGACACGCCGCCCTCGGGCAGCCCGCGTCCGGTGACGGTGACGGTCAGGCGGACCGGCCCGCGGTACGTGGGCACCGGGCCGGACACGGTCAGCGACTGCTCGTACGTCCGGCCGGTGCGCTCGGTCGTCTTGGTGTTCTGGTTGCCGAGGGCGGCGGTGCCGCTGAGGCCGGCGGCGACGGTGCCGGAGGACGGGCCGTGCCCGGTGGCGCGGGTGGAGTCGTCCTGGACCCGGTCGGTCTCGGTGCCCTGCCCCCGTGCGGTCAGCGTGACCTGCGCCGCCGTCCGGGAGGTGGTGCGGGTCTGCGCCTCGCCGACGACCGAGCGGTCGGTGACCGACAGCTCGTCGACCAGCGCGATGCCGGTGAAGCTCGGCTTCGCCACCGGCTCGGCGGTCAGCGTCACGTGGTACGTGGCGCCCCGGAACCGCCGTTCCACCCGTACCGTGTCGCCCCGGCCGCCGTTGAGCGCGTCGGCCAGGTGCAGGTGCGCGGCGCCGAGGAACCCGGTGCTGCCGAGCCCTCGGATCGGGTCGCCGGGGCCGCGGTCGCGGGTGGTGGGCAGGATCGCCTGGGCGAGTTCCTCGCTGGACTCCCGGGCCAGGGCGCGCCGCAGGTGCGGGATGCGGTCGGTGAGGTCGACGTGGGTGGTGACGCCGCCGATGCCCAGCGATCGTTCCGGCGCGGGCCGGAACTCCGGTTGTGCCGCGTCGGCCGGTGTGCCGGGGCCGGCCGCCTCGTCGTCCTGCCGCTGCTGCGTCTCGCGTTCCAGGTCGCGTTCCCGCTGCTGCTGCTCGGCCTGCGCGGCCCGCTCCTGTTCCTGCGCCGCCAGCAGCGCCTCCGTGGCCGCTCTGTGCGCCTCGGTCAGCTCACCGAGTTCACGCCGGTGGCGTTCCTGGAGATGGGTGAAGGAGCGGTCCACGAGTTGCCGGGCCGCCTCGCCGACGACGCGGTCCCGGTGGACCCGGTCGACGTACGCGCGGGCGTCGCGTAGCTCGGTGTGCTGCCGGCGCAGCCGGTTCCCGCGTTCCGTGTCCTGTTCGCGCTCCATCCGGGCGAGCTGCTCGCGCTGGTCCGCGCGCAGCGTCTCGGCGTCCTCCGCGTGCCGCAGTTGCAGGCGCACGTCGGCGGTGCCGTGCCGGCGGACGCGGTCGCGGTCCTGGAGTCGCTTCAGTTCCGCCGGGGTCATCCGCATCACGACCGCGCCGGGCAGGGTGAGTCGCCGGCCGGCCCGCCGGGCCGCCGACCCGGGCCAGCGTCCCAGCGGACGCAGGTTGCTGTCGTGCCGGGCCTCGGCGACCACCTCGGCCTCGACGTCCACCTGTACCAGCAGCTCGCGTTCGGCCCGGCCGCCGCTGAGGCGCAGCTTGGCGACCCCGGAGGCGCTGCGCTCGCTGATCCGGCCCCAGGCCCGCCGCCACGGCGTGACGGACAGGATGACGGCGCCACCGGGCCGGCCGGTGCTGCCGCCGTGGTCGGCGACCGGCCCGCTGACCGACGCCACGCCGGTGCCGGAGACGCTCAGCTCGACCGCGCGGGCGCGTGTGGACTTGCGGGCGGTGCCGCTGGCGAAGGTCCGCTTGATCCGGGCGAACTCGGCGCCGTCGAGCACCCTCGGGTTGGTCGGGCTCAGCCGTACCCGTACGTCGGCGCGGGCGTCGGCGGCCCGGCGGCCGTGCCACAGGTTGCTCAGTGCCAGCGGGCGGCTGAACAGCTCGGCGTCACCGGTGAGGCGCTCCGGTGACAGCTCGTCGGCGACCACAGTGGAGACGCGGCCGTCCTCGACGGCGTACACGTCGTCCCGGGCCGCCTCGCGCAGCGTCTCGACCACCGCCTCCTGCAACCGGTCGGCGCCGACGAACGACTCCACCGGGCGTCCGTCGAGGTCGTGCGGTCCGCCGGTCATCCGGCTCAACGCGGGCGGGTACGCGATGGTGTGCACGTCGCGGGGGGCCGGGCTGGGCTCCGCGTCCGGGCGTTGCCGGGAGACCCGCGTCTCCGGGACGAGCATGCGCACGTCGAGGCGGTGCGTGCGGGGACGCTGCTCGGACGAGGCGACGACGGTGGGCACGTCCCGGCCGTACGTCCCGAGGGAGAGCTGCCGCCCCGCCTGGTTGACCCGCACCGTGGACCGGGTCGTGACGGTCAGGTCGAGGGTGGCGGCGAACTCGCGCAGCCGTACCCCGGTGGGCTTGCCCTCGTCGTCGAGCGCCGGCCCGTGGTCGCTCTCGGTGGACTGCCCGCCGGTGACGGCGCTCTCGTCGGTGGTGCCCCAGGTGACAGCGGCGCGCGGCCCGCCGAGCAGTGTCGAGGCGGCCTGGCCGAGCGGGCCCAGGACGCGGGGTTCAAGGCTCAGCTCGGCCGACCGGCTGTCGTCGCGGGCGCTGGTCACGGTGGATCGGGCGGTCCGCTTGTCGGCGGTGCCGGTCTTGTCCTGGTCGAGCAGGTCGCCGTCGGACACGTCGCCGAGGCTGCCCCGGATGGTCACCACCGTGACGTGGTCGTGGAACGTGCCGGTGCGGATCAGCGGGATCTTCAGCCCGGGCCCGACGATCCGGTCCGCCAGGTGACGCAACTGGTCGGGGGAGAGCTGGGTCTTCAGGTCCGTGTCCCGGTTCAGCGCCGCCTGAAGCTCGGGGGTCAGCCCGTCGGCGAGCCGCGCGTCGCCGAAGTGCCGCAGCATCTCCTCGGGCGTGGCCAGGCGGAACCGGCTGTGACCGGGCGTCGAGCGGACCGCCTCGACGACCGTCTCGTAGAGGCTCCGGTCGCCCACCCGGGTCAGGTACGCGCCGCCGAACGACTGGCCCTGCTCGACGCGGGCCGGTGCGAAGTGGGTGCGGGCGGCGCCGCGCCGTCCGCGCCACTCCCGGCCGTTCGGGTCGAGCGCGGTGCCGGGCAGCCGGTCGCCGGTGGTCCACTGGAGCGCGTCGACGGAACCCGACAGCATCCGCGGCGCGCGGCCCAGGACGCGCACCTGCACGCCGTACTCGACCCGGTACCGGACACCCGGCGCGTTGCCCGTCACCGTCTGCTTGCCGCCGGTCCGCTCGGCGATCGTCTGGGTGGCGCCACGCTCCCGGCCGCCGCCGGCCCGCGGCCCCACGACCAGGCTCAGCGGCGCGGCGTCCACCCCGGCGCCGCCGAGACCCCACAGGCCCCACGGCCGCTTCGTGGTGGCGCCGCTGGTGCCCTCGCCGGCGAGCGCGGCCGTGTCGATGTGCGTCACCCCCTCGACCCGCTCCACTTCCTCGACGTGCCGGGCGACCAGCCGGACCTCGACCTGCCGGGCGCGGCCCGGGAAGAAGCGCCGCCAGCCGGTGCGCGCGGCGCGCGGCAGCGCACCCGACCGCACCCAGCCGTCGTGGACGTTGGCCGGGTCGGTGACCACCATCTTTGGCAGGCTGCCGGAGAACGACGCCGTGCTGAGCAGCTTCTGCATCACCGGGCGGCCGGGTGCGCCGATCCGGACCAGGTCGGCCATGCCGTCCTCGGCGAGGATCGCCTCCACCTGGTCGAAGAACGTGGTGTCCGGCTCGGCCGGCCGGCTCCGGACGCTCTCCACTCCGAACCGGTCCGGCACCGGCGCGCCGAGCGTGCTCTCCGCGGCGGCCGGCGCGGTCGCGTCCCCCGTCCGCAACCCCGTGTGTACGGCGAGAGCGACGGTGCCCGAGGCCTCGACCGGTCCGGCGGCGGGACGGCCGGGCCGCACGAGCCGGGCGACGAACCGGACCGGCACCGTCACCTCGGTCAGCCCGTCGACCTTGACCGTGGTGGTGGACGTGAACGTGTCCTTGTGCTCGGCGGAGTGCTCGGTGACAGGCGCCGTCGGCATCGAACCGCCGACGCCGACGACGACACCGGGCATCGCGGTGACCGTCGCCTTCGGCTCGACCCGCTGGTCCCGGTTGTGGCGCAGCTTGTGGGTGAGGTTCTCCCGCGTCTTGGCGGTGACCTTGCGCTTGTCGTCGCGGGCCCGGTCCACGGTGAGCGCGTCCCAGTCGAGGACGGCGGTGACCCGCAGTTCGGCCGGGCGCCCGCCGACAGTGACCGGGTAAGGGCGGCCCTCGCCGAGGAACTGGTCCACGTCGTCGCGGCTGTCCGCCGCCACCGCGTCGATGACGTCGTCGGCAAGGCCGGGGTCGAGGGTGCGCAGCGCCGCGCCGAGATCCGCGTTCTCGGTGGCGCGCAACTGCTCGGCGAGCCCGAGCGTCCGGCTCTCCCGCAGGTAGGACGAGAGGCTCCGGCGTACCTCGTCGGAGGACGGCAGCGGCGCTGTGGTCTCGGTGGCCGGCGACGTGCCGTCCGCGGTGTCCTCTCCGGTGGTGGTCTCTCGTGCGGTGTCCCGTTCGGCGGTGGTCTCGCCTGGGGTGTCCTCCGCGGCGGTGGTCTCGTCCTCGGCGCTCTCTTCTGCCGTGGTGTCGTCGTCGGTCGACCGGGTGGCCGGGTCGTCGGCCGGCGCGGACGTGGCGAGAGCGTCGTCGTTGTCGCTGTCGTCGCTTCTGCCGCTGCCGCTGTCGCTGTCGCTGCCGCTGCCGCTGCCGCTGTCGTGATCGCCGAAGTCGCCGTGGCCGTCGCCGTCGCCGAACAGGTCGAAGCCGCCGGAGTCGCTGTCGCTGTCGGTGTCGCTCGCCGTGGCCGGCGGTGGCACCCGGCGTGCGTAGGTGACGTGGCCCGTCGGGTCGATCGTGCGGACCAGCTCCAGCCGGCCGCGCGGCCTGGCGCCGACAACGGGATGGTCGCGCGGCGGCCCACCCTGGTCGTCGTACACGATCAGGTGCACCTGGGTGCCGCGGGCGGCGGCGAACTCGACCACGTCGTGCGCGTTGGCGATGCGCCGCCGCTCGGCGTCGTCGATCGGCGTGTCGCGGCGCTGCGGTCCGGGGTCGGGGGCGAGCACGGCGCGGACGAAGTGGCCGTTGTCGTACGGGTTGCGCTGCCGCATCGCCGCGGCCTCGTCGAGACTCATCGCGTCCCGGCCGGCGCGCAGCGTGCGCATCCGCAGGTCGTCCGCGTCGTCGCCGGGCAGCTCGGCGGCGATCGTGTCGTAGAGGGAACCCGGTTGCCGGCCGAGCCCGCCGCGGTCAGCGACGGCGGTGGCGGCGGCGAACTCCTGCTGGACGGTCCCGGAGTCGTCGGACGTCGCCAGCAGGTGCGCGGCGACGAGGCGCTGGCTGTTCGGCAGGCCCACGGTCCGCGCCGGCCGCGCCGGATCCAGGTCAGGGTCGACGGCGGGTGGGACGTCCGGTGCCGGGGCGGCGCCCGGTGCCGGCAGCGAGACGGCGGTGAGGTAGCGGTTGTGCGGTTGCGCGCCGAGCTGCCGGAGCTGCTGCGGCGTGAGCGTCTGCTGCCACGTCTGCGAGCCGGGTGCGACCTCGGTGGGCGCGGCGAACGGCTTCGGGGCGGCGACGGCCGGCTTGCGCAGTTCGGCCCGGTACTCCTTGAAGCCGGTGCCCTCGGTGTAGAACAGCTGCCGGTTGACGTTCGTCGGCACGGCGTGCGACTGCGGCAGGAAGTTGCCGACGGCGAAGTCGGCCGCGAGCCGGGACAGGTCGGTGGGCGTGGCGGCGCCCACGAAGTCCGTCATGAAGGCCAGATCGCGGTCGGGATGCCTGTTGTTCTGCGACTCGACCTGGACATCGACGGTGAGGACGTCCGCGGGCAGGTCGGCCGGCGTCGCCGCGCCGTGGGCGACGGCCAGCTCCTCGCCGTACGCCTGGTGCAGGCTCTCGGCCAGCATGAGGAACTCCGCGCCCGCCTCGCCGAACCGGACCTCGGGCCGGCCGAGGGTGAGCAGGCCGTCGACGAACAGGTTCGGCTCCGGCGAGTACGGGAGCATCGGGTGGACGGTGGCCTGCCGGTCCCGGGACCGCATGTCCTCGTTCACGGCGTCGGTGAAGTCCTGGACGAAGGCGTCCCGCCCGGCCTGCGTGTCGAACCTGGCGAGGGCCTCCTGGGCGGCGGTCAGCTTCTGCCGTTCGATCCCGAGTTCCCTGCGCGAGCCCGGGCCGCGTGCGGTGAGCTCCGCGATCCCCGCCTGGTGGTCGCTTACACGCCGTTCCAGCCGCTCCCGGGTACGCCGGATCAGCTCCTCGGTGTCGCCGACCCGGTAACCACCGGAGATCATCAAAGGCCGGGCCGGCGGCTCGTCCTGCGTTCCGGTCGACTCCGCGTCGAAGCGGGTCCGGGTGTCGATGCGGTCGAAGACGTGTGTGCCGTCGGCCGTCGTACGGGCACCCAGATCGAAGTCCTGGATCGACACGTACGGGTAGCGCGCGTCCTCGCGGGCCGGGCCGCCCTGGACGAGACCCTGGATCGCGGCCACCGTGTCGGGGTCGCGGAGCACCTGGTTGCGGGTGCGGCCGTACGGGAACTTGCCGCCCTTCGTGCCGACCGCGTAGCCGTTCACCGCGACCGGCACGTCGAGACCCTCCGCGAGCCGCGCGGCCCGGGCGACCGCGTCCCGGAAGGCGAGGTCGGGCACCTCGGCCGTGGTGTTGACGCCGAAGACGAACGCGACCGTGGTGCCGGGGGCGAGCCCTTCGGTGATGGCGCGGACCACCTCGGGGATCTGGTCGACGTCGTCGGCGGGCAGGATCGAGTTGACGACGAACCCGATCGGCGCTCCCTCGTCCTTGAGGACGGCGCTCTCCTGCCGGTAGTCGCCCGGACCGACCTCGCGGGTGTGCCGGGTCAGCTCGTCGAACCGCGCGTTGCGGGCGCCCGCCACCCGTACCGGCTCGAAGCGGACCGGCGCCGTCCGCGGCGGCAACCCGCCGCGGTCGGGCGAGAGCACGTCGCCCTGCTGACCGGCGATCCGGTCGACGTTGCGCGCCAGCAGCCCCGGATCGTGCTCCGGCGTGGTGGTCGCCATCAGCGAGGTGTCGCCCTGGACGAACGTGGGGTCCAGGGCGCGGTTCGCCACCTGGTACTCGTCGCGCAGGCCGAGGAAATGCCCGATCTCGTGCGCGAGATCGAGGTCGGACGAGTGCGTCGACCAGGTGGTCTGGGTGGTCGGTGCCGGAGTGCCGTGCAGCGCGACGGTGGCGTGCGCCTCGCTGGGCGTGGTCACGAACTCCACTGTGACGTTCAGTTGGTCGTCGCCGATCCGGAAGCCCTGGTTGTAGACGCGGTCGACCGCGTCGCGTACCCGGGTCTGGATGTCGGGCCGGGCGGACGCCGCCGTGTCGTCCCGCGCGTCGAGGAAGACCTTGACCGTGAAGTCCTGCACGTTACGGTCGCCGAGGTCCAGCACCCGATGGTCGTACGCGATGCGGTTGTCGACCGCGTCGAGGCGCGGGCGCGGGCGGTCGCCCGCCGGAAGGGGCAGACCGGCCTGCTCGTACGAGCGCGCCACAACGCCGGGCACCCGGGTGTCGGGATGGAGTCCCCGGTCGACGACGTCGTACGCGCTGGTGTTCGCGACCCGGTGCGGCGCGGTGTCGCGCTGCGCGGCGCGTGCCTGGGTGATCTCGTCGCGGGTCTTGGGCACGTCGAACCGGGGCGGCGGGACGCCCTGCTGACGCGCGGCGGTGTCGATCGGGGGCGCGCTCGGCGACGTGTCGGCGCGCGGGCGGGCCTCCGGGTCCAGCGGCAGCCCGGTGACCGTGGCCAGGGCCTGGTCGACCTGATCGGAGCCGGGCTCGCCGAGCGCCCCGCGCCACCTGTCGAAGTACGTGCGGACGGCGCCGTCGCGGTCCTCGACGAAGTCGCGCAGCGCGTCCGGGTCCGTTCCCGTACGGAGGTGGTGCGACGCCCGGGCGAGCAGCGTGCGGCCATCGCTCAGCCCGGGGTCGCCGCGGAACGACGCGGGCTCGTGCTCCCAGGGGCGGGTGTCACCGGCGGACGCGGTCACGGAGAGCGTGGGTCTGCCCGCCGCGAACGACTCCTGCCAGGTGTTCGCGCCCTCGGTGGCCACGAACGTGGCGCGCTCGCGCAGCGCGGCCATCTGTTCCGGCGTGAGGTGGGGCAGGGCCACGATGTGGACCGGGTCCCCGGTCGGGGAGAAGGTCCGCTTCTCGTCACCGACCACGAGGACGACGGTCGGTCGGTCCTGCCGGGCGGCAGCCGTCAGCCGGCCGACCACGTCGCCGTGCTCCGGAGTGACCTGGGTCTTGCCGTAGTAGACGAGCACCACGTCCGTGCCCTTGTCGTCGACCAGGTCCGCGGGGCCGCCGGCCTCCGGACCGCCGGTGGCCCTGACGACCGCCGCGGCGCTCGGCGGCGGGGTCGCCGCCGGCCGGCCACGGTAGGACGGGACACCGGTCAGAATCCTGTCGAGATCCTTCACCGGTGCGTTCGGACTGTAGAAACGGCGGGGGAACTTGTCCCACAGGAACGGCTGGAGCGTGAGCAGGTCGTGGTCGCCGTAGGCGTCGCGTAGGTGGTCCACCCAGGCCTCCTGGAACCACTTCTCACGCTGCTCGTCGGTCATCTCCGACTGGTCGTGGTTCTTCGGCACGTCGACGGCCGGCAGCACGGTCAGGACCGTGCCCGGGGGAAGCGGGCCGACCTTGTTGAGGCGCAGGCCCTGGGTGTTGTTCTGCTCGTCCTCCGCCTTCTTCCGGAACCCCGGCTGCAGCTCCTTCTGCCAGCCGGCGGCCTGTGCGGCGCCGGGCCACTGCTTCGTCTTCCAGTTCACCTCCGTGCGGAGGGCGGCGGCGGGCGTCTGCTCGGCCGGCTGTTGCGGTCGCATGACGACGTCCATGTCGCCCCGGCGACCGGTCCACTCGCGGTGGAACAGGTCGTAGGAGCCCGTCGGGTCGTCGAGGTCGGCTTTCCGGCCGAGCTGCCCGGCGTAGTACGGCGTCTTGTTGCTGGGGTAGGTCAGCACGACGGTGCCCCGGTAGCCGGTCGCGGCCAGCCCGTCGAGCATGGCGACCGTCGCGGCCTGGTGACCCAGGCCCGGCGAACCCTGGTCGAGGACGTGCACTACCTGGTACTTCGCGGTGAGCCGCTGCCCGACCGCCGTCGGCACGGGCTGCTGCCGGGGTGGCAGCGTGGCTGCGGAGAGGTCCGCCGTGCGTGGGGCCGGATTCGGTCCGGTCGCCGGAGGCGACAGGAGCCCGGGCGCGCCCGGGGGCGGGGGCATCCCTGGGGGAGGCGGTGGGCCCGGAACACCCGGCGGGGGCGGTGGCACCAGGGCGGCCGGTGGTGGTGGCGGCGGTGGCTCCGGGGCGCGGGACGGGACCTGCGGGTTCGGGTACGGGTCCGGCGTCTGGTCGCGCGGCGCCTGCGGCGCCGGAAGGTCGCGCACCGGTCCCGCGGTCAGTGCGACGTCGTGGATCGTCGCCAGATCCTGCGCGGTGAGGTAGTCGACCGGCCCGGCCGAGGTCGCGGCCTGCTCCGGGGACGTCGGCAGGGTGGCGACGTCGACACCCATCACCCCCGGCCGGGGCGCAGTGGTGAAGAGGTGCTCGGGGGGCTGGTGACCCTCCTTGGCCCCGAGGTAGTGCATCACCTCGTGCACCATCACGGTCGGGCGGTCGCCGGTGTTCCACAGGTGCTGGTCGGTGCTCGCCCCGTTCTCCGAGGTCACCTCGACCGGCGGGTTCCGGCGCGGGTCGCCCTGCCAGTCGCGGGTCATGCCGTCGCGCCACGGCGGCGTGTCGACGACCAGGTCGATGTGCAGCAGGCGACCGTCGGGCAGCGTGTACCTGCCGTTGACCATCTCGTCGAGGGTGCGCTGCACCGTCTCCGCGACGTCGCGCAGCTCGCGCGGGGACATCTGGTCGTTCTTCGAGACCAGATCCAGGTGTACGTCGAACGACCGGTAGTCCCGGCCGTCGGCGGTGAACTCCCGGGTGGTGAAGTCGATCGTCGTGATCTCGCCGCGCAGCAGGTGCGTGCCGGGGACGACGGTGTTCTTCCAGGGCACGTACCGTTCGGTGCGCAGCCGTTTCGGCTCCGCGCTCGCCTTGGCCTGCTGGAACTGCGGGCTCGGCGTGGGCCGGGTGGGCGCGGAAAGGTCCGTGCCGGCGAGTGGCGCGGGAGGGGCCGGCGTCGGCTCGGCGGTCCCGTGCTGCTCCGTCGTCGGTCCGTCCGGCGTCGGCGTGGTGTCGACGGCACCCGTCTGCGGGTCGCCGGGCCGGTCCGTCCCCGTGCCGGGGCCGTCGGCGTGCACCTGAGCATCCGACGTGACGTCGCCCGGCGCGGCGGCGACCGGGCCGGGCGCCGCGACGACGGGCTCCGGCGAGGGCGGCGCGACGGCACCGGTATCGGTGGCCGGTGAGGCGGCAACGGCCGGACCGTCGACCGAGATGCCGCCGCCGGGCGCCAGCGGCGGCGCAGGCGCCACCGCGGCTCCGGCGACGTCACGCGGGGCACCGGTCGGTTGGCCGGTGGTCGTCGGATTCGACGACGTGCTCGTGATCGGTTGGCCGGTGCTCGGGGCGCCGGCCGGCGAACTCGTGGACGGTGTGCTGGTGGCTGTCGGCGAGCCGGTGCTCGGTGTGCCGGAGTCGGGCGTGCCGGTGGACGGTGAAGGGCCGGCCACCACTGCCGCCGGGCCGGCGGTGGTGCCGGGCGGGGTCACGGGTGCCGGCGCGTCGAAACCGGGAAGGCCGCCGCCGTGGGGCACGGTGACGTCGGCGACGGCGGCCGGGGTGCCGGTCGTGGGCGCACCGGTGCTCGCCGGGTTGCCGCTCGGCGCGCCCGTCGCGTCCGCGCGCGGTGTCGTTCCCTCGCCGCCCGTGACCGGGCCCGTGGCGGGGTCGCCGACCCCACGCGGATCGGTGCCGGTGCCCGGTCCCGCGGCGCCGAGCCCGCTCGGGCTCTGGCTCCCGGCGCCGTTCGGGCTCGTGCCGCCGCTCTGGGTGCCGCCGTGCGACCCGTCGCCGACCTGACCGCCGACGCCCGGACCATTCGCGGTCTGTCCGCCCGAGATCTGTTCGCCCGGGGCGCGGCCGTCGGCGGTCTGGCCGCCGGGGGTAGGACCGCCTGCGGTCTGCCCGCCCGGGACCAGACCATCGGAGGTCTGGCCGCCCGAGCCTCGGCCGGCCGAGGTCTGGCCGTCCGGGTCTTGGCCGCTGGGTGTCTGGCCGCCCGCAGTTTGACCACCCGCCGTTTGCCCGTTCGGGGTCTGGCCACCGGGGGTCTGGCCACCGGGGGTCTGGCCACCGGGGGTCTGGCCACCCGGGGTCTGGCCGCCCGGGGTCTGACCGGCCGGGGTCTGCCCGCCCGGGGTCTGACCGCCGGGGGGTTGACCGGCCGGGGTCTGGCCCCCGGCAGGCGGCCCCCCGGTGTTCGGGCCGCCCGAAGGCTGGGGACCCGGATCGCCGTTCTGACCGCCCGGGCCGGTGGGAGAGCCGGCGGGTGGGGGTACGGCTGGTCCGTCCACCGTCGTCGGCGGCGGCGTGGGCGCGGTGGTCGTGAGGTTCTTCGTCTCGATCGTCGGCGGTGGCGCCCCGGCACCGGCGCCGGGACCGTAGCTCTCGCCGACCACTGTGGCGTAGTGGTGGGCCATCCCGCCGATCATGGACGAGGTCATGGTGGCCCACGGGTTGAAGCCGCCGCCGCCGACCATCATGGTGAACAGACCCTCGAACAGCGTCTCGGCGAGCGCCGACAACCCTTCCCGCGAGAGGACGTTGTTGTTGATCTTCGGGAAGAACTTGCCGCCGATCATCTGGACGCCGCTGACGCCCGCCCCGATGAACGCGCCGCCGGCGAACGCTATCGCCAGATCCTTGTAGTCGAGGGACTTGCGGTTGCCCTCGATGATCTGGGTCACCTGGGCTGCGGCGCTCTGCCAGAGTTCCTCAAGGCCCTCCTGGAACGCCTCCCAGGCGAGCCGCATCAGCAGGTTCCGCAGCCGCTGGCGGAACAGGCTGATCAGAGCCCCGACGATCTCCTGCCCGATCCTGATCAGAGCGGGCACCGCCGCCGCGCCGAAGCCCGAGGCCAGCGCGATGGCGATCTCCACGACCTGGGTGAAGGCCGCGATGACGATGTTGTACTGGGTGTTCTCCGAGTCCAGCGCGAAGTTGTAGGCCGAGCCCCCCAGCGCCAGCGCGATGTTGCCGCCCGCCGGCACGTTCTTGGTGATTCCGACCTGGTACTGCTGGAACGCGTCCATCGCCGGGCCGGACAGGCTGCCGGCCAGTCCGTAGCCGAGGTTGGCGGTGGCGCCCATCCCGTTGAGGATGGTGCTGCTGAGCGCGTACAGCTCGTCGCCCATGGCCCGCAGGGCGGTGGGGTCGGCCTTCGGGTACTCCTCGCCGACGGCGACGAGGATCAGGTCGTACGCCCACTGCCACTGCGGGTCGTTGGGGATGTGGAAGTCGGGCATGTCCTACCGGGGCGCCTGTGGGTGGCTCAGGCGCCGAGGATGATCGGGGTGGGTGTGCCGTCGGGCGCGTAGCTCAGGTACAACGGCTGGTAGCCGGGTGCGGTGGGGTCCACGACCGGGTTCTCCTTGACCACGAAGAACCGGCCCTGTCCGGGGTCGATCGGCTGACCGTCCGGAGTGGTCACGGGCGTGCCGGCCAGCGGGGTGATCGAGTCGTAGAGGTTCGCGTCCACCCGGGTGCTGCCGTCCTCGAACGGGTTGAGTGAGATCAGCCGGTACTCCTCGGGCAGCGGCCGGCCGCCGACGTGCGCGGTCGCGTACTCCGGCCGCATGAAGTACGACGAGATGGCCGGGTGGGCGGGGGTGAGCGGGGTCAGCGGCTCGGCGGGCTGGACCGGCAGCATCGGGGTGCCGTACTGCCGTGGCGCGAGCGTGGCCTGGTCGGCGGCCGGTACGGCGACCCGCTCACCGACCGCCAGGCGCCTCAGACGGGGGCGGTGCG
Source organism: Micromonospora sp. NPDC005686 (assembly GCF_042871665.1). Lineage (NCBI taxonomy): Bacteria > Bacillati > Actinomycetota > Actinomycetes > Micromonosporales > Micromonosporaceae > Micromonospora > Micromonospora sp. NPDC005686. The sequence continues at coordinate 195,570 of NZ_JBIAIY010000003.1, forward strand.
GCTCACCCTGCTCGGCGTCCGGCTCGCCAGCCGGCACACCGACCGCCAGCCGGCGGGACATCAGACGGGCCCGGTGCGGCTCGCCCGCCTCGGTGGGCTCCAGCGCCGGGCTCGCGACCGCCCTCCGCGTCGGGTAGGTCAGGCCGTCGAAGTCCTTGGCCATCTTCCGGCTGACGTCCAGGGCGGCCTCGTCCGCCTCGCGGTACGCCCGGCTGCTCTCCGTGAGCCCCTGGGCGGTGTAGCGCAGGGTTCCCCGGACGCTGCCGATGATCGCTTCGAGGTTGTCCAGGCCCTCCAGGAACTTCGTCGAGAACTGCTCGCCCATGTCGTCGTCGCCCCACGCGTTGGCGTACCGGGCGCGCAGGGCGGTCAGCTCGGCGAGGTAGGACTCGTAGAGCTGCACGTGCGCCGCGTACGCCTTGCCGAGCCCTTCCACGCCGTCCGGGTCGACCCACAGCCGCCCGCCGGGATTGTTGCTGATCATTCGGGCCCCCGGGTCAGGAGTTCCCGCACACTCGTCACCATCCGCGGTTCCCTGGGCAGGAACGCGTCCGTCCCGGCTTGGCCCCGGACCAGCTTGTGGGCGTCCACACCGTCCGGCAGCATCGGCGCCAGCACGTCTGCCGCCTGGTTCATGACCTGCTCCTTGGCGTCGGCATAGGTGTCGAGGATGAGCCGGGTCAGATCCGCGGTGGTGAGCCGCTTGTGGGCGCCGGAGGGGAACTGGATGTCGGTCAGCACGCCGTTCTGGCCGACGGTGACGCTCACCTCTCGGCGCGGTGACATCGCGGTGGCCGAGAGCGCGCTCATCCGGGCCTGCATCTCGGCGAGGCTGTTGCGCTGACGCTCGTACTCCTGGAACAGGCCTTCGATGCGCTCGCTGTAGTTCACGACGGACCACTCCCTCGACGTCGCGGTCAAGTGAAGACGCCACGCCGTCGCGCCGGAACTCCGGTCGGGGATCAGTGCATGAAAGTGCAACCACTCTTCCCGGGCGGTCGGCCGGCGCCGCCGGTTCCGGGGGCGCTGCCGTGCAATGTTGGGTGACGTTCGGACATGGTGGCGTAGCCGGGTTGCCGCCGGGCACGGCCGCGGATCAACACTCTTCCCTGCCACCTTTCCCTGACACGAGGAGTCCGGCCGTGACGATGCCGACCGTCAGCACCACCGAAGCGGGTATGCAGCGGGCTGCCCAGGAGTTCTCCAACAAGGCCACCGAATTCACCGGCCAGCTGCGCGCCGTCAACGGGCAGATGGCCATCCTGATCTCCTCCTGGACCGGCCAGGCGTCGCAGGGCTTCAACCAGGCCATGGACAACTGGGAGAACGCGTTCCAGCGGGTGATCAACGAGCTGCTGAACATGCTCGAGGTCATGGGCGTGACCACCAAGGGCTACCAGACGGCCGAGGACGAGGCGTCGAGCGTGGCCAACTCCTTCGGCGCGGCCCTGCCGGGCATCTGAGCTTCACCCCCACCCCCGATCTCCCGAGAGGACTGACGTGTCCAACTACACCTTCGATTTCGTGCAGGCAGACGCCGTGCTGACCGATATGCACCGCATCAACGGCCAGATCCAGTCGGCGCTGGACGAGATGGAGCGCACTGTCGAGGCCAGCCTCGCCGAGTGGACCGGTGCCGCCCAGCAGCAGTACAAGGTCTCGAAGCTGGTCTGGAACCAGGCGGCCGACTCGATGGTCGGCTACCTGGAGCAGGCTCGGCAGACGCTGCTGCAGATCTCCGACAACTACGGCACCACCGAGCAGCGTCACGCCATGATCTGGAACGACGTCCGCGGCGGCTGATCCGCCGGGCGGCCGCCGCGGGCACGCGGCGGCCCGCGTCGCCCGTCCCCGGTCCGGTGAGCTGGACGACCCGGGCCGCTGGGGTCTGTGCCTTCGTTCCGCCGTCGAAACCCGAGTGGAGTGAGCTCCTTGGCCCGCATTGACTGGGGATATCCCAACGACAAAGCCATCAGCACGATGGACGCCTACGGCATGGGCGACACCGCCCTCAAGCAGCCCCACGGCACTGTGCAGGCGGCGTACGACTCCTGGATGGACTACTACACCAAGCACGGCACGAACAGCCAGTACGGCACCGGGGTGAACCTGGAGGGGTGGAAGAACCAGGTCCGCGCCGAGCATCCGGAGTGGATCGACGCCCGCGAGTGGTACGTGAACAACATCCTCGACGGCGGCGGCTGGCAGAACCTCGTCAAGACGTACAAGGACAGGATCACCGACCCGTCGAACGTGACGCCGCCCGCGTTCACCGACAAGTCCGACTGGATCGACGAGCCGACGAACTCGGGCTTCAAGCCGCCGGGGGTCGACCCGACGTTCAAGGGTGACACCGCCTCGACCAACGGCGTGGCGGTGAACACCGCCGCGCTGAGGTGGTTCGCGAACGAGGTGCTGGGCAAGGTCGCCGGCCCGGGGAACATCCTGCTCACCACGGCCGACCGGCTCAGCGCGGTCGACCCGCGGCCCGGCGCCTTCGCCCGGGCCGAGGTGCTGCGGCAGGCGGTCGTCGGGGCGACGGCCCAGGACGGCGGCGTCAAGGGCGACATGAAGGACATGTTGGTCAACATGAACACCGCCCTCCTCGCCGTGCAGGAGGCCCTGCTGAAGATGGCCACCGACTACGGGAACCTCGAAGAACTCAACGCGATGACCACGGACAAGCTCGGCGAGATCATGGGTGACTCCTTCAAGGGCCTGGACAATCTGGGCACCTACGGCCAGAAGATCATCAAGACCGACGGCAACTGACGCGGGCGGACGGGTCCGGCAGCTCGCGAAGAGGGACAGGGCATGGGCAACGGCCTCGGTGAGAGCAAACTCGACGGGTGGAACGACCCCTCGGAGGAGGCGGCCACCTTCCCGCCGAAGGTGATCCCGGTCGGCGACCTGTACGACTACCGGACCTGGGCGACCGAGACCCGCGGCTGGCGCAAGCTCGAGGCCGCGGTCAACGGCGGCGCCGCGGTGGTCAGCGAGGCGGGGCGGACGTACGCGGAGACCCGCGTCAACGTGGGGTCGGTGATCGCGGCCGCCCAGGCCTTCCAGGCGACGCAGGATCTGCTGATCTGGCTCGAACAGACCATCCGCACCGCCGTGGCGTCGATGGTCGGCGACGACAAGGCGTGGAAGGGGCCGGCGGCCAACGGGTTCCGGGACAAGATGAACTTCTACGCCGACCTGCTCGGCAAGCAGGCCGAACACCTGGCCGGCGGCGCGGTTCCGGACTCCACCACGGCAGCCAACAGCATCAACTCCTCGACGAACGTCACGTCGCTGCCGTCGCAGCTCTACGACGCCGCCAACTATCTGTCCTGGGCCCAGCAGACGATCACCTATCTGGACCGCGCCTGGGCGTCCATCGCCTCCACCAACGGGGTCGGCAACGAGAAGGACCCGGTGCCGATCAGCGGTACCGAGTACGAGAAGCCGATGGCCAAGCAGATGTCCGACGTCGTGCACACGGTCGCGGAGCAGTACAAGATCGCCACCGACAAGGCGGGCACGTCCGGGGTGACCATGCCCACGACCGGCATCAACATGCCGACGGGGCCGCCGCCTCCGTCGGTGACCTTCACCTCGCCGAATGTGACGCCCCCGCCGACGCTCACCCCGCCGGTGTTCACCACGCCACCCGTCGGCGGCATCACCACGCCGGGCTTCACCACGCCGCCGAACATCACGGTGCCCACGATCACGCCGCCGAACCTGGCGGGTGGCCCCGGCGCCGGAGGACCGGGCGCCGGTCAGGGGCCGGGAACCTTCACCCCGCCGTCGTTCTCCGGCCCCGGCGGGATCGGTGGCCCCACGCCCGGTGGCGGCGGCAGCGGGCTGCCCGGCTTCGACGCGCCCGGCATCAACCCGCCCGGCATCAACGGGCCTGGCATCAACGCGCCCGGCGGCGGCTTCCCCGGCGGTGGCCTCCCGGGGGGTGCCGGCCTACCGGGCGGGCTGGGGCCCGGTGTCGTCCCGCCGGGCATCAAGCCACCGGGCGCGGGCGGCGCCGGCGGCGGCGCGGGCGGCGCCGGTTCGATCAAGCCGCCGTCGTTCTCCGGCCCCGGCGAGGTGGGCGGTCCGAAGCCCGGAGCCGGCGCGGGCACCGGAACAGGCGTCGGCAGGCCAGGCGGGGGATTCACCGCGCCGAGTGTGCCGGGCATCGGCTCGCCCGGCGGTGCCGGGCCGGGCGCGGGCGGCAGCCCTGGGCTGCCGGAGAAGCCCGACGCCAACGGGCTGCTCGGCAACGGCGACGACTTCGCCCCCGGCGCCGTCGGCGGTGTGGACATCCCGGCCGCTCCCGGTGGCGCAGTGCCCGGTGGCGGCGGCTTCCAGTCGCCGATGATGCCGGGTATGCCGGGCGCCGGTGCGCCAGGCGCCGGCGGTGGTGCCGGCTCGGGTGTCCCCGAGGCGCCGGACGCGAAGGGCCTGGTGGAGGGCGACGAGGCGGACTGGCGGCCACCTGGGTTCGACGGCGTGCAGATTCCCGGCGCACCCGCCGGCGCCTCGTCCGGCGGCGCCGGGCTGGGTGCTCCGATGCCGGGCATGCCGGGGCCGGCGGGCGGCGCGAACAGCCCCGGTGGAGCCGAGTCGCCCGACGCCCGAGGGCTCGTCAGCGGCGACGCCGAGACCTGGGGACCGGTGGGTGTGGACGCGGGCGTGCCGGACGGGTCCGGCGGTACGCCGGCCGGTGGCGACGGGCTCGGCGTCGACGGCCCGCAGATCCCCGCCGTCCCGCCTGTGGCACCGGGCGTCGATTCGCCGGTCGCGGCGCCGGCCGGTGCCACCATGCCGATGATGCCCGGAGCGCCGGGTGCGCCGGGCGCCGGTGCGGGCACGTCCGGCAGCGGGGTGCCGGAGGCTCCCGACGCATCCGGGCTGATCGAGGCGGACGCCGACGACTGGCGCCCGTCGACCCCCGACGCCGCGGCACCGCAGGCGCCCACGGGGGCGGTCGCGGGCGGCGCCGGGTTGGGGGAGCCGGCTGGTTTCGCTCCGCTGAGCACCGGCGCGACGCCGCCGGTGGCCGGCCTGCCGGGCAGCAACGCGCCCGCCGGAAACACACCCCGCAACGCGTCCGACGCGTCCGGCCTGATCCGGCCGGACGAGGCCGACTGGATCCCGGCCGGACCGGGCGACGGCTCGCCGGAGGCGGGCGACGGCACGGCCTCCGGCGGCGGAGGACTGGACGGCGCCGTGCCGGTTACCGGCGTGCCCGGCCCGCGGCCGGGACCGGGCGAGGGCACGGCGGGCGGCCGCGCGGACGCCAGCGGTTCTCGGCCGGACGCCGACCTGCCCGGCCCGCAACCAGATCCGGCCGGTCCGGTCGGCCCGGATCCGGGCGTGCCGGAGGCCGCCGCCGGGGCACCTGCCGCGCCGGATGTTCCGGCAGCGCCAGTGCCCGCCACCGGCGGTACGTCGCCGGCCGCGCCGGTGCCCGAGGTGGTGGCGCCGCCGGTGGCGGTGGAGCTGCCGACCGTGGTCGACCTGTCTCCGGGGGTGGAACCGCCGTCACGGGCCGAGCCGCCCGCAGCCGTCGCGCCGGCTCCGGTGGCCGCGGCCCAGCCGGGCCAACCCGCCCAGCCGGGCCAACCAGGGCCACCCGGCCAGTCAGGACAGTCAGGCCAGCCAGGACAGTCAGGACGGTCAGGACAGTCCGGCCCGGCGGCGCACCCGCCGGCCCAGACGGCCGCACCGAACCCGTCGACCACCCCGGGAGGCGGAAGCCCGGAGGGGACACACCGCAGGACCGGCGTCGCCGCTGTCGTGGCCGACGGTGAGGTGGCCGTCGCGGTCCCCGGCGCGCTCGGCCTGGCCGGCGCCGCAGCCGTGGCCGGAGTCGCCGGTCCCGGCCCGCAGGGGTCCGGCTCGGACGCCGACGACGCGGCCCGGGCCGGTGGGGTCCGGCGCCGCTCCGACCGCGACGACGACGGTGAGCCCGGTGCCGAGCGTGAGCCCGCCGCCGGCCTGCGTGAGGACGACGCCGTCTGGGGAGGTGACCACGCCCGGCCGGCGGCCGACGACCACGTGCCGCTGGTCCGCCCGGACGACGACCCGGACGACACGACGGGCTGGGACGACCTCAGCGACGCGGACTGGCTGACCGGCACGTCAACTGACGACGGCAGGGAAGGGTGACCATGTCGGAGACACCGCAGCCGCCCCGCGCCGTGTGGCGGCGGGTCGCGCCCGCGAAGGCGGCGCCCCGGCCGTCCGACGGCACCGTCGACTTCTTCAGCGCCGACCCGGAGAAGATGCGCCCGTGCGGCGAGCCCGGCGTCAGCGACGCGGAGTTCACGAGGTCGCTCGCCGAGGAGGAGAAGGCGGCGGCCGCCCGCGCCGAGGCGTTCTGGGCCGAGCAGGAGCGGCTCCGCAAGGACGAGGAGGAACGCGCGAAGAAGGAGAAGAAGCGCCAGGCCGAGGAGGACGACGACGTCAAGGTCGCCGAGCGCTACCGCAACGACCGCTACGCGGTGAAGCTGCTGCGCCAGGAGCGCACCGTCTGGGGCGGCGACGACGCCGGCGCGGGGACGATCGGATGAGTACGGTCACCGTCAAGCGCCCGCCCCGCGCGCCGGGTCCGGAGGCGCCGGAAGGCTCGGTCGAGCTCCAGGAGCCGCCGCTGATGGCGGAGGAGGCCCCGCTCGACTTCCGCTCGTTCGCGATGGTCGTGCCGATGGGCCTCGGCATGGGCGCGATGCTCGCCATGTTCGGCCTCTACAACCGCACCCCGATCATGTACGTGATGGGCGGCGCGATGGCCGGCGGCATGCTGCTCATGGGCGTCATGCAGATCGGCCGGGCGGCGTCCGAGCGCAAGCGCAAGATGCGCGGCGAACGGCGCGACTTCCTGCGCTACATCGGGCAGTTGCGCAAGCAGGCCCGCGAGGCGGCCGACCAGCAGCGCCGGCACGTGCTGTGGAACAACCCGCAGCCGGGCTGGCTGTGGTCGATCGCGATGGGCAGCCGGCTGTGGGAGCGCCGACCCAGCCACGACGACTTCGGCCGGGTCCGCATCGGCCTCGGCCGGCAGACCGCGATGCTGAAGTTCAACCCGCCGTCCACCAAGCCGATCGAGGACCTCGAACCGCTGTCGTCGATCTCGCTGCGGCGGTTCTCCGAGGCGTACCGGACGGTGTCCGGCATCCCGACCTCGGTCGGCCTGCCGAGTTTCACCAGCGTCGAGTTCGAGGGCGCGATCGATCCGGCGATCGACCTGGCCCGCGCCATGGTGGCGCAGTTGGCCACCTTCCACGCCCCGGACGAGCTGCGGATCGCGGTGCTCGCCGCCGAGGTGCACCGGGGCCCGTGGGAGTGGGTCAAGTGGCTGCCGCACAACGCGCATCCCACCGCGTACGACGCGGCCGGCCCGGTACGGATGTTCGCCGGCAGCCACGACGCGCTGATGGACATGCTCGGCCCCGAGATCACCGACCGGGGCGATCACGACCGGGCCGTCAGGCCGACCACCAGCGAGCCGTTCCTGGTGATCGTCGCGCATCTGGTGGACCTGCCGGACAGCTCCCGCCTGCTCGGCGCGGGCATCCGCAACGTGGTGCTGCTCGACCTCACCGGCGCGATGCCCGGCGGCCCCAAGGTGCTGCGGTTGACAGTCACCGACGACGTCGTGGAGTTCCCGGCCGGCGCGACGACCGGCTCGGCCAGGCGTGACGGCCTGGACCGGACCCAGTGCGAGGCTCTCGCGCGGATCATCGCGCCGAAGCGGACCAGCGGCACGCTGGAGGTGTCCGACGAGCCGCTGGACACCAGCTTCGAGCTGACCACGCTGCTCGGCATCCGCGACGCGATGACCTTCGACGTGCCGGCCCTGTGGCGTACCCGGACCCCGCAACGCAACCGCCTCATGGTGCCGATCGGCGTCACCGAGGAGGGCGAGGTCATCGAGCTGGACCTGAAGGAGTCCGCGCAGGGCGGCATGGGCCCGCACGGCCTGCTGATCGGCGCCACCGGCTCGGGCAAGTCGGAGCTGCTGCGTACCCTCGTCTGCGGCCTGGCCGCGACGCACAGCTCGGAGATCCTCAACCTGGTGCTCGTCGACTTCAAGGGCGGCGCCACCTTCCTCGGCATGGACAAGCTGCCGCACACCTCGGCGGTGATCACCAACCTGGCCGACGAGCTGCCGCTGGTCGACCGGATGCAGGACGCGCTCAACGGCGAGATGACCCGGCGGCAGGAGATGCTGCGGGCCAGCGGCTACGCCTCGCTGTTCGACTACGAGAAGGCGCGCGGCAACGGCGCCCAGCTCGTGCCGTTCCCGGTGCTGCTGATCGTCGTGGACGAGTTCAGCGAGCTGCTGTCCAGCAAGAGCGAGTTCATGGACCTGTTCGTGTCCATCGGCCGGCTCGGCCGGTCGCTCGGCGTGCACCTGCTGCTCGCCTCCCAGCGCCTGGACGAGGGGCGGATCAACCGGGTCGAGGGGCACCTGTCGTACCGGCTGGCGCTGCGTACGTTCTCCTCGATGGAGTCGCGGTCGGTTATCGGCGTGGGCGCGGCGTACGAGCTGCCGCCCGAGCCGGGCAACGGCTACCTCAAGGTGGACACCACGAACCTGGTGCGCTTCAAGGCGGCGTACGTCTCCGGCGCGTACACCGGAAGTGGACGCCGCGGCGGCGTCGCGGATGCCGGGGACGAGCCGACCGCGGACGTGGTGCCGTTCACCACCCGGCAGGTGGCGGTGCGCCACGACCCCGGGCCGGAGCGTCCGGCCCAGCAGATCGAGGAGGCCGCCGCCGACGCGAACGGGCCGAGCCTGGTCGAGGTGCTGCTGGACCGGCTCGCCGGCTCGGGCCCGCCGGCCCGTCAGGTCTGGCTGCCGCCGCTGTCCTACGCGCCGAGCCTGGACTCGCTCATGCCGAGCGTGCTGCCCGATCCGGTACGCGGCATGACCATCGACGACCCGAACGCCCAGGGTGGCCTGCGGGTTCCGGTGGGCGTCGTGGACCGGCCCGCCGAGCAGCTGCGCGAACTCCTGGTGGTCGACCTGAACGGCGCCGACGGCCACGTCGGCATCGCGGGCGCCCCGCAGAGCGGCAAGTCGACGCTGCTGCGCAGCCTGATCCTGGCGCTGTCGCTGGCAAACACGCCGCGCGAGGTGCAGTTCTACGGCCTGGACTTCGGCGGTGGCGGCCTCGCCTCGATCGCCGGCCTGCCGCACGTCGGCTCGATCGCCACCCGGATGGAACGCGATCGCGTCGTCCGGACGGTCGAGGAGGTCCTGCAGGTCATGGAGAAGCGCGAGGCCGAGTTCGCCCGGCACGGGCTCGACTCCATGTCCAGCTACCTGGCCAAGGTCGCCGAGGGGGTGATCGAGGACGGCTTCGGGCACGTCTTCCTGGTCATCGACGGCTGGTACACGATGAAGCAGGACTTCCAGGAGCTGGAGCAGAAGTTCCAGGAACTCGCCTCGCGCGGCCTGTCCTTCGGTGTGCACGTGATCGTCACGGCGACCCGGTGGTCGGAGCTGCGTACCTGGATGCGGGACCTGCTCGGCACGAAGCTGGAGCTGCGGCTCGCCGACGCGATGGAGTCCGAGCACGGCTCCCGCAAGGCGGCCACCGTCCCCAACCAGGTCGGCCGGGGTCTCACCGACGGCGCGCTGCACTTCCTGGCCGCGCTGCCCCGGATGGACGGCAGCTCCGACGTGGGCGATCTGGCCGAGGCCACCAAGTCGGTGGTCGAGGAGATCGGCACGTTCTGGCCCGGCCCGGCCGCCCCGCCGGTACGGATGCTTCCGGCGCACCTGATGGTCGAGACGCTGCCGCCGCCCGAGTCCGACTTCAAGTTCGTCATCGGCCAGGACGAACAGCGTCTCGCCCCGGTCTGGCACGACTTCATGGCCACGCCGCACATGCTGGTCCTCGGCGACAGCGAGACCGGCAAGACCAACCTGCTCCGGCTCGTCCTGCGGTCCATCCAGCAGCACTACCCGCCGGAGCGGGCGAAGGTCGTGCTCGGCGACTCGCGCCGCGACCTGGACACCGCGATCGGCGCCGCGTACCAGGTGGGCTTCGCGTTCACCGGCGACAAGATGCACGAGCTGGCCGGCCAGGCGTCGGTCTCGATGAACCGGCGGATGCCCGGTGCGGACGTCTCGTCCGAGCGGATGCGCAAACGCGACTGGTGGGAGGGGCCGGAGCTGTTCGTCATCGTCGACGACTACGACCTGATGACCAAGAGCACCGGGATGGGCTCGACGCTGGACCCGCTCCTGCCGTTGCTCGCGCAGGGCGCCTACATCGGCCTGCACGTGATCGTCGCGCGCAGCACCTCCGGCGCGATGCGGGCCATGATGGACCCGGTGATCCGGCGGATGTGGGAGCTGGGCACGCCCGCGACGCTCTTCTCCTACCCGAAGGAGGAGGGCAAGTTCCTCGGCGAGGCGAAGCCCCGCCAACTGCCGCCCGGACGCGCCCAGCTCGTCACCCGGCGCGGCGTACGCCTGATGCAGACCGGTTTCGTGTCGGACACGGCCCGATGAGAGAGGCTCGCTGGTGACCGCAGCGCTGAACGACCAACTGTGCCGGATCACGGTGATCGGGCCGGCCCGCCGGGCCGACCTGGCCGTGCCGGTACGGATGCCGGTGGCGAACCTGATGCCGCTGCTGGTGCGGCACACCACCGATCTGGCCCGGGTCCCCGACGGCGAGGCGCCCGACGAGTCGTGGGTGCTGCAACGCGTCGGCCAGGCGCCGTTCGAGCTGTCCGGCACGCCGGAGAGCCTGGACTGGCTGGAGGGCGAGGAGCTGCACCTGCGCCCGGCGCAGGACCCGCTGCCCGAACTCGACTTCGACGACCTGGCCGAGGGCGTCGCCACTGTGGTCAACCGACGGGCCGACAGGTGGCAGCCGGAGTACCGCCGGGTGCTGTTCCTGGTGCTCTGTGTGGTGGCGATGGGCCTGATCGCCGCCGTGCTCGTGGACCGGGGCCCGGTGCTGCCCCAGGTGATCGGCGGCGCGGTGCTCGCGGCCGGCCTGTTCACCGCGTCGATGGTCAGCGCCCGCCAGCAGAGCGACGGCGCGTTCCCGTTGCTGTTCGGCGGCGGCGCGGCGTTCTTCGCGGCGGTCGCCGCGTCCAGCGCCGTCGACGGCGACCCGGACGGCGTGGCCTGGAACGCCACCGCCGGGCTGGCCGCCGCCGTCGCGATCGTCGCGGTGACCGCGTTCCTGCTGATCGCGCAGCGGACGGTCACGCCGGTCATGCCGTTCGCCCCGCTGCTGATCGTCGCGCTGACCGCCGCGATGGTGGTGCTCGTGCTGCTGGCCGGCGACGGCTTCGCGCTCACCGCGCCGGAGGTCTCCGCCGTGGCCGTGTCGGTGATCCTGGTGCTGATCGTGATCGCGCCCCGGGCGGCGGTGAAGCTGGCCCGGCTGCGCGGACCGCAGTTGCCCAAGACCGGCGCCGACATGTCGTACGACATCGAGCCGGAGGACTCCGACCTGGTCAAGTCGCGCGCCGACGAGGCGGACACCTACCTGACCGCCTGCATGACCGCGTCCGCGCTGGTCCTGCCGTTGCTGATGCAGCAGACCATGCGGGCGCCGGGCTGGTCCGGGTGGACGCTCGTGCTCGTGACATCGAGTGCAATCCTGTTGCGCTCGCGTACCTTCTTCGGATTCTGGCAGCGGATCGCCCTGGTGGCGGCCGGTACCGTCGGCTACCTCATGGTGGCCCTGATGTTCTCCGACAAGCTCGCCCCGACCGGCCGGTACGTCCTGCTCGGCGGGCTCGTCGCCCTCCTGGTGCCGCTGGTGATGGCCGCGCTGCGGCCGTGGCCGCGCCGGATGCTGCCGTTCTGGGAGTACACGGCCGGCGGGCTGGACGTCGCCACCGGACTGGCCGTGCTGCCGGTGCTCGCCCAGGTGCTGGGGCTCTACGCCTGGGCCCGCGGGCTCTTCGGGTAGCCGGCCGTGCAGACTCAGCGCGACCACGTCCACGCCCACCAGTTCATGATGGGCCGGTTGAGTTCCGCCCTGGTGCAGGGTGACCCGTCGACGGCGGAGATACCCGGGCAGCGCGCCGTCACCGGCCTGGCCTTCGGCGTGCTCATCAGCGTCCTGGTCGTGGCCGGGTTCGCCGTCTACGGCTGGATCGTCCCCGGCGGCAGCAAGGCGTACACCAAGAGCGGCGTGATCCTGGTGGAGAAGGAGAGCGGCAACCGGTACGTCTACCTCGATGGCGTGCTGCGCCCCACGCCGAACCTGACCTCGGCCATGCTGATCCAGGGCGGCGGCGCCACCGTGAAGCTCATCTCCAAGGAGTCGATCAAGGACGTTCCGCGCGGGCCGTCGATCGGCATCGACGGCGCCCCGCAGTCGGTCGCCATCGGGTCGATGGTCGCCGGCCCGTGGCTGGCCTGCCTGCCCGGCTCGGTCGCCGACGAACCCGGCGACCGGCTCGGCATCAACCTCGACCCGCGCGCCGAGGCCGTCCCGGTGCCGGCCGACCGCTTCGCCGTCGTACGCCGCGCCGACGGGCCCACCTACCTGGTGACCGCCGGCCGCAAGCACCGGGTCACCGACCCGGCCGTGCTCGCCGCCCTCGGCGCCACCACCACCCGCAAGGTGCCCGCCCCGCAGGACTGGCTCGGCTTCCTGCCCGACGGGCCGGACCTGGCCCCGGCCACCATCCCCGGCGCGGGCCGCTCCGGCCGGGTCGGCGACCGCACGTACCCGATCGGCACGCTGTTCCGGCAGCGACCCGACACCGGCGCCGAACAGTTCCTGGTACTGCGCCGCGACGGACTCGCGCCGCTGAGCCGGACCGAGTTCCTGCTGGCCACCGCCGCCTCCGGTGAGGAGCCGGTGGAGCTGAGCGCCGCCGCCCTCGCCGCGGCGCGGATGTCGGCCGACCGGTCGCTGCTCACCCGGCTGCCCGACCTGACCGGCCTCACCCCGCAGGAACCCGGCCCGTACGCGCTGTGCCTGCGCCAGAGCCCGGTGGATGGGACGCGGTTCGACAGCACCGCGGTGCTCGTCCCGCTGGCGCGCTCCGGCGTCCGCCCCGACGGCCGCACGTCGGTGCTCACCGCGCCCGGCAGCGGCATGGCGGTGCTCCCGGCGCCGGTCGGCTCCGGTGCGGCGCAACCCCTGCCGACGTACATCGCAGACGACGGAAAGGCGTACCCGATCGGCGACCAGGACGCGGTGCGGGCACTCAACCTCGACCGGGTCGTGAACGTTCCCTTCCCGAGAGAGCTGCTCGCGCTGGTGCCTCAGGGGCCGGGACTGAGCATGAGGGCCCTCGCGGCCGCAGAAGTGGGGTAGGTCGATCATGGCAACCCGGATCCGGGACCTGTTCGGCGGCGGCAAGGACCGTCCGGAGGGCGTCGTCCAGCACACCGTCGGCAACGCGCTCGTGGTGCACGCCGAGGACGCCATCAGTCCCGAGGCCCAGTCGCTGGCGCTGTCCATGATCGAGGACGCGGAGAACGACGTGGTCGTGCTCGACCTCGGCGACGGGATGCCGATCAGCGCCTGGGAGTCGATGGCCGGGATGCTGCCGCGCCGCCGCCGCGGCATCCGGCTCATCGCCTGCGGCCGGCACGGCAACTCGGCGGCGATGGCCGGTCAGTGGCTGTCCGAGCGCCTCAACCGCACAGTCATCGCCCCGGACGGCGACCTGGTACGCGGCTCGGCCGGAACGCTGTTCGTCCACTCCGCCCCGGGCAGCGGCTGGGTGCGGTTCCGGCCCGGCCGCCCGCCGGCCTGGGACGCCAAGCGCTATCCGACGCCGCGATGGGACCGGGCCGCGATCGACACCCGGCCGTCCAGCGCCACCGCCGAGATCGAGCCGATCCCGGCCGGGGTCTGGATCCACAGCAATCGCGACCCGCAGGTGGTCGACCCGCAACGGCAGCGGCTCACCGCGTACGTGCCCTGCCAGGCGGAGACCATGACAGTGCTGCTGGGCTGCCCCGGCACGCCGCCGCTGTCGCTCGACGACGTGGTGCGCTTCTGGCGCGGACTCGACGAGGAGAACCGGCAGCGGGTGCGCTTCGTGGAGTTCGGTGAGGTCCGGATCCCGGAGGGCGAGGCGTTCGGCCAGGCGCTCGCCGACCTGCTGAACACCGAGGTCACCTGCTACACCGGCGTGCCGATCGGCAGCCCGCAGCGCTACGAGATCCGGACCGTGCTGCCCGACGGCACGTTCGGCTGGGCGCCGTACGCGCTGGAACTGTCCTACTCGCCCCGGGCGCACCCCAACTCGCGGGCCCGCCGGCCCACAGTGCTCAGCCACCGCCCGCCGCTGGCCGGGGCGGAGGAGGTCGCACCCCGGGTCTACTGGTTCGCCCCCGGCGCGGTGGTCGAGGTGGTGCAGACCGGCCTCTGGGTGCGCTCCACCGCCGAGCCGAGGAACGCCGATCAGGTCCGGTCCGCGATGCTCGACGCGCGCAGCGGCACGCTCGTCTTCGACGACACCGTCCACTCGACCGCCCACCGGATGCGGGAACTGGCGCTGGACCTGGGCGCGCGGGTCGACGGCATGGCGGGTACGAGCCGCGCGCTGATGCCGGCGTCGGTGCTGGTACCCGGCGCGAAACCGCCCAGCCGGGCGGAGATGGTCGTCGATCTGGAGGCCGGGACGGCCGCGGCGGACACGACCGTGCCGTTGCGCGCGTACCTGGAGGTCACCCCACCCGCCGCCGTCGCCCCGCCCGCGGCGGACGGTGTGGTGGTCGCCGTTCCCGCCCCGGTCCCGGCCCTCGCCGCCGAGCGGACGCGCACGCTGCCGCCGCCCCCGGCGGTGCCCGAACTGCCGCCGTCCCCGGTCGCGCCGCCCGGATCCGACTTGCCGGCTCCGCCCGCGGTGCCGTTCGTGTCCGCGCTGCCGGATCCGCCGACGGCCCCGCTCAGGTCCGAGCGGCCGGTCCCGCCTCCGGCCGGGTCCGAGCGGCCGCTTCCGTCGCCGCCTCCGGCCCTGTCCGAGCGACCGGTTCCGGCAGCGCCTCCGGTCGCGGCCGTCCTGCCCGAACCACCCTCGGCGCCACTCAGGCCGGAGCTTCCGGAACCCCCCTCGGTGCCGCTCGGGTCCGAGCTGCCGCCGCCACCCGCGATGCCGTTCCCGGCAGCGCCGGTCGTGGTGGCCGCTCCCACGCCGCCGGTCGTCGTCGGCGAGCCGGTCACGCCCGCCGCGCCGGCCACCACTCCCGAGCCGGCCGCCTCCGCCGAGCCGGCCGCACCTGCCGCGCCTGCCGCACCCGCCGCGCCGACGGCGCCCACCGCGCCCGTGGTCGCCGGGCCGGTGGTCCCCGACTCCGGGCGCGGGCCGTCGGCGGCGCCGGTCGAGGAGACCGGACGCGAGGCGTACCCCGGCCCCTCCACCGTGCCGGCCGGCTTCGACGAGCCGGCGCCGCCGACCATGCCCGCCGGTTTCGGTCAGGCGCTCGCGACGCCACCGCCCGTGGCGGCCGGGCCGGTGGCGGCCCCGGCGTCGATGCCGGTCGTCGCCGTCGACCTGCCGCCCGCCGCGCACGCCGCCGCTGGAGCGGCGCAGACGGCCACGCCGGCGCAGACGGCCACGCCGATGGAGACAGCCGGGCCGGTGGAGACAGCCGAGCGGGCGACGACAGCCGAGCGGGCGACGACGGCCGGGCCGGCGCAGACAGCCGAGCCGGTGGAGACGGCCGAGCCGTCGGAGGTGGCCGCCGAGGCGCGGGTGCAGCCGGTGCCCTCGGCCGGCGCGGGCGCGCTGCTGTCGGAGAAGAAGGGGCTCGCCGACGAGCGCGCCTGGCTGCGCCGCACGCTGAGCCGCGAGTTCGACGTGATGGCCAGCTCGGTGTCCCGGATCATGTCCGAGCACCCCGGCATGCAGGGCTCCGGCGTGTCCACGGACGACGTGCTCGCCGACTCGGTCGCGCTACGCCTCTACCTGACCGGCCGTGGGCCGGGCGTCGACGCGGGCCTGCGGTCCGGCCGTAAGGGGCCGCACGTGCCGTTCGCGCGCTGCGTGGTCGCCGGGGTCTCCCGGCTGCCGTCCTTCCGGGGCACCACCGTCTACCGGCTGTCGCCGACCGCCGGGGAGTGGGCGCTCTACCAGGACCGGCGGCTGGTCACCGACTGGAGCTTTCTCAACGCGCTCACCCAGCCGTGCGCGTCCGAGGACGGCGACACCGACGTGCTGATCTGGTCGATGACCGCCCGCCGGACCAGCCTGCTGGAGCCCGACGGCGACGAGCACGTCGAGGACCGGGTGCTGTTCCTGCCGGGTACGAGCTTCAAGGTGCTGGAGCTGCGCCGGCCCGCGGCGGGTGAGCGCGGCGTGATAATGCTGCGGGAGATCGGCGCGAACGAGATCGACGACACCGGCCGGGTCGACTCCAACCGGCTGTCGCTGGACGAGCTGGCGATCACGTCGCTGCGGCGCAGCGTCGACCGCTGGGCCGCGGCCGAGCCCCGGGTACGCATCGGAGCGGCGGCCCGCGGGCGCCTGCGGGTGCTGCCCGGACTGGACCGGAAGGGGTGACGCGGTGAGTCGGCAGGTTCTTGTGGTGGGCGACCGGAGGCCGGGATCCCATCCGACGATCGGCGCCGCGCTGTCCCGCGCCGAGCCCGGCGCCACGATCGACGTCCATCCCGGCCGGTACGTCGAGAAGCTCGTGGTCGGCGACCGGGTGACGATCAGCGCGGTCCAGCCCGGCACCGTCGAGGTGCACGTGGAGGAGGGCAGCGTCCTCGTCGTGCGCGGTGAGGGCGCCCACCTGCGGGGCATCACGCTCAGCAGCGCCGACGCCACGCTGGCCGCCGTCGACGTGTACGCGGGTGAGGTGGCGCTCGACGACTGCCGGGTCAGCGGGGCCTCCTGGGTGACGCTGCTGGCCCGCATGCAGGGCACCGTCGCGTTGCGCGGCTGCGACGTGACCAGCTCGGCCGGCGCGGGTGTGGTGGTGATGTCGGCCGGTTCGAGCACGATCGAGGACACCGATGTCCACGACGTCGTCACGAGCAGCGTGGTGGCCGGGGAGCAGAGCGCGCTGACGCTGCGCCGCTGCCGGCTGCGCACGGCCGGCGCGAACAGCGTGTGCGCCGGCGGCGACGCCCGGCTCACCGTCGAGCAGTGCGAGATCACCGGAGCCGGCAAGCCCGCCCTGGTGGTCGAGCAGCGCGCCTGGGCGCGCATCCGCGGCCTGTCCGTCACCGGCAGCGGCAACGTCGACGTCTTCGTCCGGGGCGAGGCCGACGTGCAGATCAGCGACTCGACGTTCACCGGCGCCGCGGTGCAGTCGGCGCACATCGCCGAGGGCGCCTCGCCGTCGTTCCGCAACTGCACGTTCGCCGGCGCCGGGCACACAGCGGTCCAGGTGCTCGGCGGCGGCCGGCCGACCTTCACCGACTGCACGATCCAGGACGCGCCGGTGGGTGTCGCCGTCAACGGTGGCGCCCCGCGCTTCCTCGGCCTGACCGTGCGGGGCACGCGGGACAACGTGGCCGTGTTCGCGGGTGAGTCGGCGGTCGTGCTCCAGCGGCTGCGCGCCGAGATCACCACGGGCTCCGGGGTGCTGGTCCAGGACGGCGCCTCGCTGGAGGGCGCCGACCTCGTGGTGGACGCGGGTGAGGCGACGGCGCTCGCGCTGACCGGACCGGCGCGGGGCGTCGTGCACGAGGCCCGCCTCACCGGCACCGGCGCGGCCTGCGTCCGGGTGGGCGCCGGCGCCGACCTGACGCTGCGCGCGGCCCTGCTGCGCGGTTCCGGCGTGCTGGCCGAGGGGGCGCTCCAGCTCGGCGACAGCGAGATCGTCGGCTCGGCCCGCGACGGCCTGCGGGTCACCGGCTCGGCGAGCGTCACGCAGACCCGGGTACGCGACGCCCGGGCCGACGGGATCGTCTTCGAGGCGGGCTCCCGCGGATCGGTGAGCGACGGGGAGGTGCTCGGCAGCGGCGCGGCCGGCATCGGCGTGGACACCGAGGAGCCGGTCGCGCTCACCCGGTGCGTGGTGCGCGACAGCGGCGGCGAGGACGTGCGCCGCGCGCCCGGCGCGACGGTGACCACCGAGGCGCTGACTGTGGGCCGTCCGCAGGCCACGCCCGCCGGCCCGCCGGCCGCCGCGCCGCTCCCGGCGCCCGACGCCGGGGGTACGCCGGAGGAGAGCGGCGCGGACGAGCTGAGCGAGCCGCTTCGCGAGTTGAACAGCCTGATCGGCCTGCGCGGGGTGAAGCAGGAGGTCACCGCGCTGATCAACCTGATCAAGATGTCGCAGGTCCGGCTCCAGATGGGCCTGCCGATGCCGCCGATGAGCCGGCACCTGGTCTTCGCCGGCCCGCCCGGCACCGGCAAGACCACAGTGGCCCGCCTGTACGGCTCGGTGCTCAAGGAACTGGGCATCCTGTCCAAGGGCCACATGGTGGAGGCGGCGCGGGCCGACCTGGTGGGCCAGTACATCGGCTCCACCGCGATCAAGACGACCGAGCTGGTCACCAAGGCGCTCGGCGGGGTGCTCTTCATCGACGAGGCGTACACGCTGTCCAGCGGCTCCGGCGGCTCCGGGCCGGACTTCGGCCAGGAGGCCATCGACGCGCTGATGAAGATGATGGAGGACCACCGCGACGAGCTGGTGGTGATCGTCGCGGGCTACTCCGAGCTGATGGAGCAGTTCCTGGCCTCCAACCCCGGTATGGCGTCCCGCTTCACCCGCACCATCGAGTTCCCGAACTATTCCGTCGAGGAACTCGTCACCATCACCTCGAACCTGGTCAGCAAGCACTACTACGAGCTGACCGACGACGCGGTGGAGGCCCTCACCGCGTACTTCACGCGGGTGCCGAAGAACGCCACGTTCGGCAACGGCCGGGTGGCGCGCAAGCTCTTCGAGGCGCTGATCAACAACCAGGCGTCGCGGCTGGCCACCACGCCGCCCACCAAGGACAGCGAACTCAACCGGCTCACCGCCGCCGACGTCGAGCCCGAGCTGGCGCTGCTGGAGGACCTGCCGGTCGAGCAGGGCGAGCAACCCGACGCGGCGACCGATCCCACCGGCGCGATAAACGCGGCCCGGAGCTGGAAGCGGATCTGTGGCCTGGTCGGCGGGCAGCGGGTGAAGGAGGCGGCTGGGCAGACGCTGTTGCAGCTCTGCGAAGGACGCAACCGCCGCCGCGGCCCCGGCCGCACCGGCAACGTGCTGCTCGGCGGCCGGGCCGGGAGTGGCCGCAGCGAGTACGCCCGGCTCTACGCGGCCTGCCTGTCCGAGCTGGGCCTGGTGCCGGTCGGTCACCTGGTGCGGGTGGGCACCAGCCGGGAGCTGGCGCCGCAGTGGCCCGGCCAGGCCGGCAGCCTCGTCGACGCGGTGCTCGACGACGCGGCCGGCGGGGTGCTTCAGCTCGACTACGTCGACGACGGCTCCGGCGTGGCACCGGAGATCGCCGAGGCGCTGGTCGGCCGGATGCGCTCCCGGCTCGGTGACCCGATGGTGGTGCTGACCGGCGAGGAGGCGGCGCTGGCGAGCCTGCGGGCAGCGGTGCCGGCCGTGAACGAGGTGTTCGGCCAGCAGTGGTCGGTGCCCGAGTTCAGCACCGACGAGCTGGCCGCGATCGTGCTGCGGCACCTGGTGCGGCGGGGCCACGAGGTGCCCGACGACGTCCGGGCCGCGCTGACGCAGATGGCCGGGCGGTTACCCGAGCGCACCGTCCTCGCCGCCCACCAGTTCTCGCTCGCGCTGACCCGGCGCACCGGCTCCCGTACCCTCGCGCTCGCCGACCTGGCCGCGCCCGGCCCGGCGGTCGGCGAGCGGCTCGGCGGCCTGGCCGCCGTCGGCTGACCACCCGTCCGTCCCAGACAGAAAGGCCCGGCATGCAGCCCGAGTCCAAGCCGGTTCCGCCCTCGTTCCAGGAGTTCATCGAGAACGCGCAGCGCCTGGAGGACCAGATGCGCAACGCGCAGTCGGAACTGGAACGGGCGATCGTCACCGGCCGCTCGCAGGACGCCACAGTGGTGGTCATGGCCAGCGGCCTGGGCAAGGTCCAGGTCGTCCGGGTCGACCCGGTGGTGTACGAGCGACGAGACGCAGCGTCGTTGCAGACGGCGATCATGGAGGCGATCCAGGCCGCGGCCGAGAATGCGGGGAAGCTCGCGACGGAGAAGATGGGCCCCGTCGAAATCAATCTTCACTGACTGAAAAAAGTCTGACCAGCGCTTACGCGTGCGTCTTCACGCCTTGTCGCCATCCGGCGGGAGACTGTGGAGATTTCCTGAAGGACTCTCCATGAGACTGTCAGCCCCTACTGACAGTGATGGAGATGGCTGTGGAGCAAGTTGCCGTCTTTGTGCACGCGCCCGACCCGCTGACCCACACCGGCCTGACCGCCCACCTCCGGTCGTGCTCCGACATCACGCTGCTGGACAGCGCTGACCGCACCCGGGCGCAGGTCCTCGTCGTCGCCGCCGAACGGCTCACCACCGACGTGATCGCCATGCTGCGCCTCGCGGCGACCGAGATCAGCGCCCCGGTCGTCCTGATCACCACGGAGGTCAGCGAGCAGGAACTGCTGACCGCCGTGGAGTGCCGCGTCGTGGCGGTCCTGCCGCGCGCGGCGGTCACCGCGGAACGCCTCGTGCACAGCGTCCGGGCGGCCGCCTCCGGTGGCGGCGTCCTGCCCCCGAACCTGGTGGGCGAGTTGCTCAAGCACATCGAACGGCTCCAGCGCGACGTGCTCAACCCGAACGGGCTGAATGCCTCCGGCCTGACCGCGCGGGAGATCGACGTGCTGCGGCTGATGGCCGAGGGCTTCGACACCAACGAGATCGCCGACGAGCTGCGCTACTCCGAACGTACGGTGAAGAACGTCATCTACGGCCTCAACCACCGGCTGAAGCTGCGCAACCGCTCGCACGCGGTGGCCTACGCCCTGCGCTCCGGCATGATCTGAGGTGATCACGCGCCACACCGTCGGCAACGCGCTGGTGCTGCACGCCCGCGAACGGATCAGCACGGAGGCCCGTACGGTCGCGCTCTCGGTGGACCGGGATCCCGACAACGACATCGTGATTCTCGACCTGCAACACGAGCTGCCGTTCGACATCTGGGACACGGTCGCGACCGAGCTGCGCCGGCAGCGCCTGCGCCGGGGCATCCGGCTGGTGGTCTGCGGCGCCCGTCCGGAGACCGGGGCGCTCGCCGGCCAGTGGCTCTCCGACCGGCTGGGCCGGCCGGTGATCGCGCCCTTCGGGCGGATGATCCCGGGTGCGGCGGGACTGCTGTTCGTGCACGCGACCGACCTGGGCGGCTGGGTCTGCTACCGGCGCGGCCACACGCCGGTCTGGCAGTCGAAGCGCTATCCCGTACCGGCCTGGGACGGCGCCGCCGTCGACCACCTGACGGTCAGCTCGACCTGCGCCGCCGAGCCGCTACCCGGCGGCGTGTGGCTGCGGGAGAGCCGCGACGAGGCCGCCGTCGCCGTACACGGAAGCCACCTCACCGCGACGATGCCGTGCCTGCCGGACGCGATGCCGGTGCTGGTGGGCTGCCCCGGAACGGCGCCGCTGCGCCTGGACGACATCGCCCGGTTCTGGCGCGGCCTGGCGCCGGAGGGCCGTGAACACGCCCGCTTCGTCCAGTACGGCCCGGTCGCGTTGCCCGAGGGCGAACAGTTCGGGCAGGCGCTGGCCGACCTGCTGTGCTGCCCGGTGCGCGTCTTCGCCGGCGTGCCCACCGGCCGTCCGGACGGTCCGGCGATGTTCACAGTCGACGCCGGCGGGCGGCCCGGCTGGCAGGTCTTCGCCGAGGAACTGGGCTACCGTCCCCGGGAGACCCTGGGCGCGAAGGCGGTGACGCCGCGCATCCTGCGCCACCGCGCGCCGCCGGAACTCGGCGAGCCGATCGGCCCTCGCGTCTACCAGTACGCCCACGACGCGGTGGTCGAGGTGATCCCGTCCGGCCTCTGGCTGCGTGGCCCCGAGCCGCCCCGGCACGCCGACCGGATCCGCGCGGCGCCGATGGACCCGAACCGCGCCCGGCTGGTGGTGGACGATCCGGCACCGGCCGTGGCCGACCGCCATCGGGAACTGGCCGGTGACCTGGCGGCGCGGCTGGACCCGGCGACCCGCGGGCGCGCTGCGGTGCAGCCGTCCTCGGTCGTGGCGCCGGGACGCCCGGGGCTCTCGGCTCGCGGGATCGAGGCCGGGACGTACCGGCCCACGACTGAGCACGCCGCCGGACCGGTTCCCGCGCCGCGGGTGCCGGCGGCCTTGCCGGAACCGGTGTCCGTCGCCGTGGCGGGTCCACCCGCGCCGTCGACCGGCGGGGTGGCCGCCGACGGGGTGGCCGTTCCCGCCGCCCTGCCGGACGGCGCCGGGCCTCCCGGGCCGGCGCCGGAGGTGGCCGGGCTTCAGGGCGCCGGGCCGGACACGGCCGGGCTCGGCCGCGTGGCGCTGGACGCGGCCGGGCCGGACGTGGCGGCGCCCGACGTGGCCGGGCCCGTGCTCGGCGGCGGCGCGGCGTGGGCGACGGGCCCGACGATGACGTTGCCGGTGCACCGCCCCGCGCCGGCGCCGGTCCGCTTCCAGCGCACGCCCGGCGACGACGCGCGCGGCGTACGCCCCGGACCCGACCTGGACGAGGAGCGGGCCTGGTTCCGGCGCGCGTTCCGCCGCGAGATCGCCGCCCTCACCGCAGACGTGGCGGACGTGCTCGCCGCGCATCCGGCGCTGGCCGGCGGCGCCGACGCGGTGGAGTACGCCACTGCCGTCCGCCTCTACCTCTCGGCCGCCGGTGACGGCCTCGACGAGGCGCTGCGGTCCGCCGCGCCGGGTGGTCACGTGCCGTTCGCCAGGTGCGTGTCGGCGGGCGTGCGCCGGCTGCCGGTGCATCGCGGCGTCGCGTACGCCGGCGCCGAGCTGACCACGGCGGACCTGCGCCGGATCGCGCAGCGCCGGGTGCTCACGGACTGGGGGTTCACGAACGCGCTCGCCGAGCCGCCCGCCGACCTGCCCGGCACGGTCGAGGTGCTGATCTGGTCGGCCACGGCGCGGCGCACCGCCGCGTTCGAGACCGGCGACGGCGTGCCGGCCCGGGTCCTCTTCCTCCCCGGTACGGCGTTCACGGTGCTCGAGGTGCAGGAGCCGGAGGCCGGCGCCCCGGCCCGGCTGCTGGTGCGGGAGCTGGCGGTGGAGGAGCCGCCGGTCGACGGGCGGGTACGCTTCGACGCCCTCGCCCTGGCCGCCCTGCGCCAGCACCTCGCGCGCCGTACCGGCCCGGGTACGCCGGTCCCGGCGGCCGCCGCGCGCCGGTTCACCGGCGTACCCGGGCTGTGCTGAGGGTCGCTACCGGTCCGGCCCGTCGAGGAGGGCGGCGAGCGTCGCCCGCTGCGCCTGCGACAGCCGGTGGCTCGCCAAGGCCCGGCGCACCAGTTCCCGGCCCGCCTCCGGCGCGTGGCGGAACAGCTCGACGCCGTGCGCGACCAGCCAGCTCACCAGCCATTCGTCCACCTCGGGCGGGCCGGCGAGCAGGTGTTCGGCGATCCGGGTGACCGCGCCTCCGTTGTCAGCGAGCGCCTGTGCCGCGTGCCGGTGCAGCGTCGGGCGCAACGCGGCGGGGATGCCGGCGGCGAGCGCCCGCCGCAGCACGGGTTGCCGGAACGCCAGCTCGCTGCCGGCGGCCACGAGGACGTCGGCGGCGACCGCCTCCTCCAGCTCGGCCATCAGGTCGAACGGCGACCGTCCGGTGACCGCGGCGACCTCGGCCACGGCGAACTCGCCGCCGAGCAGGGCGGCGTAACGCAGCGCCTCCCGGGCGCCGGGGGAGAGGTGGTCGAGGCTGGCCCGCACGGTGTCCAGGAGCGAGCGCGGCATCTCGTCGGCTCGCGCGTCGACCTCGGCGAGTCCGTCGACCACCCGTACCGCGTCCTCCGCCACGAGTCCGGCGACCAGCTCCCGGGCGTACAGCGGGTTGCCGGCGGCCAGCGGCGTCAGCGACCGCAGCGTGGCGCCGGGCGGCACGCCCACCGTCGTACCGAAGATCTGTTCGATGTCCGCCGCGGGCAGCGGGGTGAGCCGGATGAGGTGCCCGTCGCGGGTGCTCACCCCGCGCCGCAGCCGGGCCAGGTCGCGGCGACCGGGTTCGGGCCGGGCGGTCGCGACGAGCAGCAGCGGCAGCCACCGGGTCAGCGCGGCCAGCCGCTCCCAGGCCAGCAGGCTCACCTCGTCGGCCCACTGGAGATGGTCGACGGCCAGCACGAGCGGACCCGTGGCGGTCAGCGCACGGACGTGGTCGAGCACCCGGTCGACGGCCGTGGCCCGGTCCTCGTGCGGCGCGTCCTCCAGGTCCAGCGCCCGGAGCATCACGTGCAGCGGGATGCGGCTGGTGAGTTCCTCGGCGACGCCGCGCGCGACCCGGTGGCCCCGCGCCCGCGCCTCGTCCAGCGCGGCGTCGAGCAGCGCGGACTTGCCGATGCCCGGCTCGCCCTCGATCCACACGATCGCGCTGCGGCCCGCGCCCAGCGCGTCCAGCGGGCCGCGCAGCAACGCCAGGTCGCCGTCGCGTCCGACCAGGGCACCCCGCGACGGTACGGCGGGCGCCGCCGCTGCCGTCGGTGCTGCCGCGGCTGCCGGTGCCGGCCGGCCGGCCGGTGTGGGCTGGACTGCCGGTGTGGGCTCGGTGAGGATGCGGCTCTGCAACCCGCGCAGGGCCGGGCCGGGTTCGACGCCGAGTTCGGCCGTGAGCACCCGGCGTGCGGCGTGGAAGACGTCGAGCGCCTCGGTGCCCCGGCCGGCCCGGTGCAGCGCGCGCATCAGCAGCTCGTGGAACGGCTCGTGCAGCGGGTGGTCGCGGACCAGGGCGGTCAGGTCGGCGATCAGCGCGTCGTCGCCGCCGCCGGCCAGGACCAGCCGGGCCCGCCGCTCCGCCGCGGCGATCCGCAGCTCCGTCAGGCGGTGCCGGTCGAGGTCGGCGAAGGGTCCGGTGACGTTCCCGTACGCCTCGCCGTGCCAGAGCGCGAGCGCCTCGTCGAGCAGGGCCACGGCCTGCCCGGGCCGCCCGGCGGCGGCCGGCGCCCCGGCTGCCTCGCACAGCGCCTCGAACCGGTCGGCGTCCAGCGCGCCCGGTTCGAGGCGCAGCGTGTAGCCGGTCCGGCCGGAGCGCAGCAGCCCGCCGGCCGGGCCGAGGCTGCGCCGCAGCCCCGAGACGTAGGTGTAGATGTTGCCCGCCGCGGTGCTCGGCGCCGACTCGCCCCAGAGCGCGCGGATCAGCTCGCCGCGGGTGACCGGGCGGTTGGCGTTCGCCGCCAGCACCGCGAACACGGCCCGCCGCCGGGCCGGTCCGAGGTCGATCTCGACCTCGCCGTTCCAGGCGCGTACCGGCCCCAGAACGGTGACACGCAGTCTTCTCACCGCTGCCCGGTGGCCGCTGTCCCGACGGCGATCCGGTCCATCTCGGCGCGCCTCGCGGCGTCCCCGGTGTGGGCCGACACCCAGCTCGCCTCGGCTCCGGCGGGCAGCCCGCTGCGGTGCAGCACCCGGGCCAGCTGCGCGGTGAGTAGCTCACGGGCCGGCGCGGAGAGGCCGGGTGCGGAGACGGCGTGCCGCAGCACCGCGATCGCGGGCGCGGGGGCGGTGGCGCTCAGTTGCGCGGCGTGCGCGATCAGCCAGTCCTGCACCCACGCGTCGACAGGCACCGGCCCGGCCAGCAACTGACCCGCGACCCGGCCGAGATCGCCGCCGGCCTCGGCGAGCCGCTGGGCGAACTGCCTGTGCATCAGCACCCGCAGCGCGGTCGGGATCGCGCCGCGCAGGACCCGGCGGATCACCGGGTGCCGGAACCGCAGGCGGCGTCCGTCCTCGACGAGGAGCCCGGCGGCCAGCGCCTCCTCCACTGCCGGCAGGAGTTCCGGCGCCGACCTGCCGGTTACCGCGGCCAGGTCGGTCACCAGGTAGTTGTTGCCGAGGAACGCGATCGCCCGCAGCAGTTGGCGGGTGTCGTCGGCGAGCGGTTGCAGGTGACGGGAGACGGCGTCGGTCAGTTCCGGTCCGGGCGTGTCGGCGGTCCGGCCGTCGCGGTCGGCGAGCACGAGATGCCGCAGGTAGTACGGGTTCCCGGCGGCCGCCGCGACGAACGAGCGCGCGGTGCCCAGACCCGGGCCGGGCGGGCGGGACCAGGCGCGTACCAGGCCGGCCGCCGTGTCGTCGTCCAGCGGGCCGAGTTCGATCAGCGCGGTGCCGTCGCGGGGCAGCACCCGGCGCAGGAGCCGCACCTCGTACCCGGCCGGCACCGGGCGGGCGGCGGAGACGAGCAGCAGCGGCAGCCGCGTGGTGAGCTTGTGCAGCGCGTGCCAGACCAGCAGCGACATGTCGTCGGCCCACTGGAGGTCGTCGAGGACCAGCAGCAGCGGCCGCTCGGCGCACCGCGCGACCACGAACCGCTGGACCGTGTCGATCACCGTCATGGTCGGTGGCGCCCCGCCCGTGCAGGCGTGCAACGAGGCGGGCAGGCCGTCGTCGCCCAGGGACAGGCACTCCAGCACGATGCTCAACGGCATCCGGTACGCCAGCTCGTCGCCGACGGCCCAGCCGACCCGGACGCCGAGCGGGGCCGCGCCGCTCAGTCCCTCGGCCAGCAGCGCGGACTTCCCGATGCCGGCCTCGCCGCTGACCCAGACGCTGCCGCCGCGTCCGACCGCCAGGCCGGTGACCGCCGACCGCAGGCGGGCCAGCGCGGCGGAGCGGCCCCGGAAGCCGGGGTGCCGGGACGGCGCCGGACCGGGGGCGCGCGCCGGCGCCGGGTTCCCGCCCAGGAGCTGTTCGTGGATCTGCCGGAGCGCGGCGGCGGGTTCGGTGCCGGCCTCCTCGACCAGCCGGTCCCGCAGTGTGGCGTACAGCGCCAGCGCCTCGGCGGTACGCCCCTGCACGGCCAGCGCCCGCATGGCCACCGCGTACAGGCTCTCCCGGGCCGGGTGGCGGCCGGCGAGCGCGAGCAGACGGTCGACGACCTCGCCGCCGCGTCCGAGGCCCAGCAACAGCTCGGCCTGGCGCTCCACGGTGGTCAGGTAGAGCTCGCCGAGCCGGATCCGATGGCCGGCGGCTCGCGGTCCCGGTACGCCGACGAGCGCCTCGTCGCCCCGCCACTCGGCCAGCGCGGCGTCCAGCGCGGCCAGTTCACCGGCCGTGTCCCCGGCGGCGCGCGGCGCGCGGCTGCGCTCCCGCAACCGCTCGAAGCGGTGCACGTCGACCGCATCGGCGTCGACGTGCAGCCGGTAGTTGCCGCCCTCGGACGTGAGCACCCCGCCGGAGGACCACCTGTGGCGGTCCGGTTCGAGCATGCGGCGCAGGGCGGAGACGTACGTGTAGAGGTTGCCGCTCGCGCTGGCCGGTGGATGCTCACCCCAGACGGCGGCGATCAGCTCGTCCCGGGACAGGCCCCGCTCCGGGGTGAGCGCCAGCGCGCTGAAGACGGCCCGGCGCTGAGCCGAGCGCAGTGGCAGTTCCCGCCCGGCGTACGTCATCCGGAGACTGCCCAGCAAGCGGATGTCGAAGCCACTGCGCTGTGCCGTCATGCCGTCCTCGTGGTGACCGGATACCTGCCGCGGTGACAACCGTTCGGCGGAACCCTAGCCCAACTATCTGCCATGTCAACTTCGTGTGGATGGCCGAAAAGCATACGGCGCAGCGCTTTCCGGTGCGCGTGGTGTTCGTCGCGGATCGCCGGCGGTGGCGCTAGCAGGGAGTCTTCCCGAGGGCCGGTCCGCACCGTCGACGAGGGACCGGCGGTCGGCCGGGCGTCCCGGCGAGACGATACTCACCCCGCCGGGGGCCGGCGTCCGGCGCCGGCCCCCGGCCGAGGTGGTTCAGCTGCCGGCGCAGGTGGCGGTGGCGCCGCCGCCGCTGCCGGTGCCCTGGAATCCGAAGGTGGTGGTCTGCCCCGCGCCGAGCCCTCCATTGTAGCTCTGGTTGGCCACCGTGACGGTGCCGCTGGTGCCGCTCGGCACGCCGTTCCACAGTGAGCTGATCGCGGCGCTGCCGGGCAGGGTGAGCGTCACCCGCCAGCCGGTCAGCGCGGCGTTCCCGGCGGTCACCGTCACGTTGGCGACGAAGCCGCCGTTCCACTGGTCCTGGACGGCGTAGACAGCGGTGCAGGAGGCCCCGCCGGGCGGCGGAGTGGTGGGCGGCGGAGTCGTGGGCGGGGGAGTGGTGGGCGGCGGAGTCGTGGGCGGGGGAGTGGTGGGCGGCGGGGTCGTGGGCGGCGGGCCGTCGAGCGTCAGGTTCTTCTGCTGCACGCTCCACTGGGTGCGGCACAGACCGCAGTCCGGGCCGACGAAGTTGGCGCCGGCGCCGATGTCGCCCTTCAACCGCCACTTGAGGTAGAGCACCGCGACCCGGCCGAACTCACCGCCGTTGGGCTGGTCGTACGTGCCGCCGTGCCCGACGTTCAGGTTGCCCATGAAGGCGGGCAGCCCGGACGGCAGCTTGCCCCAGTCGTCCATCGCGTTCGGGTACGCGATGTCGCTGGTCCCGCCGACGAAGTACGCGATCGGCTTGGTCAGCCTGCGCAGCTGGTAGTCGTCGGCGTCGTTGAGCAGGCCACTGCTGAAGATGCCGGTGGTGGTGACGCGCGGGTCGTTGGAGACCGCGTACGCCTCCAGGCCGCCGCAGGAGAACCCGGCCACGGCGATCTTCGTGGTGTCGATCCGGTTGTAGTACTTGCCGCCCGACCGGGAGTTCTCCGCCACCGCCCAGTCGATGGACTGGGTGAGCATCTGGGAGTTCGTGGAGCCGGAGCCGTTCGGTGCGCCGTTGGCGATGGCGAGGAAGCCGTGGGAGGCGATCTCGCGCAGGAAGTTGCCCTGGGACAGGCCGTTGGCCGAGCACGCGCCGTTGCCCCACACCAGGACGGGAAGGCGCTCGGACGGGAGCGTCTGGGGCCGGAAGATGGTGTGGTTGGGCAGGCTCGACGAGGTTTCGTAGTCGGCGGGGTAGGGCCCCGAGCCGCCGATCGCGGCGCTCGCCGGTGTCGCGCCGAGCCACACGATCACCGAGGCGATCGGGACGACGGCGGCCGCCAACCCGGCGTAGATCTTCGATCTTGTTCTCATGCGTCCTCCAGGGACGTCGTGACGGCGCTCCCTGGGAGGTGGTGGTGGCGGTGTGTCGGCCACGTCGACGTGGCGCCGCCGGGTGCGTCCCCGCGGAGGGACCGGCGGGAGCTTTGCAGTTACTATCACCGCCGTAACGAAATGTGTCAATGCATGCCGGTCGATGCCTGCCGCCCGGCCCACGGACCCCTTGCGCAGATGTCTTGCATAGCAAGGTATCTTGCGACGCATGGACGGCGCACGCGAGCGGATCACCACGAACATCCGCAAGGGCGTGCTGGAGTACTGCGTGCTCGCGTTGCTCGCGAGACGCGACATGTACGGCCTGGAGCTGGCCGAGTGGCTCGCCGTCCGTGGCCTGACCGCGAGTGAGGGCAGCCTGTATCCGCTGCTCGCCAGGATGCGGCAGGCGGGCACCGTGGAGACCCGGTGGGTGGCGCCCGAGCAGGGGCACGCCCGGCGGTACTACACGATCACCGATCAGGGGCGGGCGCACCTGCGGTTGTTCGCGGGGGTGTGGCGGGAGATCCAGCCGCACGTGGACGAGCTGATGGCGGAGGAGACATGAGCGACGACGGTTTCCCGGCGGCGGCGGAGACCTACCTGCGGGCCCTCGACGCGGAGTTGTCCGAGGTCCCGCCGGACGCGGCGGGCGAGATCGTCGCGGACGTCCGCGCGCACATCGCCGACGCGCTGGACAGTGGACGCGACATCGCCGAGATCCTCGCCGGGCTCGGCGAGCCGCACGCGGTGGCGGCCCAGGCGCGGGAGGAACTGGGCCTGCCGGTCCGGCACGGCGCGGAGCGGACCGCCCGGATGCTCTCAGTGGTCGCGGTGGCGGCCGGTGTGCTGATCGCCGTGTGCGTGAGCTTCCTGCTGCCGTCCACCGTGCCGGTGGAGCCGCTCGGCGCCGAGTCCGGCGAGCAGGGCGTCGTCCGCCGGTTCGGTCCCGGAATCGCGCTGCTCACGGTGCTGCCGGCGCTCCTCGCGGCAGCGCCGCTGGTGCTGCCCGACCGGGTCCGCGGCGCGGCCCGGTTCGCCGGTGCGGCGGTGCTGGCGCTCTTCGCCTGCGCGTCCGGCGAGATCGGCCTGTACTACCTCCCGCTCGCGCTGGTGGCCGGTGCGGCGGCGCTCGTGCCGTGGGCGATGCGGCGCGGCGCCGGTGGACGGTGGTGGCACTACCTGACCGGCGGCTTCGTGGCGATGCCCGGCGTGCTCGTGGCGGTCGCGTCGGCGGGCGGCTCGGTCGGCGTCGGCTGGGTGGGCGCGGCGCTGTGGATCGCCGGGCCACTCGCCGTCGGCGCGCTGTGCGCGTACGGGATCCGGGCCGGCTACGCGGTGACCGCCCTGGCCGGCGCGATCGTCATGACCCTCGCGATGACCGGGCGCGGCTTCCTGTTCGCCGCGTTCTGGCTGTTCGGTGGGCTGTACCTGGCGATCGGCGCGAGCGGGTACGCCGCGTCGCGGGCCGCCGCGGCGGACCCGGCCGGGGCGCCGGATCCGCCGGTACGACAGCGACCCGCGCCGGCCCCCGGCGCCTGACCGGCGGCCGGGCGCCGGTCAGGCGCGGGCCGCGGAGCGGCCGGCTAGGCGGCGGCTGTCCGCGGATCGGCTGTGGCGTCGTGCGCGGCCATCTCCTCCTGGCGTCCGGGCTCCTCGCGCAGGATCGCGGCGTGCAGCCACGCGTCCGGGATGGCGAAGCCGTCCACGAGCGTGCGCATGTACGGCCGCAGTTCCTTGAGCAGCCCGTTCACCACGCTGGTGATCGTCTTGGACCGGGCCGGGGTGAGCCGGCCGTGCTCCAGCAGCCAGCCCTTGTTCGCCTCGATGACGCTCAGCGCGTACAGGTCGCAGACCCGGGACAGCAGCTCCTTGACCGCCGGGTCGGCGGTGGCGTCGATGCCGGCGACGAACGCCTCCAGGGTGACCCGGTCGACGTGCGCGGCGGCGACGGCGAGCACGTGGTCCTGCACGTCGTTGAAGATGTCGAAGGGGCGGTCCTTCTTGGTGGACGCGCCACCGCGCAGCCGGCGGACCGCGCTGTCGAGCAGGTGCTCCTCGCGGTCCTCGAACACCTTGAGCTGCCAGCCCCGGTCGGTCACCGCGACCTCGTCGTCCCGGCCCGGCACCGCGCCGACCAGCCGTGCGATGAGCGCCCGCGCGGCGGTGCGCTCCAGCACCATCTCGCGCACCTGCTCGGCGACGAAGGAGGCGCGCCCCCAGCCGTCCAGCGAGCCGAACTCGTCCCGGTACCCGGTCAGCAGCCCCTTGGCGACCAGCTGCAGCAGCACCGTGTTGTCGCCCTCGAACGTGGTGAACACGTCGGTGTCGGCCTTCAGGCTGGGCAGCCGGTTCTCGGACAGGTAGCCGGCGCCGCCGCACGCCTCCCGGCACGTCTGGATGGTGCGTGTCGCGTGCCAGGTCTGCGCCGCCTTGAGCCCGGCGGCCCGGGACTCCAGCTCCCGCTGCCGGTGCTCGTCGACCGGCCCGTCGCCGCCCTGGATCTCGTCGAGCGCGGCGACCAGCTCGGTCTGGGCGAAGTGCAGCGCGTACGTGGTGGCCAGCGCGGGCAGCAGCTTGCGCTGATGGGCCAGGTAGTCGTTGAGCAGCACCTCACGGTCGCCGTCGCCGTCGCTGAACTGGCGGCGGATGTCGCCGTAGCGCACCGCGATGGCCAGCGCCGCCTTGGTGGCCGCCGACGCGGCGCCGCCCACGCTGACCCGGCCCCGCACCAGCGTGCCGAGCATGGTGAAGAAGCGCCGCGAGTCGCTCTCGATCGCGCTGGAGTACGTCCCGTCCTCGGCCACCTGCGCGTACCGGTCCAGCAGCATGTCCCGCGGCACCCGCACGTGGTCGAAGCTGAGCCGCCCGTTGTCGACGCCGAGCAGGCCGGCCTTCGCCCCGGCGTCGCCGATGGTCACACCGGGCATCGGCTTGCCGTGCTCGTCGCGGATCGGCACCAGCCACGCGTGCACCCCGTGGCGGTGTCCACCGGTGACCAGCTGGGCGAAGACCACAGCCATCCGCCCGTCCCGGGCGGCGTTGCCGATGTAGTCCTTGCGCGCCGCCTCGTGCGGCGTGTGCAGGTCGAAGGTCTGCGTCTGCGGGTCGTACACGCAGGTCGTGCGCAGCTGCTGCACGTCCGAGCCGTGGCCGGTCTCGGTCATCGCGAAGCAGCCGAAGGTCCGGCCCTCGACGATGTCCCGGAGGTAGGCGTCGTGGTGCCGTTTCGTGCCGAGGGCGGCGACCGCGCCGCCGAACAGGCCCCACTGCACGCCGGCCTTCACCATGAGTGACAGGTCGACCTGCGCCAGCATCTCGGTGGCGACGATCGAGGCGCCCACGTCGGACCGGCCGCCGTACTCGGCCGGGAAGCCCGCGGCGATGCCCAGCTCGACCGGGAGTTCGCCGAGCAGCCGGGTGATCCGCTCGCGTGCCTGGTCGCCGGTCTCGCCGTAGACCGGGAGGAAGCGGTCGTCGAGGTGTTTGCGGTGGGCCTGGCGGACCTCGGACCACGGTCCGTCGAGCGTCTCCTGGAGGCGGGCGATGTCGATTCGGCCGGACGCGTGATCGAGCATGGTCGCTCCTCTGGGGCAGCGGACATATGGGTGCACTCTCGTCCTGATCAACATTACCGGCGGTCACCGGGCCCCGCTGGCGGAGGCCGTGGTGAGCCGTGCCACCCGCCTCGGTCGCTTCCGAAGCTGAGGTTAGGCTGTCCTCACTTCGAGCACTGGAGGCGTCCCCTCGTGTCCCCGCAACCCGCCGGCCGCGCCGTCACGGCCCGGTACGTGCTCCGCCAGGCGTTGCGTCGCCAGCGGCGACCGGTGCTGATCGGCGTCACGCTGCTCGGCCTGCACCAGGTCGCCGAGGCGCTCGTGCCGGTGGCGATCGGCGTCATCATCGACCGGGCCGTGGTGACCGGCGACCCGTGGGCGCTGGCGTACTCGGTCGCCGGCCTCGCCACCCTGTTCGCCGTGCTCGCGTTCGCCTACCGCAACGGTGCCCGGCAGGCGTTCGGGGCGGTGGAGCGGGAGGCGCACCTGCTGCGGGTGGAGATCGCCGAGCGTGCCCTCGACCCGCGCGGGCACCGCTCCGGCCTGCGCGACGGCGAACTGCTCTCGGTCGCCGCCTCCGACGCCGAACTCTCCGCGCTCGTGGTGCGGGTGGCCGGGTTCGGTGTCGCGGCGGTGACCGCGCTCACCGTCGCGGCGACCGCGCTGCTGGTCATCGACATCCCCCTCGGGCTCGGCGTGCTCGTCGGCGTGCCGGTGCTGGTCCTGGTGCTGCAACGGATGGCGCCGCTGCTGTCCCGGCG
Organism: Micromonospora sp. NPDC005686; assembly: GCF_042871665.1. Lineage (NCBI taxonomy): Bacteria > Bacillati > Actinomycetota > Actinomycetes > Micromonosporales > Micromonosporaceae > Micromonospora > Micromonospora sp. NPDC005686. Next base: position 228,930 of record NZ_JBIAIY010000003.1, read on the forward strand.
CAGCACCTCCCAGCAGGAGGCGCTCGCCGAGACCACAGCGCTCGCCGTCGACCTCGTCTCCGGCCTGCGCGTGCTGCGCGGCATCGGCGCGCAGCACCACGCCGCCGGCCGGTACGCCGCCGCCAGCCGCAACGCCCTCGCCGTGACGCTGCGCGCCGCCAACACCAAGGGACTGCACCTCGGGCTCACCACCGCCGCCAACGGACTGTTCCTCGCGGCGGTCGCCGGGGTGGCCGGCTGGCTCGCCCTGCGCGGCCGGCTCACCATCGGCGAGCTGGTCACAGTGGTCGGGCTCGCGCAGTTCGTCGCCGAGCCGGTGCAGACCATGGGCTGGTGCGTGCAACTGTTCGCGATGGCCCGCGCCTCCGCCGCCCGGGTGGCGCGCGTGCTCGGCGCCGAGCCGCTGACCCGGCCCGGCGACGCTGCGGCGCCGCCGTACACGGACGGGCCACGGCTGGCCCTCGACGACGTCGGGCACGCCGGACTGGACGGGGTGAGCCTGCACGTCGGGCCCGGCGAGGTGGTCGGTGTGCTCGCGTACGACCCGGCCGACGCCGAGGCGCTGGTGGCGCTGCTGTCCGGGCGGGTGCCGCCGGACCAGCGCCGGGGCGCCGTACGCGTCGACGGCGTGCCCGCCGACGAGCTGCACGTCGACGCGCTGCGCGGCACGGTGCTCGTCGAGCCGCACGACGTGACGCTGTTCGAGGGCACGGTGGCGGCCAACCTCGCCGCCGGCGCCCGGACCGAGGAGGCGAAGCTGCACGCCGCCGTCCGGGCGGCCGCGGCCCAGGACGTGGTGGACGCGCACCCCGGCGGCCTGGACCACCGGCTCGTCGAGCGGGGCGCGAACCTCTCCGGCGGGCAGCGCCAGCGGCTCGGACTGGCGCGGGCGCTACACGCCGACCCGCCGGTGCTGGTGCTGCACGACCCCACCACCGCCGTCGACGCGGCCACCGAGGCGCAGCTCGCCGACGGACTGGCGCGGGCGCGCCGGGCCGAGCCCCGGGGCACGGTACTGATCACCAGCAGCCCGGCCCTGCTGCGGATAACCGACCGGGTGGTGGTGATCGCCGAAGGCCGGGTGGCCGCCGAGGGGCCGCACGAGCGCCTGCTGGCCTCCGACACCCGCTACCGCGAGGAGACGCTGCGGTGACCCCCGACCCGCACACCCCCGGCCGGCCGCTGCTGCCGGTCGCGTCCGCCCGGCAGACCTGGACCACGCTCGGCGCCCAGTTCCGCGCCCGGCCCGGACTCAGCGCCGCCGCCGCGACGGTGCTCGTGGTCGCCGCCGCGGGTGGCCTGGTCGCGCCCTGGGTGCTCGGCCGCCTGGTCGACGACGTGATCGCCGACGCCCCGGTCTCCCGGATCGCCGGACGGGTGGCGGTGATCGCCGCCGCCGCGGTGCTCACCGGCCTGCTCACCGCGCTCGGCGCCGCGCTCGCGTCCCGGCTCGGCGAGACGGTGCTGGCCCGGCTGCGTGAGCGCGTCCTCGACCGGGCGCTGCACCTGCCGTCGGCGACGCTGGAACGGGCCGGCACCGGCGACCTGCTGGCGCGCGTCGGCGACGACGTGGCGGTGGTGACGAACGTGATCGCGGTGAGCGGCCCGGCGTTCGTCGGCGCGCTGCTGTCGGTGGTGCTCACCGTTTTCGGGCTGGTCGCGCTGGACTGGCGGCTCGGCCTCGCCGGGCTGGTCGCCGCGCCCGCGTACGCGCTGGCGTTGCGCTGGTACCTGCGGCGCTCGGCGCCGTACTACGCCCGGGAGCGGGTCGCCACCGGCGAGCGGACGCAGGCGATGGCCGGCGCGCTGCGCGGCGCGGCGACGGTGCGCGCGTACCGGACCGAGGGCGCGCACGTGGCCGCCATCGCCGAGCGTTCCGGCGTGGCGCGCGACCTGTCGCTGGAGATCTTCAACCTGCACACCCGCTTCGGGCTGCGGATCAACAGGTCGGAGTTCCTCGGCCTGGCCGCGGTGCTGGTGGCCGGGTTCTTCCTGGTCCGCGACGACCTGGTCACGGTCGGCGCGGCGACCACCGCCGCGCTGTACTTCCACCGCCTGTTCAACCCGATCGGCCTGCTGCTGATGGAGTCCGACTCGGTGCTGCAGGCCGGCGCGAGTCTCGCCCGGCTGGTCGGCGTGGCCGACCTGCCCGACACCGCGCCGCCCGCCGCGTCCGGCCCGGCCAGTGCGTCCGGCCCACCCGGTGCGTCCGGCCGGGCCGCCCGGCCCGCCGGCCCGCGTGGCCCGGCGGCGCTGGACGTCACGGTGCGCCGGCACCACTACGACGACGGGCCGCTGGTGCTGGCCGACGTCGAGCTGCGCCTGGCGCCGGGGGAGCGGGTCGCGCTGGTCGGCGCCAGCGGCGCCGGCAAGAGCACGCTCGCCGGCATCGCCGCCGGGATCATCGCGCCCACCGACGGATCGGTACGCCTGGACGGCGGGCCGCTGACCGGGACGGGCGAGGCCACATCCCCCCGTGACGTGGCGCTGGTCAGCCAGGAGGTGCACGTCTTCGCCGGGCCGCTCGCCGCGGACCTGCGCCTGGCCGCCCCGGACGCGACCGACGCCGAGCTGCTCGACGCGCTGGACCGGGTCGGCGCCACCACCTGGCTGCGTACCCTGCCGGACGGGCTGTCGACGCCGGTCGGCGAGGGCGGCCACCGGCTGACCGCCGCGCAGGCCCAGCAGGTCGCCCTGGCCCGGCTGGTGCTCACCGCGCCCGCCGTGGCCGTCCTGGACGAGGCGACCGCCGAGGCCGGCAGCGCCGGAGCCCGCGACCTGGACCGGGCGGCGCTGGCGGCCACGCGAGGACGGACCACGCTGATCGTGGCGCACCGGCTCAGCCAGGCGGTCGGCGCGGACCGGATCGTCGTGCTCGACCACGGTCGGATCGTGGAGCAGGGCACGCACGAGGAGTTGCTGGCCGTCGACGGCCGGTACGGGCACCTGTGGCGATCCTGGCGCGTCCCGGTATGATCACCGACCGCTCCACGGCCCAGGCGAGGTGCCCATGACCGACCTGCCGACCCGCTTCGTGCTCTTCCCGGGGCGGCATCACCTGCTGACCCGGTTCCAGGCCGACTACCTGAGCCGGCTCGCCGGCGACGAGGCCACAGTGGTCTGGGCGGTGACGTCGGCCAACCACGAGAACACCAGGCGCAACCCCGTCGCGTACCACAGACGGGAGGCCGCGATCGAGCGGTTCAGCGTGCTGACCGGGCTGCGCTCGCTGGCCGTGCCGATCTTCGACACCGCGTACACCGACGCGTTCGCGGAGGTGACGCTCAAGAGCATCGCGGTGGCCACCGGGATCGACCTCGTCCCGGCCGACACGGTGGTGGCCTGCTCCACCCCGGAGGTCGCGAAGCTGTACGAGCGGCTCGGCTTCCCGATCGCGCCGGTGGAGGCCGACCCGGACCTGCCCGAGACGCCCGAACGGCCGTGGGACGTGCTGCTGCGCCTGGCCGCCGGGGACGACACCTGGCGGACGCTCACCCACCCGGCGACCATCGACGTCTTCGAGCGCTACCGGCTGGTCGAGGCGATCCGGTCGGTGGTGAACGACCCGCTGGTCGGCGACGAGGGCGGGCTCACCGTGACCCGCGACTACCGCACGTACGTGGAGGCGTTCGCCTCGGCCGCGCAACGCAAGTGGGACTCGGTGCGCCGGTACGTGCAGCCCGGCCGCATCGTGGACATCGGCTGCGGCGCAGGCTCGGTCCTGGAGCTGGCCGACCGGGAGGCCGCGCTGCGGGAGAGCGACCTGATCGGCGTGGAGGTGGCCCGCCACCTCTACCAGGAGTGCCTGCACAAGAAGGCGCAGGGCGTGTTCCGCAACGCCAACGTCTACTTCTTCCACCGCAACGTGCTCGGCGGCGCGGTGTTCAAGGACCGGTCGGTGGACACCACGCTCACCTTCGCGCTCACCCACGAGATCTGGTCGTACGGGCGGCAGCGGGAGTCGCTGCTGCAGTTCGCCCGCCGCATCCACGACCACACCGCGCCCGGCGGCGTCTGGATCAACAGTGACGTGTGCGGGCCGGACGAGCCGGACCGGCCGGTGATCCTGCGACTGGCCACCGACGACGGGGACAACCCGGCGACACCGCGCCGGGATCTCGCCGGCCTGTCCTCGGCCGAGGTCAAGCGGTACGTCTCCGGGCTGTCCACCCGGGCGCGGCTGGACCAGTTCGCCGTCGACTTCGCGTTCGGCTGCGCGTACGAGCCGCTCGCCGACGGCGCGGTCCGCATCGGCCTGGGTGCGGCGATGGACTACCTGACCCGCAAGGACTACACCGACAACTGGCTGTCGGAGACGAGGGAGCAGTTCTGCGGCCTGAGCTTCGCCGACTGGACCGGCCTGCTCACCGAGGTGGGCTTCGAGATCGGCCCGGCCTCGGCTCCGGTCCGCAACGACTGGGTGATCGACAACCGGATCGCGCCGGTCGCGTCCCTGACCGGCCTGGACGGCCGGCCGCTGGACTGGCCGACCACCCACGTCCTCACCGTCGCCCACCGCCCGCGCAACGCCTGACCCGGTGCGCCGCCCGACCGGCACCCCGCCGGTACGGCGGCCGGCGGAGCCGGCAAGTTCCAGCTGCAAATCGATGCCGAGGTCGCGCCGGATCGGCCCACGAACCCGTCATGCGAATGCACCCTGGTGCGGGTCTTTCCGACCCTAGTGTGGGCTCATGGACATGATCACGAAAGCGCCGCACCCGCTTCGCTCCGCCGTCCGGGGCCGGGTCCTGGTGCCGGGGGACGCCGGTTTCGACGCGGCCGGGCGGCCCTGGAACCTGGCCGTCGCGCAGTCGCCGGCGGCGGTGGTCGAGGCCGCCGACGCGGACGACGTCGCCGCGCTCGTCCGGTACGCCCGCTCGGCCGGACTGGGCATCGCCGTGCAGCCCAACGGGCACGGCGCCACCGGCCGCGCCGACGGCACGATCCTGCTGCGGACCGGCCGGCTGGACATCGTGCGGATCGACCCAGGCGCCCGCCGGGCCCGGATCGGCGCGGGTGTCTCCTCCGGCCGCCTCCAGGCCGCCGCCGCGCCGTACCGGCTCACCGGGCTGCCCGGGAGCTCCCCGGTGGTCAGCGTGACCGGGGTGGCGCTCGGCGGCGGACTGAGCTGGTTCGGCCGCGCGTACGGCTGGGTGTCCGACGCGGTCACCGCGTTCGACGTGGTGGACGCCGAGGCGCGGCAGCGGCGCGTCACCGCCGAGACCGATCCCGACCTGTTCTGGGCGCTACGCGGCGGCGGCGGTGACTTCGCGGTCGTCACGGCGCTCGAAGTCGCGCTGCACCCCGCGCCGAGCCTGTTCGGCGGACGGATGCTGTGGGCGGCGGCGCACGCGGGCGACGTGCTGCGGGCGTACCGGGGGATCACCGCCACCGCGCCCGACGAGCTGACCGTCTGGATGGACCTGCTGCACTTCCCCGGCGCCGAGCCGATGGTGGCCCTCGACGTCACGTACCTCGGCGACGACACCACGGCCCGGGACCTGCTCGCCCCGCTGGACCGGTTGGCCCCGCCGATCTCCGACCGCAGGCGGATCATGCCGGTCACCGAGCTCGGGGGCATCACCGCCGAGCCCACCGACCCCGGCCCGGGCGCATCCCGCGCCGAACTGCTGACCAGGCTCGACGACGAGGCGGGCGAGGCGCTGCTGGCCGATCCGATCGCCCCGCTGCTGAGCGTCCAGCTCCGCCACCTGGGCGGTGCCCTCGCCCGGGCCTCCGACAGCCCGCACGGCCCGCTCACCGAGCCGTACGCGCTCTACCTCTTCGGCGTGCCCACCGACCCGGCGGCGGTCACGGCGCGGCAGCGGGCCCTGGCCGAAGCCCTGCCGGTCAGCGGGCGCAAGCCGGTGACCTTCCTCAACCCGGACGAGACGCTGGCCGACGCGTTCACCCCCGCCGTCCTGGACCGGCTCCGGACGGTCAAGCGCCGCCACGATCCGGACGGCCGCATCCGGTCCAACTTCCCGGTGGAGGGCTGACGCTCCAGGGTGCGACCGGGTCGGGCCGGCGGGTGCTTCGCGGTCGCCGGCTCAGCGGGCCTTCTTCGTCGGCCGTTTACGAGGCGGCGTCAACAACTCGGCGATCGCCGAGATCGCGGACGGCACCAGGCGGTAGTACGCCCACACGCCCCGCTTCTCCCGCTCGAGCAGGCCCGCCTCGGTGAGGATCCGAAGGTGATGGCTGACGGTCGGCTGGGAGAGACCGAGCGGCGCGGTGAGGTCGCTGACGGACGCCTCGCCCTCCGGAGCGGATTGAATCAGGCTGAGCAGGCGCAGCCGGGCCGGGTCGGCGAAGGCCTTCAGCACTCCCGCGAGCCGTTCGGCATCGGCGCGCTTGATCGGCTCACCGGCGAGCGGCGAGATGGCAGGGGTGGCAGTTTTCGCAGTTCCCACGCCTGCATCGTTGCATCAACGCCGGCCGCGTGCCGGTGCAATCGGGACCGGACCACCGTCAGTGCAACCCGTCGGGTGACCGTGCGGGCGGATGTCAGGTGGTGGCGCGCAGCTCGGCGAGCAACTGTTCCACCCGGGTGCGGATCTCGTCCCGGATGGGACGTACCGCGTCGACGCCCTTGCCCGCGGGGTCTTCGAGCTTCCAGTCCTCGTACCGTTTGCCGGGGAAGACGGGGCAGGCGTCGCCGCAGCCCATGGTGACGATGACGTCCGAGGATTCCGCCGTCTCGTACCGGAGGAGCCTGGGGGTCTGGCCGGTGATGTCGATGCCGACCTCCCGCATGGCCTCGACGGCGGCAGGGTTGACCCGGCCGGCGGGTGCGCTGCCGGCGGAGCGGACCTCGACGGTGTCGCCGGCGAGGTGGCGCAGCCACCCGGCGGCCATCTGGGACCGGCCGGCGTTGTGCACGCAGACGAAGAGCACGCTGGGCTTGTCGTTCATCGGGTCTCCGTGTGTCATGGCCGGGCTCCCGGCGGGGCGAACAGGCGGGCGCGGGCCCACAGCGACACGTAGACCAGGCCGACGAGGACCGGGACCTCGATCAGCGGGCCGACGACGCCGGCGAGAGCCTGGCCGGAGGCGATCCCGAAGGTGCCGATCGCGACCGCGATGGCCAGTTCGAAGTTGTTGCCCGCCGCGGTGAACGCCAGGGTGGTGGTGCGTTCGTAGTTCAGGCCGATGGCCCGGCCGAGCAGGTAGGACCCGGCCCACATGAGGGCGAAGTAGACCAGCAGCGGCAGGGCGATGCGGGCCACGTCGACCGGCCGGTCGGTGATGGCCTCGCCCTGCAGTGCGAAGAGGATGACGATGGTGAACAGCAGTCCGTACAGTGCGACGGGTCCGACCCTGGGCAGGAACCGCCGCTCGTACCAGTCGCGGCCCCTGACCCGCTCGCCGAGGCGGCGGGAGAGGTAGCCGGCGAGCAGTGGGATGCCGAGGAAGACGAGCACGTTACCGGCGATGTCCCAGCCGGAGACCTGCAGCGCGGCGCCGTCGAGTCCGAGCCAGCCCGGCAGCACGGACAGGTAGAACCAGCCGAGCAGGCCGAAGGCGAGGACCTGGAACACCGAGTTGAGGGCGACGAGGACCGCCGCTGCCTCCCGGTCGCCGCAGGCGAGATCGTTCCAGATGACGACCATCGCGATGCAACGGGCCAGGCCGACGATGATCAGACCGGTGCGGTACTCCGGCTGGTCGGCCAGGAAGACCCAGGCCAGGGCGAACATGAGGGCGGGACCGACGACCCAGTTGAGGACCAGCGACGAGACCAGGAGACGCCGGTCACCGGTGACGGTGTCGAGGCGGTCGTAGCGGACCTTGGCCAGCACCGGGTACATCATGATCAGCAGGCCGAGCGCGATGGGCAGGGAGATGCCACCGACCTTGACGGCGTCGAGAGCGTCGTCCAGGCCGGGAACGATCCGGCCGAGCAACAGGCCGGCGACCATGGCCAGGCCGATCCAGACCGGCAGCAACCGGTCGAGGCGCGACAGGCGTGCCGCCACCGGCGGGGCGTGGTCGGCTCCGGTGGCGGTGCTCATGCGCGACTCCGTGGGTGTCGGCACCACGGCGGCCTACCGCTGCGCCGCGGCGGCGGGCTCGACCGACAGCAGGCCGGCGAGCTGACGCAGGATCTGCGGCCGAGCCCGGTAGTAGACCCAGGTGCCCCGCCGCTCGGCGTCCACCAGGCCCGCCTCGCGCAACGTCCGGAGATGGTGTGAGATCGTCGGCCCGGTCAGGTCGAACGCCGGGGTCAGGTCGCAGACGCACACCTCGCCGCCCTCGGCGGAAGCGATCATCGACATCAGCTGCAGCCGCACCGGGTCGCCGAGCGCCTTGAAGGCGGGTGCGAGCACCGCAGCCGTCTCGGCCGGGACCCGGCGCTGCGCCAGCGAGGGGCAGCACTGTGTGTCGGCGTCGAGCTCGACCAATGGGCTCAGCGCCTGTTGCTTCGGCATGCCTCTAGGTTGACATCTATCTAATCAGCGTGCAAGTCTCTGTTTAGACATGCATCAAGGCAGGGGTGTTCGGGTGGCGGGTCCGCCGCCGCGCGGGTCGCCGGCTCCGGTGTCTGCTAAGCTTCATCGTCAATCGGCGATTAACGATAAAGGGGTGACGGTGGCCGACCTCCTCGACCGGGACACCGCGCAGACCTACGCGTCGTGGTTCCGGGCACTGGCGGACCCGACGCGGGTGCAGGTCGTGGAATACCTGGCCCGCCACGCCCGCCCCATGAGCGTGGGCGAGCTCGTCGCCGCCGTCGGGCTCGCCCAGTCCACCGTCTCGCAGCACCTGAAGATCCTCACCGAGGTGCGGTTCGTCCTCGTCGAGCGAGTGGGCACCGCCCGGCACTACCGCATCAACGACGCCTGCGTCGGCTGCTTCCCGTCCGCAGCCGACGTCGTCATGGGCCGCCCGGCCCCCAATCCGGTCGGAGCCTGCTGATGGCCGCCGTCACCATCCGTCCGGCGCCGATCGGCCGGCACCCCGTCCGGCGGCGCGACTGACGCTGCTCGGGCGACGCCGTCGCGTCACCACCTGACCTCCAGTTCGATCCCGCCCACCGCGCCTACTTGATTCGACAATTCTCAACACAGAGGAGTCGCCGATGAGTGTCCTGGACGAGTCGCCCGTCGTGGTGATCGGCGCCGGCCCGGTGGGTCTGGCCGCCGCCGCCCACCTGCACGAGCGTGACCTGCCCTTCCTCGTCCTGGAGGCCGGCGACACCGCCGGCGCGGCCGTGCGGCAGTGGGGGCACGTGCGGCTGTTCTCCCCATGGCGGTACAACGTCGACCCGGCCGCCCGCCGGCTGCTCGACGACGCCGGGTGGGTCGCCCCGCCCGAGGACGCCCTGCCCACCGGCGCCGAGCTGGCCACCGACTACCTCCAGCCCCTCGCGGAGCTGCCGCAGCTCAAGCCCCACCTGCGCTACGGCGCACGGGTGGAGGCGATCAGCCGGCTCGGCCTGGACCGGCTGCGTACCGCCGGCCGTGAACAGACGCCGTTCCTGATCCGCCTCGCCGACGGCGACGAGCTGCCGGCCCGCGCCGTCATCGACGCCTCCGGCACCTGGGGCACCCCCAACGTCCTCGGCGCCTCCGGCCTGCCCGCCCGGGGCGAGAAGGACGCGGCAGCGTTCCTCGAGCACGCCCTGCCCGACGTGCTCGGCGCCGACCGGCACCGCTTCGCCGGCCGGCGCACACTCGTCGTCGGCGCCGGCCACTCCGCCGCGAACACCCTGCTCTCGCTGGCCGAGCTGGCGGCCGCCGAGCCCGGCACCGAGGTGGTCTGGGCGATCCGCTCGGCCAGCCCGGCCCGCACCTACGGCGGCGGCGACGCCGACGCCCTGCCCGCCCGCGGCGCGCTCGGCGCCCGGCTGCGCGACCACGTCGACGCCGGCCGCGTCCGGCTGCTCACCGGATTCTCCGTGCACGCCCTCACCCCGGCCGACGGCCGGGTCGCCGTGGTCGTCAGGCACGCCGACGGCACCGACGAGTCCGTGACCGTGGACCGCGTCGTCGCCGCCACCGGCTTCCGCCCCGACCACTCGATCGCGGCCGAGCTGCGTCTGGACCTCGACCCGGTCATGGGCGCCACCCGCGCCCTCGCCCCGCTGATCGACCCGAACGAGCACTCCTGCGGCACCGTCCCCCCGCACGGCGCCGCCGAACTCGCCCACCCCGAGGTCGGCTACTACGCCGTCGGCATGAAGAGCTACGGCCGCGCGCCGACGTTCCTCATGGCCACCGGCTCCGAGCAGGTCCGCTCCGTCGTCGCCGCCCTCGCCGGAGACTGGGAAGCCGCCCGCGACGTCCAGCTCGACCTGCCCGAGACCGGCGTCTGCAACAGCAACCCCGCCGACTCCACCGACACCGACAACTGCTGCGGCTCCGGGCCGGCGGCCCAGCCGGCCACACAAGGGCTGGCAACCGGGATCTCCGGGGGCCTGCTGTCCGCACCGCTCACCCTGGTCGGCCTCGACACGCCGGCCGGCGGCCAGACCGGCGGCTGCTGCACCAGCTGATGACCACCACGACGGCGCCCGCCGGCCCCACGGTCGGCGGGCGCCACGGGTGGCGCATCGTCGCCGCCCTCGCCGTCACCAGCACCATCGGGTACGGCACTCTCTACTACGCCTACGCGGTTCTCCTCGGCCCCATGGCCGCCGGCCTCGGCGCCTCCACCACCGCCGTCACCGGCGCGCTCACCGCCAGCGTCCTCGCCGGCGCGCTGACGGCCGTCCCTGTGGGCAGGTGGCTCGACCGGCACGGCGGACGAGGCCTGATGACCGCCGGCTCGATCGCCGCCACCGCCCTCCTGGTCGCCTGGTCCCAGGTCCGAACCATCGGACAGCTCTACGTCGTCATGGTCGGCATCGGCGTCACCGGCGCGATGGTCCTCTACGAACCCGCCTTCGCCGTCGTCATCTCCTGGTTCACCCCAGACAGACGCCCCACCGCGCTGCTCGCGATCACCGTCGTGGCCGGGTTCGCCAGCACCGTCTTCATGCCCCTCACCGGCGTACTGGTCACCAACGTCGGCTGGCGCGACGCGATCCTCGTCCTTGCCGCGATCCACGGCACGGTGACCATCCCGCTGCACGCCCTCACCATCCGCACACCGCCGCACCGCACCCCCGCCGGCCCTGCGGCGTCACCTGTCGTCGCGCGACAAGCGGCGGCCCGCGCCGCGATGCGCGACCGCCGATTCTGGATCCTCACCGCAGCCCTGATCGCCCACGGCGCCGCCACCAGCACCGTCGCCGTCCACCTCGTCGGCTACCTGACCAGCCGCGGGCACCCCGCGACGTTCGCCGCCGCCGTCGCCGGCCTCCTCGGCGTCCTGTCCGTCACCGGACGACTCGTCCTCACCGGCGCCCGCCGCCGCCTCCCGACCGCCACCGTCGTCGCCGCGATCTTCGCCGTCCAAGCCGTCGCGGTCCTCGCCATGCCCCTCACCGCTGGAAGCCGGGTGGGCGCCGTCATCACCGTCACAGGGTTCGGCCTCGGCTTCGGCATCTCCAGCCTCGCCGCCCCCGCGATCCTCGCCGACCGGTACGGGACCACCGCCTACGCCACCATCGCCGGACGGCTCACCGCCCCCGTCACCACCGCCAGAGCCGCCGCGCCCCTGCTGGCCGCCGTGCTCCTGTCGAACGGCGGCTACCACCTGCTGCTCGCCGCGGTCACCACCGCCTGCCTTCTCGCGGCCGCCGCGATGCGTGCCGTAGGACGCCGAGGCGACCGGCACGAGCGCGCCGGCTAGGCGAGCAGCGTCCGCAGCGCCTCGGTCAGGCCGGTGCCGGTGGCGACCGGGCGGGTGAAGGGCAGCCGGGTGTCGGCGTGACCGTCCGGCCGCTCCGCGCGCAGCACGATGCCCTCGGCGTCGAGCGCGACCGGGACGATCCGGGCCGCGCCGGCGCTGACGGCGGGGTCGACGAGCGCGGCGAGCCGGTCGAGGACGTCGCCGTGGCACCGGGTCAGGTGCGCGAGGTGGACCGCCTCGTCGACGGCGATCGGATCCGGCCGGGCGACGAGGTACGCGCCGGGGTCCACCGCGACGGGAACGGCGGCCCGGTCCAGGACGATCTCGTCCGGCTCGATCGCCCACAACGCCACCGAGGGCAGGTCGAGCAGCGACATCACGGTGACCGGGTCGCAGGCGTCGAGGGCGGCCGGGTCGAAGCGGCGGACGGTGCCGAGGACCCGCAGCCGGGCCCGCACCCGGGAGCGTACGGCGACCGGGGCGAGGTCTGTGACGTCGAGGCGTACCGCGCTGCCCTGGCCGCGCGCGGCGACCAGCAGACCGCCGGTACGGCTCATCGCGTCGACGGCGAGGACGATCGTGCCGTCGGGGAGGACGACGTGGGCGGAGAGGAGATCGGCTGTGGTGTCGCCGAGCGTGAGGCGCAGCGAGGAGGCGGCGCTCAGCACGCACCGGGCGGCTACGGCGTCGCGGGGCGTGGCGGTGACCGCCGACGGCCCTGCGGTGAGCGGGGCGACGCCGGCCGACGGGGCCGGACGCCCGGCGGGGTGCAACGCCATGTCTGTCTCCTCGGCCGGGAAGGGTGATGTCGGCCCAGGTCAGACGGTAATAGGTAAGGCTTACCTGTGCAACGGCGGTCGGGTGCCGCAGGTGCGGTACGGGTCACGACGGTGACCGTCGTGACCCGTACGAGCGCGGTGTCCGGATCGTCAGGCGGGCTGGTAGGTGAGGCAGTCGCTGACCGTGGCGCCCGGCCCGACCGTGATCGACTCGGCGGTGCAGGCGAGGTTGGTGTTGAACACGCACTCGGCCCGCGCGCACGCGCCCACCGCACCGGTGACCTCCGCGATCCCGCCGCTGAGTGACGACTCGACGAACGTCGCGCAGGAGGCCGCGTCGGCGGACGCCGCCACGGTGATCGCGGGGGCGTGGCAGCCGTTGTCGTTGAAGCTGCACGCGGTGGCGGCGCACTCCCGTACCGGCGGAGACTGCAACAGCGTCTTCATGGTGCCTCCAAGTCATGCGGGCCGGCGGAACGGAAAGGCCGGCCTCGTGGTGCTCGAACGCCATCTGGTATTTGCCGTGCGGCCGGTTCCCAAACCCGTCGGCCACCAGTGCGGATCACGCTCACCCTAACAACGGAATACGGGGCCGCCGGCCGTTATCGGCCGTTTCCGTGCGGTGCCCCGGACGAGAGAAGGTAAGCCTCGCCTTCGTTAGGGAAGGCTTCGTTTGCTCGCGCGTAGCTGCTGTTTCCGAGCCGATTCCGGCCTGGTCCGGTGCGGGAGAAGGCACCCGGGAATCGGCCTCCGAGGCCCACGGGGGAATGGCCCCGAGCGGAAAGCGGAACTGCGCGGCCGGGCCGGTCAGCGGGCCCGGGACGGAGGCAGTTCCGGGGCGTTCGGCACACCGATACCGTGGTCGCGCGCCCGGGCTATCGCCTCGGCGCGGCTGCCGAGGCGGAGTTTCACCAGAATGGCGGAGACGTTGTTCCGCACCGTCTTGGCGCTCAGCCCGAGCCGATGCGCGATCAGCGGGTTCGACAGGCCCCGGGCGAGCAGGTCCAGCACCTCACGTTCCCGGTCGGTCAGCTCCGGGAACGGGCCGTCGGCGCGGGCGCCCAGCAGGGCGGCCGCGCGGTCGGCGAGCGGGCCGCCGAGGACCAGGTCCCCACCGGCCACACCCCGGATGCCCCGTTCCACGTCGGCGGCCGAGGCCCCCTTGAGCACGTAACCACGCGCTCCGGCACGTACCGCGGCGACGAGTGAGGCGTCGTCGTTGAGCATGGTCACCACCAGCACCCGGACCTCCGGGTGCTCCCGGCTCAGCGCGCGGGTGGCCTCGATCCCGGATCCCTGCCCGAGGTGGAGGTCCATCAGCACCACGTCGGGCCGGACCCGGTCGACGAGCGTCCCGGCCCCGGCCGCGTCGGCGGCCTCGCCGACGCACTCGATGCCGTCGAGGGTGTCCAGCAGCGCGCTCATGCCGAGCCGGAAGACCGGGTGGTCGTCCACCACGACGACGCGGATCGGGCGTTCGGTCACCGGCGCTCCAGGGGGACGGTCAGGCAGACGGTGGTGCCGCGGGAGGCGGCCGGTCCGACGGTCAGCGTCGCGCCGACCGCCTGCGCCCGTTCCCGCATGGCGTGCAGGCCCACACCGGGGCGGACCGGCCCGGCGGGCACACCCCGGCCCTCGTCGGTGACCGTCACCCGGAGCAGGTCCGGCCGCCGGTCCAGCGACACGACGCAGCTGTCCACACCGGCGTGCCGGTGCACGTTGCGTACCGCCTCGGCGGTGACGCCGTACGCGGCGGTGGCGACCGGCTCCGGCAGCGGGTCCAGCGAGGCGGGAGCCCGCATCACGATCCGCAGCCCGGCCCGCGCGTACTGCGCGCGCAGCACGTCCAGGGCGGGACGCAGCCCGCCGTCGGCGAGCACCGGGGGCAGCAGGCCGTGTGCCATCTCCCGCACCTCCGCCGCCCGGGCGGTCAGCTCCTCGGTCAACCGGTCCAGCAGCTCCTCGGCCCGGTCCGGGTCGCGGCGCAGCAGGTTGCGGGTGGCCGCCAGGCCCAGCCCGATGCCGCTGAGCGCCGGCCCGAGGCCGTCGTGCAGGTCCCGCCGCAGGGAGCGGCGCTCCTCGTCGCGTACCTCCGCCAGCCGTTGCCGCGACCGGGCCAGATCCCGGTTGGTGCCGACCAGCTCCACCATCGCGGCGACCACCGGGGCGAGCACGGCGAGCGCCTCGCCGGCCCGGTCGTCGAGCAGCTCGCCGGGCCGGGGCCAGGCGTGCAGGTGACCGACCAGCCGGTCGCCCCGGAGCAGCGCAACGGTGACCGGCGGCCCGCCCTCACGCGGCGGCGGTTGCGGCTCGTCCTCGGTGATCAGCACGTCGGCCAGCCGCAGCGCGGTGGCCACCGCCGCGCCGATGTCGCTCGTGCTGCCGCCGCTGCGCACCACCCGGTGCAGCAGGAGTTCGGGCGCCTCGCCGTGCACGAGGCCGTCCACCCGTCGCTGCACGAGCGCGCGGACCGGCTGGAACGCGGCCGCGATCGCGCCGGTGACCAGCAGCTGCGGCAGCGGCATCGCCTGCGGCAGCAGCCGGTCGAGCAATGCGACGGCCGCGCAGTAGGCGGCGATCACCGTGGCTGTCATCAGGTACCAGACCAGGGTGCGCCGCACGGCCAGCCGCAGTCCCCACAACTGCTGGCGCAGCACCACCACCGCCACCGCGGCGGGGAAGAACGCCTGGGAGGCGAGCATCAGCAGCGCGGGCACGGCCGGCGGCGCCACCGCCGGCGGCAGGAGCGTGGTCAGGAAGGCCAGGGTGAGCAGCGCGCTGCCCGCGGTCACCCAGCCGAGGCCGTTGCGCCGCGTGGGCTCCCCGCGCCGCCACCGCCACGCGACGCCGGCGGCGGCCAGCAGACCGAGCCCGGCCAGCGCGTACGCCAGCACGGGCGACAGCTGTCGCAGCAGCGCGGCGCGGCCCTCGCGTAGTTCCGGCGTCAGCGGCACCACGCCCACCGGCGGCGACGCGGTGACGAGGACGGCCACCGTCAGCACCACGTACCCGAGGCCGGCCGCGACGGCGATCCGCTCGAGCCGGCCGGGTGGCCGCTCCGGCAGCAGCCAGGGCATGACCACGACGAGCGAGTAGAGGCCCGGCACCCAGGCCCAGTGGTGCAGGGCGGTCAGCAGCGGCGGCCCGCCGACGGCGAGCTGCCACTGGCCGCAGCACGCGGCGAGCGCGCCGCCGAGCGCCGTCGCGGTGGCGATCCACCCCGGAAGCCGGCTGCCGCTGCGCCCGCGACTCAGGATCAGCCACGCCACCGCGCCGTAGACGACGCCGTCGAGCAGGTCGACGAGCGAGTAGAGCTGAGTGGCGGTGAACGGGGGAGTCGCCACCGCCCAGCCGACGACCGCACCGAGGGTGAGCACGCCGGAGGCGGCGAGGACGACCCAGGCCCCCGCGCGCCGGGTACGGAATTCGTCGCGCATGTCAGGTCCACTGTGTCAGGACGTAAGGCGCCGGGGACCACCTGAACGGCGTGCGGTGGATGGCGGGCCGGACGGGGGTGTCCCGGCGGCCGGGGGCGGATGTCCCGGCCGGGGCGGGACCGGGGTATCGGCCGTGCGGCGTGGCGGCGGCGTCCCGGGCCGGGCGGGATCGGCGTCCCTGGTGGACCGGGACGCCGCGCCGGTTGACTGCCGGGCATGACCGAAACCACGCCGGACCACATCCCGGCCCACGTCAAGAATTCCTACGTCAACTGCTCCGAGTACACCCGGGCGCCCCGGCTCACCCCGCCGCCCTCCGAGGGCCGCGCCGACGCCGTGGTGCTGACGCTGCGGCCGTCCGCGCCGGCCGCTCCGTCCGTCGGGGTCACCCGGTGACCGTGGCCGCCGCACCGGGCCTGCTCCCCGTCTGGCGGGAGTGGCTCGCCGAGAACCTGGCGATGGGAGTCGCCGCCGGGCAGGCCCGGGCGGCGGCCGTCGACGCCGGCGCGGACGCCGACGCCGTCGACGCCGAACTGGCGGCGCTCGCCGACCATCCGTACTTCGCCGTCTGCCGGCGGCTCGCGCTGCGTTACGACTGGATGGAGTCGGTGCTGGACACCTACCGGGTGCTGCGCGACGACGACGAGGGCCGCGTCCTGGAACGCCGGGCCGACCTCACCGCCGAGGAGTTCTTCGGCCGCTACTACTACGGCAACCGGCCGGTCGTGCTCGACGGCCTGATGGCGGACTGGCCGGCACTGGACTGGACACTGGACCGGATGGCCCGGAGCTGCCCGGACGCGGTCGTCGAGGTGATGACCGGCCGGGAGGCGAACCCCGACCACGCCTGGCAGTACGACAGGCACCGCACCACCATGGCGTTCGTCGACTACCTGGCGATGCTCGGCTCCGGCGCGCGGACGAACGACTACTACATGGTGCCCCGCAACGAGAACTGGAACGGGGCGCTGCGGGCGCTCGCCGACGACGTTGCTCCGCCCCCGCACCTCGTCGACCCGGCCGGTGGCGGCCATCTGCTGCTGGGACCGGCGGGGACGGTGACGCCGCTGCACGTGGACAACAGCACGGTGCTGCTCTGCCAGGTGCTCGGGCGCAAGCACGTCCGGCTGGTGCCGTCGTACCAGCGGCATCTGGTATATCCCCGCGGCGGGACGTTCAGCGCGGTGGACGCGGCGCGACCGGACCTCGACCGGCATCCCCGGTACGCCGAGGCGACGGTGCTGGAGACGGTGCTCGAACCGGGGCAGATGCTGCTGGTGCCGGTCGGGTGGTGGCACTGGGTGCACGCGCTGGATCTCAGCGCCACCGTCACGTTCCACCACTTCCGGGTGCCCGGTCAGAACCATCGGATGGCCACGCCGCCGGCGGCCCGCGCCGACGGGTGAGGACCGGCGGCGTGCCGGCCGGGCTTCCCGCGTACTCGACGGAACCGGCCGGCCTCGCGGACGACGACGCGCGGCGGGAGGCAGGATGACACCCGGACGGCCGTCGGCCGGACGGAGGTGGAGGCGGCGTGGTCGAGGGATGGCACGGCTGGTTCGGCACGATCACCGGGGTCGTGCTCCTCACGGTGGCCGCGTTGCCGGCCGCCGCGCTCACGGTGTGGGTGCTGGCCCGCCGGCGCGGCGGCGGGGCGGCGGCGTGGCGTAGGTCGGTGGCGGAGGTGGGCATCGTCTACGGGACCGCGCCCTGGGTCTGGATGATCATGCTGCCGGGGGAGCGGGCCGGTGCCGTCCCCGGCCGGGTGAGCCTGGTGCCGCTGCGGGACCTGCTCACCGTCCTCGCGAGCGGGCCGCTGACGGCGACCGGCCAGATCGTCGGCAACCTGCTGGTGTTCGCGGCGCTCGGGTTCTTCGCCCCGCTGCGGTTCGCGGCGCTGGCGTCGGTGCCGCGGATCCTGGCGCTCGCGGCCGGTTGCTCGGTCCTGGTCGAGGTGGCGCAGTACGTCCTGCGGCTGGACCGGGTCTCCTCGGTCGACGACGTCCTGCTCAACGCCGCCGGGGCCGGGCTGGCCGCGCTGGCGTCACGCCGCTGGTGGCGGGAGCCGGCCGAGGCGTCACCGCCCGCGACCGGCGCCGGTTCGCCGATGGGGGCGCGGTCCGGGTAGTGCGGACGGCACGATGGGCCGGACCTGCCGGCCCGGCCCATCGCGGTGCGCACGTCAGGTCGACGCGCTCACCGTCCGGTCAGCTCAGCGTCTTCGCCGCAGCTGTGGTGGCGCCGCCGTGCTCGTACGAGACGAGCAGCGAGGTGCCGGCCGGAAGCGGCCCGTTCAGCGGCAGGACGAGCGTGCCGTCCTTCCGCAGGTCGGCCTTGGCCTGCGCCACGACCTTCGTGCCGTCCCAGAGGAAGGCCCGGGCGGTGCCCGCCTTCTTCACCTGGAGCTGGACCGACACCTTGCTCGCGGTGCTGGTGACCTTCTTGATCTTCACGGTGTCGTCCGGCAGCTTGGCGTAACCACCCGGTGCGACCCCGTCCGAGACGGACTGCAGCAGGGTCTGCGGCGAGTCCACGCTCTGCGCCGCGGTGTCGGGCATGATCGGAGCCTTCGGCGCCGACGGCTTCGCCGCCAGGGCCGGCAGCGTCGCGTTGCCCCAGCGCCACG
This sequence comes from Micromonospora sp. NPDC005686, assembly GCF_042871665.1. Classification (NCBI taxonomy): domain Bacteria; kingdom Bacillati; phylum Actinomycetota; class Actinomycetes; order Micromonosporales; family Micromonosporaceae; genus Micromonospora; species Micromonospora sp. NPDC005686. The sequence continues at coordinate 247,511 of NZ_JBIAIY010000003.1, forward strand.
GGTCGGCCCGTACGCCGCTCCAGGTCGACCAGCCGACCCGGGTCTGCGAGCTGAGGTCCTGCGTGTCCGAGTCGTTGACCAGGATGTTCAGGCCCATCCGGTTCGGGTCGATGGTGTCCGGCAGCACGCTGAACGGAATCTTGACCTCGATCCGGTAACCCGTGTACGGGTTGCTGGTCACCACGGAGGCGATCTCCACACCCGGCGCGGTCTCCGGGCCGCCCTGGTGGTTGTCCCGCTCCCGGGCGAAGCACGGCGGGTTGCCGTTGGCCTCGTCCCTCGTGGCCGGGAAGAGCGCCATGTTGAACACGGTGGAGGTGTTCGCCGAGTTGCCCCGCGGGTCGATGCCGAACTCGATGTTGTCGTTACGCCGCGGACGCTTGCAGTCCTCCGGCGGCAGGACGGTGCCGAGCACGTCGTCGGTGATGGTGAAGATGGCGTACAGGGCGTCGTCGGTGTGGGTGAGCTGGGCGGTGCCGGAGATGTCCGACGCCGGGGCGGCGGTGCCCTCCCAGCGGGTCGAGATGTCGATGACCTCGCCGGTGTACTCGTGGTCGTGACCGTGGCCGTCCACAGTCGGCGCGGTGGCGGCCTTCGGGATCGTGGTGACCGGGACCAGGTTGAACGCGCCGGGCTCGCTGGCGCTGCCACCGGTGTAGCTGGTCTCGATCTGCACCCGGTAGGCGCCGTTGTCCGGGGCCCGGTTGGCCGTCGGCAGCGACGTGTCGGTGTTGGTCACGGTGAACGTCACCGAGGTGCTGGCGCCCGGCTGGAGGCCGCTGTACGGCACCTGCTGCTCGGCCACCGAGAAGCCGGCGGGGACGTTCAGCTTGACCGCGCCGGACTCGACCCGGGTGCCGTGGTTGGTCAGGTTGACCTTGACGCTGCGGGTGCCGCCGCTGGGGATGTTCAGCAGGGACTCGATGAGCGCGTCGAGCTGCTGGGTCTTGTTCCGCACGGTCCACGCGCGGAAGTCGGCGATCTCCTCCAGCGGCTCCAGGGTGCCGCGCACCGGCGCGGTGCCCTGAACCTGGGCGCTGCTGGTGCCGCTGCCGTCCTTCTTGCTGGTCAGCGTGGCGTCGATCTTGAAACGGGTACCCACCTGGACCTGCGCGGGCGGGGTGACCGTGAAGGTCTTCACGACCTCCTTACGCGGGGTCAGGGTGCCGACGTTGCCGTTGCCGCTGACCGTCCAGCCGGCCGGCACGTTCAGGGTGACAGCCGCGCCCGGGATGGCCTTCTCGGCGTACAGGACGGTGTCCACCTTGATGGGCTGGCCCGCCACGGCCTCCCAGGTGCGCGGACGCACGTGGACCTCGGTGCCTAGCGGCAGGCCGCCCGGGGCGCGCACGGTGGCGCCCTGGAGCGCGCCGGTGCCGGCGCCCACGTTCGGGTCCGGGTACGGGGTGCGGGTGTCGATCAGCGTCAGCCGGTTGCAGCCGATGGCGTCGGGATTGGTCGTCGGGAAGGAGCTGTTGCCCCAGCCCTGCGACACGTACTCCCGGCGGGCCCAGGTCTGGACCGTGTTCCACCGGTTGCCGTCGTGGCGTGCCGACTCGTAGCCCTGCCAGGTGCCGAAGACGACGTTGCTGGCCTCGTTCGGGGTGAACGTGGTCTCGCAGGCGGGACCGTTGCTGGCGGTGCCGCTGCCGCCGGTCTGGAAGATGCGGGAGACCCGCCAGGGCGCGAGTCCCTCCTTCTTGATCTGGTCCGGGAACGCCTTCGGGTCGGCCGCCGCGTAGAAGGCCTCCACGGCCAGCATGGCCGCCTTCTGGTGGTTGCCGTGGTTGCCCTGCGTCGCCGAGGGGTTCATCGTGAGGATGACCTCGGGCTTGGTGGTCCGCAGGACCCGCACGATCCGGGACAGCGTCTCCTGGTGGCCCCAGACCTCCTCGGTCAGGGGGGCGCTGGCGGTGTACCAGAAGTCCAGCGCGTCCAGGTTGTAGATGTGCTCGACGCCGGCCCAGCCGACGGCCTTGCGCTCCTCGGCCTCCCGCAGGATGCCGAGCTCCGGGCCCTCTTCGAGGCCGGTGGCGTTGCCGCCGCCCTCGCCGCGGGTGGTGGTGATGACGCCGGCCTTCATGCCGTGATACTCGTTCCAGTATCCGAGCATGCCGAGCTGGCCGGCCTCGTCGTCCGGGTGGGCGCCGATGAACATGATGTCCAGGTCAACCGGCTTGTCGGACTTCTTGGCCTGGGGCTTCGGTGCTGCTTGCTGGGGGTTGGCCTGGGCCGGAGCGGCCAGGCCCATCGACAGCAGACCGCACATGGCGATCGCCGCGCTGGTGCGCCATCTCATGGGCATACCTCTTCGTCTCGAAGCGGGAGTGCTGCGGCTGGACGGTGACGGGCCCGGCGCGGGCCGGCTGACACGTGGCTCGTGCCGGGCCGTGAGGCGGACAGCTGTCCACTGAGGATTGTCGGATCCTCGCTGGTGGTGGTGCTCGACAACGGGGGTGGTGGTGCACGCGCACCGTCACGGCGTGAGCGGTGCGCACAGTGGCGCCGTGTTCGGGCCACCGGAAGGCCTTCGGGCCGTAACCTAGGGATCTTGCGGAGCCGTCGTCAATAGGCTTGGACGACTTTCTTCCTTATTCGAAGAAACAATCCCCCCTGCTCAGGGCGATGGCCGCGCGGTCTTCGGTAACCTGTGGACAGTCTATGTCCGGGTTTGGGACCCCAATGTGGACCGGAGGGCTCGTTTTGCCTGCCATGTCGGTCTGGCCCCGGCCCGCCCAGCTTGTCGGCAGACAAACTCTCCCTGGTCGGCGGACCGAGATCATCTCGTTACTTGACCAGATAATTTTTTCGCACTAAGAATAAAGTGTGTCTGACAAAGCCCCGACCAGCCCGGTCAGCCGTGAGCGGTCCCGTGAGATCAAGCGTCTCTCGGTGATCTTGGCCGCCCGGCAGGCCCGGCGGCTGTCCCGGGTGGACCTCGCCGAGATGACCGGCCTCTCGGCGGCAACCGTGACCGCGCTCGTGCGGGAGCTGGTCGCCGAGGGCTACCTCATCGAACGCGGCCCCGGCGCGCCCACCACCGGTCGGCCCCGGGAGATGCTCGAGTTCAACCCCCGCGCCGAGCTCGTCGCGGCGGTGTCGCTGGAGCCACCCCGGATCAGCTGCGAGATCGCCGACAGCGAGGGCGCGGTCATCGCGCACCGCGTCGCGCGGCTCGGCGCGGACGTGGTGGAGACCGTCTGCGAGTTCGTGCTCGACCTGGTCGGCGACAACCTGCCGTCGCTTCGCGGCGTCGCGATCGCGGTGCCCGGCGTGTCCAGCAACGGCGCGGTACGCCTCGCGCCGTCGGTCGGGCTGGTCGAGGCGTGGCCGATCGGCGAATCGGTGCAGCGGCGGCTCGGCGTACCCGTGGTCGTCGACAACGACGTCAACCTCATGGCCGCCGGCGAGTGCGTGGCCGGTGCCGGCGCGGACGTGGCCAACCTGCTGCTGATCCACGTCGCCGACGGCATCGGCGCCGGGCTCGTGCTGGACGGCAAGGTTCGGCGTGGCGCCAGCGGAGCGGCCGGCGAGGTCGGCTTCCTGCCGCTGGGCGGCGGCACCGAGCGCCGCTACACCGGCGTGGGCGAGTTCGAGGCGCAGTGGTCGGTGAACGCCATAGCGGAGCGGGTGGTCGCGCTCAACCCCGGCCGCCGGCCCGAGTCGCCGGTACGGGAGCTGAGCCGGCTCGCCGCGACCTCGGCGCTCGCCCGCGACTACCTCGACGAGGTGCTCGGCGCCTGGGCCGGGCTCATCCTCTCCTGCGCCTGCGTGGTCGATCCAGGGCTGGTGCTGCTCAGCGGCGCCGCCGCGGAGCTCGACGACGCGGCCCTGGACCAGCTCCAGGCCCTCGTCTCCGCCCGGACCCCGGCCCCTACCGAGGTGCGCCGGGCCACCCTGGGCGACCAGGCCGTGCTGCACGGAGCGATCAGCTACGCGCTCTCGGCCGCGGTTCCCCGACCCTCACTTCCCTGACCACCCCCCGACCCCGGCCCCGGACGACCCCCGACCCCGACACCACACCCACCGCCGCCCACCCCCATCGTCACCGCCGCCGTCGCGGCGACCGCGTCCGTACCCGGACGGCAGGTCGCGGCGCGATGCGGCACGCCCCGGTCCCGGGACGGGACCGCACACCGACTTTCCCGCTTCCGATAGTTCCCCCGCAAAGTGGAGGTTCCAATGAAACGTCGTTTGGCCCTGGCCGTCGCGTTCAGCGCGCTACTCGCCGTCAGCGCGTGTGGCGGCAGCGACGACGACGCGGACGCCGGCTCCGGCAGTTCCGCGTCGGCCGAGAAGGTCGTCATCTACAGCGCCCGCGACAAGTCGGTCACCGACTACGTCGTCGAGCAGTTCACGGCCAAGAACCCCGAGTACAAGGGCAAGGTCGAGGTGCTCAACATGGGTGCCCAGGAGGTGCTCGAGCGGGTCCGCGCCGAGAAGGCCAACCCGCAGGCGTCGGTCTGGTGGGGCGGCACCCAGCAGGGCCTCGCCGCCGGGGCGTCGGATGGCCTGCTGGAGTCCTGGCAGCCGTCGTTCGCCTCGAAGATCGACGCGCGGTACAAGGACGCCGAGGGCCGCTGGTTCGGCGAGATCCTGCTGCCCGAGGTCATCATGTACAACAACAAGGCGCTGACCCCGGAGACCGCGCCGAAGGACTGGGACGACCTGGTCGACCCGAAGTGGAAAGACAAGATCATCATCCGGGACGTGGCCGCCTCCGGCACCATGCGCTCGATCTACGCCTCGATGATCCAGCGCTTCACGGCCGACGGGTCCAACCCGCAGCCCGGCTACGACTGGCTGCGCAAGCTCGACGCCAACACCGTCGAGTACGCCGCCAACCCCAGTGACCTCTACCTGAAGATGTCGCGTGAGCAGGGCGTGGTCAGCGCCTGGAACCTCCAGGACATCCTGCTCCAGGCCAACGAGAAGATGCCGTTCGGCTACGTCATGCCGGCCTCGGGCGCGCCGGTGCTCGTCGACGGCGTCGCGGCGGTCAAGGGCGGCAACAGCGAGGGCGCGAAGAAGTTCCTCGAGTTCCTGTTCGACGACTCGCTGCGGGCCAGCCTGGCCAAGGACTACTTCCAGATCCCCGCTGTCGACATCGCCGAGAAGCCCGAGTGGCTGACCAAGCTCGACCTCAAGCCGATGAACGTCGACTGGAACGTGATCGGCAAGAACGAGACCGCCTGGATCACCCACTGGAACGCCCAGATCAAGGGCAAGGGCTAAGACGCTCGGAACCGGGCCGTGCTCCGGCACGGCCCGGCTTCGTCCTGGAAGGACCCAGAAATGATCGATGTCCGACTGACGGCGGTCAGTAAGCGCTTCGCCAAGTCGAGCGACTCCGCGGCGGTCGATGACGTCACCGTCACCATCGGAGCCGGCGAGTTCTTCACGCTGCTCGGACCGAGCGGTTGTGGCAAGACGACGACGTTGCGCATGGTGGCCGGCTTCTACTTCCCGACCTCCGGTCACATCCACTTCGGCGACGACGACGTCACCCACTGGACGCCGAACAAGCGGGACACCGGCATGGTGTTCCAGAACTACGCGCTGTTCCCGCACATGACGGTGGCGCAGAACGTCGCATACGGGCTGAAGGTCCGCCGGGTCTCCCGCGCCGAGCAGGCCCGCCGCGTCACCGAGGCGCTCGCCCAGGTGCACCTCGCCGGGTACGGCGACCGGCGCATCGACGCGCTCTCCGGCGGCCAGCAGCAGCGCGTCGCGCTGGCGCGGGCCCTGGTCATCCGCCCGCGCACCATGCTGCTCGACGAGCCGCTGTCGAACCTCGACGCGAAGCTGCGCGAGGAGACCCGCGCCGAGATCCGGCGCATCCAGCGGGAGAGCGGCACCACCTCGATCTACGTCACGCACGACCAGGCCGAGGCGATGGCGATGTCGGACCGGATCGCCGTGATGGAGTCCGGCCGGGTCCAGCAGGTCGGCACCCCGCACGAGGTCTACTACCGGCCCGCGAACTCGTTCGTGGCCCGGTTCATCGGACGCAGCAACGTGCTCAGTCTGCCGGTGACCGGCGCGACGGAGCAGCGCGTCCGGGCGCGCCTGCCCGGCGGCGCCACGATCGAGGTCGGCGCCCCCGCCGGACACGGCCTCGCCGAGGGCGACACCGCGCTGGTCTCCGCGCGCCCCGAGCACATCGCGGTCGGCGGCGGCGACGACGCGACGGCGGCCCTGCGCGGGCGGGTCAACCACGTCGAGTTCACCGGCATGGCCACCCACGTGACTGTCGACGTGGACGGCGACGACGTGATGGCCGCCATGGTCGACGCGCCCGCCGGTATCCAGCTCGGCGACGTCGTGGGCCTGCGGCTCGTACCGGAGCGGCTCTGGGTGGTCAAGCCGTGACCGCTGCGAACCCGACCGCCCCCGGCTGGGCGGCGGTCCTCGGCCGGCGCCTGGCCGGCGGGGCGAATTCACGATGGTTCCCCTACCTGCTGGTGCTGCCGCTGGTCCTGGTGCTCTGGGGCTTCGTCGTCCAGCCGATGTTCGCCACCTTCCGCGAGAGCGTCAGCGCCAACGGCAGCGACAACTACCTCCAGTTCCTCTCGTCCTCCGGGGTGGCCCGCGAGTCGCTGTTCACCTCGCTGTTCATCTCGGCCGCGAGCGTGCTGCTGTGCGGCGTCGTCGGCGTGGCGATGGCGTTCCTGCTCAAGCGGTTCCACTTCCGCGGCCGGCGGCTCATCGAGGCCTTCATCCTGGTGCCGGCGGCCCTGCCGCCGCTGATCGGCGCCGTGTCCTTCCAGCTGCTCTACAGCAACATCGGCATCGTGCCGCGCGGCCTTCAGGCGCTGCTTGGCACCGACAAGCCGGTCCTGGCCTTCGACGGCATCGCCGGCGTGCTGGTGGTGCACACGTTCACCATGTACCCGTTCTTCTTCCTGGCCGCCTCGGCGGCGCTGGCCGGCATGGACCCGTCGGTCGAGGAGGCGGCGTACAACCTCGGCGCGAGCCGGGTGCGCGTGTGGCGCACCGTCCTGCTGCCGATGCTCACCCCGGCGCTGATCTCGGCGTCGCTGCTGGTCTTCATGACGTCGCTGGCGTCCTACACCGCGCCACTGCTGTTCAACGTCAGCCAGACCATGACGATGCAGATCTACATCAACCGCACCAACGGCGACCTGCCGATGGCCTCGGCGTACGCCTCCGTGCTCGGCATCGTCTCGATCATCTTCCTGCTGTGCATGCGCTGGTACGAGGGGCGGCGTAACTACCAGTCCCAGTCCAAGGGCGTCTCGGCGGTCCGGCGGGAGATCACCAACCCGATCGGCCGCTGGCTGGCCCCGCTCGCCTCGGTGCTGGCCACGCTGGTCCTGCTCGCCCCGGTCGGCGCGATCGCGCTCGTCGCGTTCTCCGAGGACCGGTCCTGGACCACCGAGGTGCTGCCGCCGACGTACACGTTCGAGAATTTCGTCACCATCTTCACCGACCCCAAGGCGTTCCAGCCGATCCTCAACTCGGTGCAGATGAGCCTCCTCGCGGTCGTGGGCTGCGTGGTCATCGGCGTGCTCGTCGCGTACGCGGTGCGGCGGCTGAAGTTCGTCGGACGCGGCCTGCTCGACGTGGCCGTGATGATCGCCTGGGCGCTGCCCGGCACGGTCGTGGCGATCAACCTGATCTCGGCGTTCAGCACCGGCAACGCGTTCAGCTTCGGGCAGGTGCTGGTCGGCACGTTCTGGATCCTGCCGCTGGCCTACTTCGTGCGGTTCCTGCCGATCGTGTTCCGGTCCAGCTCCGCGACGCTGGCGCTGATCGACCCGTCGCTGGAGGACGCCGCGCGCAACCTCGGCGCCTCCTGGCTGCGCGCGTTCTACACGATCACCGTGCGGCTGATGCTGCCCGGCGTGCTCGCCGGCGCGCTGCTGGCGTTCGTGCACGGTGTCGGCGAGTTCGTCGCCTCGGTGCTCATCTACACCTCGTCGACGGTGCCGATCTCGGTCGCCATCAACAACCGCATGTACAGCTTCGAGCTGGGCACCGCGGCCGCCTACGGCATGCTCCAGGTGCTGCTCATCTTCGTGGTGATGTGGTTCTCCGGGCGGCTGGAGAGCAGCCGTACCGCGACCCGGAGGGCCGAGCAGTGGACGAACTGATCGAGCGGTGGCGGACCGGGGGAGGTCTGCTCCCGGTCACCCGGGTGCCCGGGCACGCGTTCGCCGCCGTGACCGAGGCGGCCGACCTGGCGGTGCTGCCGGTCGGCGCGGTCGAGTGGCACGGTCCGCACCTGCCGATCGGCACCGACCTGATCCTGGCCGAGGGCTTCGCCGGGGAACTGGCCAACGGGTCCGCCCGGGCGGTGCTGTTCCCGGCCACGCCGTACGCCGCCTGCCCGGGCCAGACCCGGCAGTGGCCGGGCACCGTGGCGCTGCGGCCGGAGATCGCCGTCGGCTACCTCGCCGACGTGCTCGCCGGCATCGTCGAGGCGGGCTTCACCCGGGTGCTCGTGGTCAACGGGCACGACGCCAACATGTCCACCGTCCGCGCCGCCATGGAGTGGGTGTCCGGGCGGCACCGGGCCAGCATGATGCTGGCGAACTGGTTCCAGCTTGTCGGCCCGGACGAGACGACCGACATGTTCGGGGAGCTGCCGGCCCGGGGGCACGGCGGCGCGTACGAGAGTTCCGCGGTGCTCGGCTTCGACCCGGACGCGGTGCGCCTGGACGCGGCGCCGGACCTGCCGCCGAAGCCGAAACTGCCCGTCCCCTACCCGTACGTGCTGGTGGAGTCGCGGCCGGATCCCTGGCAGGGCTGGTCGGGCCACGTCTCGCTGGCCGGCCGGGAGGCCGGCGACCGGATCCGCGTCACCGCCGGCGCACGCCTGCGCGAGCTGGTCGAGGCGTGGCTGGCCGCGCCGCTGCCCGGGCCGCCCGGCGCCGACCGGCCGGACCAGACGACCGGATGACCACGCGCGGCACGCCGCACGACAACGCACCACCTCGGGAGGCCACCATGAGCCCGTCACTGACCGTCTACCAACAGCACCATCTGCGCGTCGTGTTCGACCACCACGTCGCCCACCTCTACCCGGCGATGGTCACGGCCAGCAAGGCCCACGTCGTCATGCTCGCCGAGCAGGGGCTGATCTCCGACGAGGCCGCCGCGACGATGCTGCGTGGCCTGGCCGCCCTCACCGGCGACCGGCCTGAGGAACTGGAGTACGACGGCAGCGTCGAGGACGTCTACTACACGCTGGAGAAGCGTCTCGCCGCCGCGGCCGGCATCGAGGTGTCGCAACTGAGCGTGCAGCTCGCGCGCAGCCGCAACGACCTCGACGCCGGCGTCTTCCGGATGGTGCTGCGCGACCAGCTGCTCCAGGTGCTCGACGCGCTGCTGGCCACCGGCCGGACCGTGCTGGACCGCGCGGACCGGCACGCCGACGTGGTGATCACCGGCTACACGCACCGCCGCCCGGCCCAGCCGACCAGCATCGGGCACGTCTTCGCCGGCTACGCCGAGGCGCTCGCCGGTGAGGCCGCCGCGTACGCCGACCTGCTCGACGAGATGAACCGCTCGCCGCTGGGCTCCTGCGCCTTCGCCGGCACCGACCTGGACATCTCGCCCCGCCGGCTGGCCGACCTGCTCGGCTTCGACCAGCTCATCGTCAACTCGTACGAGGCGGTGGCCGGCGCCGACCACCTGGTCCGGGTCGCCACGCTCAACGCGCAGGCGCTCGCCACCGGCGCCCGGCTCGCCCGCACCCTGATGGACTGGCTGAGCTGGGGCTGGGTGGTCACGCCCGCCGACTTCACCCAGGGCAGCAGCATCATGCCGCAGAAGCGCAACCCGGTGGTGCTGGAACACCTCGTCTCGATGGCCGGCGCCGCCGCCGCCGACGCGGCCAGCGTGCTGAACAACGTCGGCGCCGCCTGGTGGGAGGACTCCAACAACGCCACCACCGACGTGCAGGCCCGGCTCTGGGACGGCGACGACCGGGCGTACCGGTTCTTCTCCCTGCTCGGCGGCCTGATCGAGAAGCTGGACCCCCAGCGCCCGCCGTCCGGCGAGGAGATCGTCGCCTCCGGCGCCACCACCACCGCCGCCGCCGACGCGCTGGCCCGCCACGGCGTGCCGTTCCGGGGCGCCCACTCGCTGCTCGGCCGTCTGGTACGCGGCGGCGCCCCGGCCACCTGGACCGGGGAGCTGGTCCGGTCCACCGCCGCCGACCTCGGCCTGACGCTCGACGACGCCGCGGTACGGGACCTGCTGGGCGCCGCCGTCCGCCCCGAGCTCGTGCTGCGCCGGGCCCAGGCCGACGGGCCCGGCGAGGCGGCCGTCCGGGACCAGGTCGGGCGACTGTCTACAATGCTCGACGCGGTGCAGGAGCGGGCGCAGGCGTTGCGCGACCGGCTGACCCGTGCCGACGCGGCTCTCGCCGAGGCGGTCGCGGCGAGGGTAGGCCCGTGACGGGCCGGCCGACGCCGCTGGCCGTGGTCGCGGACGTCGTGTCGCGGCGACCACGTGATCTGGACCGACGGCCCGAAGGGCGATCTGACATCACCATGGAACGACCGGCAAATTCGCGCCTGCTCGGCATCGACTTCGGCGGCACCAAGATGGCCATCGGTGTGGGCGACACCGACGGCCGGCTGCTCGTCTCCGAGCGCCTGCCCACGAACGCCGAGCAGGGCGCGCAACAGGCCCTCACCCGGGCGCTGGACCGGGCGCGCGACCTCGCCGAGCAGACCGGCGGCACCATCGTGGCGGCCGGCATCGCCTCACCCGGCATCGTGCACGACGACGGCATCGAACTGGCGCCGAACGTCCCCGGCTGGGAACGGCTGCGGCTGGCCGACGCGGTCCGCGCCCACCTGAACGTGGCGCACGTGCGGGTGGTCAACGACCTGAAGGCCGCCGCCCACGCCGAGCTGCGGCTCGGTGCGCTGCGCGACGCCGACCCGGGACTCGTCGTCGGGCTGGGGACCGGGGTGGCCGCGGCGGTCACCGTCAACGGTGAGGTGCTGCCGGGCCGCCACGGCGCGTCCGGCGAGATCGCCTACGGACTGACCGACCTCAGCTGGCCGCCTCGCCTGGAACCGATGCTGGAGGCGACGTTCTCCGGCCGGGCCCTGGACGAGCTGGCGCAGCGGCTCGGGGTGGACGGCCGGGCGGCCGGCCTGTGCGCGGCCGCGGAGCAGCCCGGCCCGGTACGCGAGCAGCTCCGCCGGCGCGTCGACGAACTGGCCCGTCAGCTGATCACGTGCTGCCTGCTGCTCGACCCGCAGCGGATCGTGCTGGTCGGCAGCGTCGCCGGCAACGACCTGGTGCGTGAGCTGCTCAGCGAACGGCTCACCCACACGCTGCCGTACCCGCCGGAGATCGTGCTGTCGGACTTCGCGCAGGACGCCGCGCTGCTCGGCGCGCTCGCCCTGGCCACCGAGGCCCAGCCCGCGGTGGTCTGAAGGCGACCACCGGGGAAACGCCGCCGGGCGGGGCGCGCAGCTGTGTGCCCCGCCCGGTCCGCGCCGGCCGGCTCATGTGCGGAACGCGGCGGCCGCCTCCTGGATCTGCGGCCCGGTCGCCGAGGACCCGCGCCGGGCCGGGACACGTCGCGCCCGCCGCCGGCCCGGCCGCGGGCTTCGGGTCAGCCGGCGTCCGGTCGCAGGTACGGCGCGAGCAACTCGCGGGCGAGACCGGTCGCGACCGCCAGGTCGAGCCCGTTCTCGATCATCCGGCTGAGGGTGTACACGATGGACTGGACGAGTTCCGCCATCCGGTCCGGGTCGCTCGCCCCGTGCTCGGTGAGCGCGGCGCGCAGCGGCGCTTCGAGGCTGTCGTGCAGCAGCCGGCTGGAGGTCGCCAGCACCTCGCTGTCACCCGCCGACGCCAGCGCCCGGGCCAGCGCGTGGTCCCCCCGGGCGACCAGTTGCAGGTTGGCCTCGACGTACGCCAGGATCCTCGCTCCCGGCGTGCCGGCCTCGGCCATCTGCTTCTCGACGAAGGCCGACCACCGGGGGAAGGTGTCGGCGACCAGCACGTCGAACATGTCGGTGCGGGACTTGAAGTACGAGTACGCGCTGGAACGGGCCAGCCCGGCGTGCCGGGCCACGTCGGCGAGGCTCGGAATCCGCTCCGGGTGCTCGGAGAGCAGGGCGCGGGCGGCGTCCAGCAACGCCGCCCGCTGCGCGGCCCGGTGTTCCGCAACGGTCGAGGCTTGGATCTTCGGCACGCCGACCTCCCCGTCTCTCCCCGTCGCCCGCGTCGTTCCCCGCGGTCGTGCTCAGCCGCTCGCGGCGAGCTTGCCGTCGACCATCTCGTAAACGGTGTCACAGTATTGCAGCACGTCGTGGTCGTGAGTGACCATCACGACCGCCACCGAGCGCTCCCGCGCCTCCTGGGCGAGCAGCTGGACGATGTCGTGGCTGCGGGCCCGGTCCAGGGCCGCGGTCGGCTCGTCCACCAGCAGCACCGAGGGCTCGGTCATCAGCGCCCGGGCGATCCCGACGCGCTGGCGCTCGCCACCGGAGAGCTGGTGCGGCCGTCGGTCGGCCTTGCCGGCCAGGCCGACGTGCGCGAGCATCTCCAGCGGGCCGCGGCCGGACCGCTCCCGCCGCCCGCCCAGCCGAAGCGGCAGGCGCAGCTGGTCGGCGGCGGTCAGCGCGGGCAGCAGGTTGCCCGACTGGAACACGAACCCCACGTGCCGGCGGCGCAGCTCGGTGCGCGCCCGGCGGCTGGACACGGTCATGTCGTGCCCGGCCACCGTGACGGCCCCCTCGTCGGGGCGGGCCAGCCCACCGGCGACGGCGAGCAGGCTGGACTTGCCCGCGCCGGACGGCCCGACGATCGCGGCCAGCTCGCCCGGCGTGACGGTCAGGTCGACGTCGTCGAGCGCGTGCACGGTCTCCGCGCCGTCGCCGTGACGCAGGTGCACGCCGCGCATGACCAGGCCGAGGGCGGCCGGAGTGGTGCCCGGAGTCGAGGGGTACGGGGTGCGCCGGCTGCTCATCGGTTGCCTCCCAGGGCGGTCGCCGGGTCGATGGAGGTGAGGCGGACGACGGCGGCTGCCGCGCCGGCCAGGCCGAGCACGAGCAGGCCGGCCGCGGCGGCGGCGATGCTCTGCGGGTGCAGTGCGAACGGCACGTTGCCGCCGGAGATCAGCGCGCCGAGGCCGAGGCCGATCCCCATGCCGACGGCGATGGCGAGGGCCAGCAGGATCAGCGCCTGGGTGAGGGCGTCGCGCAGCACCCAGCGGGTCGAGGCGCCGAGTGCCCGCAGCACCGCGACCTCCTGCTTGCGCTGGATCGCCCAGACCGCGAAGAACGCGCCGGCCACGAGCGCCGAGATCGCGTAGAGGAAGCCCTGGATCAACTGGAGCGTGGTCGTCTCGGCGGTGTAGCCCGGAGAGGCGCCGTAGGACTCGTCGAGCGTCATGCTCTCCGTGCCCGCCGCCTTGTCGCCCGCGGCCAGGTCCACCGAGTCGCCGTCGGCGGCGCGGACCGCGACGGCGGTGATCTCCTGGGCCGCCTGCGCCGGCACCTGCGCGCCGGCCGGGGTACCGGACTTGATCGCCTGCCACGTGGCGAGCGGCACGTACGCCACGTCGACGTGGCCGAAGGTGTCCTGTTGCTCGGTGACGCCGACCACGCGCAGCCGGGTGCCGAGCCGGTCCACGGTCACCGTGTCGCCGACGCGCAGGCCCGCGTCGACAGCGGTGGGGCTCACCACGATCCCGTCCGCCGGGCCGAGGCGGTCGCCCTCACCGACGGCGGGTGACAGGAACGAGTCGGTCTCGACGCCGAACAGCGCCAGGTCGACCTCGGTGCCCCCGTCGGTACGCCCGTTGATGAGCGTGTTGCCGAACGCTGTCGCCTCCGCCACGCCCGGCTGGTCGCGCCAGGTGTCCACCGCCGAGGCGTCCACCACGCTGCGCGAGAACGCCGAGTCGTGCTGCACGCCGTGGGCGAAGGCGAACGAGGTGACCGGCAGGTTCTGCAGGCCGGAGACGCCGTCGCGGACCAGCCCGACGGACAGGCCGGACAGCATCACCATCAGCACCGAGATCAGCGCGATCACGGCCCCCATCAGGGCGAATCGCAGCCGCGCGAACCCCAGCTCGCGAATGGCCAGGAACATCAGCCGCCACCTTTCAAACTTGTCGACACCATGTCGCTATGTTAGCAACGCGGTGTCGGCAAAAAGGGAGCGGCGGCTGTCTACCCGACCACACCGCAAGGCGGGACGTGCGCGTGAAACGGCCCCGCGACCTCTCGGGTCGCGGGGCCGTCCCCGGCGCCGTGGGAAGAAACGCCGGAGTGTGGAGCGCCGGTCAGGCGAGCGTGCAGGGCGAGCCGTTGAGGCTGACCGAGCCGGGCCGGGCGGTGTTGCCGGTGTGCGTGGCCTGGAAGCCGATGGTGGTCGAGCCGCGGGCCGGGATGGCCGCGTTGTACGCGACGTTGCGTGCGGTCACCTGACCCGAGGCGGGGGAGTAGGACGCGTTCCAGCCCGAGGTGATGGTCTGGCCGCCGGGCAGCGTGAACGTCAGCGACCAGCCGTTAACCGCGGTCGTGCCGGTGTTGGTGATGGTGATGTTCTCGGTCAGCCCGTTGTTCCAGGCGTTCAGCTCGATGCTCACCGAGCAGGCGCCGGTGCCGGGCGGCGGGGTGGTCGGGCCCGGCGTCGGCGAGACGGTCGGGCTCGGCGACACCGTCGGGCTGGCCGTGGTGGTGGGGCTGGGCGTGCTGGTCAGGCCGAAGAACGCCAGCGCGGCCGCGGCCATGCCGGCCGACGGCAGGCTGTGCCCGGCGCCCTGGATGCTGTACGCCTCCACCTGGACGGTGCCGGTGCTGTCGGCGTAGCGGCGCCGGTTCCAGCCGGACTGCGGCGTGTCGGTGGACGTGGGGTTCTGGCTGAGCCCGAACACGTTCGTCCACTGCTCGATCGTCTCCTGGAGCAGCGAGTACGGCACCAGCGTGTCGGCCGTGCCGTGCCACAACTGCACCCGGGGACGGGGTCCGGTGTAGCCGGGGTACGCCTGGCGGACCGCGTCACCCCACTGCTGCGGGGTGCGGTTCATGTTCCCGCCGGTGCACTGGCTGGCGCCGGGGGGATAGTCGGCGGCGCCGGCGAAGCAGTTGAACGGCACGCCCATGAACGCCGCGCCGGCCTTGAAGACGTCCGGGTAGAGCGCCAGCATGTGGTTGGTCATCATGCCGCCGGACGAGCTTCCGGTGGCGTAGACCCGGTCCGGGTCGGCGCCGTACTGCTGCTGGACGTATCGGACCATCGAGATGAGCGACACCGGGTCGCTGCCGCCGCCGCGCCGCTTGGCCGCGTCGGACCAGGTGTCGAAGCAGTTGCCGAAACCGGCCTGCTGGGTCGCGCTGGGATAGATCACGATGTACCCGTACCGGTCGGCCAGGCTGGCGAACTCGCTGCCGGAGTAGAAGCCGGGGCCGGATCCGCCGCAGCCGTGCATGGCCACCACGGTGGCCGGACGGGCCGGACGGTTGTCCGGTACGTAGACGTGCATGCGCATCCGGCCGGGGTTGTCGCCGAAGCTGGTCACCTCGGTCAGCGAGGCCGCGTAGGCGGGTTGGACGGTGGGGAGCACCAGGCCGGCCGCCCCCAGCGACGCGGCCAGGGCCACCACCATCTTGGCTCTGATTCTCACGGAATCTCCTTCGATCGCCCTGTGCGGGCGGTGACGGGCGGGTACGCGCCGCGTCGGCGGCCCGGACCGCCGCGGTTGCCGCGTCTCGCCCACTGACGTGTCTCGCCCGGCCCGGCTCCGTCGTGTGGCACATAGTGTTCCCGCCGGACGCTGAAGTGTCAATCGATGTGCTCCGATGAGCTGCGGCGGCGTTCGTCTACAGTCGGTGCACCGTCCCTGAGCCGAGCCCGGAGCGCGTGTGGCAAACCCGTTCGACATCGAGGAGATCTACCCGGACGAGGGGCCCGCGGCGCGGCTGCCCCGGCGGCAGGCCGGCACGTCGCCGCAGAGTGTCGCGGTGACCCTGCTCGCCGACTACACGCTGCGTACCCGCGCCGCCCTGCCGTCCGCGGCGATCGTCGCCCTGCTCGGCGAGGCCGGTGTGACGAGCGCCGGCGCCCGTACCGCGATCAGCCGGCTGGCCCGCCGTGGTGTGCTGGAGGGCAGCCGGCAGGGCCGCAACAGCTCCTACCGGCTCAGCCGCACCGCCGCCGAATACCTGTCCGCCGGCGGGAACTGGATCATCGCCTCCACGACCGAGGTGCAGGCGTGGGACGGCTGCTGGACCATCGTCGCCTTCTCGCTGCCGCAGGACCACGGGGCGCAGCGCCGTGCGCTGCGCGGCCAGTTGCGCTGGCTCGGTTTCGCGCCGCTCTACGACGGGCTGTGGATATCGCCGTACGAGCTCGCCGCGCCCGCGCGGGCCCGGCTCGCCCAGCTCGCCCTCGGCGCGGTCACCGTGTTCCGGGGCCGGCAGGACGCGCTGGACGCGATCGGCCAGCGCGCCCCCGTCGACGCCTGGGACGTCGATGCGATAAGCGGACGGTACGAGGCGTTCCTGCGCCGGTGGAGCCCGCTGGCGTCGCGCCTCGCCACGGTCGACGGCGCCACGGCCGTGCGAGCGCGGACCGAGGTGATGGACACGTACCGGCGGTTTCCCACCCTCGACCCGCGGCTGCCGCTGGAGCTGCTCCCGGCCGGGTGGCCGCGCCGGGCGGCCCGGGACCTGTTCGCGGCCGTCTACGACGGCCTGGCCGAGCCCGCCGAGACCCACGTCCGGGCGGTCGTCGCGCGGTTCGCCGACCCGGTGCCGGCCGGCATCCGGGCGCACACCACCACCGACATGCTCGCCGGCGTGGGCGAGGACGGGTGCGGAGCCACCGCGGGCTGACCGCGACGGTCACCCGCCGACGCGGGAGCGGCCCTCGACGGCGTACGGCCCGTCGCCGGCCAGCGCGACAGCCACCGCGACCCCGGCGGGCGCGGGCAGGTCGGCGAGCCGGTGCGGGCCGGCAGGCCGGACGCACTCGACGACGTCGCCCCGGTGCACCGGCATGCCGAGGTTGGGCCACAGCCGGCCCCCGGCCGCCTTGACGGCCGCCTCCTTGCGGGCCCAGAGCCGGGTGAACCGCAGCGCCCGGTCGGCGTGGTCGGCCCCGGCGGCGACGTGCCGTGCCTCCTGCGGATGGAAGAGGCGCACGGACGCGGACACCGGGTCCCCGCCCGGCGCGACGTGCTGGATGTCCACCCCTACCGGCCGGTCCTCGCTCAACGCGACCGCCACGAGATCGCCGGAGTACGACAGGCTCGTGTGCAGGCCCGCCCCCGGGCCGATCAGCGCCGGTTTGCCGTACCGGCCCGGCCGCCAGGCCAGCGCCGCCGGTGACGTGGCGGTGGCCCGCCCGGCCAGGAGACGCAGCGCGCCGTGCGCCACGGTGAACCGGTCCCGCAGCGCCTCGGTGCCGAGCCGCGCGGCCCGGCGCCGCTCGTCCGCGTCGAGCACCGACCGGTAGCGGGCCAGCTCGTCCGCCGGCACCTCGGCGGCGACGATCCAGACCTGGACGGCGTCCCGCATGGACGGCAGAGTAACCTCGCCCGTCACGCGGGCGCCCGCCTGCGCGCCCGGTGCCGCGGGCCGTCACGCGAAGATCGACAGCTGGCGGGGCCGTGTCAGAATCTGGCCGTGTCCTACCTCCCCTCGCAGCCGTACCCGCCGATGCCCGGCGGCGTCAGCCCGCTGATCGCCTACCCGCACCCGATCGCCCCACCGCCCGGCTGCGGCGTGCTCGTCGTCTCGGTGAACCGCGGGCCGTACGCGATTCCCGTGCCGGTGACCAGCCGCTTCAAGATCGACCGCCAGGTGGTCGCGATCCCCGGCGAGGGGACGTGGCACGTCGCGGTGCCGGCCGGCTCGCACGACGTCCGGTACACCGACTTCATGGGTTTCCCGCTGGTCACCACGGCGCTCGCGGTGCAGCCGGGGGCCGCCCACCACCTCTCGTTCCGCTTCGGCGGTTGGCGCAACCGGGTCTACGACGGATACGGCACCGACGTCACCCGGTTCGGCCTGTGGTCCAACTACAGCGTCATGCTGGTCACGCTGGCCGTCGTCGGCCTGATCTGCTGCGGGCTGTTCGGGCTGTTCCTGGGCGTGACCCCCTGATCCGGCCGGGCGGGCCTGGTCGCGCGGCTAGCGCAGCGACCAGGTCTGCTTCACGTTGAACACGCAGGTCCAGGCGTTCAGCGGGGCGCCCGCGGAGTGCCCGTCGACGTCCAGGCAGCGGTCGGTGGCCCGGTTGAACAGCGACCGCCGGCCCTGGCTCTCGATCCACTCCCACTTCTGTGCCGGGTTGCCGCTGCACCACGCGGTCTGCACCGGCACGCCGTCGCGCTTCTCGCCCCAGGCCACGTCCAGGCAGAGGCCGCCGTTGACCCGGACGCTGCCGTCGGAGGCGAACGTCCACCACTGAGCACGCTCCTCCCGGCAGGCACGCAGGACGACGCGTACGCCGTCCCCGCTGCCGCCGCTGGCGCACAGACCGGTCTCCTTGCCGACGAGTTGCTTCGCGCCGGCCGGCCGGGCCGGCGCGGCCGGCTTCTCCGGCTGGCCCGGCTTGCCCGGCTTGCCCGCCGCAGGCGACGGCGTGGACGGGCGCGTGGACGGGGAGGACGACGGCTTCGGCGTGCGCGTGCTGGCGGCGGGCGTGCCGGAACTCGGCGGCGTGCCGCGCAGCCGGCCGTCGAGGGCGTAGAAGTCGGTGAACTCCCGGACCGTGCGCAGGAACGCCTGCGTGCCGGCGTCGAAGTCGCCGCCGGTGCGGCGCACGGCGTCGGTCCCGTTGCGGTACGCCGCCAGCGCCAGCAGGTCCGGGTCGCCGTCGAGCGCGGCCAGTTCCCGCCGCAGCGCGCAGAGCGTGGCGCCGGCCGCCGGCACGGCCGCCCGCGGATCCCACGGCGAGGCGCCGGACGGCCCGTGGGCACGCCACACGTCGGGCCGGAACTGGGCGATGCCCTTGCGGCCGTCGGCGCCGAGCAGGTTCGGGTCGAAGCCGGAGGAGGCCATCAGCTGGGCGGCGACCGCAGCCGGCGGCACCTGCTGGCACACCGAGCCGGCCCGCACCACCAGGCGGACGTACGCGGCGGGGACCGCCTTCGGCTGCCGCCGTTCGCCCTCGCTGACCGGACCGGACTCGGCGAAGCCGGCCAGCCGGCCGTAGTAGGCGGCGTACCGGGCCGCCTCCTCGACGTACGGCAGCGCGGCCGAGGGCACTCCGGTGGCGGACCGGACCTCGTCGAACCCGGTGTGGAAGGCGGCCAGCGACAGCCGCCACGGGTCACCCGGCACGGCCGCCGCGCGCAGCTGACCGGCCAGGTCGCACATGTGGTGCGCCAGCGCGAGGACGTTGACGGCGGCGTCCGTGCGCTGCGCGTCCGGCCACGGCGCCCAGGTCCGCCACCGCTCGTCGTCCAGTCCGGCCAGGCCCCGCCCGCCGGACGCGGTCCGCTCGGCCCGGCCGTCCAGACCCGACTCGGCCATCAACTGGCCGGCCAGCCGCGCCGGGGTCAGCACGGGGCAGGACCGGGCCGCGGTCCGGACGGCGGTGAGCTGCTCGGCGGAGACGGTTCGACCGGCCGGCGCGTCGTCGCGGGCGGTGGCGACGTTCCAGCCGAGGGCGGCGACCACCAGGCTCAGCGCCGCCAGGCCGGCGGCTCCGGCGGCGACGACGCCGCGCGGGATCCGGCGCGGCCGGGAGCGCGGGCCGGGGGCATCGGGTGTCACAGGCGGTCCTTCCGGTGATGACGTACGCCGGACGGGTGCGCGACGTCCTCGGTTCACCCGGCCGGAATCGGGTCCGACTCCGGTCCGGCCGCCATTGAACCGACCGACCGGCGGGCCGTCAATGTGGACACTACGGCCGGGTCCGGGTGTCCGGGCCGGGTGGGGCGGTGTTGATCCGGAACGGGACCGAAAACTTTCGGAACTCGATCCCGGTCCCGGCCCCTGCCGGCGGCCCGCCGACATTCCGAAAGGGCTGATCGGACGCCCTTTCCGGCAGCCGTAACGCCTCCTCAGGAGTCCGGCAACGGTTACCACAACATTTCCGGAACTTGTTGACAGGATGAACCGGCACTCCAATACTGTGGCCATCGGCGTATCTCGATTGACGTCGATGTCCTACCACCACCCGTGGCGCGGCTGTCGCCCCGGTCCCGCCGTTCGCGGGCGGGCGAGCGCACCCGGCTCGCGCCACCCGGCTGGCCGCCCGCCAGTCGTCACAGGGAGGAAACCCGTCCATGAAAGACGCCCCCGTCCGTACGGGCATCCGCAGGCGCGGAGGTCTCAGGATGGTCCTCGGCGGCGCCTGCGCCGTGGCGCTGATCGCCGCCGGGGCGACGGCGGTCACGTCCGGTCCGGCCTACGCCGACACCACCGTCACGTCGAACTCGACCGGCACCAACAACGGCTACTTCTATTCCTTCTGGAAAGACAGTGGCAACGTCTCCATGACCATGGGCAACGGCGGTCAGTACAGCACCCAGTGGAGCAACATCAACAACTTCGTCGCCGGCAAGGGCTGGAACCCGGGCGGCCGCCGCACGGTCAGCTACTCCGGCAGCTTCAACCCCTCCGGCAACGCGTACCTGACGCTCTACGGGTGGACGCGCAACCCGCTGGTCGAGTACTACATCGTCGACAGCTGGGGTAGCTGGCGCCCGCCGGGCAGCGGCTACATGGGCTCGGTGTCCTCCGACGGCGGCACGTACGACGTCTACCGGACCCAGCGGGTGAACGCCCCGTCGATCGAGGGCACGCGGACGTTCTACCAGTACTGGAGCGTCCGGCAGTCGAAGCGCGTGGGCGGCACCATCAACGCCGGTAACCACTTCGACGCCTGGTCCCGCTACGGCATGAACCTCGGTACGCACGACTACCAGATCCTGGCCACCGAGGGCTACCAGAGCAGCGGCAACTCCAACATCACGATCGGCGGGACCAGTGGTGGCGACCCGACCACCCCGCCGCCGAACAACGGTGGCTGCACGGTCAGCGTCAGCCGGGCCGAGGAGTGGGGCGACCGGTTCAACGTGACCTTCTCGGTCAGCGGCACCAGCAACTGGGTGGTCAACATCCAGACCCAGGGTGGCCAGAGCCTGCAGAACAGCTGGAACGCGTCGGTCAGCGGCACCAGCGGCACGCTCACCGCGCGCCCGAACGGCAACGGCAACAGCTTCGGCGTCACGCTCTACAAGAACGGCAACAGCAACACCCCGACGGCGAGCTGTTCCGCCGCCTGAACCTTCTTCCGGGGAGGGGGTGCCGCGCCTGGCGCGGCACCCCCGTTTCGCGTGCCCGAAGCACGTGACAGCCGCCACACCTTGGCAAAAACTTGATTGATTCCAAAAGACCGGACTAAGGTCGACGCATGACGGCCGACTTCGAGACGCAGCTCCGGGCGGTCTCGTTGCGGGTGACACGGCCCCGCCTGGCGGTGCTGGCCGCGCTGCGTGACCACCCGCACGTCGACACCGACACCGTGATCGCGCTGGTCCGCGCCGAGCAGCCCACCGTCTCCCACCAGACGGTCTACGATGTGCTGCGGGCACTCACCGACGCCGGGCTGATCCGGCGCATCCAGCCGGCCGGCGCCACGGCGCGTTACGAGTCGCGGGTGGGAGACAACCACCACCACGTCGTGTGCCGTTCCTGCGGCGCCATCGCCGACGTCGAGTGCGCCGTCGGCCACGCCCCCTGTCTCACCGCCTCCGACGACCACGGCTTCGTGGTGGACGAGGCGGAGGTCGTCTACTGGGGCACCTGCCCCGGCTGTGCGGCCGACCGCACCGCCTAGTGATCCGCCAGTTCGGAAGGAAACAGATGAGCGACACCCAGGACAACCGGCCCGTCAGCCCGCAGGGCGTGGACGCCAAGGAGGCGGCCGGATGCCCGGTCGCGCACGACTCCGTGACCGCGCACGGCAGCGAGAGCGAGAACCCGGCGATCGACTCGCCGACCCCGAAGACCGGCGGTCGTCCGCGTAGCAACCGGGACTGGTGGCCCAACCAGCTCGACCTGTCGGTGCTGCACGCCCACTCGCACAAGGGCAACCCGCTGGGGCCGGAGTTCAGCTACGCCAGGGAGTTCGCCAAGCTCGACGTCGAGGCGCTCAAGCGGGACATCACCGAGGTGCTCACCACCTCGCAGGACTGGTGGCCGGCCGACTTCGGCCACTACGGCGGCCTGATGATCCGGATGAGCTGGCACGCCGCGGGCACCTACCGGATCGAGGACGGCCGCGGTGGCGCCGGTGACGGCGGGCAGCGGTTCGCCCCGCTGAACAGCTGGCCGGACAACGCCAACCTGGACAAGGCCCGCCGCCTGCTCTGGCCGGTCAAGCAGAAGTACGGCCAGAAGATCTCCTGGGCCGACCTGCTGGTGCTCGCCGGCAACGTATCCCTCGAGTCGATGGGCTTCAAGACCTTCGGCTTCGGCTTCGGTCGCGAGGACGTCTGGGAGCCGGAGGAGATCTTCTGGGGCCCCGAGGACACCTGGCTGGGCGACGAGCGCTACGCCACCGAGAAGGACATGGTGGCCGGCGTCGGCGCGACCGAGATGGGCCTGATCTACGTCAACCCGGAGGGCCCGCGCGGCAACGCCGACCCGCTCGCGGCGGCGCACTTCATCCGCGAGACCTTCCGCCGGATGGCGATGAACGACGAGGAGACCGTCGCGCTGATCGCCGGCGGCCACACGTTCGGCAAGACCCACGGCGCCGGCCCCGCCGACCAGCACGTCGGCCCCGAGCCGGAGGGTGCGCCGCTGGAGGCGCAGGGCCTGGGCTGGCTGAGCACGTACGGCGAGGGCAAGGGTGGTGACACGATCACCAGCGGTCTCGAGGTCACCTGGACCGACCGCCCGACCCAGTGGAGCAACCGGTTCTTCGAGATCCTCTTCGGCTACGAGTGGGAGCTGACCACCAGCCCCGCCGGCGCGAAGCAGTGGGTCGCCAAGGACGCCGAGGCGATCATCCCGGACGCCCACGACCCGTCGAAGAAGCACAAGCCGACCATGCTGACGACCGACCTGTCGCTGCGTGTCGACCCGGCGTACGAGAAGATCTCCCGCCGTTTCCTGGAGAACCCGGACGAGTTCGCGCTGGCGTTCGCCAAGGCCTGGTACAAGCTGCTGCACCGTGACATGGGCCCGGTCAGCCGCTTCCTCGGCCCGTGGGTGCCGGAGGCCCAGCTCTGGCAGGACCCGGTGCCGGCCGTCGAGCACGAGCTGGTGAACGACGCCGACATCGCCGCGCTCAAGGCGAAGGTGCTGGAGTCCGGCCTCACCACCGCCCAGCTGGTCTCCACCGCCTGGGCGTCGGCCGCCAGCTACCGCTCCACCGACAAGCGCGGTGGCGCCAACGGCGCGCGGATCCGGCTGGAGCCGCAGCGCAACTGGGAGGTCAACCAGCCCGAGCAGCTCGCTGTCGTGCTTTCCACCCTGGAGGGCATCCAGCAGGAGTTCAACGCCGCCGGTGGCGCCCGGATCTCGCTCGCGGACCTGATCGTGCTGGCCGGCTCGGCCGCTGTCGAGCAGGCGGCGCGCGACGCCGGTGTCGAGGTGACGGTGCCGTTCCACCCGGGTCGCGCCGACGCCACGCAGGAGCAGACCGACGTCGAGTCGTTCCGGGTGATGGAGCCGCGCGCCGACGGGTTCCGCAACTACCTGCGGCCGGGCGAGAAGACCCAGCCGGAGGTGCTGCTCGTCGACCGCGCGTACATGCTGAACCTGACCGCGCCGGAGATGACCGTCCTCGTCGGCGGCCTGCGCGCGCTCGGCAACAACGTCGGTGGCGCCGCGCACGGCGTGCTCACCGACCGGCCCGGCGTGCTCACGAACGACTTCTTCGCCAACCTGCTGTCCCCGGGCACCCGGTGGAAGGCGGCGGAGTCCGAGGAGCACGTGTACGAGATCCGGGACCTCGCGACCGACCAGGTGAAGTGGACCGCCACCGCGGTCGACCTCATCTTCGGCTCCAACTCGCAGCTGCGGGCGCTGGCCGAGGTCTACGCCAGTGACGACGCGCGGGAGAAGTTCGTCCGCGACTTCGTCGCCGCCTGGACGAAGGTCATGGAGCTGGACCGCTTCGACCTGGCCTGATCCGCCGTACCGTCCCGAGCCCCGGTCCGTCGCGCCGCGACGGGCCGGGGCTCGCCGTTTTCGGCACCGGCGGCCGCCGCGCGTGGGTGCGCAGCTGATCGGTTCACCCCGTCCCAGGCAGCGGGAGCCCTTCCGGCGCTCGGTAGCGCCGTCCAGCATGGATCGTCGCCTCACCACCCCGTCCGGCGGCACCCGCGCCGTCAGCGACACCTGGCGCTGACGATCGTGCGGCCCGTCCCCGTCACCCCTGGGGACGGGCCGCGTCCGCGCCGGTCAGACGGCAACGTCTACCGGAAGCCGCGGCTGCGCTCCCGGCCGGCGCTGGTCCGCCACCTGTCCGGCCCGCCGGCTGCGGGCTGACGACCCGGCCGGACGGCCGCCGCCAGTGCCGCGGCCAGGCACACCACGGCGGCGAGCACCAGTGGCGGCCGGCCGCCGACGGCGACCGCCGCCGACCCGAGCGGGATGGCGAGCGTGATCGGGCCGAACATCGCCGTGTTCGCGGTGCCGGCGACCCGCCCGAGCATCGCCTGCGGCGTGTACGTCTGCACGGCGGTGACCGCCGCGACGAGCGTCCACGGCAGGCCGACGCCGATCACCACCGAGGCGGCGAGCGTGCCCGGCCACCACGGCAGGCAGCGTCCCAGACAGCCGGCCGCGAACAGGACGGTGCCGGCGACCCCGATCGCGATCTCGCCGTGGCGGCGGACGAGCCGGCCGACGACCAGCCCGGCGAGCAGCGAACCCCCGCCCTGCGCGCTGGCCAGCACGCCGAGAGATGCCGGCGGCAGCGCCAGGTCCGTCACCACCACGTCGTACAACGCCGCGGTGGTGAAGCCGGACATCGCGATGGACACCGCCGCGAGCGCCACCGGTACGCGTACCGCCCGCCGGGCCAGGAGCGCGGCGAGACCGTCCCGCACTCCCACCGGGCGCGCGGGCGGGGGAGCGGGTGCCGTCCGCGTCAGGCGCAGCGCGCCGTACAGGACGGCCACGAGCACCGGTACGGCGGCGGCGAGCACCGCGACGACGTGGCCGCCCCGCCACGCGTACAGTCCCGCGCCGGCCAGCGGCGCCACCAGCTTCATGCCCTCCTGCGCGCTCGACCGCCAGCCGTTGACGTCGGCCAGCCGGGCCGGCGGGAGCGCGGCGGGCAGCAGCGCGGTCTCGCCGGCGTCGACGAGCACGTAGCCGACGCCGTAGACGAGCGAGACGAAGTAGATCAGCCACGCCTGGCCGGGCCCGCGTACCGCCAGCAGGCTCAGCAGCGCGGCGGCGAGCGCGAGGTTGACGCCGATCACCAGGGGACGCCGGGGCGCCCGGTCGAGCAGGCCGCCGAGCCACGGTCCGGCCAGCGTCGGGGCGTAGACGCAGAGACCGGCCAGGGCGGCGAGCCCGGTGGAGCCGGTGAGGTCCAGGATCCAGATGCCGGAGACCAGGGCCATGGCGCTGCCGCCGAGGCCGGACAGCAGCGAGACGGCCACGAACAGGACGGCGTTGCGGCGCATGGTCCCCCGAAAGATTGAGCCTGGTGGACTCATCTTCGGGAGTTGAGCCGTCGAGGAGCAATGCGTCAAGCGCACGTCAATGTCGTGTTGACAGTGCGGTGGCGATGCGCCGGGCGGCGTCGCGTGCCGGCCCGGGCAGCGCCTGTCCGGGCCCGGTCAGGTCTGCGGCGAGGTTCGCGGCCAGCGTGTGCAGCGGCCCGGTGGTGGCGTCGAGGGCGAGCGCGCAGGTGCGCCGCGCCAGGGCCGCGCGGGGGAACCGGCCGTCCCACGCGCGATCCGCCTCGATCCAGCGATGCAGGTCGGTGACGGCCGACCGCAGCGCCGGCACCTCGGGGGACGCGACCGGGTCGAGCCGGGTGAGGCGGGCCCGGCGAGCCGCCACGAGGCGTTGCCGTCGCTGCTCGGCGGCCTGCCGACTGCCGAGGTCCAGCGCCTGCGCGATCTCGGCCCAGGTGGCGCCGTCGTGGCGGGCCCGGTCGATCAGGTCCAGCTCGCGGTCGTCCAGCGCGACCCGAGCCGCGGCGATCTCGGACAGGCTCCCGGGGGTCACCCGTCAACGCTACATTGACATCCGGCTCGGGGCGTCAGTCCTCCGGGAGGCCCGGGCCGACCTCGCCACGTGCCAGGTGCTCGGCATTGCGGTCGGCCTCGCTCTCGGCGTTCTCCGCCCCGGCACCCGGATCCCGGGTACGCCGCCCCTCCGAGTCCTGGAACACCTGCCCGCGCTCGAGCGCGCCCTCCTGCTGCCGCTGGAACTGCTCCGGATCCGTCATGACCGTCAGGTGCCCCGGCCACGCAGCGCCAAACCGGGCGGACGCCCCGGCCACGCGGCGGCGAACCGGCGGGTGCTCAGCGCGGCGGTGAGACGTACAGGCCCGTCCTGCAGCCGGTCTCGCCCGGTTCCAGCCAGATCCGGTCGTACCCGGGGGACTCGATCCTGCCGGCCGGCGTGCGCACGAGCAGGAGGCAGTCCCGTTCGGCCGGTACGCCGACGGCGGCGACGAGCGCGCCCTCGTGCACTGTCGTGTCGACGGTGATCCACTCCTGCGGGAAGGCCGCCCGCACCGCTGCGGCGAGCGTGGCCGGGGTGGCGTCGCGCAGCACTGCGGTGAGCCGCTTCCGCCCGTCCTCGGGCAGGCCCGGCACCGGCGCGGCAGTGGGTGGTGGGGGAGCGGCGCCGCTCGGGCAGTCGATCTCGCGGTACGTCGTGTAGCGGTAGAGCTGGAACTCGTAGCGGTAGCAGCGGACGGCCTCACCGGCGGTGTTGCTCGCGCCGCCGATCGATACCTGAGGCTGCTCGGTCACTGTCACCACGAACCGCACGTCGACGGTTGCCCGCTCGTCCCGGGCGGTGCGGCCGGACCAGGCCAGCGCCTCCCGCCGGACTGTCGCACCGCTGCCCGGCGTGGTGGACCCCGCCTCCTCGATGATCTCGGCCGCCGCGATCGACCCGGCGTCCCGCACCCGGTCACGGTGCCCCAGCTCCGTGTTGAGCTGCTTCGCCTCCGCCGCTGCGGCGTCGCGCGCCAGTGTGTCGCCGCTCTCCTCCCCGATCCCCTTGCCGCAACCGGCCGACGTGAGGAAAAGCACCGCGAGCGCGCTGCGGACCCACCGGTGACGGGACAGAGGTTTCGGCCGGGTGGCGCTGGGTGTCCGGCTCATCGCGCAGACGTTACCGACGAGCCGGGTGTCGCGTTGCCCCGTACCGCCTGAGGGCCGTTGGTCCCGGGCCCCACAGGTCCTCGGCCCTGCGACCCGCATATCCTGGCGCGCCATGCTGGAACGGCCCGGCGCGGGCGGCGACGACACGGAGGACGATGTGGTGTTCAACGGCGGGCCCGCTACAGCGACGACGCCCACCGAGATCTCTCCGGCTTTCGCGACCGGGCTCGGCTCCGCCGAGGCGGCCGCCCGGCTGCGCGCCGACGGTCCGAACACCGTGGCCGCCCCGCGCAAGCGCGGACTCGCCGGCCGGATCCTCCGCCAGCTCACCGACCCGCTGGTGGCGCTCCTGCTGGCCGCCGCCGTGGTGACCACGCTGCTGCGCGACTACCCGGACACCGCGGTGATCGTGCTGGTCGTCCTGATCAACACGGCGATCGGCGTGGTGCAGGAGGTACGCGCCGACCGGGCCGTCGCGGCGCTGGACCGGCTCGCCGCGCCGACCGCGCGCGTCGTCCGCGACGGCCGCGACCTCGTGCTGCCCGCCGCCGACCTGGTCCGGGGCGACCTGGTCCGGCTGGAGGCGGGCGACGTGGTGCCCGCCGACCTCGACCTCACCGCCGCCGTACGCCTCAGCCTGGACGAGTCGGCGCTGACCGGCGAGTCGGTGCCGGTGGCCCGGGCCGCGGGGGAGGAGGCGAGCGCGGGCACCGTCGTCACCACCGGCCGTGCCGCCGGAACCGTGGTGCGCACCGGCGCGGCGAGCGCGCTGGGCCGGATCAGCGCCCTCGTCGCGGCGACCCGGCCGGCGCCCACCCCGCTGCAACGACGTCTCTCCTCCCTCGGCCGGGTGCTCGGCCTGACCGCCGTGGTGCTCTCCGGGCTGGTCTTCGCGATCGGCGTACTCGACGGGCGGCCGGTCACGCAGATGGCGGTCACCGCTGTCAGCCTCGTGGTGGCGGCCGTGCCGGAGTCGCTGCCCGCCGTCGTCACGCTCGCACTTGCCCTGGGCGCGCGCCGGATGGCCGGCAGCCGGGCCATCCCCCGCCGGCTGCACGCGGTGGAGACCCTCGGCTCGGTCACGGTGATCGCCTCCGACAAGACCGGCACGCTCACCGAGGGCCGGATGGCGGTGCAGTACGCGGTCGTCCCCGGCCGCGACCGCTACGCCGTCACCGGCATCGGCTACGCGCCCGACGGCGAGGTGCACCACCGGGGCGAGCCGGTGAGCGCCCCCGACGAGCTGCGCGCCCTCGCCCGCGCCGGGCTGCTCTGCAACGACGCCACCGTGACGCCACCGACCGACGAACGGCCGGAGTGGACCGCCATCGGTGACCCGCTGGAGGCGGCGCTGGTCACGTTCGGCGCCCGCTGCGGCCTGGACCCGGAGACCACCCGCGGGGCCTGGCCCCGGGTGGCGGAGGCCCCGTTCGACCAGGACCTGCGCCGGATGACCACCGTGCACCGCCGCGACGACGGGCGCTACCTGGTGGTCTGCAAGGGCGCCCCGGAGAACCTGCTGGCCGCGCCGCTGGTGGACGCCGACGCCGGGGAACTGGCCGAGCTGACCGACGCCGCGCACCGGCTCGCCACCGAAGGGCTCCGGGTGCTGGCGGTCGCCGCCGCGGTGGTCGACACCGTGCCGGACCCGGCCCGGCCGACCGGCCTGCGCCCGCTGGGCCTGGTCGCGGTCGGCGACCCGCTGCGGGCGGCCGCGCCCGGCATCGCCGCGGGTTTCGAGGAGGCCGGCATTCGGCTGGTACTGATCACCGGTGACCACCCGGCGACCGCCGCCGCCATCGGCGGGCGGCTCGGGCTCTGGCGCGACGGCGACCCGCTCGCCAACGGCGACGACGGCGACCCGGGCCGGGCCCACCCCGAGACCCGGGTGTACGCGCGGACCCAGCCGGAGCAGAAGCTCGACATCATCGCCGGCCTTCAGAACCAGGGGCACGTGGTGGCGATGACCGGCGACGGCGTGAACGACGCCCCGGCGCTACGCCGCGCGGACATCGGCGTGGCGATGGGCGGCGGCACCGAGGTGGCCCGGCAGGCCTCCGACCTGGTGCTCGTCGACGACGACCTGACCACTGTGGCGACCGCCATCGGTGAGGGCCGCCGCATCTACGACAACATCCGCCGGTTCCTGCGCTACGCGCTCGCCGGTGGCGTGGCCGAGATCGCGGTGATGCTGCTCGGCCCGCTGGTCGGCCTGCCGGTGCCGCTTCTGCCGGCGCAGATCCTCTGGATCAACCTGCTCACCCACGGCGTTCCCGGGGTGGCGCTGGGCGCGGAACCGGCCGAGCCGGGCACGCTGCGCCGGCGACCCCGCTCGCCGCAGGAGTCGGTGCTCGGCGGTGGCCTGGGCCGGGACGTGCTGCTCACCGGCGCGCTGATCGCCGCGGCGACGCTCGGCGCCGGTGTCTGGGCCGCGGCGGCGGACCGGCCGTGGCAGTCGGTGGTGTTCGTGGTGCTCGGCCTGGCCCAGCTCGGCGTGGCGCTGGCGGTCCGCGCGACCCGTACGCCGGGCACGCGCGAACGCAACCTCGCGTTGCCGGTGGCGGTCGCGGTCTCCGCGGTCCTGCAGGTGGCGGGCGTGCTGCTGCCGCCCCTGCGCGAGCTGCTCGGCACGTCTCCGCTCAGCGCGCTCGACCTGCTGGCCTGCGCCGCGATCGGCGTACTGCCCGGTCTGGTGCTGCGGCTGACCCGCCGCTTCCGGGGGACCGGCGACCCCCGGGTGGGGACCGACGGCCCTGCCGGGCCGGCCGCCGGACGGGCAGGCTGAGGACGAGCGAAGGAGGATGTCATGACGATCCGCCCGCAGGCCCCCGTCGTGGTGGGCGTGGACGGCTCCGCCGCCGCGCTGGACGCGGTCCGGGTGGCCGCCCGCGAGGCCGCCGACCGCAACCGCCCGTTGCAGGTGGTGCACGCCTTCATCTGGCCGCTGACCCGCGCGCCGCTCACCCCGGCGCCGGGCGCGCCCGCCGGCGCCGGCCTGCGCAACCAGGCCGAGCGGTGCGTCGCCGAGGCGGTCGCCGAGGCCCGCAAGGTCGCGCCGGACGTACCGGTCACCGGCGTGGTGGCCGACGGCGCGGCGGCGGCGGTGCTCGTCGCCGAGTCCCGCGACGCGGCGCTGATCGTGCTCGGCCACCGCGGCCTGGGCGGCTTCGCCGGCCTGCTGATCGGCTCGGTCACGCTCCAGGTGTCGGCCCGCGCGCACTGCCCGGTGCTGGTGACGCGCGGCGAGGCGCGCGCCGACGGCCCGGTCGTGGTCGGCGTGGACGGTTCCGAGTCGTCCACCGCGGCGGTCGGGTTCGCGTACGAGGAGGCCGCCCGCCGGGACGCGCCGCTGGTCGTGCTGCACGCGTGGCTGTATCCCACCCCGATCGGCCCCGGCGACATCCTGCCCCTGGTGTACGACCCGGCGGCGCTCGAAGAGGAGTCCAGGCGGGTCGTCGCCGAGTCGATCGCCGGCTGGGCCGAGCGCTACCCGGACGTGCCGGTGCGGCAGCGGTCGGTCCGCGGCGCCCCGGCCCGGGTGCTGGTGGAGCAGTCGAAGGACGCCCAGTTGGTGGTGGTCGGCGCGCACGGCCGCGGCGCGCTGGGCGGGCTGCTGCTCGGGTCGGTGAGCCACGCGGTGCTGCACCACGCCCACTCGCCGCTGGTGATCGTGCGTAACCTGCCGGAGGTGGCCCGTGACCTGGCCGGGTCCGGAGAGCCGGCCACACCGGGCTGATGACGCGTCACCGCCGTCGGCGGCGCGTCAGGCGCTGCGGACCGTGGTGAGGTCGGCCAGCCCGGAGATGGTCAGCAGCGGCTCCAGCAGCGGGCCGGCGACCAACGCGATCCGGTCGGCGTGCGGGAACAGCGCGGCCAGCCCGGCGCTGTCCAGGTACTCCACCTCGGTGAGGTCCACGAGCAGGGGATCGCCGTCGGCGCGCACGGCCCCGGCCAGCGCGTCGGCGAACGTGGACGCGTTGCTCATGTCTATCTCGCCGACGGCGGCCAGCACGCGTACGCCGTCCGGGCTGTCGCTCGTGGTCAGAGTCAGGGACGTGCTCATGGCGTGATCCTCGCCTGCATGTCAACCGTGGTGCCGGTCGCCCCCGCGGTGACGCTGATGCTGTCCATCAGCGCGCGCATGAGCACGAGTCCCCGGCCGCGGTGCGGGTCGGAAGGCTGGTCCCGGTCCCGCCAGTGCCCGCTGTCGGTGACACTCAGGCGCAGGTCGTCGGCGGTGGCGGCGGCGCGCAGCCGGATCCGGCCGCCCGGGTCGTCGCGGTGCCCGTGCTCGATCGCGTTGGCGCACGCCTCGCCCGCCGCCACCAGGATGTTGTAGGCGTGGGCCGGGGCCAGCCCGCAGCGGTCGAGCCATCCCCGCAGCGCGGTGCGGACCTCGGCCAGCCGTGTCGACTCGGCGGGGAACTCCAGCTCCAACGGCCCGGGGTGGCGGTAGAGCAGCAGCGCCACGTCGTCGTGGTAGCCGCCGTCGGGGGTGAGCCGGGCCATGATCTCGGTGGCCAGCGTCTCGATCGGTGCCTGGTGGCCCTGCTGGATCGCGTGGGTCGCGCGGGCGATGCCGGTGGTGATGGGCTGGCGGCGGCGCTCCACGAGGCCGTCGGTGTAGAGCATCAGGGTGGCGCGCGCCGGCACCGTCGCCTCCGCCTGCGGCCGTTCCTGGCCCGGGCGTACGGCCAGCGGCCGGGACCGGCCGTGTTGCAGGAGTTCGGGAGTGCCGTCGGCGCGGACCACGATGGCCGGCGGGTGACCGGCGCTGGAGTAGCGCAGCAGGCCGGTGGCCGGGTCGAGGACGCCGCAGAAGACGGTGGCGCAGGCGGCCCCCGGCAGCAGCGCGGCGAACCGGTCCAGGGCCACGAGCGTCCCGGCCGGGCTGGGGTCCTGCAACAGCAGTGCCCGGCAGGCGCTGCGCAACTGCCCCAT
This sequence comes from Micromonospora sp. NPDC005686, assembly GCF_042871665.1. Classification (NCBI taxonomy): domain Bacteria; kingdom Bacillati; phylum Actinomycetota; class Actinomycetes; order Micromonosporales; family Micromonosporaceae; genus Micromonospora; species Micromonospora sp. NPDC005686. The sequence goes on from NZ_JBIAIY010000003.1 coordinate 279,726, forward strand.
CACCGTCGCGGCCCGCAGGCCGTGTCCGACGCAGTCGCCGACCACGATGCCGATGCGCCCGTCCGGCAGTTCCACGGTGTCGTACCAGTCGCCGCCGACCTTGAGCGGCATCGCGGCGGGGGAGTATCGCACCGCGAAGCCGGCGGGCAGCTGCGCCGGGCCGAGGATCGCCCGCTGCAGGGCCAGCGCGGTCTCCCGCTGCTGGTCGATCTGGTGCACCCGGTGCAGTGCCTGGCCGATGTGGCCGGCCAGCAGCGCCAGCAGGGTCTGGTCCTGCTCGGTGAAGGGCCGCTTCTCGCCCAGGTCGATCCAGAGCGCCATGGTGCCGTGCGGGTGTTCGACGGCGATGCCGGCGCCGTGCGTACGCGTCGCCACCGGCGTCAGCAGCGGCGTGTCCCGCAGCGCGAGCAACGCCTGCCGGCGCTCGTGCGGCAACGTCTCCCACCGTGCCGCCGGGTCGGTGGCGGTCACGTCGGGGGCGGGCGGGTCACCGAAGACGGCGGCGAGGACGCCCGCGGCCCGCCACAGCTTGCGCAGCTCGTCCAGCACCCCGTGCAGCGCGTCGGTGAGGTCCTCGGCCTGCGACAGCCGCATGCTCAGCCCGGCCAGGGCGGTCTCCCGCTGCACCGCGTAGTGCTCCGCGGTGACGTCCCGGAACGTACCGACGATCATCCGCCGCCCGCCGTCCGGGTCGTCTACCTGGTTGAACGCGGCCGAGATCCAGATCCGGTGCCCGGCGCGATGGGTCACCGGCACGGTGTAGGTGCCACGGGTCTGCCCGACGAGCGTGGAGAACGCCTCCGCCACCTGACGGTGCGCCTCGGGTTCGGCCTCCCGGTCCGGCCACCACGGGTGCACCGGCGGATAGGGCAGTCCGTCGGTGTCGTAGCCGAGGATGCCGGTGAACGCCGCGTTGATCTCGATCACCGCGCCCTCCTCGTCGCAGACGAAGAACCCCTCCTGCAACGAGTCGACGAGCGCGGTACGCCAGCGGGCGTGGTGGTTGCGCAGCCGGGCCAGCTCCACGTTGGCGCGTACGCGGGCCAGCAGCTCGGCGGCCGGGAACGGCTTGACCAGGTAGTCGTCGGCGCCGGCCTCCAACCCCTCGATCGAGGCCTCCTGACCGGCGCGGGCGGACAGCAGCAGCACCGGGGTGCCGGCCGTACGCTGGTCGGCGCGCAGCGCGGCGACGAGTTGCAGGCCGTCGAGCCGAGGCATCATCACGTCGCTGACCACCAGGTCCTGGGTGTGCGCGCGGGCGGCGTCCAGCGCGGCCTGCCCGTCGGCGACGGCCCGCACCTCGTGCCCGGCCGAGCGCAGCAGCCGGGTGAGGTACTCCCGCATGTCGGCGTTGTCGTCGGCCACCAGGACGCGGGCCGGCGCCCCGCCGGGCAGCGGCTGGACCGGCCCGCCGGCCGGATCGTCGCCACCGAGCGCGGCTCCCGGGTCGGCGGGCAGCCAGCGCAGTGCCTCCTGCACGAACGGCTCGGCCGACGCGGATGTCCGGCCGGTGCCCGCCGGGGCGAGCGCGTCGGCGGGCAGGTGGGCGGCACCGAGCGGCAGCCGGATCGTGAAGGTGGTGCCGCTGCCCACCGCGCTGTGCGCGTCGATGTCACCGCCGTGCAGCGTGACCAGCTCCTTGACCAGGGCCAGGCCGATCCCGCTGCCCTCGTCGGACCGGGAGCGGGCGTTCTCGATGCGGTGGAACCGCTCGAACAGGCGCGGCATCTCGTCGGCGGGTACGCCGATGCCGGTGTCGGAGATCCGCAGCACGGCCGTGTCGCCCTCGGCGCGCAGCTCCACCCGGATGGTGCCGTCGAAGGTGAACTTCAGCGCGTTGCTGAGCAGGTTGAGCACCACCTTCTCCCACATGCCGACGTCCAGGTGCACCGGCTCGGGCAGGGGCGGGCAGTCGACCTCGAAGGACAGACCGGCCCGTTCGATCGCCGACCGGAAGACACTCGCCAGGTCGGCGGTCACCGCGGCCAGGTCCACCGGTTCGTAGCGGGCCTGCATCCGCCCGGCCTCGATCCGGGAGAAGTCGAGCAGGCTGTTCACCAGCTTGCCCAGGCGCAGCCCGTTACGGCGGATGACGTCCAGCTCGGCGCGGACCTGCTCGTCGGCGTCCGGCAACCGGCCGCGCAGCTCGTCCAGCGGTCCCATGATCAACGTGAGTGGGGTGCGGAACTCGTGGCTGATGTTGGAGAAGAACGCGGTCTTCGCGCGGTCCAGATCAGCGAGCTCCTCGGCCCGCCGCTGCTGCGCCTGGTAGCTACGGGCGCTGGCGATACCGGTGGCCAGATGCCCGGCGGTCAGCTCGACGAAGCCGCGGTACCCGTCGTCCAGCTCCCGGTAGCGGTTCAGCCCGGCGACCAGGAACCCGTACGGCGCCCCGCCCTGCTGCCGCAGCGGGACCAGGAGCGCCTCGGTGGGCGGGGCGGTCCAGACGCCGGTGGGAAGGTCCGCGAAGGCCGGGCCGTCGAGCGCGACCCGCACCGACTCGCCGTCGGCGGGGGCCTCCGCCGGCCACGGTGCGGCGGGGTCACCGGGGGACAGGGTGGCCGGTGCTGCCGGGTGGCCCGCCGCCAGCCCGGTCGCCTCCACCAGCCGGGCGCCACCGTCGTCGTCGTACAGGTAGGTGAGTGTGAACGGCAGGTCCTGCGGGTTGCGGGCCAACTGGCGGCTGACGAACGCCAGCGTCTCCTGCTCGGTGCGGATGACGCTCGGGTCCGAGCCGAGGTCACGCAGCGTGGCCATCCGCCGCTCACCGATGACCCGCTCGGTGTCCTCGCTGACCACGCAGAGCATCCCGACCAGGCCGCCGTCGTCGGCGCGCAGCGGGCTGTAGGAGAACGTGTGGTACGTCTCCTCGCGGTAGCCGGCGCGCTCCAGGAACAGCAGCAGGCCCTCGTCCCAGGTCGCCTCGCCGGTGCGCAGCACGGTGTCCACGCGGGGGCCGATGTCGTCCCAGATCTCCGCCCACACCTCGTTCGCCGGACGTCCCAGCGCCCACGGGTACTTGCGGCCCAGCGTGTCCCGCCGGTAGGCGGCGTTGCAGAAGAAGGTGAGCTGCGGCCCCCAGGCCATCCACATCGGGAACCGGGAGGACAGCAGGATCCGCACCGCGGTCCGCAGGCTCTGCGGCCAGGTGTCCGGCGGGCCCAGGGGGTGCGCCGACCAGTCGATCCGCGCCAGGTCCGGCCCGATCTCACCGTCGACGGCGAAGACGTCGGCACGCGTACGCGGGTCGGTGTCAGCGCCGCTCATCGCCCGAGTCTCCCCCCACCCCGTCCGGTCCCGCTCGTCCAGTCCGCGGGCGGGCCCCGCGTCCTCGTGGTCGATTCTTGCCCCGTCGCGCCCTCGGCACTCCACCCGGGGCGGGGAGATCTGACTCACCAGGCGGCAGCGGGTCAGGGCAGGGGGTTCGTAGAGGAGCGCAAACGAGTGGCGAGGAGACGTATCTCCTCGCCACTGTCAACGTATATCGCACCCGGGGTCTTGCCGCAAGGCCCCGGTGTTGCCGCAGAATTCTCGCCCGACGCGGATCGAGCTGCGGAAACGGGGGAACGGCATGGCCGGACGGTACGTGTGGGAACTGCGCGAGGTGAACGACACGCGCATCGCCGCGGTCGGCGGCAAGGGCACGCAGCTGGGCGCGTTGACGCGCATCGACGGGGTGCGCGTACCACCTGGTTTCTGCGTCACGACCGGCGCCTTCCGGCTTGCCGTGGCGCGGACGCCGGCGCTCGCCGGCCCGCTGGACCGGCTCGCCGGCGCGGACGGGGACGACCCGGCGGCGATCCGGACGGCCGCCGCCGAGGTCCGCCGCGTCGTCGAGGGGACCGCGTTGCCCGGCGAGGTCGCGGCGGCGGTCACCGCCGCGCTGGCCGGGCTCGGCGCCGACGGCGCGTACGCCGTGCGGTCGAGCGCGACAGCGGAGGACCTGCCGGCCGCCTCGTTCGCCGGCCAGCAGGACACCTACCTGAACGTGGTGGGCACGTCCGAGGTGCTGCGGCACGTCAGTCGCTGCTGGGCCTCGCTGTTCACCGAGCGGGCGGTGACGTACCGGCGGCGGCACGGCATCGACGACCGCGCCGTGGAGATGGCGGTGGTGGTGCAGCGGATGGTCGTCCCGGACTCGGCCGGGGTGATGTTCACCGCCGACCCGGTCACCGGAGACCGGACGGTGGTCGCGGTGGAGGCCGGGTTCGGTCTCGGCGAGGCCCTGGTCTCCGGCCTGGTGAACCCGGACGTTCTCACGGTGCGCGACGGCACGGTCGTGGCCAGGACGATCGGCGCGAAGTCGCGGGAGGTGCGCGCGGTGCCCGGCGGCGGCACCCGGGAGACGCCCGTCGACCCGGCGCGGCAGGCCCGGCCCGCGCTGACCGACGCCCAGGCGGTACGCCTCGCCGCGCTGGGCCGGCTGATCGAGGCGCGCTTCGGGCGCCCGCAGGACATCGAGTGGGCCCTGACCGGCGACGACGTGCACATCCTTCAGAGCCGGCCGATCACCACGCTGTTCCCGGCGCCGGCTGCCGCCGACAACCGGTTCCACGTCTACCTGTCGGTCGGGCACCAGCAGATGATGACCGACGCGATGACGCCGCTGGGCCTGTCGATGTGGCGGCTCACCGCCATGGCGCCGATGCACGAGGCGGGCGGGCGGCTGTTCGTCGACGCCACGCCGTACCTGGCCACTCGGGCCGGCCGGGCCGCGTTCCTGGACATGATCGGCCGGGCCGACCCGCTCACCCGGGACGCGCTGGAGACGGTCCTCGCCCGCGACGTCCTGCCGGCCGTGCCGGATCCGGCGACGGACGCCCGGCCGGCCGGCGGCCCGCCGCCCCCGATCGACACCGACCCGGCGATCGTCGTCACGCTGGTCGAGCGCAGCCGGGCGTCCGTCGCCGCGCTGCGCCGCGACATCGGTGGCCGATCCGGACCCGAGCTGTTCGACTTCCTGACCGAGGCGTTCGCCGAGCACAAGCGGGTGCTCACCGATCCGCTGAGCGGCCAGGCGATCATGGCGGGGATGCAGGCCGCCTGGTGGCTCGACGACAAGCTGGGGGAGTGGCTCGGCGAGCGCGGCACGGCCGACACGCTCACGCTCTCCGCGCCCGGCAACGTCACCGCCGAGATGGGACTGGCGTTGCTCGACGTGGCCGACGTGATCCGCGCGTACCCCGAGGTGGTGGCGTTCCTGCGGGACCACGCCGCCGACGACGGGTTCCTGGACGAGCTGCCCGGGCTGCCGGGCGGCGCGCAGGCGCGCGACGCCATCGCCGGCTATCTCGACCGGTACGGCATGCGCTGCGTCGGGGAGATCGACATCAGCCGGCCCCGGTGGAGCGAGCGGCCCGTCACGCTGGTGCCGCTGATCCTGGACAACGTCCGCAACTTCGCCCCGGGAGCCGCCGCGCGCCGCTTCGCCCACGGCCGGGAGCGGGCCGAGGCGAAGGCCCGGGAGGTGCTCGACCGCCTGCGCGCGCTGCCCGACGGCGACCGCAGGGCCGCCGAGACGCAGGCCATGATCGAGCGGGTACGGACGTTCGCCGGCTACCGCGAGTACCCGAAGTACGACATCGTGAGCCGCTACGCGGTCTACAAGGCGGCGCTCGTGGCCGAGGCCGGCCGGCTGGCGCGGGCCGGTGTGCTCGCCGATCCCGAGGACGCCTTCCACCTCACCTTCGACGAGTTCCGCGAGGCCGCGGCCACCGGCCGGGTGGACGCCGGGCTGATCCGCCGGCGCCGGGAGGAGTTCCGGGCGCACCAGGGGCTCACCCCGCCCCGGGTGCTCACCTCCGACGGCGAGGCCCTCAACGGCTCGTACCGGCGTGACGACGTGCCCCCGGGCGCCCTGGCGGGGCTGGCGGTCTCGGCCGGCGTGGTCGAGGGGCGGGCGCGGGTCGTGGCGGACCTGGCCGGGGCCGACCTGGAGCCGGGCGACATCCTCGTCACCGCGCACACCGACCCGAGCTGGACGCCGCTGTTCGTGGGTGCCGCCGGCCTGGTGACGGAGGTGGGCGGCCTGATGACGCACGGCGCGGTGATCGCCCGCGAGTACGGCCTGCCGGCCGTGGTCGCGGTGCCGGACGCGACCCGGCTGATCCCCGACGGCGGGCGGATCCGCGTGCACGGCACCGACGGGTACGTCGAGCTGCTGTCCTGACGGCCGGTCCGGGTCCCGGCGTGCCCGCCGGGACCCGGAGCGCCGGTCAGGCGGGGCTGCCGGTCACCGTGTCTCCGGACCTGACTATCCGGTACGTGACCTGGGTGCCGCTCCAGAAGTGGAAGGTGAGCGTGACCGGGCCGTCGTCGACCTCGGCGAAGAACTCCGGCTTCAGGAGGATCGTGTTCGCGGCGTAGTCGGGCTGGAAGTGCGTCCAGAACTCCTTGTACGGAGTCCAGTCGGCCGGCCCGGCGGGGCTGCCGTCGGCGTACTTCGCCTCCATCGTGGCCAGCTCGTCGCCGTTGAACCGGGTGGGGAGGGCGAAGGCGCCGGTCGTGCCGGTCGCCGCGGACTGCGTCGGCGGATCGTACGAGACGACGCTGATCTGCCACGGCACGCCGGCGGAGAAGCGGGCCTCGACGGTGGCGTTGACGCCCGGGGCGCGGCTGCCGGCCAGCCGGGCCACGGCCGCCCCGGTCAGCGTGAGCGTGGCGCCCGAGACGGTGTAGTCGGCGCCCTCGGCCAGCCTGGTGCCGCCCTGCCACAGCCCCTGGAACGTCGTGCCGTGCAGATCGAGCGTGAGTGCCTTGCCGGTGACGGCGCCGGTGCGGGCCACGTAGATCCGGTCCGAGGACGCGGTGGCGGAACGGGTGGTCCAGCTCGCCTTCATCAGCGCGAACAGGCCGGGGTCGCGCCACTGGAGGTCGTTGCGGTTGAGGAACGAACCGGCGTCCCAGAGGACAGTGGTGAGACCCCGGCTGCGGGCGTGGTAGCCGACGGCCTCGAAGAACTTGAGTAGTTCCCCGCGCTCGATGATGCCGGGCCGGGTGTAGTCGTAGCTGAGCAGCGCCCACTCGCCGATGACCACCGGGATGCCCCGGGAGACGAAAGTGTCGCGCACCCGGTTGAAGCCGTCGACCAGGTCCTGTTCGACGTTGGCGTCGTACCGGGTGCCGCCGGCGATGTTGACGCTGAACGGCCACCATCCGTAGAAGTGGACGGTCGCGGCGATGTGGTCGTCCTGGAGCCGGCCGATCGTTGCCGACAGCGCGTCGAGCCGGGCCTGCTCGGAGCTGGTGTGCAGGGTGGGCAGCACCAGTACGCGGCCGGTGTTGTTCCCGCCGGTGCGGCGTACCAGGCGGACGAACGCGGTGTTCAGCTCGTCCAGCACCTCGTCGCTCTGTGCGTCACCCGCGGTGCCGGTGAACTGCGGCTCGTTGATGCTCTCGAAGAGCAGCCTGGACGAGTGGTCGCGGAAGGTGGTGGCGATCTGGGTCCACAGGGCGGTGTACCGGTTCAACACGGTGGTGCGGTCACCGGGATAGGCGTTGAGCCACTGCCACGAGTCGTGATGCAGGTTGATCAGCACGTACAGGTCCTCGGCCAGCGCCCAGTCGACCACCTGGCGGATCCGGCTCAGCCAGGCCGCGTCGATGGTGTAGTCGGGCGCGGGACCGTGGTGGTTGCTCCAGGTCACCGGCATGCGGATGCTGCGGTAGCCCTGGGAACGCACCTGGTGCAGCAACGCCTGCGTCACCGGCGGGTTGCCCCACGACGTCTCGTCGGGGATGGCGTCGAACGTGTTCCCCAGCCCCCACCCGGGCTGCATGGCGGCCACGGTGGCCATCGCGTCGTCCGACGGCGACGGCGACGTGGACGGCGACGGCGACGGCGACCGGGAGACCGACGACGAGGGCGAGGGCGGCGGGGTGGAGGTCGGTCCGCCTCCGCTGTCGCCGCAGGTGACGCCGTTGAGGGCGAACGAGGTGGGCGCAGTGTTGGTGCCCGTCCAGGCCCCGTTGAACCCGAAGGACACGCTCGCGTCGGTGCCGATCGTGGCGTTGTAGCTCATGTTCTTCGCGGTCTGCCGGGCGCCGGCCGCGGTGACCGTCGCGTTCCATGCCTGCGTCACCCGCTGCCCGGACGGGAACGTCCAGGTCAGCTCCCAGCCGTTGACCGGGCTGCCCAGGTTGGCGACCGTGACGCCGGCGGTGAAGCCACCCGGCCACTGCGACGGCACGGTGTAGGTGACCCGGCAGCCGGCGGCGGCCTGGGCGTTGCCGGTGACGGTCAGGCCGCCGGTGACGGTGAGGGCCGCGACGGCGGCCACCAGGCAGATCCGCCGGCGGATCCGCCGGACGTTGCGTTCACTCATGAGGGGCTCCTCGCCGTGCTGGCGGTGTGGTCGGTGCCGGACGTGCGCGCCGGATCGCGTGGCGGCCGGCGGCGTGCCGGTGCGCGGCGCCTGCCCGGGGCGTGCGCGACGAGGTGGCGAGGGCTCCCACGGCTCGACCGAGGTCATTGATGTGACCGATAACATCGTCAGCCGTCGATGAGACTACCGGATGCGCGTGGAAACGTCGCGTGACCCCGCCGCCGGTTTCGATATCGTCGTGGTCGCCCGCGGCCGGCGCGGCCCGGCGGGGACGAGCGGGGACGCACGAACGCGGGAGGCGCGATGCGGATCGGGGAGCTGTCGGCGCGTACCGGGGTCAGCGCCCGGTCCATCCGGTACTACGAGCAGCAGGGCCTGCTCGCCGCCCTGCGGACGCCGAGCGGGCAGCGGGTCTTCGCCGAGTCGGCGGTGGACCGGATCCGGCTCATCCAGCGGCTGTTCGACGCCGGCCTGAGCAGCCGCCGGATGGCCGAGTTGCTGCCCTGCGTGACCGATCCGGAGATCCGCACCTCGCGGCTCACCGACCGGCTGCGCGAGGAGCGGGCCCGGATGACCGCCGAGATGGCACGGCTCGCGCACGCCGTCGCGGTGCTCGACGACGTGGTGTCCGACATGACGGTGACCGAGGACACCCGGGATCCGGCCGCCTGAGCACTTGCCCTTGACACCGGTGTCAACTCCTAGCGTCGGGCCATGAACGCGACTCTGGACACCGCATCGCCGGTGGCGCCGCTGCTGGAACCCGTCACCGTCGCCGGGCTGCCGTTGCCGTCCCGCTTCGTGATGGCGCCGATGACCCGGCACCGCGCGCCGGGTGGCGTGCCGACGCCGCAGATGGCCGACTACTACCGGCGCCGCGCCGCGGCGGGCATCGGCCTGATCGTCACCGAGGGCGTGCTCGTCGACCACCCCAGCGCCGGCCACGAGGACACCGTGCCGCGGGTGACCGCCGGCGCTGCGGAGGCCGGTTGGCGGGGCGTGGTCGACGCGGTGCACGCCGCCGGCGGCCGGATCGCCGCGCAGCTGTGGCATCTGGGCAGCCTCCGCGAACCGGTCGACGGCCGTCCGGCCTGGACCCCCTCGGGGGTACGCGAGCCGGGCCGCCCGGCGCCGCACGCGATGACCGCCGCCGACGCGGACGTGCTGCTGGCGGCGTACACGGACGCGGCACGGGTGGCGGTCCGGGCCGGATTCGACGCGGTCGAGATCCACGCCGCGCACGGTTACCTGCTGGACGAGTTCCTCTGGCCGTACACGAACCGCCGGACCGACGCGTTCGGCGGCTCGCCGGCGCGGCGGGCGGCGTTCCCGGCGGCGGTGGTGCGTGCGGTACGCGCACAGGTCCCCGCGGGCCGCCCGGTGATCGTGCGGTTCTCCCAGTTCAAGGAGCGGGCGTTCGACGCCCGGATCGCCGACACCCCGGCCGAGCTGGCGCAGATCCTCACCGCGTTCGCCGAGGCCGGCGCGGACGTGTTGCACGCCTCACAACGCCGCTTCTGGCAACCGGCGTTCGCCGGCTCGGCGCTGAACCTGGCCGGCTGGGCCAAGCGCCTCACCGGCCTGCCGACGATCACCGTCGGCTCGGTGGGGCTGCGGCGGGACTTCCTGCGCCCGGCCGGCCCGGAGTCGGTGGCGGGCCTGGCCGCACGGCTGGTGGACGGGGAGTTCGACCTGGTCGCGCTCGGCCGCGCGCTGCTGGGCAACCCGGCCTGGGTGACGCACGCCGCCACCGGCCGGCTGGACGAGATCGTCGACTACCGCAAGGCGCACGAGGACGTCTATCCCTAGGCGGCGGGGGGTTGACGCCGGGGGATGTTATCGCTCACAGTCGATGGCAGGGCATGAGCGCCGCAAGGCTCACCGGGCGAGCCGCGCTGGGCGTACCTCGACACCGTCACCGGACGCGGGGTCGGGGACTCGCACCACCACCATCGCGTAACCCCCGGAAGAGGAATCCGCATGAGACGAAAGAGAGCCTTGCTGACCACCGGCATCCTGGCCGGCGCGCTCGCCGCCGGGATGGCGGTGACCCTGGCGCCGGCCGCGAGCGCCGGCACCACGCTGCGCGCGGCGGCGGCCGAGAAGGGCCGCTACTTCGGTGCCGCGGTCGCCACCGGCAAGCTGTCCGACAACACGTACACGACGGTGTTGAACCGCGAGTTCAACTCCGTGGTGGCCGAGAACGAGATGAAGTGGGACGCCACCGAGCCGCAGCAGGGGCGGTTCACCTACACCGGTGGCGACCGGCTGGTGAGCCACGCCCGCGCGAACGGGATGTCGGTGCGCGGGCACGCACTGCTCTGGCACCAGCAGCAGCCGTCGTGGGCGCAGGGCCTGTCCGGCAGCGCGCTGCGCAACGCCGCGATCAACCACGTCACCCAGGTCGCCACCCACTTCCGGGGGCAGATCTACGCCTGGGACGTGGTGAACGAGGCGTTCGCCGACGGCGGCGGCGGCGGGCGTCGCGACTCGAACCTCCAGCGCACCGGCAACGACTGGATCGAGGCGGCCTTCCGGGCGGCCCGCGCGGCCGACCCGGGCGCGAAGCTCTGCTACAACGACTACAACACCGACGGCATCAACGCGAAGTCGACGGGCATCTACAACATGGTCCGCGACTTCAAGTCGCGCGGCGTGCCGATCGACTGCGTCGGCTTCCAGTCGCACCTGGGCACCACGATTCCCGGCGACTACCAGGCCAACCTCCAGCGCTTCGCCGACCTGGGCGTCGAGGTGCAGATCACCGAGCTGGACGTGATGACCGGCGGCAACCAGGCGAACATCTACGCCGCTGTCACCCGCGCCTGCCTGGCGGTGTCGCGCTGCGCCGGCATCACCGTGTGGGGCGTGCGGGACTGCGACTCGTGGCGCGGTTCGGACAACGCGCTGCTGTTCGACTGCTCGGGCAACAAGAAGGCGGCGTACAACGCGGTGCTCGACGCGCTGAACGCCGGGGGCGGCAACCCGCCGCCGACCACCACCCCGCCGCCGAACAACCCGACCACCCCGCCGCCGAACAACCCCACCACGCCGCCGCCGGGTCAGGGCGGATGCTCGGCGTCGGTGACGCTGAACTCGTGGACCGGCGGGTTCGTGGCGACGGTGAAGGTGACGGCGGGCTCCTCGGGCACCCGGGGCTGGACCGTCAGCATGACGCTGCCGGGCGGCGCGAGCATCACCAACACCTGGAGCGCGACGGCCAGCGGGAACAGCGGCGCGGTGCGGTTCACGAACGTGGACTACAACGGCCAGCTCGGCGCCGGCCAGAGCACCGAGTTCGGGTTCCAGGGCAACGGCAGCGGATCGGGCCTGACGCCCACCTGTTCCGCTAGCTGAGCCAGGGCCACCGCGAGGGCGACCGCGCCGTCGCCCTCGCGGTGCTCCACCACATCTCCCGTCCGACCTGGACCGTCGCCTCTGTTACGAGAAAGAGACGTGCGCATTTCGCGCGATTGGTTGACGGGGCAACTTGTGAGCGTTAACACTCGCCGTGAGGGTTACCTGTGTCACAGGGACCGCCACGACAGGGAGGACGCTCGTGCGCAGACGACTTCTGGCCGCACTCAGCGGTGCCGCGCTCGTGATCAGCCTGACCGCCTGCAGCGGCGAGGGCGCGGGAGGCGGCGGAGACACCAGCTCGGCCAAGCCCGGCGACCTGACCATCGGCGTCTCGATGCCGACCCAGACCTCGGAACGGTGGATCGCCGACGGCAATTCGGTGAAGGAGAAGCTGCAGGCGAAGGGCTACAAGGTCGACCTCCAGTACGCCGGCGACGACATTCCCACCCAGTCGCAGCAGATCGACCAGATGATCACCAAGGGCGCCGACGTGCTGGTCATCGCCCCGATCGACGGCACCGCCCTCAGCGGGCAGCTCCAGGCCGCCGCGGCGGCGAAGATCCCGGTCATCTCCTACGACCGGCTCATCCGCAACAGCCCCAACGTCAGCTTCTACGTCAGCTTCGACAACTACAAGGTCGGCGTGGCGCAGGCCAACGCGCTCCTGGTCGGGCTCGGCCTGCTCACCAAGGACGGCGCCAAGGGTGCCGCGACCGGCCCGTTCAACGTGGAGCTGTTCGCCGGCTCGCTCGACGACAACAACGCCGGTTTCTTCTTCAACGGCGCGATGGACACGCTCAAGCCGTACTTCGACGCCGGGACGCTGAAGGTCAAGTCGGGGCAGACCAAGATCGAACAGGCCGCCATCCTGCGCTGGCAGCAGGAGACCGCGCAGAAGCGGATGGAGGACCTGCTCACCTCCAGCTACAACGACGGCAGCAAGGTCGACGGCGTGCTGTCGCCGTTCGACGGCCTGTCCCGGGGCATCATCACCGCGCTGCAGAACGCCGGCTACCGCGGCGGCGCGAAGAAGATGCCGGTGGTGACCGGCCAGGACGCCGAGGTCGCCTCGGTCAAGCTCATCAACGACGGTGTGCAGAGCTCCACCGTGTTCAAGGACACCCGGCTGCTGGCCGAGCAGGCGGTCATCGCCGCCGAGGCGTTCCTGCGCAAGGAGGAGCCGAAGGCCAACGAGACCAAGGCGTACAACAACGGCGTCAAGGTCGTGCCGGCGTTCCTGCTGCCGGTGCAGACCGTCTACAAGGAGGACATCAAGTCCGTCCTCGTCGACTCGGGCTACCTGACCGAGGCGGAGGTGGCCGCCGGTCGAGCCGGCTGACCCCGCGGCGACGGGCCCGGCGGCCACCGCGCCCCGGGCCCGCCCGCTCCGGACACCACGACCACGAGCAGGACGGATATCCATGAGCGATCACATCCTCGAGATGCGTGGCATCACGAAGACCTTCCCCGGGGTGACCGCGCTCCAGGACGTCTCGCTCGCCGTACGGCGCGGCGAGATCCACGCGATCTGCGGTGAGAACGGCGCCGGCAAGTCCACCCTGATGAAGGTGCTGTCCGGTGTCTATCCGGCGGGCAGCTACGACGGTCAGATCGTCTTCGACGGCGAGCCGGTCGGGTTCCGGGGGATCCAGGACAGCGAGGCCCGCGGCATCGTCATCATCCACCAGGAACTGGCGCTGGTGCCCTACCTGTCGATCGCCGAGAACATCTTCCTCGGCAACGAGCGCCGCGGCCGCGGCGGGCTCATCGACTGGCATCGGACGAACGCGGAGGCCGCGGCGCTGCTGCGGTCGGTCGGGCTGCACGAGAACCCGGTCACCCCGGTCATCCAGCTCGGTGTCGGTAAGCAGCAACTCGTGGAGATCGCCAAGGCGTTGTCCAAGCGGGTCCGGCTGCTGATCCTCGACGAGCCGACAGCGGCACTCAACGACGTCGACTCGGCGCACCTGCTGGACCTGCTGCGCCGGCTGCGCGACCAGGGCATCACCTGCATCATGATCTCGCACAAGCTCGGCGAGATCACGGCCGTCGCCGACTCGACCACTGTGATCCGCGACGGCCGTACCGTCGAGACGCTGGACATGTCCGACGGCGCCGTCACCCAGGAGCGGATCATCCGCGGCATGGTCGGGCGCGACCTGGCCGCCTTCTACCCGACCCGCAGCGTGGCGCCCGGCGAGGAGGTGCTGCGGATCGAGGACTGGTCGGTGCGCCACCCGACCCAGGACCGCCTGGTCGTCGACCGGGCCTCGCTGCGCGTGCGGGCCGGCGAGGTCGTCGGCATCGCCGGCCTGATGGGCGCCGGGCGTACCGAACTGGCGATGAGCGTGTTCGGCCGGTCGTACGGCCGGGACATCCGCGGCCGGCTCTTCGTCAAGGGCCGCGAGGTACGGGCACGCACGGTGGCCGAGGCCATCGCCAACGGCATCGCGTATGCCACCGAGGACCGCAAGCGCTACGGCCTCAACCTGATCGACGACGTGCGGGGCAACGTCTCGGCCGCCGCGCTGGACAAGCTGGCCCGCCGCGGCTGGATCGACGGCAATCGGGAGATCCAGGTCGCCGAGCGGGGGCGGCGCGACATGAACATCAAGGCGCCGACGGTGATGTCGGTGGTGGGCAAGCTCTCCGGCGGCAACCAGCAGAAGGTCGTGCTGGCGAAGTGGCTGTTCACCGACCCGGACGTGCTGATCCTCGACGAGCCGACCCGGGGCATCGACGTGGGCGCCAAGTTCGAGATCTACACGATCGTCAACCGGCTGGTGGCCGACGGCAAGGCCGTCGTGCTCATCTCCTCCGAACTGCCCGAGCTGCTCGGCATGTGCGACCGCATCTACACCCTGGCGGCCGGCCGGATCACCGGGGAGATGCCGGTGGCCGACGCCACCCAGGAGAACCTGATGGAACTCATGACCAAGGACAGGGATCTCGTCGGATGACCAGCACGAAGCCTCCCCCCGAAACGAAGATCGCCGCCCCGGACACCGGCGCGGCGGCGACCCTGCACACCGGCACCAGCGACCCGCGCGCGCTGATCCTGGGCAACCTGCGGCAGAGCGGCATCTACATCGCCCTGGTGGTGATCGTGGCGCTGTTCGCGGTCCTCACCGACGGTGTCTCGCTGAGCCCGGGCAACCTGACGAACATCGTCCTCCAGTACTCCTACATCCTGGTGCTCGCGATCGGCATGGTCATCGTGATCATCGGCGGGCACATCGACCTGTCGGTGGGTTCGGTGGTGGCGCTCACCGGGGCGGTCTCGGCGGTGCTCGTCATCCGCGAGGGCCTGCCCTGGTGGGTCGGCGTCCTGGCCGCGCTCGCGGTGGGTGTCGCGGTCGGCGCGTGGCACGGCCTCTGGGTCGCGTACGCCGGCATCCCGGCGTTCATCGTCACCCTGGCCGGCATGCTCCTGTTCCGTGGCCTGACGCTGCGCGTGCTGGACAACATCTCGCTGTCGCCGTTCCCCGAGGAGTACCAGCGGGTCGCCGCCGGATTCCTCAACGGACTGCTGGGCGGCCAGGGCTACGACGCGTTCACGCTGTTCATCGGCGCGTTCGCGGTGGTCGGGTACGCCGCGAGCGTGTTCCGGACCCGGGTCGCCCGGGTGCGCCACGAGCAGCCGGTGGAGTCGTTCCCGCTGTTCGTCCTGCGGGTCGTGGTGGTCGGCGCCGTGGTCATGTGGTTCGCCTGGCAGCTCGCCCACGCCCGGGGCCTGCCGATCGTGCTGATCGTGCTGGCCGTGCTCGTGCTCGTCTACGGCCTGCTCACCCGACGGACGGTGTTCGGCCGCCGGGTGTACGCCATCGGCGGCAACCTGCCGGCGGCGATGCTGTCCGGCGTACGGGTGAAGCGGGTCAACTTCTGGATCTTCGTCAACATGGGCTTCCTGTCCGGCGTGGCGGGCGTGATCTACTCGTCCCGCTCCAACGGGGCCCAGCCGGCGGCGGGAAACATGTTCGAGCTGGACGCGATCGCCGCGGCCTTCATCGGCGGCGCGGCGGTCACCGGAGGCGTCGGCACCGTGGTCGGCGCCATGGTGGGTGGCCTGATCATGGCGGTGATGAGCAACGGGATGCAGCTCATGAGCATCGACCAGTCCGTCCAGTCGGTGGTGAAGGGCCTGGTGCTCCTCGTGGCCGTGGCGTTCGACATCTGGAACAAGCGCCGGGCCTCCGGCGCCCGGTGACGGCCGGCCGGACGCTCGCCCCTTCGTCCGGCCGGCCGCCGTTCACCGGCGGTAGCCGCTCAGGCCCGGCTCCACCGTTGGTTGGTGTTGCCGTGGCAGGTCCAGAGGATCACCCGGGTGCCGTTCGCGGTGCCGGCGTTGTCGACGTCCAGGCACAGCGACGGGAAGCGCACGTTGCTCACCGTGCCGTTGCCGTTGAACGTCCACTGCTGGTTGGTGCCGCCGTTGCAGTCCCAGATCTGCACCCGGGTCCCGGCCGTCGCGCTGGTCGGCACGTCCAGGCACTTGCCGAGCACCTGCAACGCCTGCCCGTTGGCGGTGAACTGCTGGTTGGCGTTGGTGTGGCAGTCCCAGATCAGCGCTCCGGTCCCGTTCGCGGTGCCGGCGTTGTCGACGTCGAGGCACCGGCCGGACGACTCGCTGCGCAGCCGGAACGTGGCCGGGACCGGCGGCGGGGTGGTGGTGCCGCCCCCGCTGACCCGGTAGACCACGGTGCCGTGCGCGGGCACGCTCGCCGAGATCGTCCCGGTGCTGCTGGACGTGGCGTCGGTCCACGCGTCGCGCAACGTGAACGAGCTGCCGCTCTTGCCCACCGCCGCCGCCGTGGTGGAGACGGTGGTGGTCGAGCCGCCCTGGTTGAACAGGGCTACCGCCACATCGCCGTTGGCCAGCGGCTTGGCCAGCACCCGCCGGGTGCCGTCGAAGGAGACCTGGACCGCTTGGCGGCCGAGCGTGTCCTGGTTGATCGCGACCAGGTTCGCGTTCCGCAGGATGGCGAGGGTGGCCGCGTTCGCCGAGCGTACGTCGTTGCCCATCATCAGCGGCGCGGCCAGGATCGACCAGAGCGCGAAGTGGCTGCGCATCTCGGTGTCGTTCATCCCGCCCCGGCCGACTTCGAGCATGTCCGGGTCGTTGAACCCGCCGGGGCCGGCGTACCCGGCCAGGGGCACAGTGACGTCGACGATGTTCTGGATACCCATCGGGTAGCCGTTGGTCTGGCCGGTGTTCCACGCGTTGGTGATGTCCTCGGTGGTCCGCCACAGGTTCGCCACGTCGCTCCAGTTGCGCTGCGGCCCGGTCTTGGCGTGGTAGCTGTTGGGGTTGATGCTGTAGACGATCGGCCGGCCGGTGGACGCCAGCGCGTCGCGCATGATGCCGAACCGCGCCACCTGGTCGTTTATCGTCCCGGTGCCGGAGCACCAGTCGTACTTGAGGTAGTCCACGCCCCAGGCGGCGAACTGGCGCGCGTCCTGGTACTCGTGGTTGAGGCTGCCGGTGGCGCCGGGGAACGCGCCGCCGACCTGGGCGCAGGTCTTGTCCAGCGGCACCTGGTAGATGCCGAACAGCAGGCCGCGGGCGTGCAGGTAGTCACCGAGCGACTTCATCCCGCTGGGGAACCGTTGCGGGTTCGCCTGGAGGTTGCCCTGCGCGTCCCGGTTCGGGTCGAACCAGCAGTCGTCCACGACGACGTACTTGTATCCGAGGTCGCGCAGGCCGTTGCTGACGATCGCGTCGGCGGTCTGGCGGATGAGCGTCTCGTTGATGTTGCAGCCGAAGGTGTTCCAGGTGTTCCAGCCCATCGGCGGGGTACGGGCGACGCCGTTGTCCAGCGCCTGGGCGGGACGCGGGGTCATCGCCTGGTCGGTGACTGTGGCGGCGAGCGCCACCGCCGCGACGCCCAGGACGGCGAGCGCCCGTCGGGTCCATCTGCGCACTGATCCTCCTCGGTCGCCGGGCGCCGGCCGTGCCGGCGTCCGGTTGGGAGCGGCCCGCCGAACGCACGACGTCGCCCGTGGTGCACCGGGGCGTACGCGGCACGGCAGTCGAGAGGGGCCGGCGGTCACCGGCGGGCGCTCATGGGTGGTGGGTCCGGCGGTCGACGGGGTCGCCGTCCACGTCGCCGCCCGGCTGCGGCGCCGGGGTTTCCCGGACGGCGGCGCCACGAAGCTGGGATGGCCAGAATGTTATCGCTGACATCCATCCCTGTAAATAGCGGAGCGCCCTGCGGCGGCGGTGGCGACTGCCGCTCGGGCAGGTGGCGTGGCCAGAAAAAGTGCCGCTGAGTGGCACTGTGAGGGCCCGAACGGCCCCCTCCGGGCACTCCGGCCCACGGCGCTGCCCGCGCCCGCTCAGCGATCTCTGAGGGCATCGATTGTTGTCGCTAACATGGCCGCTGTCCGGGGTCGGGGACCGTGCTGGCGGCGCGTCCGCGTGGATCTCTGCGGGCGGCGGCCGCGCCGGTCCGCGCGCCCGGTTCGGGACGTGTCCGGAAGGGCCGATCCTCGTTACGCACCTGTTGCCCGGAGGTGTCTTGACGGATGTATATGTGAGCGCTAACACTATCCCCGTGACACGGCGGAGGGGCAAATGAGCGAAGTGGACGCGTCCGACCGGTATGTGATCGGGGTCGATTTCGGCACGCTGTCCGGGCGGGCGCTCGTGGTCCGGGTCCGTGACGGCGCCGAACTCGGTACGGCGGTGCACGAGTACCGGCGCGGGGTCATCGAGACCGCGCTGCCCGACGGCGGCCCGCCGCTGCCCCCGGACTGGGCCCTGCAGGACCCGGACGACTACCGCGACGTGCTGCGCCACGCGGTGCCGGCCGCGCTCGCCGAAGCCGGCGTCGACCCGTCCCGGGTGGTGGGCATCGGCACCGACTTCACCGCCTGCACGGTGCTTCCCACCCTCGCCGACGGTACGCCGCTGTGCGAGGTTCCGGAGCTGCGCGAGCGGCCGCACGCCTGGGTGAAGCTCTGGAAGCACCACGCCGCGCAGCCGCACGCCGACCGGATCAACGCGCTGGCGGCCGAACGCGGCGAGCCGTGGCTCGGCCGCTACGGCGGCAAGATCTCCGCGGAGTGGCAGTTCGCCAAGGGCCTGCAGATCCTGGAGGAGGACCCGGAGGTCTACCGGCGGGCCGAGCGCTTCATCGAGGCCGCCGACTGGATCGTGTGGCAGCTCTGCGGGGCCGAGACGCGCAACGTCTGCACCGCCGGCTACAAGGGCATCCGGCAGGACGGCCGGTACCCGTCACCGGACTACCTGGCCGCCCTCGATCCCGGCTTCACCGACTTCGTGACCAAGCTGGACGGTCCGCTGCTGCCGCTGGGCGCGCGGGCCGGCACGCTCAACGCCCGCGCCGCCGCCTGGACCGGGCTGCCCGAGGGCATCGCGGTCGCGGCCGGCAACGTCGACGCGCACGTCACCGCCGCCGCCGCCCAGGCGCTGCGCCCGGGCCGGCTGGTAGCCATCATGGGCACCTCCACCTGTCACGTGCTCAACGGCACCCACCCGGCCGAGGTGCCGGGCATGTGCGGCGTGGTCGACGGCGGCATCAGCCCCGGCGCCTGGGGCTTCGAGGCCGGGCAGAGCGGCGTGGGGGACATCTTCGGCTGGTTCGTACGCCACGCCGCCCCGGCCGGATTCGACTCGCACGAGCGGCTCACCGAGGCCGCCGCCGCCCAGCCGGTCGGCGCGCACGGCCTGGTGGCGCTGGACTGGTGGAACGGCAACCGGTCCCTGCTGGTCAACCACGACCTCAGCGGGATGGTCGTCGGGCTGACGCTCGCCACCCGGCCGCCGGACGTCTACCGGGCGCTGCTGGAGGCCACCGCGTACGGCACCCGGATGATCGTCGAGGCGTTCGCG
This sequence comes from Micromonospora sp. NPDC005686, assembly GCF_042871665.1. NCBI lineage: Bacteria > Bacillati > Actinomycetota > Actinomycetes > Micromonosporales > Micromonosporaceae > Micromonospora > Micromonospora sp. NPDC005686. Next base: position 299,265 of record NZ_JBIAIY010000003.1, read on the forward strand.
CAGGCCGGCGTGCCGGTCGAGGACCTGGTGGTGGCCGGTGGGCTCACCTCCAACCGGCTGCTCATGCAGATCTACGCCGACGTCACCAACCGGCCGCTGAGCATCATCGGCTCCGCCCAGGGCCCGGCGCTCGGCTCGGCCATCCACGCGGCGGTGGCCGCCGGGGCGTACTCGACGATCCACGAGGCGTCCGCCGCTATGGGGCGCATCGACGAGGCCGTCTACCGGCCCGTACCGGAGAACGTGCGGGCGTACGACGCCCTGTACGCCGAGTACCGCGCGCTGCACGACCACTTCGGTCGCGGCGCGAACGACGTCATGCTCCGCCTGCGGGCGATCCGCAACGCGGCGGTGGACGCCGCCGCGGACCGCGCCCCTGCGACCCTGGAGGTGGTCGGATGAACAGCCAGGTCGACGCGTTGCGCGAGACGGTGGCCCGCCTGCACCGCGAACTGACCCGCTACGACCTGGTGGCCTGGACCGCCGGCAACGTGTCGGCCCGGGTGCCCGGTCAGGACCTGATGGTCATCAAGCCCAGCGGGGTCGACTACGACGACCTGACCGCCGAGGCCATGGTGGTCTGCGACCTGGGCGGCACGGTGGTCGACGGCGACGGCGCCCCGTCCAGCGACACCGCCGCCCACGCCTACGTCTACCGCGCGATGCCCGAGGTCGGCGGCGTCGTGCACACCCACAGCGGGTACGCCACCGCCTGGGCGGCCCGCGGCGAGGCGATCCCGTGCTGGCTGACCGCGCAGGCGGACGAGTTCGGCGGGGAGATCCCGATCGGGCCGTTCGCGCTGATCGGCGGCGACGACATCGGCAAGGGCATCGTCAGCACGCTGTCCGGGCACCGCTCACCCGCGGTGCTCATGCGCAACCACGGCGTCTTCACCATCGGCCGCGACGCCCGGGCGGCGGTCAAGGCAGCGGTGATGTGCGAGGACGTCGCCCGTACCGCCCACCTGGCCCGCGCGCTCGGGCAGCCGGTGCCGATCGCGCCGGCCGACATCGACGCGCTCTACGACCGCTACCAGAACGTGTACGGCCAACGCCCGTCGGCGCACTGACCCCGGACAGCGCCGCGCACCCCCCACCACCACACCCGGGCCGCTCCGGCTTCCGCCGGCCGCGTGCCCGGAACATCCAACCCCCGGAGGAGATTCGATGAGAAGCAGGAGTACGGCACGCACGGTCGTCGCGGCCGTCGCCGGCGTGCTGCTCGCCGCCAGCATGGCCGCGTGCGGCAACAGCGACACCGACGGCGGTTCCGGCGACGGCAACGACAAGATCGTCCTGGGCTTCTCCCAGGTGGGCGCCGAGAGCGGCTGGCGTACCGCCAACACCACCTCCATCAAGGAGGCGGCGGCCGAGGCGGGCATCGAGCTGAAGTTCGACGACGCCCAGCAGAAGCAGGAGAACCAGATCAAGGCGATCCGCAACTTCATCCAGCAGAAGGTCGACGTGATCGCCTTCTCGCCGGTGGTGGAGTCCGGCTGGGACACCGTGCTCAAGGAGGCCAAGGACGCCAAGATCCCGGTGATCCTGACCGACCGCGCGGTCGACTCGGCCGACAAGTCGCTCTACAAGACGTTCCTCGGCTCGGACTTCGTCAAGGAGGGCCGCCTCGCCGGCGAGTGGCTGGTGGAGCAGAAGAAGGCGGCGTCCGGCCCGGTCAACATCGTGGAGCTTCAGGGCACCACCGGCTCGGCGCCGGCCAACGACCGGAAGAAGGGCTTCGCCGAGGCCATCGCCACCAATCCCAACCTGAAGATCGTCGCCTCCCAGTCCGGTGACTTCACCCGGGCCGGCGGCAAGCAGGTGATGGAGCAGTTCCTCAAGGCCAACCCGAAGATCGACGTGCTCTTCGCGCACAACGACGACATGGGCCTGGGCGCGCTCGAGGCGATCACCGCGGCGGGCAAGGTGCCCGGCAAGGACATCACCATCATCACCGTTGACGCGGTGAAGGACGGCATGCAGGCCCTCGCGGACGGCAAGTTCAACTTCATCGCCGAGTGCAGCCCGCTGCTCGGCCCGCAGTTGATGGACCTCGCCAAGAAGGTCAAGGCCGGCGAGGAGGTGCCCCCGCGGATCGAGACCGAGGAGACCACGTTCACCCAGGAGCAGGCCAAGGAGGCGCTGCCCAACCGCAAGTACTGAGTCACCCGGGGGCCGCCGTCACAGCCGACGGCGGCCCCCGTACCACCACCGTCGAAGAAGAGGTCCGATGGGATGACGGGTAACCGTCCGGTCCTGACCATGACCGGCATCAGCAAGACCTTCCCCGGGGTCCGCGCACTGCACGACGTCGACTTCCGGCTGTTCCCGGGCGAGGTCCACGCCCTGATGGGCGAGAACGGCGCCGGCAAGTCCACCCTGATCAAGGTGCTGACCGGCGTCTACGGGACCGACGCGGGCGTCGTCACGCTCCACGGCGAGCAGGTCTCGTTCACCGGCCCGATGCAGGCCGCCGCGGCCGGCGTCAGCACCGTCTACCAGGAGGTCAACCTCTGCACCAACCTGTCGGTGGCGGAGAACATCTTCATCGGCCGGGAGCCCCGCCGGCTCGGCGCGGTGCGCTGGGGCGAGATGCGCCGCCGGGCACGCGACCTGCTGACCCGGCTCGACCTCGACCTCGACGTCAGCGCGCCGCTCGGCTCGTACTCGCTGGCGGTGCAGCAGATGGTCGCCATCGCCCGGGCGATCGACGTGCAGGCGCGGGTGCTCATCCTTGACGAGCCGACGTCCAGCCTGGACGCGGGCGAGGTGGCGCAGTTGTTCCGCATCATGCGGCAACTGCGCGACGAGGGGATCGCCATCCTGTTCGTCACCCACTTCCTCGACCAGGTCTACGGCATCGCCGACCGGATCACCGTGCTGCGCAACGGCACCCTCGTGGGGGAGTACCGCACCGAGGAGCTGCCGCAGTTCAGCCTGGTCGAGAAGATGATCGGCCAGGAGCTGGACGTGCTGGAGCGGCTGGACGAGCAGCAGAAGCGCGCCACAGTCGACGCGGGCGGCGAGGCGCCGCTGGTGGACGCCGCCGACCTGGGCCGGCGCGGCGCGGTCGCCCCGTTCAGCCTGCGCATCCACGCCGGTGAGGTGGTCGGCCTGGCCGGCCTGCTCGGCTCCGGCCGGACCGAGGTGGCTCGGCTGATCTTCGGCGCGGACCGGGCCGACCACGGCCAGGTCCGGCTCGACGGCACGCCGGTGCGCAACCCGATCCAGGCCATCGCCCAGGGCGTCGGGTTCTGCTCGGAGAACCGCCGGGCCGAGGGCATCGTCCCGGAGCTGTCGGTCCGGGAGAACATGATGCTGGCGATGCAGGCGGCGCGCGGCTGGCTGCGCCCGATCCCGCGCCGCAGGCAGGACGAGCTGGTCCGTAGGTACATGGAGGCGCTCAGCATCCGTCCGGCCAACCCGGAACTGCCGGTGCGCAACCTCTCCGGCGGCAACCAGCAGAAGGTGCTGCTGGCCCGCTGGCTGATCACCGAACCGCGCCTGCTGATCCTGGACGAGCCGACCCGCGGCATCGACGTCGGCGCCAAGGCCGAGATCCAGAAGCTGGTCGTGCAGCTCTCCGACGGCGGCATGGCGGTGCTGTTCATCTCCGCCGAGCTGGAGGAGGTGCTGCGCCTGAGCCACCGGGTCGCGGTCATGCGCGACCGCGAGATGGTCGCCCAGCTCGACAACGACGACACGCTCGACGCCGACCGCGTCATGCGCACCATCGCCAGTGGAACGCCCCGGGAGGAGGTGACCCGATGACCGCAGTCGCCGACCGCCTCCGACCGCTGACCGGCCACCGCCTTTTCTGGCCGGCGCTGGTGCTCGTGGTCATGATCGCCGCGAACACCGTCTACCGTCCCGGCTTCCTCGCCGTCGAGGTCAAGAACGGCCACCTGTACGGCACGCCGATCGACATCCTCCGGCTGAGCGCGCCGCTGATCCTGGTCGCGCTGGGGATGACGCTGGTCATCGCCACCGGCGGCATCGACCTGTCGGTCGGCTCGCTCTGCGCGATCAGCGGCGCGATCGCCTGCCTGCACATCAGCGGGGCGGCCGACCAGAGCAGCCCGGCCACGGTGGCCACCGCGCTCGCCCTGGCCTTCGGCGCCGCGCTCGTGCTCGGCGCGTGGAACGGCGTGCTGGTGGCGGTCATCGGCATCCAGCCGATCATCGCCACGCTGATCCTCATGGTGGCCGGGCGGGGCATCGCCCAGCTTGTCACCGAGGGGCAGATCATCACGATCAACTCCGGTCCGTACCGGGCGATCGGGCTCGGGCACTTCCTGACGCTGCCGCTGGCCATCCTGATCGCGCTCGCCGCCGCGCTGCTCGTGGCCGCGTTCACCCGCCGTACCGCGCTCGGGCTGATCGTCGAGTCGGTCGGCGGCAACGCCGAGGCCAGCCGGCTCGCCGGCATCCGGTCGCGGCGCATCGTCTTCCTCGTCTACGTGATCAGCGCGGTCTGCGCCGCGCTCGCCGGTTTCATGGTCACCGCGAACGTCTCCAGCGCCGACGGCAACGCGGCCGGCCTGTGGATCGAGCTCGACGCGATCCTGGCGGTCGTCATCGGCGGCACGTCGCTGGCCGGCGGCCGGTTCTCCCTCGGCGGCACCGTCCTCGGCGCGCTGATCATCCAGACCCTGACCACCACGGTGTACGCCATGAACATCTCGCCGCAGACGTCACTGCTGTTCAAGGCGGTCGTCGTCATCGCCGTCTGCCTCGTGCAGGCCCCGGCGTTCCGCGCCCGGTTCCGTCGCCGCCGGCGCGGGACGGAACCCGGCCCGGCGGCGCCGCAGCGGGAGAAGGAGCAGGTGCCGGCATGAGCAGCACGTCGTTGACCTCCGGCCGGTCCTGGCGGCCCAGCCTGCCCCGGCGGCACGTGCCGGTGCTGGCCACGCTCGCGCTGCTGCTGGTCATGTACGGCATCGGCGTGTCCCAGTACCGCGCCTTCTCCAACGTCCAGGTCGTCTTCAACGTCTTCATCGACAACGGCTTCCTGCTCGTCGTCGCGGTGGGCATGACGTTCGTGATCCTCACCGGCGGCATCGACCTGTCCGTCGGCTCGGTGGTGGCGATGACCGCGATGGTGTCGGCCGCGCTGCTGCGCGACGGCCTGCCTGCGGCACTGGTGCTGGTGATCGCGCTGCTGATCGGCCCGATGCTCGGTTTCCTGATGGGCTGCGCGATCCACTTCTTCGAGATCCAGCCGTTCATCGTGACACTCGCCGGGATGTTCTTCGCCCGGGGCATGTGCACGTTCATCAGCGACGCCTCCATCTCCATCACCGACGGCTTCTGGACCTCGATGTCGCAGCAGCGCATCGGCGACCCGGCCGGCAACTTCGTGTCGATAAGCGTGCTGATCGCGTTCGCGGTGGTGCTGATCGCGGCGTACGTGCTGGCGTACACCCGGTTCGGCCGCAACGTGTACGCGGTCGGCGGCAACGCGCAGTCGGCGCTGCTGATGGGCCTGCCGGTGGCGCGGACCCGGATCGCCGTCTACACGATCAGCGGACTCTGCTCGGCCATCGGCGGCATCCTGCTGTCGTTCTACACGCTCTCCGGGGCGCCGCTGATCGCGGTCGGGATGGAGCTGGACGTGATCGCCGCGGTCGTGATCGGCGGCACCGTGCTCACCGGCGGTTCCGGGTACGTCTTCGGCACCGTGCTCGGCGTGCTGGTGCTGGGCGTGATCCAGACCCTGATCACGTTCGACGGCAGCCTCAACTCCTGGTGGACCAAGATCGTGATCGGCGGTCTGCTCTTCGCGTTCATCCTCCTCCAGCGCCTCATCGGCATCCGGTTCAAGTGACGGTTCCTAGCGCGGAAGGCAACAACATGGCAACTCATCCCCAGCCCGAGGTCTGGTTCCTGACCGGCAGCCAGGGCCTCTACGGCGAGGACACCCTGCGGCAGGTCGCCGAGCAGTCCCGGCAGATCGCCGCGCGCCTGGACGAGTCGCCGGACATCCCCGTACGCGTGGTCTGGAAGCCGGTCCTCACCTCCAGCGCGGACATCCTGGCGGCGTGCCGGGACGCGGCCGCGCAGGGCGTGGTCGGGGTGATCGCCTGGATGCACACGTTCTCCCCGGCCAAGATGTGGATCTCCGGGCTGGACGCGCTGCGCACGCCGTTGCTGCACCTGCACACGCAGGCCAACGTGGCGCTGCCGTGGGACGACATCGACATGGACTTCATGAACCTCAACCAGGCCGCGCACGGCGACCGGGAGTTCGGGTTCATCCAGACCCGACTCGGGGTGGCCCGCAAGACCGTCGCCGGTCACGTCACCGACCCGCGCGTGATCGGCCGGGTGGCGTCCTGGGCGCGGGCCGCCATCGGCTGGTCGGCGGTGCGGACGCTGCGGCTGGCCCGGTTCGGCGACAACATGCGCGACGTCGCGGTCACCGAGGGGGACAAGGTCGAGGCGGAGCTGCGCTTCGGCGTCTCGGTCAACACGTACGGCGTCAACGACCTGGTCGCCGCCGTCGACCAGGTGCCCGACGCGCAGGTCGACGACCTGGTCAAGGAGTACGACGACACCTACCGGGTCGCCGCCGAGCTGCGACCCGGCGGTGACCGGCACGACTCGCTCCGGTACGCGGCGCGGCAGGAGCTGGGCCTGCGCGCGTTCCTCGGCGCCGGTGGCTTCCGGGCGTTCACCACGAACTTCGAGGATCTCGGCGGCCTGCGCCAGCTCCCCGGGATCGCGGTGCAGCGCCTGATGGCCGACGGCTACGGCTTCGGGGGCGAGGGGGACTGGAAGACCTCGGTGCTCGTGCACACGCTCAAGGCGATGGCGGTCGGCGTGCCGGGCGGCACGTCGTTCATGGAGGACTACACCTACGACCTGACGTTCGGCCAGGAGCTGATCCTCGGCGCGCACATGCTGGAGGTGTGCCCGAGCATCGCCGCCGACGTGCCGAGCGCGGAGGTGCACCCGCTGAGCATCGGCGGGCGGGAGGACCCGGTACGCCTGGTCTTCGACGCGGCGTCCGGCCCGGCCGTCGTGCTGGGCATGGCGGACATGGGGGAGCGGTTCCGGCTGGTCGCCAACGCGGTGGACGTGGTGCCGCCGCCGCAGCCGCTGCGCCGGCTGCCGGTGGCGCGCGCGGTCTGGCGCCCGCAGCCCGACCTGGCCGGCTCGGCGGAGGCGTGGATCACCGCGGGGGCGCCGCACCACACCGTGCTGTCCCAGGCCGTCGGCGTGGAGGAGTTGCGCGACCTGGCCGCCATGGCCCGGACCGAGCTGGTGGTCATCGACGCCGAGACGCGCCCGCACCGCTTCGCCGACGAGCTGCGCTGGAATCAGGCGTACTACCGCCTCGCCCGGGGCTTCTGAGCCCTCTCGGGCCGCCCGCCGACCCCCCGCGCGGCGGGTCCCTGTTACGGCTTGACGAACGGCATGTTATCGCTCACAGTCGATGGATAGGGTCACCGGCACCGCTCGCGGGCCGTTCCGGGCGCGATCTGCGCCGCAGTTGCCAGGGATCCGACTCCGCCTGGGTGGGCATCGCTGTTAGCGATAACGCTGCCGTCATCGGCGCGTGCCGCCGTGCCCGGGCTCCGGTCGACGAAGGAGGATCGTGGTGACGGCTCGACTGTCCCGTGGACGTGGACGCCCGGCCCGGCTGCTGGCCGGGGTGGTGGCGCTGCTGGTCGGAGGTGTGGTGGTGGGCGCGGTGCCCGCGCCGGTATCGGCCGCCACAGTGGACACCGGCGCGTACTACGTGCTGGTGAACCGCAACAGCGGCAAGGCGCTGGACCTGTACAACCAGGCGACGAACGACGGCGCGCGGATCACCCAGTGGACGCGCAACGACGGCGCCTGGCAGCAGTGGCAGTTCGTGGACTCCGGCGGCGGCTACTACCGGCTGCGCTCCCGGCACTCGGGCAAGGTGCTCGACGTGACCGGCGCGTCCACCGCGAACGGCGCCGCGGTGGTCCAGTGGACCGACCACGGCGGCACCAACCAGCAGTTCCGGCTGGCCGACTCCGACGGCGGGTACGTCCGGCTGATCAACCGGAACTCGAACAAGGCGATGGAGGTGCAGAACGCCTCCACCGCCGACGGCGGCAACATCGTCCAGTACGACGACTGGAACGGCACGAACCAGCAGTGGCAGCTGGTGCGGGTCGGCGACAACCCGGGTGACCCGGGCACGCCGAGCGGCAACTTCACCAACCCGGCCGTCTGGCAGGACTTCGCCGACGTCGACATCATCCGGGTCGGCGACGTCTACTACATGTCCGCCTCGACCATGCACTACTCGCCGGGCGCGCCCGTGCTGCGCTCCTGGGACCTGGTGAACTGGGAGTTCGCCGGGCACTCGGTGCCGCGGCTGGAGTTCGGCACCAAGTACGACCTGAGCGGCAGCGAGCAGGCGTACGTGGACGGCATCTGGGCGTCGACGCTGAACTACCGGCCGAGCAACCGCACGTTCTACTGGGCCGGGTGCATCGACTTCGCGCAGACCCACATCTACACCGCCGCCGCCGTGGACGGCGCGTGGAGCCGGCTGACCACCATCCCCAACTGCTACTACGACGCCGGCATGCTGATCGACGACAACGACACCATGTACGTCGCGTACGGCAACGGCACGATCAGCGTGGCCCAGCTCTCCGCCGACGGGCGCAGCCAGGTCCGGGCCCAGCAGGTCTACCAGACGCCGTCGAGCATCGGCACGCTGGAGGGCGCGCGCTTCTACAAGCGCAACGGCGCGTACTACATCTGGCTCACCCGCCCGGCCAACGGGCAGTACGTGCTGAAGTCCACGAACGGCCCGTTCGGCCCGTACGAGCAGCGGCAGGTGCTGCTGAACCTGCCCGGCCCGATCTCCGGCGGCGGCGTGCCGCACCAGGGAGGGCTGGTGCAGACCCAGACCGGCGCCTGGTACTACATGGCGTTCACCGACGCGTACCCGGGCGGGCGGATGCCGACGCTGGCGCCGATCACCTGGACCGCCGACGGCTGGCCGCAGGTGCAGACCGTCAACGGCGCCTGGGGCGCGAGCTACCCCAACCCGCTGCCGACCCGCCCGGTCAAGCCGCTCACCGGCACCGACACGTTCTCCGGCACCACGCTCGGCCCGCAGTACGAGTGGAACCACAACCCGGACAACAGCAGGTGGTCGGTTAACAACGGCCTGCGGCTGCAGACCGCCACCGTCACGAACGACCTGTACCGGGCCCGCAACACCCTCACCCACCGCATCCAGGGTCCGACCTCGACCGGCACGATCGAGCTGGACTACTCGACCATGCGCGACGGTGACCGGGCCGGCCTGGCGATGCTGCGGGACAGCTCGGCCTGGATCGGCGTACGGCGGGACAACGGCGCGACCCGGGTGGTGATGACGAACGGCCTGACCATGGGCTCGAACTGGAACACCACGAGCGCCGGGACGGAGATCGCCAGCGCTGCCGTGTCCGGCGGGCGGATCTGGTTGCGGGCGAACGCCGACATCCGGCCCGGCTCGGGTCGGCAGGCGCGGTTCTCCTACAGCACCGACGGGGTGAACTTCGTATCGCTGGGCAACGCGCTGACGCTCAACAACGCGTGGCAGTTCTTCATGGGCTACCGGTTCGGCTTCTTCAACTACGCCACCCAATCGCTGGGCGGCGCGGTGACGGTGCGGCAGTTCTCGCTGACGACACCGTGACAACGGTCACCATTCACGACCGTTGACACATCTTCGAAAGCCCGGGGTGCGGCTGCGGCAATCGCCGGAAAAGCCGCACCCCGGGCCCGAATACACCGCCTCTGAACTGCCTGTTCGTGCCGCTGCGTGACGGGAGGGAATGAGCCGTCGATCGATTCCGCGATATCGCCGCGCCACTGTGGGAACGGTCGATCGGCGGTGCCGATACCGATGGGACCGCTGGCGTAGACTGTCGCCACCCGGGCCGGTCCGGTCGAGATCGACCGGGTATGGCCGCGGGCAGTGGCGAAAGTGAGGTGGCCGTGCGCGGTCCTGCGATGACGGACGTGGCCCGCCTCGCCGGGGTCTCACACCAGACGGTCTCCCGGGTTCTCAACGGTCACCCCAACGTGCGTGAGCAGACCCGCCTGCGGGTGCAGGCCGCCATCACCGAACTCGGCTACCGGCCCAACCGCGCGGCCCGCGCGCTGGTGACCGGCCGATCCCAGGTGATCGGCGTGGTCGCGCAGAACACCACGCTCTACGGTCCGGCGTCGCTGCTCGCCGCGTTGGAGCAGACCGCCGCCGAGGCCGGTTTCGCGGTGAGCATCGGCAGCGTCCGCGACCTCGACCACCGCTCCATCTCGGCGGCCGTGGAACGGCACCTGGCGCACCGGGTCGCCGGCATCGTGGTGATCGCGCCGGTCGAGTCCGCCGGTGAGGCGCTGGAACGGCTGCCCCAGGACGTGCCGCTGGTGACCGTCGACGGCGACCCGCGAAGCCCGATCCCGCTGGTGACCGTCGACCAGGTCGCCGGCGCCCGGGCCGCCACCGAGCACCTGCTGGCCGCCGGGCACCGCACGGTGTGGCACGTGTCCGGCCCGTCGGACTGGTTCGACAGCGCCGGCCGGATCGAGGGCTGGCGCGAGGCGTTGCGGCAGGCCGGCGCCGAGATCCCGCCGCTGGTCCCGGCGGACTGGTCGGCGGCGGCGGGCTACCGGTGCGGGCAGATGCTGGCCCGGATGCCGGAGGTCACCGCCGTCTTCACCGCCAACGACCACCTGGCGCTGGGCGTGTTGCGGGCGCTGCACGAACACGGCCGCCGCGTCCCCGACGACCTCAGCGTGGTCGGGTTCGACGACGTGCCCGAGGCGGCGTACTTCATCCCGCCGCTGACCACGGTGCGGCCGGACTTCGTCGCGGTGGCCGCGGCGAGCCTCGACCTGCTCCTGGCCCAGATCGAGTCGCAGAGCGCCGGGCCGCTGCGGCAGACGATCGCGCCGACGCTGGTGCGGCGCCGCAGCGTCGGCCCGCCGCCCGCCCGCTGAGGCGGTCGCCCTCCCACCGGCGGCCCGGCCGCTCGCCCGTGCCCGGTCCGCTCGTCCTGGCCAGGTCCACTCGCCCATGCCCTGCCCGCTCGCCCGTGTCCGGCCCGCCGTACCGGCGTCAGCGAGCGCGTCCCCGGCGCGCGACGAGCAGCACGATCCCGGCGATCACGACCAGTCCGGCGACCGCCCCGCCGGCGAGCAGCGCCGCCGGCGGGCCGTCGTCGTCGGCACGCGGAGCGGCGGCGTCGGGCCGGCCCGCGTCCGACGGGCCGCCCGACGCCGGGGTGCCCGCCGTGGCGTCCGCGCCGCTCGACGGGGGAGCCGACGGCGACGCGGGCGCCGACGTCTCGGGCGCGGCCGGGTCTGCCACCGTGAAGCGGTACGAGCCCTGGACCGGGTGGCCGTCGCGGGAGACCACCCGGTAGGCGACGGTGTAGGTGCCGTTGCCCAGCGGCTCGTCGATCGTGGCCCTGCCGGTGACGCCGTCCACAGTCGGCGCGCCGGTGGGCACCGCGCGCTGCCCGGCGTCGCTGAGCGTGATGGTGGTGAAGGCCGGGTTCAGGCGCTGCATGAACCGCAGCGTGACCTGCGTCGGCGCGCTGGTGAGCCGGGCGTCGCGCGCGGGGGTGGCCTCCTGCAGCGAGTTGTGCGCCGCCGCGGGTGTGGCCGGGACCAGCAGCAGCGCGGTGAGGGCCGCGGCGAGCAGCGCGGTGACGGATCGGGTACGCATGACGGGCCTTTCCTGTGGTGGTCAGCCGAGCAGCTGCCGGCCGATCCAGCCGCCCTCGGGGCAGCCGGGCGGTACGGCGAACACGGCGGAGCCGATCGGGGTGGTCCACTCGTTGAGCAGGTCGCGCTCGGCGAGCCGGCGTTGGATGGGCAGGAACTGCCGGGCGATGTCGGCCTGGTACGCGGCGAAGACGAGCCCGCTGTCCGCGTTCCCCTCGGGGGTCGGCACGCCGTCGTAGTTGTAGGGCCGGCGCAGGATCTTCTGCCGGTCGTCGGTGACGCGGGCGCGGGTCAGGTGTGAGAAGTCGGGTATCACCGTGAGCCCGTCCGGGCCGAGCGCGGCGAAGTCCGGCTCGTCGTGTTCGGCCCGGCCGGTCAGCGGCGCGCCGGTGTCGAGACGGCGCCCGACGGCCAGTTCCCGGTCGGCGCGGCCCAACAGGTCCCAGGTCTCCAGGTTCATGCTGATCCGCCGCACCACCAGCGTGGTCGAGTCCCGCAGCCAGTCCGGCCCGTCGCCCACCCACACCGCGCTGTCGGCGGGTGTGCCCGGCTTCGGGTTGGCGGTGCCGTCGAGCTGCCCGAACAGGTTGCGCTGGGTACGCCCCGGCTCGGCCCCGGCCGCCCGCCGGAAGCCCTGCTGCACCCAGCGGACGACGGCGAACGGCCGGCTGTCCTTGACCAGGACCCGCTGCGCGTGGGCGACGGTGAGCGGGTCGTCGGCGCAGATCTGCAGCAGCAGGTCCCCGCCGGACCAGCGGGGTTGCAGCCGGTCGATGCCGAACGCGGGCAGCTCGGTCACCGAGGCGGGCCGCCGGTCGTCGAGCCCGGCGGCGGTGTACAGCCCGGGGCCGAAGCCGAACGTGACCGTCAGCCGGGCCGGCAGCACGCTCAGCTCCGGCTCGGTGTCGGCCAGCGCCGGGCGGCCCTGGGTCAGGCGGGCGGCGTCGTCGGAGAGCAGCCGCAGCATCCGGCCGAGCGCCGCCCGGTCGGTGCCGGGACGCAGCGTGAACGCGACGAACGCCGCGTGCGCCTGCGGATCGGTGGTGACCCCGGACTGCCGGGCACCGTGGAACGGCTCGACCGTGTCGCCGACCCGGGCCACCGGGACGGCGTCGCCGGGGCGTACCCCGGGAGTGCGGGAGCGGACGGCGGCGAGGGCGCCGGCGCCGGCCAGCGTGCCCCCGGCGGCCGCCGCGCCGCCGGTGAGCAGGCCACGCCGGCTCACCCGGCGGGCGGGTGCGCCGGTGCCGGTCATGACGCCGGGCTCGCGCCGTGCCCGGGCGCGTAGCTCTCCTGGGCGCCGGTGAACGGCTTCGCCACGGCGGTGAACGTCTGGGTCCGGCCGTCGGCGAAGGTGAGCGTGACGTCGAGCTGGTCGCCGGCGCGCACCGGCCGGGTGAGGTCCATCAGCATGAGGTGGTCGCCGCCGGGCTCCAGGGCGACCTGGGAGCGGGCGGCGACCACGACGCCGCCCTGCTTCTGCCGCATCGTCATCTTCCCGTCGGCCATGGCCATCTCGTGGATCTCGGCCCGGGACACGTCGGTGCTCACGCCGGTGATCGTGACGTCGGTGTCGCCGTCGTTGACGATCGTGGCGAACGCTGCCGTCATGCCCTTGTCGGCGGCCTTCACCCACGGGTCGCGGACCGTGAGCACGCCCGCCGCGGCGCTCGCCGACGCCGGGGCCGGCGCCGAGGTGGCCGGTGAGGTGGCGGACGTCGTGTCCGAGGACCCGCAGGCGGTGATCGAGGCGGCGAGCACGGCGGCGCCGATCAGTGCCGCCGGGCGCTGGAACCGGCGGCGGGTGGTGCTGGACATGACGTCCTCCCCTCGAAGATCCGGTGTTCGTACCGTTTGTCGGCGCGGCGCCACGGATAGTTCCGGCCGGGGCCGTCGGGCACGTCACACCCCGGCCCGGTGGACCGTCGCCGAGCGGGTTCGGCGGTGCGCCCGGAAGGCATAATGGTTCCGGGTGTCACGTGGCGCGCCGGGTGCGGCCGCGGCCGGCCGAGGGTGCCGGGCGGGCGCCCGGACGAGGGAGGCGACGGTGACCCAGGCGACGACCGGGGCGACCCGCAACACCCGTCAGCGTGCCGAGGTGCTGGCGCTACTGCGGGAGTTGGACGGCTTCCACAGCGCGCAGCAACTGCACCAGATGCTCGTCCAGCGGCAGGCGAAGGTCGGCCTCACCACCGTCTACCGGACGCTGCAGATGCTCGTCGACAACGGCGAGATCGACTCGGCCCGGCTGCCCGGCGGCGAGCATCTCTACCGGCGGTGCAGCCAGAGCCGCCATCACCACCATCTGGTCTGCCGCCGCTGCGGCCGGGCCGTGGAGGTGGCCGGCCCGGCCGTGGAGCGGTGGGCCGACCAGGTCGCCGCGCGGCACGGCTTCACCGACGTCGGGCACACCCTGGAGATCTTCGGCACCTGCGACCGCTGCGCCGCCTGACCCGCGCGCGGCGAGCTGACGAACACGGTTCCCGTTACCGGATTGCGTGACCTGTCGCGCATCGCCTCACGTGAAACGGCGGGCGGACCCTCGGGTCCGCCCGCCGTCCCGCGGCGCGACGGGTCAGCGCAGCCGTGCCTCGATCGCCTCGATGACGCGGGGACGCAGCTCGGCCGCGCGGATGACCGCGTCGACCGACCCGACCTCGACGGCCCGCTGGATGCTGTGCACCCGGTCGAACTCGGCGGCCACCTCGCCCAGCTTCTCCGCCCGCACCGACGCGCGCAGCTCGTCCAGCTCGGCGGTGAGGGTCGCCCGCTCGGTGCCGGCCGCGGCGGCGACCCGGGCCTCCAGGTCGCGTACCCGCACGTCGGCCGCGGTGCGGGCGGCGACCTCACCGGCGAACACCACGGCGGCAGCCGGCGCGCCGCCCAGCACCGAGGCGAACGACCCCTCGATCGCCAGGACGGTCATGTCCGGGTTGAGCGCCTTGGAGAAGACCACGAACGCGCCGCCGTGGTAGCGCGAGATCACGCAGAACACGATCGGGCCGCGGAAGTTGACGATCGCCCGGCCGATCTCCGCGCCGTACTCCAGTTGCAGCTTGCGCATCGACTCGGGTGAGCCGTCGAAGCCGGAGAGGTTGGCGAGCACGACCAGCGGCCGGTTGCCGCTGGCCGCGTTGATCGCCCGCGCGGCCTTCTTCGACGAGCGCGGGAAGAGCGTGCCCGCCGTGTAGGTGTCCGGGCCGTCGGTGGGCGGGAAGCCGCGCCGGGGCACCGAGCGGGACTCGATGCCGAGCAGGCACACCGGGATGCCGCCGAGGTGCACGTCCTGCACCACCGCCGTCTCCGCGTCCGCCATGCCGGCCCACCGCTCCAGCACCGGGTGGTCCTGGTCGGCGAGGGCCCGCATCACGGAACGGATGTCGAACGGCTTCTTGCGGTCCGGGTTCGCCGTGGCGGAGAAGATCTCACCGACGGTGGCGAAGTCGCTGCCGGCCACCGCGTGCGGGTAGCCGCAGATGTCCCGGTCCACCGGGTCCATCGTGACCGCCCGGCGCGGGGCGGCCTCGCCCGGCGCGACGTACGTGTGGTCGTAGTGCGCCATCAGCACGTCCCGCGCGGCCGGCAGGTCCGGCGCCCAGTACTGCGCCTGCCCGTTCGGGCCCATCACCCGGTCGTAGCCGCCGATGCCGAAGTTGTCCTCGGCGGAGACACCGCCGGAGAAGTCGAGCGACTGCTTGCCGGTGAGCACCATCGCCGAGTCGGGCGTCATGACCAGCACGCCCTTGGTGTGCATGAGCATCGTCGCCTCGGCGTTCCAGTACGGCTGGGCGCCGACGTTGATGCCCGCCACCACGATGTTGATCTCACCGCCGTCCTGGGTGAACTCGACGATGCGCTTGAGCGCCGCGGCCACCCAGTCCATGTTCTCCGTGCCGGAGGTCATCGAGATCCGGGCGCCGGCGGACAGCGCGTACCACTCCAGCGGCACGCCCATCCGCTGCGCCAGGTCCAGCGCGGCGATCACCCGCCGGCACTCCGGCTCGGACAGCGCGCCGAGCGACTTGGTCGGGTCGCCGAGCAGCACCACCCGGGTCACCCCCTGCGGATGCCGCGGCGTGGGCGTGGTGACCACGCCGGCCACGATCGCCGCGGTGTTGCGGCCCTTCGGCCGGTCCACCGGCACCAGTTCGTTCTCCGCGTCCAGGTCGTGCTCGACGAAGTCGCCCAGAAGGCCGGTCAGCTCGTACGGGTAGACGGTGTTGCGCCCGGCCGCGCGCAGCACCTTCAGCCGGTACTCGTCCAGCGGCTCGACCGGCTCGGCCGGCGGCTCGCCCACTGTCAGTTGCGCGTGCCCGGTCACGTCGAAGGTGATCCGCACGCCGACCTTGGTGAGCTCCCCGGTACGGCGGTCGCGCTGCCGGGCGATGAACAGGATCTCCTCCAGTTCGGCGCCCACAGTGGTCGGGCGTACCCGCGCGGCGATCAGTTCCATCTCCTCGCGGGTCAGCTCGCTGGGCGGCCACACGTAGATGACGATCCGGTTGGTCGGGAACCGCGACTTCGACGGCCGCCGCGACCGCGCCCGGCGGATCGAGTCGATGCAGGCCGCCACCGCGTCCTCGGTGGTCGGCAGCGCCACCAGGCGGCCGTCCTGTTCCCGCAGCTCGGTCAGGTCACGCACCTGCGCGAACGCCACCAGCCGCTGGTCGGACGGATTCTGCCGGGCGACCGCCTGGAACAGGTAGACCTCCTCGTCCAGCGACGGCAGCCGGGTCAGGTCGAACTCGCGCAGCCGCTCCAGCTGCATCCGCTGCGCGATGTACGGGTGCAGGCCGCGGATCAGCCGCTCCTCGGCCATCCCGCCGCCCTCGGCCGGACGGAACGTGACGTGGTGGTGCATCACCGCGCCGGCCCGCCCGGCGACTGTGGTGGTGAGCCGGCGTACCTGCTGCGGCAGCGGGTGCGCGTTCACCACCTCCAGCAGCGCGGCGGCGGTGGCGCCCAGGTCCTCGGGCTGGTTCTCCCAGGCCAGGTAGACGTCCGCGTCGACGGCCTCGCAGTCCCGGGCCACCTCGGCCAGCCCGCGCAGCGCGTCGCCGAGCGCGTCGAAGCGTACGGCGGCCGAGATCACGTCCGACCCGGTCCGCCCGGCCACCACGAACGTGCAGCCCTCGGCGGTGCGGGTGCCGACCTCGATGAGCGCCTTGTTGCCGTAGTACCGGCGGGTGAGCACCTCCAGCATGGTCCCGTTGTCCGGGTGGTTGCGGACCAGACGCTGGCCGAGCAGCCGGACCAGCGGCTCGGTGCTGCGCACCATCTCGGCGATCCGCTCGGCGCGGTCCGGCGCGTCCGGCTGCGCGTCGAGGTGCCGCAGGTGCGAGCGGACC
Source organism: Micromonospora sp. NPDC005686 (assembly GCF_042871665.1). Taxonomy (NCBI): domain Bacteria; kingdom Bacillati; phylum Actinomycetota; class Actinomycetes; order Micromonosporales; family Micromonosporaceae; genus Micromonospora; species Micromonospora sp. NPDC005686. Next base: position 316,328 of record NZ_JBIAIY010000003.1, read on the forward strand.
CGGGCGTAGACGCGGGCCCGGTTGCGGCGCAGCAGCGGCTGGGCGAACCAGGCGAACACCACGCCCCGGGCCAGGTCGGCGACCACCGGGAAGCGGACCTGGGTGGCCGCGATGAGGCGTTCCAGCGCCAGCCCGGCCGGCTCGCGCAGCGCCTCGTCCGGCGGCGGCTCGCGCAGCCAGGAGCGCAGCAGCGCGGCGATCACCGTGGCGTCAGCGGCGGCCCGCTGCTGGGCCAGGAAGATCCGGAAGACCGCGGCCTCCAGCTCGGGGGAGCGGTCCAGCTCGGTGACGCCGTAGTGGGCGAGCGCCTTGGCCAGGCGGGCCCGGAACGACTCCGGGGAACCGGCCCGCTCGACGTCGAGGCTCTGCAGGTAGGTGTGGAAGTACTCGCGGGCGCTGGGCGCGTGCCCGCCCGGTGCGTCGTCGCCGGGCCGGTTGCGGCTCAGCTCGGCCAGGTCGGCGAAGATGTCGACCAGGTCCAGTTCCTCGGCCAGCGGCCGGTGCCCGGCCTCGGTGGCCGCGCGCCGCGCGTCCAGGTAGTCGTCGAGCACCCGGCGCTCGTCGTGCGGGTCCACGTCGTAGCCGAGCAGCAGCGCGCACAGGTCCTCCAGGCCGCGTCCGGCCCGGGACCGCGCCGGCACGTCCGCGGGCGCCACGGGCAGGTCCAGCTCCACTGTCGGCCCGGCCGGGCCGGCGGCGGCCTCGGTGTCGGACTCCGCGACCGGCTCCAGGCGCAGCAGTGGCGCCCCGGCCTCCACCTGGGTGCCCACCGCCACCGACGACTCCTTGAGGCGGGCGCGGAACGGCGCCCGCAGCACCGTCTCCATCTTCATCGCCTCCAGCACCAGCACCGGCGCCCCGGCCTCGACCTCCGCGCCGACCGCGAGCGGGGTGGCGACCACGAGCGCCGGCATGGGGGAGCGCAGCACGCCGCCCTCGTCGCGGCTGATCCGGTGCGTCACGCCGTCCACCTCGACCAGGTGGACGGGGCCGTGGGTGTCGGTGAGCAGGCGGAACCGGGCGCCGTTGACGGCGATCTGGCCGGTGTGCCGGTCGAAGCGGTCCAGCTCGACGTCGGCGGTGCGCACGTCGTCGCCGACCTCGACGCCGACCCGGAACCGGTGCGCGCCGACCCGGGCCACCCGCATCCGGTAGGTCACTCCGCGCAGCTTCAGGTCCAGCGGCCGGCCGCTGCGGTGCTGCACCTGGGGGCGACCACCGGCCGCCGTGGACAGCAGCCGCTGCCGTTCGGCGGTCTCGTCCTCCTCGTACGCCTCGATCGCGGCGGCGGCCAGCGCGACGGCGGAGTGCCGGTGCGTGACCAGGCGGCCCTCGCCGCGTACCCGGTCGATCCAGCCGGTGTCCGCGCTGGCGTCGATCACCTCGGGCTGATCGAGCAGGTCGAGCACGAAGCTCTTGTTCGTCGCGCCGCCGGCGATGACCACGGTGGTGTTCGCCATGGCCCGGCGCAGGCGGCCCAGCGCCTCGTCGCGGTCCCGCCCGTACGCGATGATCTTCGCGATCATGGAGTCGAAGTCGGCCGGGATGACGTCGCCCTCGCTGACCCCGGTGTCGACCCGGATGCCCGGCCCGGCGGGCAGGTCCAGCCGGGTGATCCGGCCGGGGGAGGGCGCGAAGTCGCGGTCCGGGTCCTCGGCGTTGAGCCGCGCCTCGATCGCGTGCCCGCGCTCGACCGGCGGCTCACCGGTGAGCCGCCCGCCGCCGGCCACGTGCAACTGGGCCTTGACCAGGTCGAACCCGGTGGTCGACTCGGTGATCGGGTGCTCGACCTGAAGGCGCGTGTTCACCTCCAGGAACGCGAACAGCCGGTCGCCCGGGTGGTAGAGGAACTCCACAGTGGCCGCGCCGCGATAGCCGACGGCGATCGCCAGCCGCTCCGCGGACTCCTTCAGCTCCGCGGTCTGCTCCGGGCTCAGCACCGGCGACGCGGACTCCTCGATCACCTTCTGGTTGCGCCGCTGCACGGAGCAGTCCCGTACGCCGAGCGCCCACGCGGTGCCCTGGCCGTCGGCGATCACCTGGACCTCGACGTGCCGGGCGCCGGTGACCAGGCGCTCCAGGAACACCACGCCGCTGCCGAACGCCCGCGCCGCCTCCTGGCTGGTGCGCTCGTAGGCGTCGGCCAGCTCGGCGTCGCTGCGGATCACCCGGATGCCGCGCCCGCCACCACCGGCTGTCGCCTTGAGCATCAGCGGGTAGCCGATCGAGGCGGCCGCGCGCAGCGCGTCCTCCAGGCTCTCCACCGCGCCGCGGCTCCACGGCGCGACCGGCACGCCGACCTCCTCGGCGATCAGCTTCGCGCCGATCTTGTCGCCGAGCTTGCGCATGGCGTCCGGGCTCGGCCCGACGAACGTCACGCCGATCTTCTCGCACAGCTCGGCGAACGCCGGGTCCTCGGCCACGAAACCCCAGCCCACCCACGCGGCGTCCGCGCCGGTCTCGACCAGCGCGCGCTCCAGGGCCTTCAGATCGAGGTACGGGCGGGCCGACGCGGGGCCGAGGTCGTAGGCGATGTCCGCCTCGCGGACGAAGGTGGCGGTACGGTCGACGTCGGTGTACAGCGCGACGGTCTCGATCCGGCTGCCGGTCTCCGCGGCCAGTTCCCGGATCGCGTGGATGAGCCGCATCGCGGCCTCACCACGGTTGACGATGGCGACACGGGTGAACACGTGACCGTCCCCTTCGGTAGACCCACAGTGGCGCGCCGGGCGGCGGCGATGCCTCCGGCTTGCCTCACCCTTCCGCCTGTGCGCGGGCCGCGCCATGTCGTAACCGCCGAAGCCTGAGCGGGGACCGTTGTGGGAACCGAACAAAAGTTTTTAGCCAACCGCTCACTACCGGCGGGTATGCGCCAACGGCGCCGGACCCGAGCGGGTCCGGCGCCGTCTTGCGCCGTGCGGTGTTGGGGTGCGGCTCAGCCCGGGATGTCCCGGGGGTCGCGCTCGCGGGGGTACGTGTTCTTCTCGCCGATCGTGCCGTCCTGCTTCTTGATCACGTGCTCGGCGCCGCGTTCGACGGCCATCTCCCGGCCCGCCGCCTCGGCCTCCGCCTTGGTGTCGTGCCGGCTGGTCGCGCGCTCGTTGCCCTCCGGGCGGTTCTTCCACTGCCCGTCCTGCTGGTAGGTGTCGATGTCGCCCTTCGCCATGCCGTCAACTCCCTCGTTCGCATGCCTGATGACAAATGTCTGCCCATGCGAGGGGAGTGCTAATCCTGGCTGCGCGATCGGAGGCGTCCGAGCCGGGCGCTCGCACACCCGGCCCGGACGCCCCGGGGTCAGACCGCGGCGTGCAGGCCCTGCCAGGCGCCGTACCCGCCGAGCAGGTCGGACACGTCGGCGTGACCGGCGGCGCGCAGCAGGCTGGCGGCGACCGACGAGCGGTACCCGCCGGCGCAGTGCACCACGACGGGCCGGCCGGCGGGCACCTCGTCGATGCGGCGGGTCAGTTCGGCCAGCGGGATGTGCAGCGAGCCGTCCACGGCGCCCTGCTCCCGCTCGCCGGCGTTGCGTACGTCGAGCACCAGCGGCGTGTCCGGACCGTCGAGGGCCGCGCGCAGCTCGGTGGCGGTGACCCGGCTGGCCCGGGTCATCTCGGCGGCCATCTCCAGGAAGGCGCTCTCGGGCTCGCGCAGGTAGCCGATGACGCGGTCGAAGCCGATCCGGGCGAGGCGGACGACGATCTCCTCCTCCCGGTCCTGCGGCGCCACCACGAGCACCGGCCGGTCGGGCGCGACGACACTGCCGGCGGTCTCGGCGAACCGGCCGTCGGCCGGGACGTTCAGTGCGCCGCGCAGGTGCCCGGTGGCGTACTCCTGCGGGTCGCGGGCGTCGACCACGACGGCGCCGTCGGTCCGGGCGGCCAGGAACTCGGCCGGGGTGAGAGGGCGGGCCGGCCGGGCGTGGTCGAACAGCTCACGCGCCTTGCGGTTGAGCACCGCGTCGAAGGCGAAGTAGCCGGGCGCGGCCGGCTGTCCGCCGGTGACCAGGGCGAGGAAGCGCTCCTCGCTCATCGGCGCGCAGGCGTAGTTGGTGCGGCGCTGCTCGCCGATGGTGGACTGCCGTTCGGTGGACAGGTTCTTGCCGCAGGCCGAGCCGGCGCCGTGGGCGGGGAAGACGCGCACCTCGTCGGGCAGGCCCATCAGCTTGCGCTGCACGCTGTCGTAGAGCATCCGGCCGAGGTCCTCGGCGGTCACGCCGAACGACGCGAGCAGGTCGGGCCGGCCCACGTCGCCGATGAACAGCGCGTCGCCGGTCAGCACGCCGTACGGGACCGGGTCGGCGGCCCGCTCGTAGACCAGGATGCTGATCGACTCCGGCGTGTGGCCCGGAGTCTCCATGATCTCCAGGGTGACGTCGCCGAGGCTGATCCGTTCGCCGTCGGTGAGCTTGCGGCTCGGGTACTCGGTCTCGGCCCGGTGCCCGTAGCCGATCCACGCGCCGGTGGCGGCGGCCACCTCGAGGTGGCCGGCGAGGAAGTCGGCGTGGAAGTGGGTGTTGACGACGCCCTCGATCGTCAGGCCGCGTGCCTTCGCGTCGGTGAGGTACTCGTCGATGTCCCGGCGCGGGTCGACGAGCACGGCCCGCCCGGTGCGCTCGTCGGCGATCAGGTACGACGCCTGGGACAGGCAGTCGAGGTAGTACTGGGTGAACAACATCGGCCGTGCTCCTTTGTCTGGTGATGAGGCGGGTCTGCTCAGGCCACCCGGCCCGGCCTGCCGCCCTTGGCCTGTACCGCCAGTCCGGCGCTTGCCCACGCCCGCATCCCGCCGGTCAGGTCGTGTACCTCGTGACCCGCCGCGACGAGCAGCTTGGCCGCCCGCCGCGACCGCGCGCCGGACCGGCAGACGGTCACCACGGGCCGGTTCGCCGGCACCTCGGACAGCCGGTCCGCGAGCTGGCCGAGCGGGATGTGCCGGGCGCCCGGCGCGTGTCCGGCCTGCCACTCGGCGGGTTCCCGGACGTCGAGCAGCAGCGCGCCCGCGCCGGACAGCGTCGCCGCCTCGGCCGGGGTGACCCGGGCGACGCGGGGGCCGAACAGGCGGCGCAGGAAGCCGGTACGCGGACCGGCAGCCGTCTCCGGCCGGCTGGTCACGGCCGGCTGCCGGCTGTCACCGGGCGGCCCGAGCGCACCCAGGCCGAGGTGCCGCCGGTCACCGACAGGGCGGTGAGGCCGGCGCGTTCGAGCAGCTCCGCCCCGACCCGGCTGCGCCCGCCGGCCTCGCAGATCACGTAGACGGCGCCCGTCCGGGGCACCTGCGACATCTGGGTGGCCAGGTGACCGAGCGGCACACAGCGGGCACCGGGGACGTGACCGCCGAGGTATTCGGTGGTCTCCCGGACGTCGATGACCGTCGCCCCGTCCGCGTGGGCGGTGGCGAACGTGGTCAGGTCGACCTCGCGCATGGGCGTTCTCCTTCCGGATCGGGTATACCCCCGGGGGTATCTGCTCTCGACGGTAGCGCGGCGTCCGGCCGGCTGCCACCCCCCCCGCTCGTCCGGTGTCCGCGTTTGCCGGAACGGCAAGGTTGCTTGCTGTCCGGCCGGCGGCGGCGCACGATTCGCGGAGGCCGGCCGGGAGACGCCCGGCGGCGAGGAGGCGGACATGACGGGGCACCACCACCACCACGAGCACCCGGCGGACACCGACGCGGCCCGGTTCTGGGACGAGCGGTACGGCGAGCGGGACCGGATCTGGAGCGGCCGGGTGAACCCGGTCCTGGCCGAGGTGGCCGGCACGCTGCCCCCGGGCACCGTGCTCGACCTGGGCAGTGGTGAGGGCGGCGACGCGGTGTGGCTCGCGTCGAAGGGCTGGCGGGTCACCGCCGTGGACATCTCGTCGGTCGCGCTGGACCGCCTCGCCGTGGAGGCCGAACGGGCCGGGGTGGCGGAGCGGATCACCACCGTCCGGCACGACCTCACCCAGGGCTTCCCGCCCGGCCGGTACGACCTGGTGTCCGCGCAGTTCTTCCAGTCGCCGCTGGTCCTGCCCCGGGAGAGGGTGCTGCCCCCGGCGGCCGAGGCGGTCGCGCCCGGCGGCCGGCTGCTCGTCGTCGAGCACGGCGCGCCGCCGCCCTGGGCCGGGCCCGACACCGGCCACCACCGGTTCGCCGAACCGGAGGAGATCCTGGCCGCCGTGGCCCTCGACCCGGACGGCTGGGACGTCGAGCGGCTGGGCGCGGCACGCCGCACCGCCACCGGCCCGGACGGGCAGACCGGCGAGCTGATCGACCACGTGGTGCTGGTGCGGCGGCGCTGACGGCGCGCGCCGGTCAGGTCCGGGGTGCCGGCCGGGTCAGCAGCAGCACCAGCAGCCCGGCCGCGCACAGCGCGGTGGCCATGCCGTACGCCCACCGGTAGCCGATCTGCGCGGAGAGCCCGAGCAGCGGCCCGGCGAGCATGGCGCCGATCGGGAACGTGTTGGTGAACAGCGTGGTGGCCCGGCCCGGCTCGCCCGGCAGCAGATCCTGCACGTAGGCGATGCCGACGCCGGACACCGCGGCGATGAACAGCGCGTTCACCGGCTGTATGAGCAGCAGAACCGTGACGCCCGGTGCCACTGCGGCGGTCGCGTAGTAGGCGACCCCGCAGGCGCCGCCGACCAGGACCAGCGGCCGCAGCCGGACCCGCGCGGTCAGCGCGCCCAGCCCGAGGATCAGCGGGATCTCCAGCGCCGCGCACAGGCCCAGTACCAGCCCGGCGCGGGAGGGGTCGTCGTTCAGTTCGGTGTCGATGAACAGCGGCATCGCCTGCACGCCGACCGTCAGCGGGCACTGGAGCAGGACGAACGTGAGCGCCGTCAGCGCCAGCCGCAGCCGGGACGCGCCGGGTGGGCCGGGCGCGGCGCCGTCCGGATCGCCCGCGACCGGCCGCGTCGGCAGCTCCTCCAGCCGGAACGCGGCCACCAGCGCGGCCAGCGCGTACATGACGGCGGCCATGCCGTACACCAGGCGGAAGCCGCCGACGTCGAGCAGCACCGCGGCCAGCGCCGGCCCGGCCACCCAGGCCAGCGAGAACACGGTACGCATGAGGCTGACGCCGAACGCGGCCCGCGCCGGATCGTCCCTGTCGAACAGCGCCCGGGTGTACGCGAACGACTGCGGGAACAGCGAGTTCGCCAGTGCCGTGGCGGTCGCGGTCAGCCCCAGCAGGATCCAGTAGTCGCGGACGTACGCGGTCAGGCCCGCGCCGACCACGCCGGCCAGCGCGGCGCCGACCAGCAGCGCGCGCCGGATCGGCCGGCGGTCCGACAGCCGGCCGATCAGCGCGGAGGCGACCACCCCGGACAGCGGGGCGACGACCAGGAACACGGTCACCCGTAACGGACTGGCGTGGACCTCCCGGTCGAGGAACAGCGACAGGAACGGCAGCACCACGGCGGTGGACAGACCGACGGTCAGGAACACCACACCCAGCGGGAGCAGCCGGAATCGGCCGGCGCGCACCGCCGGCCTCGTGTCGACAGCCATGCGGCGGACTGTACGCCGCGGCGGTGCGGCGGCCGACCGGGTTTCCGCTGCCCGGGCTAGCCGACCGCGGTGGGGGAGGGCGGCACGCTGCCGCCCTGCGGCGCCTCGGCCGTCATCAGCCGCACGATCTCCGCCCGGTCCGCTGCCGACGGCATCCCCCACTCCGGCCGGTAGCCGAACGCCCGGTCCAGCGGGGTCGAGGAGGTCCGGCCGTCGAGGATCTCCACGGCGTCGGTGCCGATCAGCCCGGGATGCTCCACGCCGCACGCCTCGGCCACCTTGACCAGGTCGCGGCGCAGCGTACGGATGTAGTTCGCGGCCCGCACCGACTTGCGGGCCGGGTCCAGGCCCCGGGCCAGCCAGGCGTTCTGCGTGGCGACGCCGGTCGGGCAGGTGTCGGTGTGGCACTTCTGCGCCTGGATGCAGCCGATCGCCAGCATCGCCTCCCGCCCGACGTTGACCATGTCGGCGCCGAGCGCGAACGCCACCACCGCGTTGTCCGGCAGGCCGAGCTTGCCGGCGCCGACGAACACCACCTGCTCGTGCAGGTCGCGTTCGGCGAAGGTCCGGTAGACCCGGGAGAAGCCCTGCTGGAAGGGCAGCGAGACCGAGTCGCTGAAGATCAGCGGCGCGGCGCCGGTGCCGCCCTCGCCGCCGTCGACGGTCACGAAGTCCACGCCCCGGCCGGTGTCGCGCATCAGCGTGGTCAGCTCCTCCCAGAACCCCAGGTCGCCGACCGCGGACTTGATGCCGACCGGCAGGCCGGTCTCGGCGGCGAGCAGCTCCACCCAGTCCAGCAGGCTGTCGCAGTCGGAGAACTCGGCGTGCCGGGACGGGCTGACGCAGTCGCGTCCGGCCGGGATGCCCCGGGTGGCGGCGATCTCGGCGGAGACCTTCGCCGCCGGCAGCAGGCCGCCCAGGCTCGGTTTGGCGCCCTGGCTCAGCTTGATCTCCAGCGCCCGTACCGGCTCGGCCGCGACGAGGTCCTTGAGCCGTTCCAGGCTGAACCGGCCCTGCTCGTCCCGGCAGCCGAAGTACGCGGTGCCGAGCTGGAAGACCAGCTCACCGCCGTTGCGGTGGTACGGCGACAGCCCGCCCTCGCCGGTGTTGTGCAGACAGCCGGCCAGCGCCGCGCCCCGGTTCAGCGCCTCCACCGCGTTGCCGGACAGCGAACCGAAGCTCATCCCGGAGATGTTCACCACCGACTGCGGCCGGAACGCGCGCGCCCGGCCGCGCGCCGCGCCGAGCACCTTCGCGCAGGGCAGTGTCACGTCGTGCCCGGCGGCCGGCGCCGACGGCGGGACCGCCCGGCCGAACGTGCGGTGCTTGATGATCGGATAGCCGGAGGTGTGCTCGATGTCGTTGTCGGTGCCGAACCCGAAGTAGTTGTTCTCCTGCTTGGCCGAGGCGTACACCCAGCGGCGCTGGTCGCGGGTGAACGGCCGCTCCTCGTCGTTGCCGGCCACGATGTACTGCCGCAGCTCCGGGCCGATCGACTCGAGCAGGTACCGGGCGCGGCCCAGCACCGGGAAGTTGCGGCGCAGCGCGTGGTCGCGTTGCAGCAGGTCCCGCGCCGCCAGCGCGGCGACGGCGGTGACGGCTGCGGGTACGGCTCTTCTCGCCCAGCTCATCCCGCCACTCTTTCCGGCCCGGCACCCGGTCAAACGCCGGATGGAACCCGGCCGCCCCGGGCGGTGTCATGAATACGGACCGACGGCGGAGGCTGCCCTGGACGACGACGAGCTCGTCACCCGCGTACGCGCCGGCGACCGGGAGGCGTACGACGCCCTGGTCGCCCGGCACACCGCGTCCGCGTACCGGACGGCGGTGCTGCTCGGCGCCGGGCCGGACGCCGAGGACGTGGTCCAGGAGGCGTTCGTGAAGGCGTACCGAAAACTGTCCCGCTACCGGGCCGAGGCGTCGTTCCGGTCCTGGCTGCTCGCGATCGTCGCCAACGAGACCCGGAACCTGCACCGGACGCGTACCCGGCGGGACGGGCTGACGCTGCGCGCGGCGGCAGATCGGGGCGTGGCGGCCACCGTGCCCGACGGGCTCGACGCCGTGCTGGCGGCCGAGCGCCGGACGGAGCTGGTGAGGGCGCTGCGGCGGCTGCCCGTTCGCGACCGCGAGGTGATCGTCTGCCGTTACCTGCTCGACCTCGGCGAGGACGAGACAGCCACAGTGCTCGGGGTGCCCCGGGGCACCGCGAAGTCCCGGGCCCACCGGGCCTTGGCGAAGCTTCGTGCCCTGCTGGACCGGGAGGTGGCGCACCGTGGATGACCTGGAACGGGAGTTGCGGGAGCTGACCGCCTGGCTGGAGCCGGCGCGGACACCGGATGTCACCGCCCGGGTCCGGGCCCGCCTCGACGCGCCCGCGCCCCGCCGCCGGTGGCGGCACATGCTGGCCGCCGCCCTCGCCGCGCTGCTCGTGGCGGCGTTGCCGCCGGGGCGGGCCGCGATCGCCGACGCGGTGACCGGGCTGCTGCGGTTCTCCGGAGTCACCATCGACACCGCCCCCGCGCCGTCACCGACGGGTACGCCCTCGCCGCTGCCCGCGCAGCACGAGGTCGCCCTGGCCGAGGCGCAGCGGCAGGTGCGCTTCCCGATCCGGGTGCCGGCCCGGCTCGGCGCGCCGGAACGGGTGCTCGTCGCCGATCCGGACGGCACCGGCGCCCACCGGGTCGCCAGCCTGCTCTACCGGGGCGGGACGGTCCGGCTGGACGCCTTCGACGGCTCGCTCGACATCGTGTTCCACAAGCGGTCCCTCGGGGCGGACGTGACGCCCACCCAGGTCGGCGGCGAGTTCGCGATCTGGGTCGGTGGTCCGCACGCGCTGGCGTACGTGGACCGGTCGGGGACGGAACGGGTCGCCACCGCGCGGTTGTCCGCCGCGACGCTTATCTGGGAGCGGGCCGGGGTGAGCTACCGGCTGGAGGGAGACCTTACCCGTGAGCAGGCGCTGGAGGTCGCGTCCTCGCTGGAGTGAGCGCGGCGGGAACCTCGGGGCGCCGGGCGGTGTCCTGAAGGCGAGAGTCGTCGACGGGGGAGGCCCGGATGTCCGTTCCGAGAAGTGTCCTGCTGGTGCCGGTCCTGCTGCTGGCCGGTTGCAGTGGCCCGGCCGCGGTCCCGGCCGGCGCGCCGGGCACGGTCCCGGCCACCACGCCTGCCACCGAACCGGCCGTGCCGGCGGCCTGCGCCGAACGGCTGGAGACCGGCCGGCTGCCGGACTGGGCAGACGCCGGGTTCACCGGCGACACCCGCGTGCGGCACGTCCTCGGCACCAGCGGCGACATCGTGGCGATCCTGTTCGCGTACCCGCTGGCGTACGCGCGCGACGACGGCGCGAACAACAAGATCCTCTGGGTGGCCCGCCCTGAGCCCGGCCGGTCCGAGCCGGCACCGCGGACCCCCTTGGTGATCACCGCCACGCGGGACGGGACCGACACCCCTGTCGTCCGGGAGGTCGACGGCGGGCCCGGCCCGTCCATCGTCGACCTGCCGGCCGCCGGATGCTGGCGGCTGCGACTGGACTGGTCCGGCCGCACCGACAGGATGGATCTGGTCTATCGGCCCGCGCCTCGCTGACCGGCATGGCCGCCGCCGGTCCGGGTAACGCTGCGTCATGGCGAAGTACACCGAGCCGGAACTGCGGGAGCGCCTCAAGGCCGAGATCCGCGCCTCCGACAGGGGTGGCCGGCCGGGGCAGTGGTCGGCCCGCAAGTCGCAGTTGCTGACGAACGAGTACAAGAAGGCCGGCGGGGGATTCGAGGGCCCGAAGGACGCACGACAGCGCTCGCTGCAGCGCTGGAGCGGCGAGAAATGGCAGACCCGCAGCGGTGACACGCGCGCCCGCAACGGCGGCGAAACGCGCCGTTACCTGCCCAAACAGGCGTGGGAGGAACTGTCGGAGACCGAACGGCGCGCCACCGACACCCGCAAGCGCCGCGCGTCGCGCTCCGGCCGCCAGTACGTGCCGAACACCGGCCCGGCGAAGCGGGCCCGCCGGGACGCCACGGCCGCCGGGCAGATCAACGAGTTGCCGGTGACCGAGGCGGTCAAGCTGGTCCGCGACCTCGGCACCCGGCAGCTCGACGCGGCGCTGCGCCGGGAGCGCGGCGGCAAGGCCCGAAAGACGCTCATCGGACGGCTGGAGTCGGAACTGGGCCGGCGCCGGGCGGCGTGAGCGCGTACCGCCGTGGCACACCGCGACGGCGGGGCCGGCCCGAAGGCCAGGCCCCGCCGTGTGAGGGTCAGCGGCGCGGGTGCTGCGGGACGCGCGGCAGCACGTAGGGCGGACCGGAGAAGATCAGGTCAGCCTTCAGTTCGTGGTACGCCCGCTTCGGCTGGTAGTTCTCGTCGTAGACGGTGGCCAGGCCCTCCGGCGGGTCGGAGAACGCCCCGGGCACCCAGGAGTGCTTGTCGGTGAAGCCCCAGAGGGTGAACGACAGGCAGTGCCGCTCGGCCAGGCAGGCCTGCATCAGCACGCTGAAGTTCGCCGCGGACGCCTGCAACCTCGGGTTGATCTCGGCGGAGTCGCCGGCCTCCACCCCCTCGGTGATCTGGCTGCGCACGTCCACCTCGGTGAGGGCCGTGGCCAGCCCGAGCCCGGCGAACTTGCGCAGGGCCGCGGCCACCTGGAGCGTGCTGAAGTTGCCGTACTGGGTGCCCAGGTGGCCCTGTGCGCCCACGCCGTCGATCGGCACGCCCTTGGCCCGCAGCTCACGGGCCATGTCGTAGACGAACTGCGTCTTGTCGTCGGCCGGGTTGCCGGAGCCGAACGCCTCGATGTTGTAGTCGTTGTAGAACAGCAGCGCCTTCGGATCGGCGGCGCGGGCCCAGCGGAACGCGTCGGCGATGTAGCCGGGGCCCAGGTTCTGCGCCCAGAACCCCTTGTAGTGCAGGGTGGAGGGGGTGTCCCAGGGGTCGCTGACCGCCTCGTTCACCACGTCCCACTGCCAGATCTTGCCCTTGAAGTGGGTGACCACCGCGGTGATGTGGTTGCGCAGGATCTGGCGCAGCTCGGCCTTGCTGATCGAGCCGTCCGCGACGCCGCTGGTCAGCCACGCGGGCAACTGGTTGTGCCAGACCAGCACGTGGCCCCGGACCCGCTGGTTGTTCTTACGGGCGAACTCGATCAGCTCGTCGGCCGGGCCCCAGTTGTAGGTGCCCCGGGTGGGCTCCAGGCTCTCCCACTTCATCACGTTCTCGGCGGTGACGGTGGAGAACTCGGACGCGGCCAGCTCGCGGTAGCGCGGCTCGGCGGCGTCGTTGAGGGCGGCCATGTCCACCGCGGTGCCCACGTACAGGCCGTGGCGCTTGGCCAGGTCACGCAGGCTTTGCGCGGTCGGATCGTACGGTCGTCCGGCTGTCGCGGGTACGACGTTGAGGGCGGTGGCGGTCGCGACGGCGACGGCGCCGGCGGCGAGCCAGCGTCTCAGCTTCATTGTCGTTCCTCTCGGGAGGGTGCGCGCGGCCGGGGGCCGGCGGTGACGGTGCCGGGGACGCCGCGCCGTGGAACGGATCGGCGGGCGCCCGGGTGGACGAAGCGGCTTCCGAAACTTCCGGTCTACCTTCCGGAAGTAGCCCGAAACATTACGGACGCCGATAGCCGCCCGTCAATCACCTGGGCCGTGCGGGTGAGATGGCGGGTCAGCGCAGCGGGCAGCAGGAGGCCCGGACGACCAGCTCGGTGGGGAGCTGGATGTGCGTGTCCCGCTCCACGCCGGCGATCAGGTCGATCAGCAGGCGCAGCGATTCGGCGCCCATGCGTTGCAGCGGCTGCCGGATCGTGGTGAGTGGCGGGTCGACCAGCGCCGACTCGGGGATGTTGTCGAAGCCGATGACCGACAGGTCGTCCGGCACGCGCAGGCCGAGGCCGCGGGCGACGTCCACCGTGGAGATGGCCGAGAGGTCGTTGCCGGCGAAGATCGCGGTCGGCCGGTCGGGGAGCGCGAGCAGTTCGGCGGCGGTGCTGGCGGCGGTCTCGGTGCGGAACCCGCCCACCCGCACGAGCCGCTCGTCCACCGGCACGCCCGCGTCGGCCATCGCCTTGCGGAACCCGGCGTCCCGCAGCCGGGCCGACTCCAGGTCGGGCCGGCCGCTGATGTGCGCGATCCGCCGGTGCCCCAGCGACAGCAGGTGGTCGGTGGCCAGCACCGCGCCGGCGAAGTTGTCGGAGTCGACTGTGGGCAGGCCGGACGGGCCGGTGTGCGGGTCGACGGCCACCACGTGGAAGCCGTGCTTGGTCTCGACCACCGTCGGCGTCACGATCACCGCACCGTCGATCAGCGTGCCGGAGAGCCGGGCCAGCGAGCGCCGCTCCCATCCGATGGCCGCGCCCTCGCCGTCCCCGCTGGAGTAGGCGAGCAGTTGGTACCCGCTGCCGGCGACCTCCCGGGACGCGCCCTTCAGCAGCTCCGTGGAGAACGGCTCGAACTCGGCGACCAGGATGCCCAGCACGTTCGTACGGTGGCTGCGCAGGCTCTGCGCGCCCAGGCTGGCCTCGTACCCCAGCTCGCGGATGACCTCCTGGACGCGCTCGACGGTGGCCTGCGCGACGCCGTACCTTCCATTGACAACCTTGGATACAGTTGCCACCGAGACGCCGGCCGTACGTGCCACGTCCGACATCTTGACGCGCTGGGGGAACACCACGCCGACGATGATAGAGGGCCTTCCCGGTGGATCGAAGACGATGTCGAAAACGTTATCGATACCGATTGACTTCACGTTACAGCCCTGTAAAACTCCCCGGCAGGTAACCCGGCTGAGTGGTCGAGGAGACATCTATGACGATGAAGCGCCGTGCTGGTGCCGTCCTGGCACTGTTTGTGACAAGCGCTCTGCTGGCCTCCGCGTGCAGCGGTGGTGGCGACGACGAGAAGGCGGCCGAGAGCGAGCTGTACAAGAACCCGGTGACGCTGACCTGGTGGCACAACGCCTCCCAGGACGGGCCCGGCAAGACGTACTGGGAGAAGGTCGCAAAGGACTTCTCCGCGGCCCATCCGACCGTCAAGATCGAGATCGAGGCGATCGAGACGAACCAGCTCCAGCGCACCCGGCTCCCCGCCGCGCTGCTGAGCAACGACCCGCCGGACATCTTCCAGGCGTGGGGCGGCGGCGAGATGCGCGAGCAGGTCGAGGCCGACTACCTCAAGGACATCACCGACCAGGTGAAGGGCGAGGTGGCCGACATCGGCAACGCCGCCGAGATCTGGCAGGTGGAAGGCAAGCAGTACGGCCTGCCGTACCGGATGGGCATCGAGGGCGTCTGGTACAACAAGGACATGTTCGCGAAGGCGGGCATCGCGGCGCCGCCGACCACCTTCGAGGAACTCAACGCCGCTGTCACCAAGCTCAAGGCCATCAACGTCGTCCCGATCGCCCTCGGCGCCGGTGACAAGTGGCCCGCCGCGCACTGGTGGTACAACTACGCGCTGCGTGCCTGCTCGGTCGACACGCTGAAGAAGGCGACGAAGGACCGGACCTTCGACGACCCGTGCTTCGTCAAGGCGGGCCAGGACCTGAAGGCCTTCATCGACACCAAGCCGTTCCAGAACAACTTCATCGCCACGCCGGGCCAGAACGACCCGACCAGCGCCAACGGTCTGCTCGCCAACGGCAAGGCCGCGATGGAGCTGATGGGCGACTGGAACCGGGGCACCCTGGACACCGTCGCCACGGACAAGGCGGCCCTGGGCAAGTTCCTCGGCTGGTTCCCGGTGCCGGCGATCTCCGGCTCCGCCGGTGACCCGAAGGCCGCCCTCGGCGGCGGCGACGGGTTCGCCTGCTCCAAGAACGCCCCGGCCGAGTGCGTCGAGTTCCTCAAGTACCTCGTCAGTCCCGAGGTGCAGAAGGGCTACGCCGCCACCGGCACCGGCCTGCCGGTCGCCAAGGGCGCGGCGGACGGCGTGACCGACCCGGCCCTGAAGTCCATCCTGGAGTCCACCTCCTCGGCCACCTACGTGCAGCTCTGGCTCGACACGGCCTTCGGCAGCACCGTCGGCAACGCGATGAACGACGCGATCGTCGCGATCTTCGCCGGCAACGGGACACCTGAGAAGGTTGTCTCGGCCATGAAGGCGGCCGCAAGCAAGTGACGTCCGCATCGCAGACCCGTATGCCCGCCGGCGGCGTGACCACGCCGCCGGCGGGCCTCCGGTCCGGCGCCCGAGCCGCCTCACGCCGCGCCGAGACCCGCCGCAAGTGGTACGAGATCATCGGGCTGACCACGCCGGCGGTCCTCATCTACGTGCTCTTCGTGCTGGTGCCGATGGGCTTCGCGTTCTACTACAGCCTGTTCCGCTGGCGCGGGGTCGGCCCGCCCACCGAGTACGTCGGTTTCCGCAACTACACGCTCGCGTTCCAGGACCCGATCTTCCTCGACGCGTTGCGCAACAACGCGATCATCGTCTTCGGGTCGCTGCTCATCCAGGGGCCGGTCGCGCTCGGCATCGCCCTGCTGCTCAACCGCCGCTTCCGCGGGCGCTCGGCGTTCCGCCTGCTGATGTTCGTGCCGTACGTGCTGGCCGAGGTCACCGTCGGCATCATGTGGAAGCTGATCCTGACCGACGGAGGCACGCTCGACGCGCTGCTGCGGTCGGTGGGGCTGGGCGGCCTCGTGCAGGCGTGGCTGGCCGACCTGGACGTGGTGATCTGGACGCTGCTGTTCATCCTCACCTGGAAGTACGTCGGCTTCGCCATCATCCTGCTGCTCGCCGGCCTGTCGAACGTGCCGCCGGAGCTGAACGAGGCCGCCGAGATCGACGGCGCGAGCTGGTGGCAGATTCAGCGCCACGTCACGCTGCCGCTGCTCGGCCCCACCATCCGGATCTGGATGTTCCTGTCGATGATCGGCTCGTTGCAGGTCTTCGACATGATCTGGGTGACCTCGGTGCCCGCGGTGCGGTCACTCGGCGCCTCGGCCACCATGGCGACCTACATGGTGGACAACGGCTTCTTCGCCCGGCTCTGGGGCTACGGCAACGCGGTCGCCGTGATCCTGTTCGTCATCTCGTTCGTCGCGGCGCTGCTGTTCCAGCGTTTCCTGCTCAACCGCGACATCGAGGGCGCCATCACCCGGAAGGGGAAGTGACAGTGGCCGTGAACTCCGTATCCGTCCCCTCGGCCGAGCGCCGGCCGGTGCAGTGGAGCACGCCGCTGACGTACGCGCTGGCACTCGCGATCGCGGCCGTGTCGATCGCACCCGTCGTGTACGTCATCGTCGGCGGTTTCCGCAGCACGCCGCAGATCGTGAACGACCCGGCCGGCCTGCCGGACCCGTGGGTCTGGGACAACTACTACCGGGTGCTGACGCAGAGCGACTTCTGGAAGCAGGCGTTCAACAGCGCTGTGGTGGCGCTGGGCACCACGCTCGGTGTGGTGGTGCTCGGCATGGCCGCCGCGTTCGTGCTCGCCCGGTACACGTTCCGGGGCCGCGAAGGGCTCTACACCTTCTTCACCCTCGGCCTGCTGTTCCCGGCCGGCGCGGCGATCCTGCCGCTGTACCTGCTGCTGCGCGACCTGAACCTGATCAACTCCTACTACGCGGTGATCCTGCCGCAGGTGGCCTTCTCGCTGCCGCTCACGATCGTCATCCTGCGGCCGTTCCTGACGGCCATCCCGCGGGAGCTGGAGGACGCGGCCGCCATCGACGGCGCCGGCCGGCTCGGCTTCCTCTGGCGGATCGTGCTGCCGCTGTCGCGGCCCGCGGTCGTCACCGTCGGCATCCTCGCGTTCGTGGCGAGCTGGAACGCGTTCCTCCTGCCGCTGCTCGTCCTCGGGGACGTCAACCTGCACACCCTGCCGCTGGGCGTGCAGAACTTCTCCAGCCAGTACACCACGGACACCGCGGGCGTCCTCGCCTTCACGTCGCTGGCGATGTTGCCGGCGCTGCTGTTCTTCACCCTGGCGGAGAAGCAGATCGTGGGCGGACTCCAGGGCGCGGTCAAGGGCTGAGCGGCAGCGGTACCAGCACAACCAGTGGAAAGGCACACCATGACAGAGGTCCACGCGGTGGTGGGCGGGCCGGCTCGGGCAGGTTCGGACCACGACCGGCCGGACGGGCACGACACCGAGACGCGCGTACGGGAACTGCTCGCTCGTATGACGATCGAGGAGAAGGTCGCGCAGCTCGTCGGGTTCTGGGAGAAGGAGGACGGCGAGGCGGTCGCACCCCTGCAGGGCGAGTTCGCCGACACCGGCCGGCTCGACGACTTCTCCCGGCACGGGCTGGGTCACCTCACCCGCGCCTACGGCACCCGTCCGGTCGACGCCGCGGCCCGCGCTGCCTGGCTGTGGAAGTTCCAGCGGGACCTGGTGACCGGCACCCGGCTGGGCATCCCGGCGATCGTGCACGAGGAGTGCCTGACCGGCCTGTCGGCGTGGAAGGCGGCCACCTTCCCGACGCCACTGGCCTGGGGCGCCGCGTTCGATCCGGACCTGGTCACCGAGATGGCGGCGGCGATCGGGGCCTCGATGCGCGCGCTCGGCATCCACCAGGGCCTGTCCCCGGTGCTCGACGTGATCCGGGATCCGCGGTGGGGCCGGGTCGACGAGTGCATCGCCGAGGACCCCTACCTCGTCGGCACCATCGGCACCTCGTACGTGCGGGGACTCCAGTCGCAGGGCGTGCTCGCCACGCTGAAGCACTTCGCCGGCTACTCCGCCTCACGGGCCGGGCGCAACTTCGGCCCGGTCCACGCCGGTCCCCGGGAACTCGCCGACGTGCTCCTGCCGCCGTTCGAGATGGCGATCCGGGACGGGAACGCCCGCAGCGTCATGCATTCGTACGCGGAGGTCGACGGCGTGCCGGTCGCCGCCGACCCGACGATGCTCACCGACCTGCTGCGGGACCGGTGGGGCTTCGACGGGACGGTGGTGGCCGACTACTACGGCGTCGCCTTCCTCGACCTGCTGCACCACGTCGCGGCCGACAACGCCGACGCGGCGGTGCAGGCGCTGAGCGCGGGCGTCGACATCGAGCTGCCCACGGGCGACGCCTACCTGACCCTGACCGAGACGGTGCGGGCCGGCGGGCTGGACGAGGCGCTCGTCGACCGGGCGGTGCTGCGCGTCCTGCGGCAGAAGCAGGAACTCGGGCTGCTCGACGCGACGTTCGCCGACGAGCCACCGGGCCCCATCGACCTCGACTCGCCGGAGCACCGGTCGATCGCGCGGCGGCTCGCCGAGGAGTCGGTCGTCCTGGTCGCCAACGAGGGCGTGCTACCGCTGGCGGCGGGCCGCCGGGTGGCGGTCGTCGGCCCGAACGCCGACCGGCAGGGCGCGCTGTTCGGCTGCTACTCGTTCCTCAACCACGTGCTGGCCCACCACCCGGGCGTCGAGACCGGCTTCGAGGTGCCGACGGTGCTGGAGGCGGTCCGCGCCGAGATGGGCGCCGACCGGATCACCTTCGCGGCCGGCTGCGAGGTGGACTCGGCGGACCGGTCCGGGTTCGACGAGGCGGTCGCCACCGCGTCCGCCGCCGACGTGGCAGTCCTCGTGGTCGGTGACCACGCCAGCCTCTTCGGCCGCGGCACCGTCGGCGAGGGGTGCGACCGGGACGACCTGGAGCTGCCCGGCGTGCAGCGCCAGCTCGTCGAGGCGGTGCTGGACACCGGAACGCCTGTCGTCCTGGTGCTGCTCACCGGCCGCCCGTACGCGCTGGGCTGGGCGCTGACCCGGTGCGCGGCGGTGGTGCAGACGTTCTTCCCCGGCGAGGAGGGCGCCGGCGCCATCGCGGGCGTGCTCTCCGGACGGGTCAACCCGTCCGGCCGGCTGCCGGTCACCCTGCCCGGCTCGGCCGGCGCGCAGCCGTACTCGTACCTGCACCCGGAGCTGGGGGAGGGCATGAACGGCACCAACCTGCCGGCGACGCCGGTGGCGCCGTTCGGCCACGGCTTGTCCTACACCACGTTCGCGTACGCCGACCTGACCGTGCCGGCCGAGGCGCCGACCGACGGGGAACTGCGGGTGTCGGTGCGCGTGACGAACACCGGCCCGGTCGCCGGTGACGACGTGGTGCAGCTCTACGGCCGCGACCTGGTCGCCTCGGTGACCCGGCCGGTGGCGCAGCTGCTCGGCTACCGGCGGGTGCGTCTGGAGCCGGGCGCCTCGGTCACCGTCGAGCTGACCGTGCCCACCACGCGGCTGGCGCTCACCGACCGCGCGCTCAACCGGGTGGTGGAGCCCGGGGACATCGACGTCTGGGTCGGCACGAGCGCCCGGCGCGACGTCCAGGCGCGGACGACGCTGACCGGTGACACCGCGGCGATCACCGCCGCGTCGCCCCGCTGGACGACCACGGATCTCCGCTGAGCCGGGCCCGCCGGTCGTCCACGGGGCGGCCGGCGGGCTCTTTCAGCTCATATTGGCGTTATGTCGCTTTTGACTCACTAGGCTCCAAGGTGTCATCCAGCCCGTGACCCGGGACGTCCGGCGCTGCCCGCCACGCGTGGGCCGCGTCCCGCCGTCCGGCCGGCTGGACCCGGTCGCCGGCACCCACAGGGATGCGTGAGTCACGATGATGGACGCGGACACCATGGTCCTGCCCCGGCTCGGGGACGCCCCGGTCGAGGACCCGTGGGGCGAGGACCGGCCGCGCCGGGCAACCGCCCGATCCGCCGCCGCGCTGACGTGGTGGCGCGTCGCGGCGTGGCTGGTGCCGGCGGCGCTGATGGGCGTGCTCGGCGCCGCCCGGATCACCGCGTCGGGACCGAGCGCCGAAGAACTCGTCACCCGCCGCGCGGCCACGTCGCCCCGGCCGGGCGTCGGCGCCGCGCTGACCGGCGACGATGTCGCGCTCGGACCGTACCACCTGCTCATGCGCGGCTGGGTGGAGCTGGCCGGCGCGGCGGACCTCGCGTGGCGCGTACCGTCGCTGCTGGCCATGGTCGGCGCCGCGGCGCTCGTCGGCGCGCTCGCCGCCCGGATCGCCACGCCCGCCGCCGGCCTGCCGGCCGGGGTGATCTTCGCGGTGCTGCCCACCTCGATCCGGTACGCGCAGGAGGCGCAGCCGTACGCCCTGGCGGTCTTCGCCGCCGTGCTCGCCACCTGGCTGCTGGTCCCCACGCTCGGCCGGCCGCGCCCGCGGCGGCTGGCGCCCTACGCGGGCGCGGTGCTGCTGCTCGGCCTGTGCCAGCCGGTGGCGTTGCTGCTGCTCGCCGGCCACGGCTGGGTCGTGCTGGCGTTCCGTCGCCGCCATGCCGTCCGGTGGCTGGCCGCCGTGGCCCTCGGACTGCTCCCGGTCGCCGCGCTGTTCGCCGTCGGCCTGCGCGCCGGCGGGCACCTGGCGTCCGGGGTGCGACCCGGCGCCGCCGTGCTGGCGGCCACGCCCGGGGATCTCTTCGGCGTCGCCGCGCTCGGTGGCGTGCTGGCCGGGCTGGCCCTGTTCAGTCTCCCGTTGCGGTACCCGGCGGCGGCCTGCACCGCCTGGGCGCTGGTGCCGGCGCTCGGCCTGCTGGCGCTGGCGCAGGTGATGCCGGTCTGGTCGGCCGTGAACCTGCTGTTCACGGTGCCGGCCTGGGCGGTGCTCGCCGGGGTCGCCCTGTCCCGGGCGCGGACTGTCGGCACCCTTGCCGTGCCGGCGCTCGTCGCGCTGCTCGCGGTGGCGGCGCAGCTCCCGTCGTGACTGTCGACAAACGGGCGATGTCTGCCTGATTATCCGTTTTGCGGGTGATTGTCGGCTTAGCATTCGGTCGGCTCCTGAGCCGGATGCAGACCATGGGGGGAAAACGTGGCCGTCGCCGCCGATACACGCCCGTCCCGCGCCACGACGGCCGGGACGCCGGGTGCCCGCCCGGCCGCGCCCGCCCCGCCCGGGGCGCCCGCAGACCCGGACCGCCGGCAGCGCAACGTCAGCGCCCGTTTGGCGTACGCGCGCTGCGGCGCCACCGCCGGGCCGCTGCGCCCGCCCCGCCGCCCCGACGCGGCGGTCGAGTTCCGCCCCACCGCCTCGGTGGCCGCGCGGCTGGTGCTGACCGTGCTGGTGCTGGTCAACAGCGCCGCCGGCCTGATCTTCGTCGGCTGGCTGCTGCTGCCCCGGCACGTGCCCGGCCCGGGCGTCGTCGGGCTCGGCGGCTGGCAGACGGCCGCCGCCCGGCTCGCGTTCTGCGTCGTCGTCGGCGTCGAGCTGATCCGCCTGGCGCAGAACGTGGTGGTCTGGGTGTTCGCCTTCCACGCCCGGGACCCGGTCCCGGTCGACCCGCCGGTCGGCCTGCGGGTCGCCCTGCTCACCACGATCGTGCCGAGCAAGGAGCCGATCGAGGTCGCCGAGCGGACGCTGCGCCGGCTCCGGGAGATCGTCTACTGCGGGCACGTCGACGTGTGGATCCTCGACGAGGGCGACGACCCGGCGGTCCGGGCGATGGCCGCGCGGCTGGGCGTACGCCACTTCACCCGCAAGGGCCGGCCCGAGTACAACCGGCCCGGCGGCGAGTTCCGGGCCCGGACCAAGTCCGGCAACCACAACGCCTGGCGGGCCGAGCACGAGCACCGCTACGACGTCGTCGCGAACGTCGACCCCGACCACGTGCCGCTGCCGAACCTCCTGGAACGCACGCTCGGCTACTTCCGCGATCCGGACGTCGCGTTCGTGGTGACCCCCCAGGTGTACGGCAACATGCACCAGAACTTCGTCGCCCACGGCGCCTCGGTGCAGCAGTACCTCTACAACGGGCTGATCGCCCGGGGCGGCAACGGCCTGGACGCGCCACTGCTGACCGGCACCGGGCACCTCTACCGCCCGGCGGCCTGGCGGACCGTCGGCGGCTACCAGGACTCGATCATCGAGGACCACCTCACCAGCATCCGGGTGCACGCCGCCGTCAACCCGGCCACCGGCAACCGGTGGAAGGGTGTCTACACCCCGGACGTGGTGGCGCTCGGCGAGGGGCCGACCTCCTGGGCGGACTACTTCAACCAGCAGAAGCGCTGGGCGGCCGGGATCTGCGAGATCCTGCTCCGGCGCGACCTGCGTACGCCGCGCGACCTGCCGTCGCGCCGCCGCTGGCAGTACCGCCTGCTCCAGTTCTACTACCCGAGCGTGGCGGTGAGCCTGCTGCTGGGCAACGCCGCCACCGCGTTGTACCTGCTGACCGGCGTCGACGCGGGCCGGCTCGACCCGCAGGTCTGGGCGACGCTGTGGGGTTGCACGATCGGCACCTGGTTCCTGCTCTGGCTGTGGCTGCGCCGCTTCAACATCGCCCCGCACGAGCGGGAGGAGGTGGGCATGGCCGGCATGGCGCTGGCCCTGTTCGCCGGACCGGTCTACGTGGCCGCCGCGGTGGGCGCCCTGCTGCGCCGCAAGCTCGGGTTCGTGGTCACCGCCAAGGGCGCGCTGCGCACTGTGGAGTCGGTGCGCACGTTCCGGCTGCACCTGTGCTGGGCGTTCGCCGCCGCCGGGCTGCTCGCGGCGAGTTTCGCGCTGGATCACGACTACCCGCTGCTGCGGGTCTGGCCGGCGCTGACACTGCTGACCGGGCTCGCACCGCCGCTGATCTCCTGGGTGGAGAGCCTGCGGGCCCGCCGGGTCCGGGCCGCCGACACGGTCCGTGAGCCCCAGGTGGTGCCCCGGGCAGTGACCGACGGCGGTGCGCCGTGCTGAGGCCGACGCTGCCCCGGGTGGGTCTGGCGCTTGCCGGGTTGCTGCTGCTCGCGTACGCCTTCGTGGTGGCGCCCGGCGCGTGGCGCGACCCCGGCGCCGGCGCCTCGGCCCGGCGGCCCGCCCCGGCGACGCCGCAGGCGAGCACCGACGTGCCGGCGGCGGTCGTGCCGAGCCCGCGCGGCGGCCCGTTCCCCCCGGCCGGGCAGGCGTTCCTCGGGGTGATGACCGACAAGGGCCCGTACGACTTCGCGCCGGTCGACCGGTTCGCCGAGGCGGCCGGGCGGTCGCCGCAGGTGATGCTCTTCGGCGCCGACTGGGCGTCGGCCGAGTTCGACCGCACCCTGTTCGACCGGATCGCCGAGCGGGGCATGATGCCGATGCTCGGCTGGGAGCCGTGGGACCACACGGTCGACCGGGCGGCCCGGCGCACCGGCCTGACCGACCGGCAGATCGACCGGCTGCGCGCCACCCAGCCGGACTACCGGCTGGCGCGCATCGCGGGCGGCGACTTCGACGCCTATCTGAGCTCCTGGGCGCGGGGGATCCGGTCGCTGGGGTACCCGGTCGCCATCCGCTTCGGACACGAGATGAACGGCGACTGGTATCCCTGGTGTGAGCGGGCCAACGGCAACCGCCCGGGCGACTACGTACGGGCCTGGCGGCACGTGCACGACGTCTTCACCGAGGCCGGCGCCACGAACGTCACCTGGGTGTGGAGCCCGAACGCCCGCTGGGACAAGACCACCGCCGGGCTCACCGGCCTCTACCCGGGCGACGGGTACGTCGACTGGGTCGGCGTCACCGGCTACTACGGCAGCGGCGCGTTCACCAGGACGTACTGGTCGTTCGACCAGATCTTCGGCCCGACGATCGCCGAGATCCGCAAGGTCACCGGCAAGCCGCTCGTGGTCACCGAGACCGGCGCCGCCGACGCGGCCGGGTACAAGGCGCGGTGGATCCGGGACACCTTCCGCGCCCTGCCCCGCTATCCGAACCTGATCGGGCTCATCTGGTTCGAGGTGGACAAGGAGAAGGACTGGCGCATCGCCGGTTCCCCGGCGGCGGCGACCGCGTTCGCCGAGGCGGTGGCCGTCCGGCGCTACGACGTGACCTGGTCGCCGGCGGTACGGCCGCGCACCGGGCCCTGATCCCCTACCGGGCCCGGCCGACCTGCCATGCCGGACGGCGCGGTTCACCGAGGGACCGGTGATTTCGCCGATGCGGGCCAGCGGCCCGGGCGCGGATGCTGACGCATGTCGATGTAATTCCGGCGCAAGGAGTAACCGACGTGCCCACCACCCGTTCCCGTACCCCCGTCCGTGCCCTCGCCCGCCTCGCCGTGGCGGCGCTGCTCGCCACCGGCGGAGCCCTCTCCGTCCCGGCCGCGGCGAACGCGGCCAGCCCCTACGAGCGCGGCCCGGCGCCCACGAGCGCCGTCCTGGAGGCCAGCCGCGGCCCGTTCGCCACCTCGTCGATAAACGTCTCCTCGCTGAGCGTGACCGGCTTCGGCGGCGGCGTCATCTACTACCCGACCAGCACCGCCGAGGGCACCTTCGGCGCGGTCGCCATCTCGCCCGGCTACACCGCCTCCTGGTCCAGCCTGAGCTGGCTCGGACCGCGGATCGCCTCGCACGGTTTCGTGGTGATCGGCATCGAGACCAACACCCGGCTGGACCAGCCGGACAGCCGGGGCCGCCAGCTCCTGGCCGCGCTGGACTACCTGACCGAGCGCAGCTCGGTGCGGGGCCGCATCGACTCCTCGCGGCTCGCCGTGGCGGGGCACTCGATGGGTGGCGGCGGCAGCCTGGAGGCCGCGGCGGCCCGGCCGTCGTTGCAGGCCGCCGTCCCGCTCGCGCCGTGGAACCTGGACAAGACCTGGTCCGAGGTGCGGGTGCCGACGCTCATCATCGGCGGCGAGACCGACAGCGTGGCGCCGGTGGCGACCCACTCGGTCCCGTTCTACAACAGCATCCCGGCGTCCTCGGAGAAGGCGTACCTGGAGCTGGACGGCGCGAGCCACTTCTTCCCGCAGACGACGAACACGCCGACGGCGAAGCAGATGGTGGCCTGGCTGAAGCGGTTCGTCGACGACGACACCCGCTACGAGCAGTTCCTCTGCCCGGGTCCGAGCGGGTCGGCGATCCAGGAGTACCGCAACACCTGCCCCAGCGCCTGAGCCCGTCCGCTCCCGGGGTGGTCGCCACGGCGACCACCCCGGGAGCATGTCTGCCTCTTTTCCGACGGGTTGCCCATCTGTGACACTGCATGCATGGTTTCTGCATCGACAGTGCATATAGCCTTGTGGGGGCGGGACGACGAGCGCGACGCGATCCGCCGGCTCCTCGACCGCGACGACGGCGGCGCGCTGCTGTTCCACGGGCCGCTCGGCTCCGGGCGCAGCACCCTGCTGGCGTACGCCCGCGGGTGCGCGGGGGAGCGCGCCGTGCTCACCGGCGTCGGCCTGGCCGACGAGGCGACACTGCCCTACGCCGGGCTGCACCGCCTGCTCGACCCGGTGCTGGACGCGGACGCGGCCCTCCCGGTGCGGCAGCGCCGGCTGCTGCGCCGCGCGCTCGGCGGCGACGGGTGCCCGGCCGAGCAGCGGCTGGCCCTGGCCGCGGCAGTGCGTTCCCTGCTCGCCGCGGTAGCGGTGGACCGGCCACTGCTGTGCACTCTCGACGACCTCGACGCAGGGGATCCGCAGAGCGCCTGGACGCTCGCCGTGGTGGCTCGCCGGCTGCGCCGGCTGCCGGTGGCACTGCTGCTGACCGCGACCGCCCCGGCCACCGTCGACGGCGTACCGGCCCATCGGCTGCGTCCGCTGGACGCCGACGAGTGCCGGGCGATGCTCGCCGGGCTCCGGGACCGCCCGCCCGCGCCGGTGGCCGCCGCGCTGGCCACGCTCAGCCGGGGCAGCCCGGCCGCGCTCGCCGACCTGGCCGGCACGCTCACCCCGGCCCAGTGGCGGGGTGAGGCGTCGCTGCCCGACACCCCGCCGGTGGACGGCGCGCTCGCCGCCTCGTACCGGGCCCGCCTGGACCGGTTGCCGGTCCCGACCCGGCGGATGGTGCTGCTCGCCGCGCTGGACCCCGGCGACGACCCGGGCATCCTGGTCCGCGCCGCCTGGGCGACCGGCCTGACCGTCGAGGCGCTCGCCCCCGCCGAGGCCGCCGGCCTGCTGCGGACCGGGCCGGGCGGGGTGACGTTCCCGCACCCGCTGGCCCGCACGATGATCACCGCCGTCGCGCCGCTCGCCGACCTGCGCGCGGCCCACCTGCTGCTGGCCGGCACGCTGGCCGAGGGCCCGCTGGGCCGGGCGCTGCGCCACGCCATCGCCGCCGACTGTCCGTCCGACGTGCTCGCTGCCGAGCTGGCCTCGGCTGTCGACGAGGTGCCGGACCGGGCCGCCGCCGCGGTAGTGCTGCGCCGCGCCGCCGAGCTGAACCCCGACCCCGGGCGCGCCGCGGAGCTGACCATCGCGGCGGCGCGCTGCGCCTGGACCGCCGGCGACCCGGACCGGGCGCGCGGGCTGCTGCGGCGCGTGCCTGCCGGATCACCCTCCGCCAACCTGGTGCGCGGCGACATGCAACTGCGCTGCGACGCGCCCGCCGACGCGGTCGCCACGCTGCTGGCCGCCGCCGACGCGGTCGCGCCGGTCGACCGGCGAGCCGCGCTGCTGGCGCTGGTTCGGGCCGGTGAGGGCATCTGCGTCACCGGCGACCAGTACCGGTACGCCGAAGTGGCCCGCCGCGCCGAGGCGCTGCGGCGGCCCGGCGACCCGCCCGGCCTCGACCTGCTGGCCACATTCGCCTCGGGCGTCGGGGCGACGCTGCGCGGCGACCACGCGCGCGGCGGCCCGGCGCTGCGCCGCGTCGTCGTCCTCGGCAGCCGGCTGACCGGGCCCACGCTCACCCCCGGCGCGCTGGTCTGCGCCGCCGCGGCGGCCCTGCTGGTCGCGGTGGACGCGCCCGCGCACCGCCTCGCCGGCCGCGCGGTGGAGGTGGCCCGCTCGCGCGGCGAGCTGTCCCTGCTGCCCCGGGCGCTGGAGCTGCGGGCCGTCGCGGAGTACTGGCTGGGCCGGCACGAGGCCGCGGCGCAGACCGCCCGCGAGGGCGTGCGCGCGGCCCGGGCCACCGGTCAGCACGTGTGCGCCCAGGTGCACCTCGGCATCCTCGCCGTGCTGGCGGCGGTCCGCGCCGACCGGGACGCCGCGCTGGCCCGGATCGCCGAGATCGGGGACGGGGCTGCGCCGGGGAGCCGGCCGGACGCGTACGCCAGGTGGGCCCTCGGCGTGCTGGATTTGATCGACGGCCGGTACGCCGACGCGGCGGCGCGGCTGTCCGAGCTGGCCCGCACCGGCACCGGCCGGGGTCAGGTGCTGGTCCAGGTGATGGCCACGCCGTACCTGGTGGAGGCCGCCGCCCACGACGGCGGGCGGCCGGCCGCCGCGCTCGCCGTGTTCGACCACTGGGCCAGCAGCACGGCGAGCCCGTCGCGGCGGGCCCTCGCCGCGCGCTGCCGGGCGCTGCTCGCCCCTCGTGGCGGCCCGGAGGCCGAACGGGAGTTCCACGCGGCGCTGCGGCTGCACCCGGCCGACACCGACCGGTTCGAGCGTGCCCGCACCGAGCTGCTGTTCGGCCGCGAGCTGCGCCGCCGGCGACGGCCCCGGGACGCCCGGCCGCACCTGCACCGGGCCCGGGAGGCGTTCACCCTGCTCGGCGCCACCGTCTGGGCCGACCGGGCGGGCGAGGAGCTGCGCGCGGCGGGGGAGTCGGTCGGGCCGGTGCGGCCCGGCCCGGAGCAGTTGCTGACCGGCCAGCAACTGCACATCGCCCGGTTGGTCGCGGAAGGAGCGACCAACCGGGAGATCGCCACCCGGATGTGCCTGTCCACCCGGACCGTCGACCACCACCTGCGCAACGTCTTCCACCGGCTGGGCGTGCGCTCGCGTACCGAGCTGGCCCGCCTGCTGGCCTGATCGCCGGGCCGGTCCGGCGCTCCCGGCCCGGGTCAGCGCAGCGCGGCCACCGCGGCGTCCGCGCCGCCACGCCAGAGCACGCCGGCCTCGGCGAACCCGGCCGCGCGCAGCGCGTCCAGGTGCCACGCCGCGGGCGGGCTCCACTCCGGGCTGTGCCCGGTCGGGTAGATCTCCCGCCGCTTCTTCACCAGCGGCCCGAGCACCGGGTCGTCGGCGGCCTGCACCCACCAGTCCGGCCAGGACAGCGCCGCACCGGCCCGGTGCCGGGCGTCTCGCCGTGCCTTCGCCAGTGCGCCGAGACGGGCGGCGAGCGTCGGCATCGTGTCGTCGGGCATGTGGTCGGCGTTGACGAACACGCCACCGGGACGCAGCACGTCGCGGATCTCGCGGTACAGCTCGGCCAGGCGCGGAGCGTCCACCCAGTGCAGGGCGGTGGCGGTGAGCACCGCGTCGTAGTCCCGGTGCGGCAGCACGGCGGCCCAGTCGGGCCGGTTGAGGTCGGCGGTCACCACGGTGGCCCGCCCGGACAGCGCCGCCCCGGCGAGGGTGAGCAGCACCGGGTCGAGGTCGAGCACCGTGACCTCGGCGTCGGGCCGGCGGGCCAGGGTCCGCAGGCTGATCGACCCGGTGCCGCCGGCCAGGTCGAGCACCCGGGGCGGCCGGTCACCGGCGACCGCCTCGACGGCGTCGAGCATCGCGTCGAAGCGGTGCTCCCGGTCCGGCATGAACGTCTCCTGCTGGCGGTCCCAGCTCTCCTGCCAGGCACGCACATCCAGGTCGTAAGGAGTCATGCCGCTGACGATAGTTACACGTCGCGGTCCTGTCGAGGCTTGTTGCCAAAGTTTTGCAATAAGAGCGGGCCGTCCCGGCGCCGTCACCGGGACCGGACGCGCGCCGGGGCGACGGTGACGAGCGGGTGACGCGCGCTGCGGCAGGGTCGCGGCACGACGACGGCACCGTCCGAGGGGGCTGCATGATCAGAACGATGCTCCGGCTGCGCGCGCGCCCCGGCTGCGAGCCCGCGGTCGGACCGGCGTTCGAGACGGTCGCCGGGCAGCTCGGCGCGCTGGCCGGCAACCTGCGGCACGAGTTGCTGCGCGACGCCCTCGACCCGCGCGGCTTCGTCGTCGTCACCGAATGGACCGACGAGGTGGCGCTGCGCGCGTACCGGCGGGGGCCGGTGGCGGCCCGCCTGGCCGACCTGCTCCGGCCGCTGACCGAGCCGGCCGACGATCCCGGATATCCGCTTCTGCGGGAGACCGGGGACGGCGACGGCCCGGTCTACGTGGACGTCGAGCTGACCGTGCCGCTCGACCGGCTCGCCGAGTTCCACCGCGGCTACCCCGAGGTGCTCCGGCGGATGACCGCCATCCCCGGTTACCGCCGCGAGCAGTTGCTGCGCCAGCCCGGTTCGGACATCCACCACATCTTCGCCGAGTGGGACGGCCGCGCGCCGTTCCTCGCCTGGATCGGTGACCCGGCCCACGCCTCCGCGCAGGCCGGGCCGATCGCGCCGTTCCTTCTCGACATCCGGCGTCGGCTGTTCCACGTCGTTCCCGACGTGGACGGCCGCCGACACCCCACTACGGGCTGGGAGGCCGACGTGCACAGGACAACAGACGTACTCGTCGTCGGGGCGGGACCCACCGGGCTGACCGCCGCCGTCGAACTGGCCCGGCGGGGCATCGGCTGCCTGGTGATCGACAAACAGGTCACCCCGCCCGGCCACGCGGACAAGGCGATCGGCGTGCACTGCCGCACGATGGAGATCTGGGAGGAACAGGACGTCGTCCGGGAGGCCATGGACGCCGGCATCTGGCTCACCGGCAACATGGTCTTCGTCAACGGCGCGCAGACCCACCGGATGAGCTGGGAGCTGCCCGGCCTGCCGTACGCCCACCTCGGGCTGCCCCAGTACGAGACCGAGCGGATCCTCACCGGCCGGCTGGCCACACTCGGGGTGCGCCCGCAGCGTGGCGCCGAACTCGTGGACTTCACCCAGGACGCCGACGGTGTGACAGCCACCGTCCGCACCGCCGACGGCGGCACCGAGACGGTACGCGCGGCGTACCTGGTCGGCGCCGACGGCGCGCACAGCCGGGTACGGGAGCGGCTCGGGCTCACCTTCACCGGCGGGCTGGGCCGGTTCCCGCAACTGTTCATGCTGGTGGACGTCGACGTGGACTGGGACATGCCGGACGGGCACCTGCTGCGGTTCCTGCACATGACCGACGGGCAGATGGACGGGATGCTCGTCTGTGTGCCGCTGCGCGGCGAGCACCGCTACCGCATCGCCACCCTGGCCCCGCCCCGGTTCTTCGCCCAGACCGGCGGGCGCGACGCCCCGCCCGGTTTCAGCGAGGAGCTCGACGAGCCGACCATCGAGGACGTGCAGGCCGCGCTGGACCGCCTCGCGCCACCTGGCACCCGGGCGACCAACCTGCGCTGGTCGTCGGTGTTCCGGATCAGCCACGGCATCGTCGACCGCTACCGCGACGGCCGCGTGTTCGTCGCCGGGGACGCCGCCCATCTGCATCCGCCCGCCGGTGGCCAGGGCATGAACACCGGCATCGAGGACACCTGGAACCTGGCCTGGAAGCTGGCGCTGGCGGTACGCGGGCTCGCCGCGCCCGGTCTGCTGGACAGCTACGAGACCGAGCGCCGCCCGGAGGGCGAGGAGATCGTCGGTCGGGCGGTACGGATGGCCGGCACCGAGGAGGTGGACCGCGCCGACCTGGAACGGCAGTTCCTCCAGGAGATGTCGATGCTGCTCAGTTACGCCGGCAGCCCGCTGGTCGGGGAGACCGTCGCCGACCCGGCCGCGCTCGGCGACGCGCCCCGCCCCGGTGACATCGCGCCCGACGTGGACGGGCTGCGACGGCGCGGGGTGGGCCACCCGCTGCGGCTGCGCGACCTGACCCGGGGCACCCGGCACGCGCTGCTGCTCTACGCCGACCGCACGGCCGACGCGGGGGAGCTGGCCGCGTTCACCGGCCTGTGCGCCGACGCGCGCCGGCTCGCCGGTGGGGAACTCGACGCGTACCTGCTGCTCGACCCGGACGCCGACGAGCCGCGACTGCTCGACCCGCCAGTGGTGCGTGACGCCGGGCGCCGCTTCCGCGCCGCGTACGGGCTGGACGGCACCGGCCTGTACCTGATCCGCCCGGACGGGCACGTCGGGTTTCGGGGTGCCCCGGTCGACCCGGACGCGCTGCGCAAGCACCTGCACCTGGTGTTCGGGAGCGCGAGGTGAGCCGGGTCCGGACGGTGCTGTCGATGCGGACCCGGGAGGGCTGCGAGGAGCGCTTCGAGGCCGAGTGGCTCACCGCCGCCGAACAGATCCGCACGCTCGACGGCTGCCTGCACCAGGACCTGGTCCGCGACGCCGACGACCCGCGCAGCTACCTGATCATCAGCGACTGGGCGGACCGCGAGCGGCTGGACGCGTTCGGCCGCAGCACGCACCGCGACCGGCTGCTGAGCATCATCCGCGAGCTGCGCGAGTCCGCCGACCGGCACACCTACCAGGTGCTGCACAGCGTGACCGGCGAGATGAGGGAGGGGCGATGACCGACGACGTGGTGCCGGCGAGCCAGCTCTACACCGACGCGTTCGCGGCCGACCCGTACCCCGCGCTGGCCCGGCTGCGCGCGGACCGGCCGGTCTGCCCGGTCGGCTCGCCGCGCTTCGACTCCTGGCTGATCACCCGCTTCGACGACGCGCGCACCGCGCTGACCGACCCGCGCCTGTCCAAGGACCTGTACGGCCCGGAGCAGCACTACCTGAAGATCTTCGGCCCGAACTCCGAGGGCCTGAACCGCAACATGCTCAACTCCGACCCGCCCGAGCACACCCGGCTGCGCCGGGTGGTGTCGCAGGCGTTCGCGCCCCGGCGGATCGAGGCGCTGCGCCCCCGGGTGGCGTCGATCGTCGAGCAGCTCATCGACAAGATGGCGCCGCACGGCGAGGCGGACCTGATGCACGAGTTCGCCATCCCGCTGCCGATGACAGTCATCTGCGAACTGCTCGGGGTGCCGCCGGCCGACCACGACCGGGTGCTCGACTGGACCCAGGTCATCCGCACCTCCGGCTCCGGCAGCCGGCCGCCGGAGCAGGAACGGGCAGCGGTGCAGGAGGCCCAGCTCCGGTTGCACCACTACCTGGCGGACCTGGTCCGCGCCAAGCGCGACGACCCGGCCGACGACATCATCGCCGCGCTCATCAAGGCGGTCGACCGCGACGGGACGCTGTCCGAGGCGGAGCTGGTCACCACCACGTTCCTGCTGCTGTTCGCCGGGCACCAGACCACCGCCGACTTCCTCGGCAACGCCGTGCTGGCCCTGCTCACCCACCCCGAGCAGATGGAGTTGCTGCGCGACTCGCCGCGCCTGCTGCCCGCGGCGATCGAGGAGCTGCTGCGCTTCGACGGGCCGCTGCCGGTGGCCAGCCCGCGCATCGCCACCGAGGACGTCGACTACCAGGGCGTACGCATCCCGCGCGGCGCGATCGTCGGGGTGGCGATAAACGCGGCCAACCACGACCCGGCGCACTTCGCCGACCCGGACCGGCTGGACCTGCGCCGGGTCCGGGGCCCGCACCTCGGTTTCGGGCACGGCGTCCACTACTGCCTGGGCGTCTCGCTGGCCCGGATGGAGGCCGAACTCGCGCTCGGCGCGCTGCTGCGCCGGCTGCCCGGCCTGCGCCTGGGCGTGCCGCTCGCCGAGGTACGCCGGCTCCCCGCCGCCTCGCCGTTCCGCGGTCTGCTGGAACTGCCTGTCACCTTCACCGTCTGACGGCGCCGCCACCTCGCGCCGCCGCCCCCGTCGCAATCACCAAGGAGCAGTCATGGTCTTCCGCAACGTGATCGTCTGTCACATGGTCCCCGGCAGCGAGCAGATCGTCGGCGGCGTGTTCGGCCACTACGACCAGGCCACCCGCCCGCAGGATCTGGGCGTCATCGGCCGGTACCTGCTGTCCCACCACGATCTCTACATCCACGTGATCGAGCGGGAGCAGGACCCGCGTATCTCCGGGCAGACCCGAGGGCTGCCCGCCTTCCAGAAGATCGCCGAGGAGATCGGCCCGTACGTGACTCCGTACCCGCGCTACTGGAAGAACCCGTCGGACTCGGTGGCGAAGGAGTTCTACCACTGGGCGCCCGAGGGCGAGCCGCCCGCCGACACCACGCTCACCGTGATCGTCGGGCGGATCAAGCCCGGCGCCGAACCGGACGTCGCGCGGGTCTTCGCCGAGTCCGACGCCGGTTCGCTCCCGGCCGACCTCGGCGTCACCGGGCGGTGGCTCTACTCCATCGACGACGTGTACGTGCACCTGCTCGAACAGGAGTCGTCGGCGGCCGAGGCGACCCGGGACCGGCACGGCGACAAGCCGGCCTTCGGCAAGGTGATGCAGGATCTCGGCCCGTACATCGAGCCGTACCGGCCGGAGCAGTGGCAGGGCCCGCAGGACTCGCTGGCCACCGTCTTCTACCGCTGGCAGGCCCAGGACTGAGCCCTCCCGTCGCCCGGGAGCGCGGAAACGCCACCCCCGCTACCGGCCGTACGCCAGGCTGGGGCGGGGGTGCCGGGTGTCGACGAAGGAGATCGTCCAGCACGTCGGGGCGCTGCTGGACCTGGCCGGGGTGCTCGTCATCGCGGCCGGCGTCGCGGTCGCCACGGCGGTGTTCGCGGTGCGCTGCGCCCGGACCCGGGCGGTGGTCGCGCACTACCGGGCGTACCGGCAGGGGGTCGGCCGGGCCATCCTGCTCGGCCTGGAGTTCCTGGTCGGCGGCGACATCATCCGTACGGTCGCGGTGTCGCCGACGTTCACCAGCGTCGGTGTGCTGGCGCTGATCGTGCTGGTCCGCACGTTCCTCAGCTTCTCCCTCGAGGTGGAGCTGGACGGCCGCTGGCCCTGGCAGGGCCGCCCTCCGGTGGACCGGCCGAGCGTGGGTGCCCGGCCCCAGCGCTGACCGGACGCCGCCGATTACCCCCTGGGGGTATGGTGGTCGGCGGAGGTGACGTTCGATGGAGCACGGACCTGGCCGCCACGGCGGCCACGACACCGGCCACCACGGCGGCCACGGCGGCCACGGCGGCGCGCACGCCGGGCACGACCCGGAGCAGTTCCGCCGCCGGTTCTGGCTGAGCCTGGCGCTCACCGTGCCGATCGTCGCCACCAGCCACATGGTGATGGACTGGTTCGGCTACTCGCTGGACTTCCCCGGCGTGCGCTGGGTCGGCCCGGTGCTCGGCACCGTCGTGTTCGCCTACGGCGGCTGGCCGTTCCTCACCGGCGGGCTGCGTGAGCTGCGCGAACGCAGCCCCGGGATGATGCTGCTGATCTCGATGGCGATCGTGGTGGCGTATCTCGCCTCGGCCGCCACCAGCCTCGGCCTGTTCGACCTGGACTTCTGGTGGGAGCTGGCCGCACTGGTGACCATCATGCTGCTCGGTCACTGGCAGGAGATGCGGGCGGTCGGGCAGGCGCGCGGCGCGCTCGGCGCCCTCGCGGCGCTGCTGCCCGACGACGCCGAACGCCTGGACGAGGCCGGGCGGCCGCATCCGGTGCCGGTCGCCGAGCTGCACGTGGGCGATCTGGTGCTGGTGCGCCCCGGCGGGCGGGTGCCGGCCGACGGCCGGGTCGTCGAGGGCGCCGCCGAACTGGACGAGTCGATGATCACCGGGGAGTCGCGGCCGGTGGCCCGCGCCGCCGGAGACCGGGTGGTCGCCGGCACCGTGGCCACCGACTCCACCCTCCGGGTACGCGTCGAGGCGGTCGGCGCGGACACCGCGCTGGCCGGAATCGGACGGCTGGTGGCCGAGGCGCAGGCGTCCGGCGGACGCGCGCAGGTGCTCGCCGACCGGTTCGCCGCGCTGCTGTTCTACCTGGCGGCGTTCGCCGGCCTGGCCACGTTCGCGGTCTGGGCGCTGCTCGGCGACCCCGACCAGGCGGTGGTACGCACCGTGACCGTGCTGGTGATCGCCTGCCCGCACGCGCTCGGCCTGGCCATCCCGCTGGTGGTGGCGCTGTCCACAGCGCTGTCGGCCCGCGCCGGCATCCTGGTCAAGGACCGGCTCGCGCTGGAGCGGATGCGCACCGTCGACACGGTCCTGTTCGACAAGACCGGCACGCTCACCACCGGCCGGCACACGGTGACCGGGGTGGCCACCACCGGCGGGATGGACGAAACGAGCGCCCTGGCCCTGGCCGGCGCGGTGGAGGCCGACAGCGAGCACCCGCTGGCCCGGGCGCTGGTCGCCGCCGCCGACGCCCGCGGCGCCCGTCCCGCCGCGTGCGGCTTCCGAGCACTTGCCGGCCGGGGTGTGCGCGCCGCTGTGGACGGCGTGGACTGGGCGGTCGGCGGGCCGGCGCTGCTGCGCGAACTCGACGCCGCGGTGCCGGACGACCTGGCCCGGGCCGCGCGGGAGTGGTCGGGCCGCGGTGCGGCGGTG
Organism: Micromonospora sp. NPDC005686; assembly: GCF_042871665.1. Lineage (NCBI taxonomy): Bacteria > Bacillati > Actinomycetota > Actinomycetes > Micromonosporales > Micromonosporaceae > Micromonospora > Micromonospora sp. NPDC005686. The sequence continues at coordinate 351,846 of NZ_JBIAIY010000003.1, forward strand.
CTGCACCTGATCCGGCTGCCCGAGGGCGGCCCGCCCGAGGTGACCGCCGCGTTCGGGCTGGAGGACCAGGTCCGCCCGGAGGCGCGGGCCGCCGTGGCCGAGCTGCGCGACCTCGGCGTACGCAAGATCGTGATGATCACCGGCGACGCGCGCCCGGTCGCCGAGGCGGTCGCCGCCGACCTCGGTTTCCGGCCCGGCGTCGACGAGGTGTTCGCCGAGGTCCTCCCGGCCGACAAGGACAAGGCGGTGGCCGGGTTGCGCGAGCGCGGCCTGACCGTGGCGATGGTCGGCGACGGCGTGAACGACGCACCGGCGCTCGCCCGCGCCGACGTCGGCCTGGCCATCGGCGCCGGCACCGACGTGGCGATCGAGTCCGCCGGGGTGGTGCTGGCCGGCTCCGACCCGCGCGGCGTGGGCGGCGTGATCCGGCTGTCCCGCGCGTCGTACCGGAAGATGCGGCAGAACCTGGCCTGGGCGGCCGGCTACAACGTGGTGGCGATTCCGCTCGCCGCCGGTGTCCTCGCGTGGGCGGGGATCGCGCTCAGCCCGGCGCTGGGCGCGGTGCTGATGTCCGCCTCCACCATCGTGGTCGCGCTCAACGCCCAACTGCTGCGCCGGGTCCGGATCGCGCCGGTCGACTGAACCGCAGTTCCGGTTCCTGAGTGGCCGGACGGTTCGCGGATGCAAGCCGCTGTGCCCCTTCCAGCTCGCACCTGCGGGCCGCTAGGGTGGGCGGCGTGACGGTGTTCCGGATCGGCGAGGCGGCGGAGTTGCTCGGGGTCAGCGCGGACACGGTCCGCCGCTGGATCGACGCCGGCAAGCTGCCGGCCAGCCGCGACGAGCACGGCCACCGGGTGCTCGACGGCGCGGACGTGGCCGCGTTCGTCCGCGCCCCCGGCCACCCCGAGCTGTCCTCGGCCCGCAACCGGCTGCGCGGCATCGTCACCGCCGTCGTCAAGGACACCGTGATGGCCCAGGTGGACATCCAGGCCGGGCCGTTCCGGGTGGTGTCGCTGATGAGCCGTGAGGCCGTCGACGACCTCGACCTCCAGGTCGGCTCCGTCGCCGTCGCGGTGATCAAGTCGACCACCGTGGTGGTCGAACGCGCCGTCAACCCGAGGGGAAGGACAGGCCCGTGACCGTACGGTGGATCCGCGCCGCGCTCGCCGCCGGGCTGGTGGCGGCGCTCGGCCTGGCCGCCTGCGGCGGAGCCGACGAACCGGCCGGACCCGACGGGACCGGTCCGGTGACCGTGTTCGCCGCCGCCTCGCTCACCGAGTCGTTCACCACGCTCGGCAAGGAGTACCAGGCCGCGCACCCGGGCAGCACCGTCAGGTTCAACTTCGGCGGCAGCTCCGGGCTGGCCACCCAGATCACCCAGGGCGCACCGGCCGACGTGTTCGCCGCCGCGTCCCCGGCCACCATGAAGACGGTCACCGACGCCGGTGACGCGGCGGGTGAACCGGCGGTGCTGGTACGCAACCAGCTCGTCGTCGCCGTGCCCCGGGGCAACCCGGCCCGGGTCGGCGGCCTGGCCGACCTCGCCCGTCCCGGCGTCAAGGTGGCGCTCTGCGCGGAGCAGGTGCCCTGCGGCGCCGCCGCGCGCACCGCGCTGGACGCCGCCGGTGTGCGGCTCACCCCCGCCACGCTCGAACAGGACGTCAAGGGCGCGCTGGCCAAGCTGCGCCTCGGCGAGGTCGACGCCGCGCTGGTCTACCGCACCGACGTCCGCGCCGCACCTGGGCTCGACGCGGTCGAGTTCCCCGAGTCCGCACGCGCGGTGAACGACTACCCGATCGTGGTGCTGCGCGCCGCCGGCAACCCGGCCGGCGCCCGCGCCTTCGTCGACTTCGTCCGCTCCGACGCCGGGCTCGCCGTGCTCACCGCCGCCGGGTTCCAGGCGCCGCCCGGCGCATGAGCCGCACCGTACGCCGGCAGCGGGTGCCGGTGGCCCTGCTCGTGCCCGCCGGGCTCGGCCTGACCTTCCTCGTCCTGCCGCTCGCCGGTCTGCTGCTCCGCGCGCCGTGGACCACGCTGCCCCGGCGGCTGACCGAGCCGGGTGTGCTCACCGCGCTGCGGCTGTCCCTGGAGACCGCCACCGTCGCCACGCTGCTCTGCGTGGCGCTCGGCGTACCCCTGGCCTGGCTGCTGGCCCGCGTGGAGTTCCCCGGCCGACGGCTGGTCCGGGCGCTGGTCACCGTGCCGCTGGTGCTGCCGCCGGTGGTCGGCGGCGTGGCGCTGCTGCTGGTCTTCGGCCGGCGCGGGCTGATCGGGTCGTGGCTGGACGAGACGTTCGGGGTGACGCTGCCGTTCACCACCGCCGGGGTGGTGCTGGCCGAGGCGTTCGTGGCCATGCCGTTCCTGGTCATCGCCGTCGAGGGGGCGCTGCGCGGAGCCGACCCCCGGTACGAGGAGGCCGCCGCCACGCTCGGCGCCGGGCGGTTCACCACCTTCACCCGGGTCACGCTGCCGCTCGTCGCCCCGGGCGTGGCGGCAGGGGCGGTGCTCTGCTGGGCGCGCGCCCTCGGTGAGTTCGGCGCCACCATCACGTTCGCCGGCAACTATCCCGGCCGCACCCAGACCATGCCGCTGGCGGTCTACCTGGCGCTGGAGACCGACCTACAGGCCGCGATCGTGCTGAGCCTGATCCTGCTCACCGTCTCTGTGGTCATCCTCGCCGCGCTGCGCGACAAGTGGGTCGGCAGCACATGACGGTGATGCTGGACGCGCATCTGGTCGCCGAGCGGGACGGCTTCACCCTCGACGTGCCGCTGCGCATCGCCGCCGGTGAGGTGGTGGCGCTGCTCGGCCCCAACGGCGCCGGCAAGACCACGGCGCTGCGGGTGCTCGCCGGGCTGCACCCGCTGCGCGCCGGGCATCTCACGCTCGACGGCGCCGACCTGGACCGGCCCGGGCGCCGGGTGTGGACGCCGCCGGAGCGGCGGCCCGTCGGCGTGGTGTTCCAGGACTACCTGCTGTTCCCGCACCTCAGCGCGCTGGACAACGTGGCGTTCGGACCGCGCCGCCGGGGCGCCGACAAGCGCGCCGCCCGCGCCCTGGCCCAACGGTGGCTGGACCGGGTCGGCCTCGGCGACCAGGCCCGCCGCCGGCCCCGGCAGCTCTCCGGCGGTCAGGCCCAGCGGGTCGCCCTGGCCCGCGCGCTCGCCGTCGACCCGGCCCTGCTGCTGCTCGACGAGCCCCTGGCCGCGCTCGACGCGCGGACCCGGCTGGACACCCGCGCCGAACTCCAGCGCCACCTGGGCGCGCACCCCGGCGCGACGCTCCTGGTCACGCACGACCCCCTCGACGCCCTGGTGCTCGCCGACCGACTGGTCATCGTGGAGGACGGGCGGGTCGTGCAGGAGGGCGACGCCGCCACCGTCACGGCCCGGCCACGCACCGACTACGTGGCCCGGCTCGTCGGTCTCAACCTGCACCGCGGCCACGCCGACGGGCGTTCGGTCACTGTCGGTGAGCTGACGCTCACCGTCGCCGACACCGTCCACGGTGACGCGTTCGTGGCGTACCCGCCGTCGGCCGTGGCGCTGCACCCCTCCCGGCCCGAGGGGAGCCCGCGCAACGTCTGGGCGGCCACCGTGACCGGCGTGCAGCGCCACGGCGACAACCTGCGCGTGCAGCTCACCGGGCCGGTCGAGATGGCCGCCGACGTCACGCCCGCCGCGGCGGCCCATCTCGGACTGATCCCCGGCCGGCCGGTCTGGGCAGCGGTCAAGGCAGCCGAGACGCGTGCCTATCCGGCGTGACAAACACCGCTGGTCAGGACGTGTGCGCAGGTGAGAGGTTTGATCTGCGCTCAACCGGTCACTGGGACGGTAGCGACGACGCAAAGGGGAACACGGTGCCCGACACGATCCGCAACAGGTCCAGTCAGGACGCCGCTCTGCCACAGGGCGTGACCGATCCGTTGCTGTGGCGTGCCGCGTACGACGTTGCCGCCGCCCACCGGCCCGACGAGTCCGGCCGGTGCGAGAGCCTGCTGTGTGACGGCCAGGTCGCGCCGTGTGACGCGCTGACCGCGGCCCACCGGGCCATGGAGCTGGCCGGGGACCGGCACGACGGCCGGGCCGAGTCCGAGACCTGGCGTACGGAGCAGCGCCGGCGCGCCGCCTGAGCACCGGGTCGCGGGCGGTTCGAACCGCTGGCGCCCCGCTTCCGTGTTTATGATCGACAACTCGGTCGGAATGCGGGGAAGAGGAGAGTTCGTGACGGTCGACGCCCACGCGTTCTGGCTCCGTGCCCCCGGTGAGGGCGAGATCCGGCCGGTCCGGCTCGCCCCGCCCGGCCCGGGCGAGGTGCTTGTCCGTACCCGCTTCTCCGGGGTCAGCCGCGGCACCGAGACGCTGGTCTTCACCGGGCGCGTCCCGGCCGACCAGCACGCCGCCATGCGTGCGCCGTTCCAGGAGGGCGATTTCCCGGCACCGGTGAAGTACGGCTACCTCAGCGTCGGCACCGTCGAGGCGGGCGACGAGCGGCTGCTCGGCCGTACCGTCTTCTGCCTCTACCCGCACCAGAGCGCGTACGTGGTCCCGGCCGACGCCGTGACTGTCGTGCCGGACGGCGTGCCGGCGCAGCGCGCGGTGCTGGCCGGCACCGTGGAGACCGCGGTGAACGCGCTGTGGGACGCCGCGCCGCTGGTCGGCGACCGGGTCACGGTGATCGGCGGCGGCATGGTCGGCTGTGCGGTGACCGCGTTGCTGGCCCGCTTCCCCGGCGTACGCGTCGAACTGGTCGACGCCGACCCGGCCCGCGCCGAGGTGGCCGCCGCGCTCGGCGCCGGCTTCGCCACCCCCGCCGACGCCACCGGGGAGCGCGACCTGGTGGTGCACGCCAGCGCCACCGCCGACGGGCTGCAACGCGGCCTGGAGCTGCTGCGCCCGGAGGGCACCGTGCTGGAGCTGAGCTGGTACGGCGACCGGCCGGTCACGCTGGCGCTGGGCGGCGCGTTCCACTCCCGACGGCTGGGCATCCGCAGCAGCCAGGTCGGCACCGTGTCGCCCCGGCGGGCCGACCGCAGCTACGCCGACCGGCTCGCGCTCGCCCTGGACCTGCTGGCCGACCCGGCGTTCGACGCGCTGCTCACCGGCCGCTCCCGCTTCGACGACCTGCCCGACGTGCTGGAGCGGCTCGCCTCGGGCCGTCTGCCGGCGCTGTGCCATCTCATCACCTACGGCGAGGAGTGAACGTGTTCAGCGTGACCGTCCGGGACCACATCATGGTCGCCCACAGCTTCCGCGGCGAGGTCTTCGGCCCCGCCCAGCGACTGCACGGCGCGACGTTCGTCGTCGACGCCACGTTCCGCCGGCCGGAGCTGGACGACGACGGGATCGTGGTCGACATCGGGCTGGCCACCGAGCAGCTCAAGGCCGTGCTCGGCGAGCTGAACTACCGCAATCTCGACGACGAGTCCGCCTTCACCGGGGTGAACACCACCACCGAGGTGCTGGCCCGCACGGTGGCCGACCGGCTCGCCGACGCGGTGGCGGCCGGCCGGCTGGGGGAGGGCGCGCGCGGCCTGACCGGGATCACCGTCACCCTGCACGAGTCGCACATCGCCTGGGCGAGCTACGAGCGGTCGCTCTGACCGGATGAGCGTCGTTCACGTGGTGCTGCCGGGCGACATCGACGACCCGGCGGACCCCAGCGGCGGCAACGCCTACGACCGCCAGGTCTGCCGGGGCCTGGCCGAACGCGGCTGGACGGTACGCGAACACCAGGTGCCCGGCGGCTGGCCGCACCCCGGGCCACGGGAGCGCGCCGGCCTGGCCGGCCTGCTCGGCGGGCTGCCCGATGGCGTACCGGTGCTGCTCGACGGCCTGGTGGCCTCGACCGTGCCGGACGTCCTCGCCCCGCACGCCGCGCGGCTGCGCCTGGTCGTCCTGGTGCACCTGCCGATCGAGGGCGAGACGGAGGCACGGTCGCTGGCGGCGGCCACCGCCGTGGTCGCGACCAGCGAGTGGACCCGGCGCCGCCTGCTCGACCGGTACGCGCTGCCACCGCAGCGGGTGGCGGTCGCCCCGCCCGGCGTCGACCCGGCGCCGGTCGCCGCCGGCACGCCCGGCGGGGGACGGCTGCTCTGCGTCGCGGCGGTCACCGCGGTCAAGGGCCACGACGTGCTGGCCGACGCGCTCGCCGAGGTGGCGGACCTGGACTGGACCTGCGACTGGGTGGGTCCGCTGGACCGGGACCGGGCGTTCGCCGAGGGGTTGCGCGGGCGCCTCGACGCCACCGGCCTCGGCGGACGGGTCCGGCTGACCGGGCCGCGCGCCGGCACCGACCTGGCCGCCACGTACGCCGCCGCCGATCTGCTGGTTCAGCCCTCCCGGCGGGAGACGTACGGAATGGTGGTCACCGAGGCGCTGGCCCGGGGCGTACCGGTGCTGGCCAGCGACACCGGCGGCCTGCCGGACACGCTCGGGCACGCCCCCGGCGGCGACCGGCCCGGCCTGCTGGTGCCACCGGCCGATCCGGGCGCGACCGCCGCGGCGCTGCGCCGCTGGCTCACCGACGCCGGCCTGCGGGACCGGCTGCGCCACGCCGCCCGGCAGCGGCGGCACACCCTCACCGGCTGGCCGGCCACAGTGGACCGGCTGGCGACGGCACTGAAGGAGGCGACAGCGGCATGACCACCTCACTCCCGCCCGGCTTCGCGGACTGGCTGCGACTGCGGGAGCCCGCCGACGCGGCGGCCCGCAGCGCCGAGCTGGCCGACGCGGTCCGCGACCGGCTGCCTGCCGGCCGCCCGCTCGTCGTGCACGACCTGGGCAGCGGCACCGGCTCGATGGCCCGCTGGCTGGCGCCCCGGCTGCCCGGCCCGCAACGCTGGGTGCTGCACGAACGCGACGCGGACCTGCTCGCGCTGGCCCGGGCCGGAGGGCTCACCGCTGCCGACGGCGCCGAGGTCACCGTGACCACGCGTGGCTCCGACGTCACCCGGCTGACCGCCGCCGACCTGGCCGACGCGCACCTGGTCACCGCGTCCGCGCTGCTGGACATGCTCACCGCCGAGGAGGTCGAGCGGATGGCGGCGGCCTGCGCCGGCCACCCGACGCTGTTCGCGCTCACCGTGACCGGGCGGGTCGAGTTCACCCCGCCGGACCCGCTCGACGCCGAGCTGACCGCCGCATTCAACGCCCACCAGCGCCGTACCGTCGACGGCCGGGTCCTGCTCGGCCCGGATGCCCTGGACGTGACGGTGGCCGCGTTCCGCCGCCACGGCGTCGAGACGGTGGTGCGGCCGGCCCCGTGGCGGCTCGGCCCGGAGCAGGCGGAGCTGGCCGCCGAGTGGCTCACCGGGTGGGTCGGCGCGGCGATCGAGGAACGACCGCATCTGTCCGGGCCCTCCGCGACGTATCACAAGTGGCGGCTCGCCGAGGCCGCCGCCGGACGGCTCGGGGTGGTGCTGCACCACGCCGACCTGCTCGCCGGCTGAACCGTACCGGTCGCTGGCACGTGACAACCGGTGGGAACAAGGGAGGACCGTTTGTCACACGTCGCCGTCGCCGGGCCCGTACCGGCCGTCGCATCCTTACCGGCCCGGCCGCGCCGGGCCCGGCTGAACGGAGCATGGGTACGTCCGCTGCTCGGACTCGCGGTGCTCGCCGCGCTCGTCGCGTCGGTGGGCACCGGCCCATTCCTGGCCGGGCTGCGGCTGATCGACGCGCCCGCGCTGGCCGCCGCGCTCGGCATCGGTGTGGTCACCACCGTCTGCTGCGCCTGGCGCTGGTCGCTTGTCGCCGGTGGGCTGGGCGTACGGCTGCCGATGGGCGCGGCGGTGGCGCACTGCTACCGGGCGGTCTTCCTGAACTCCACGCTGCCCGGTGGCGTGCTCGGCGACGTGCACCGGGCGGTCCGGCACGGTCGCGACGCCGGGGACGTGGCCCGGGGCGTGCGGGCGGTGGTCTGGGAACGCACCGCCGGGCAGGTGGTGCAGGTGGTCATCGCTGTGGCACTGCTCGCCGCGTTCCCGTCGCCGGTGCGCCGGTACCTGCCCGCGCTGGCCGCCGCGCTCGCCGTGGTCGCGCTCGCGCTGGTGCTCGCCGCCCGCGCGGTGCCCCGCTCCGGCGCGTCGCGCTGGGCCCGCGCCGCCCGGACCGCGGTCGCCGACGTCCGGTCCGGGCTGCTGGGCCGCCGGACCTGGGCCGGTGTGGTGGTCGCCTCGACTGTGGTGTTCGCCGGTCACCTGGCCACGTTCGTGGTGGCCGCCCGCACGGCCGGCGCTGATGCCCCGCTGTCGCACCTGCTGCCGCTGACGCTGCTCGCCCTGATGGCCATGGCGGTGCCGCTGAACGTGGGCGGTTTCGGGCCGCGCGAGGGGGTGGCCGCGTGGGCGTTCGCCTCGGCCGGGCTGACCGCCGCACAGGGTGTGGCGGCCGGCACCGTGTACGGCGCGCTGGTCCTGGTGGCCAGCCTGCCGGGCGCCGCGGTGCTGCTGGCACGGCGGATGCCCCGGCCCGAGCCCGGCAACTGTCGGTGATCCCGCCTACGGTGGGGGAGCGAGGTGTGCGTCGCCGGGTCCGCCCGGCGACCGGACGACAGGAGAACCATGGACAAAACGCTGCCCACCGCGACGGTCCGGACCCGCGTGACGGTTCCGCTCCGGTTCCCCGACGGCTACGTGACCACGGCCCGCGTGCACACCTTCCACGGTCTCGTCGACGGACGCGAGCACCTGGCGTTCGGGCTCGGTGAGCACACCGACGCCGACCCGCCGCTGGTCCGCCCGCACAGCGAGTGCCTCACCGGGGACGTGTTCGGCAGCCAGCGCTGCGACTGCGGGCCGCAGTTGCGCGAGGCGGTGCAGCGCATCGCCGAGGCCGGTGGCTACCTGCTCTACCTGCGGCAGGAGGGGCGCGGCATCGGCCTGTACGCCAAGCTCGACGCGTACGCCCTGCAGGACGACGGGCTGGACACGTACGAGGCGAACCTGGCGCTCGGGCGCGGCGCCGACGAGCGCGACTACACGGTGGCCGCGCAGATGCTCGCCGCGCTGGGCGTGGACCGGGTGGCCCTGCTCAGCAACAACCCGGACAAGGCGGCCCAGATCGAACGGCTGGGCGTGACGGTGGCCGACCGGGTGTCCACCGGCGTGCACCTGTCCCCGGCGAACGCCGGCTATCTGGCGGCCAAGGTGACCCGCGCCGACCACGCCCTCGACCTGCCGTTCGTGCCGTGACCACCCGCCCGTACGTGCTGCTCAGCTGCGCGATGTCGATCGACGGCTACATCGACGACGCCAGCGCCGAGCGGCTGCTGCTGTCGAACGACGACGACCTGGACCGGGTCGACGCCACCCGGGCCGGGTGCGACGCGATCCTGGTGGGCGCGGCCACCGTGCGTCGCGACGACCCCCGCCTGCTGGTGCGCAGCGAGCACCGGCGGGCCGAGCGGGCGGCGCGCGGGTTGCCGCCGTCGCCGGTGAAGGTGACAGTCACCGGCAGCGGCGACCTCGATCCGGGGGCGCGGTTCTTCACCACCGGCGACGGGCTCAAGCTGGTGTACTGCCCGAGCGGCGTGGTGGACAAGGCACGCGAGCAGGTGGGCGCGGTGTCGACGGTGGTCGACGCGGGGGATCCGGCCACCCCGGAGGCGGTGGTGGCCGACCTGGCCGGGCGCGGGGTGACGCGCCTGATGGTGGAGGGCGGCGGGTCGATGCACCGCCAGTTCCTGACCGCCGGCCTGGCGGACGAGTTGCACCTGGTGGTGGCGCCGTTCTTCGTGGGGGACGGGCGGGCGCCGCGGTTCGTCGGGGACGGCCGCTTCCCGTGGCACCCGGGGCGCCGGGCCCGGGTGGTCGAGGTGCGCCAGATCGGCGACGTGGTCCTCACCCGCTACGCGCTGTCCGACCGCTGCCCGGCCTGACCGCCCGTCTGATCCGGTCCGCCCTTGTGCAAGCTCACGGTCGTGATTAGTTTGTTGACCATCCATACGAACTAATCCGCTGCGCTTCCCTTCCCGAAGGGGGACCGATGACCGCGCACCACCCCGACCCGGGCTCATCCCGCCGCCGCTTCCTCGGCATGGTCGGCCTCGGCGTGGCCGCCACCGCCACCGGCCCGCTGCTCGCCGGCTGCTCGGAGAAGCCGTCCGGCTCCGGCGCCGCCCAGGACCTCGACGCCGTCTCCGGCCTGCTGCCCACCCGCAAGGACCTGCCCGGGGCCGTCAAGCCCGACATCGTGGGCACCCGCCCGGTGCCCGACGGCTACACCAGCTACCCGGCGAACCTCGTCGACGCCATCACCGACAAGCCCGGCACCAGCGGTAAGCAGGTCACCGCGATGACCCCCGCCTGGGGCCCGGCACCGCCCGGGGTGGCGCAGAGCGCCTACCTCCAGGCGGTCAACGCCGAGCTGGGCACCCCGGTCAACTTCACCATCCAGGACGGCGCCACGTACGCCGACAAGCTCAACGCCATGCTCGGCGCGCGGGACGTGCCCGACCTGTTGTGCGTGCCGGGGTGGGAGGTGGAGAAGATCCCGCGCTTCGCCGAGGCGATCAAGGTGCTCTTCGAGGACCTGACCGACCACCTGAAGGGCGACGCCGCCGCCACGTACCCGATGCTGGCGAGCTTTCCCACCGGGGCCTGGCGGCGCGCGGTCTGGAACGAGCGGATCATGTCCGTGCCCAACCCCACGGACGGGCCGTTCCCCTGGGCGCTGTTCACCCGCAAGGACCTGCTCGACGCGCGCGGCCTGGCCGTGCCGGCGAACCTGGACGACCTGCTCGCCGTGGCCAAGCAGGTCACCGACCCGGCGCGCAAGGTGTGGGCGTTCAACGACGTCTTCGCCATGATCCAGATGTTCCACCGGGTGCCGGGCCACAAGGGCGGATGGCGGGTCAAGTCTGACGGCACCCCCGAGTTCAAGTACGAGACCCCAGAGTTCCGCCGCGCGCTCGAGGTGATGGCCAAGATCTACGCCGACGGCCTGGTCCACCCGGACATCGTGGCCAGCAGGGGCGCGGACGCCAAGCAACTGTTCGCCAAGAGCGGCGCGATCGTGTTCCACCAGGACGGCGTCGGCTTCTGGCAGGGCGCCCAGGCCGAGCACCAGAAGACCAACCCCAAGCTGAACATCCAGCCGGTGCCGATCTTCTCCGCCACCGGCGGCGACCCGCTGGTCTGGGGCGACGACGAGCCGATCTCCTACACGTTCGTCAAGAAGGGGCTCGGCAAGGACCGGGTCCAGGAACTGCTGCGGATCATCAACTGGTGCTCCGCGCCGCTCGGCAGCCAGGAGGCGCAGCTCCGGGACTTCGGCGTCGCGGGCAAGCACCACACCCCGTCGCCGAACGGCCCGGTGAAGACCGACCTGGCGTTCAAGGAGATCGCCAACCAGTACTTCTTCATCAGCGGCCGCAACCCCACCATCGGGCCGTTCCCGGACACCCCGCGCTTCGTGCCGGACGTGCTCGCGTACTCCAACGAGATGGTGAAGCACATGGAACCCAACCCCTGGGCGGGAGTGAAGCTGGAGATGCCGGCCGCGTACAAGGCCAACCAGGTGCCCACCGAGGACAAGTTCACCGACGTGCTGCGGGGTCGCCGTCCGATCGCCGACGTGGACGGCATCGTCGCGGAGTGGAAGGCGAACGGCGGCGAGGAGGCCCGCAAGCTGCTCGCCGACTCGCTGCCCAAGGAGGGCCGGTGAACGAGCCGGCCGTCCTGGCCGGGTCCGAGCGGACCCGGCCGGACGCGCCGGCCCCACCGGGCCGCCCGCCCCGCCGCCGCCCGTCCCGTCGCCGGGTGCCGCTGCGCACCCGGCTGCGCCGGGACTGGCAACTGCTCGCCATGGTGGCGCCCGGCTTCCTCATCCTGCTGATCTTCAGCTACCTGCCGATCGCCGGTAACGTGATCGCCTTCCAGGACTACAACCCCTACCTGGGCGACAACCCGTGGCAGGCGTTCCTGCACAGCGACTGGATCGGCTTCGGGCAGTTCCAGCTCCTGTTCGACGACCCGGCGTTCTGGGACGCGTTCCGCAACACGCTGGCGATCACCGCGTTCCAGCTCGTGTTCTTCTTCCCGCTGCCGATCCTGCTGGCGATCGCGCTGCACAACCTGCTGTCCAGCCGGCTGCGGGGACTGATCCAGACCATCGTCTACCTGCCGCACTTCTTCAGCTGGGTGCTGGTGGTGACGTTCTTCGTGGCGATGCTCGGCGGTGCCGGGCTGCTCGCGCAGAGCATGCGTGAGGCCGGGATGCAGCCGTGGAACGTGATGACCAACCCGGACACGTTCATCGTCCTGGTCACCGTCGAGGCGGTGTGGAAGGACATCGGCTGGGGCACGATCGTCTTCCTGGCCGCGCTGTCCACCATCGACCAGAACCTCTACGAGGCCGCCGCCGCGGACGGCGCCGGCCGGTGGCGGCGGCTGTGGCACATCACGCTGCCCGGCCTGCGGCCGGTGATCGTGCTGCTGCTCATCCTGCGCCTGGGCGACGCGCTCTCGGTCGGCTTCGAGCAGTTCCTGCTGCAACGCGACGCCGTCGGCCGGCAGGCCGCCGAGGTGCTCGACACCTTCGTCTACCACTTCTCCATCGCCACCGGGAACTACGGCTACGGCGCGGCGGCCGGACTGTTCAAGGCCGTCATCGGGCTGGTTCTCATCCTGGCCGCGAACCGGGTGGCGCACATGCTCGGCGAACGAGGGATCTACTCGAAGTCATGACCACGCTCATCCGCCGGGCCGCCGGCGACCGATCCCGCCGGGCGGTGTGGCAGGAACCGCCCACCCCGCTCGGGCAGGGGCTCAAGGCCGTCCTGCTCACCGTGCTGGTGGCGGGCGTGCTGTTCCCGCTCTGGGTGATCCTGGTGACCAGCCTCTCCTCCCGGGAGACCATCGCGCGGGCCGGCGGCCTGGTGGTCGTACCCCGGGGCGTCGACACCTCGGCGTACGAGACCATCTTCGCCGGTGGCGCGGTCACCCGGGCGCTGTGGATCAGCACGCTGGTGACCGTCTTCGGCACCGCCATCGCGTTGACGGTCACCGTGCTCGCCGCGTACGGGCTGTCCCGGCCGGGCTCGCTGGGGCACCGCTGGCTGCTCGCGTACTTCCTGATCCCGTTCCTGGTCTACCCGCCGCTGGTGCCGCGCTACCTGGTGGTCACCGGGCTGGGCCTGAAGGACACCATCTGGGCGCTGGTCCTGCCGCCGGCGATCAGCGTGTTCAATCTGGTCGTGGTGCGCGGGTTCTTCCAGGGCATCCCGTCGGAGCTGCTGGACAGCGCCCGCATCGACGGCGCGAGCGACTTCCGTACGCTCGCGCGCATCGTGCTGCCGCTGTCCCGCGCGGTGATCGCCGTGGTCGGCCTGTTCTACACGGTCAGCTACTGGAACGTCTGGTTCGACGCGCTGCTGTTCATCGACCGCAACGACATGTACCCGATCCAGCGGGTGCTGCAGAGCTACCTGCTGGCCGGGCAGGCCCCGCACACCTCCGGCGCGAGCAGCGGGGTGACCATGCCGCCGACCGAGGCGGTCAAGATGGCGGTGGTGGTGCTGACCGTCGCGCCGATCGTCGCCGTCTATCCGTTCATCCAGCGGCACTTCGTCAAGGGCGTGCTGATCGGCGCGGTGAAGGGCTGACGCGGCGCTTCACCGCGCCGGGCGCGTCAGAGCACCTGGGACAGGAAACGCCGCAGCCGGGGATGCTCCGGCGCCTCGAACACCGCCTCCGGCGGCCCGGCCTCCAGCACCACGCCCGCGTCCATGAACGCCACGGTGTCGGCGACGCTGCGCGCGAAGCCCATCTCGTGCGTCACCACGACCATGGTCATCCCGGCGGCGGCCAGGTCCGCCATCACCGCGAGCACGCCCTTTACCAGCTCCGGGTCCAGCGCGCTGGTCGCCTCGTCGAACAGCATCACCTGCGGGCGCAGCGCGAGCGCCCGCGCGATGGCGACGCGCTGCTGCTGGCCGCCGGAGAGCTGCGCCGGCCGCGCGTCCGCCTTTCCGGCCAGGCCGACCAGGTCGAGCTGGGCGCGGGCGAGCGACACCGCCTCGTCCTCGCTCAGCTTCTTGAGCTTGCGCAACGCCAGCGTGATGTTGCGCAGCACGCTCAGGTGCGGGAACAGGTTGAACTGCTGGAACACCATGCCGATGCGCTGGCGCAGCGCGTCCGGGTCGTCGCGCAGCACGCTGCGCCCGTCCAGCAGCACGTCACCCCGGTCCGGCTCGATCAGCCGGTTGATGGTGCGCAGCAGTGTCGACTTGCCGGAGCCGGACGGGCCGATCACGCAGGCCGCCCGGCCCCGGGCCACGTCCAGGTCCGCGCCGCGCAGCACCCGGTGCGCGCCGAAGGCCAGGTGCACGTCGCGGACGGCCAGGCTGACCGAGGTCGTGGTGGTCATCGCGGGTCCTTTCCGGACGGGGTCAGGCCGGCCGGCTCGTCGTCCGGCTCGGGCTCGGGCGGCGCGGCCGGGCGGCCCTGCCGCAGGCGCCGGTCCAGCCAGTTGACCGCGTGGGTCAGCGGCACGGTCAGCAGCAGGTAGAACAACCCGGCCAGCAGCAGCGCGGACTGGTTGCCGGTGTTCGCCGCGTAGTCCTGCCCGATCCGGAACAACTCCCGCTGGCTGGCCAGCAGGCCGAGGAAGTAGACCAGGCTGGAGTCCTTGATCAGCGAGATGAGCTGGTTGACCCAGGCGGGCAGGACCCGGCGTACGCCCTGCGGGATGATCACCAGGCGCATCGCCTCACCCCAGGAGAAGCCCAGCGCCCGTGCGCCCTCCAACTGGGCGGCCTCCACGCTCAGGATGCCGGCTCGGAAGATCTCGCCGAGGTAGGCCGAGGCGATCAGCGACAGCGCCAGCACGCCCAGCGGATAGGGGTTCGGCCCCCACACCCGCATGCCCAGCGGCGCCAGGCCCACGCCGATGAGCAGGATGGTCGCCGCGGCCGGCAGGCCGCGGAACACGTCGGTGTAGACCCGCGCCGGCCACCGCAACCATCGGGTACGCGAGATGCCAGCGACGGCCAGCAGCATGCCCAGCACCGAACCGAGCAGGGCGGCGGAGACCGCCAGGGTCAGCGTGTTGGGCAGCCCGACGGTGAGCATCTCGGGCAACGCCTCGCGCATCGAGTCCCAGTCGAAGAACGTCTCCCAGAGGGTGCTCAGTGGATCCATGTCCGCTCCGTCCGCCCTGCTCGTGCTCGGTTACCGGGTCAGGAGGCGGCCGTCGGCGACGGCACCGCCACCGACCCGCTGCCCGGCCTGAAGTCGGCCGGGACCGGGCGCCCCGGGTAGTACTCGGCCTGCAGGCGGCTCCACGTGCCGTCGGCGATGACCTCGTCCAGGCCCTTGTTCAGCGCCTCGCGCAGCTTGTCGTCGCCCTTTGCCACCGCGTACGCGGTCGGGGTGGGGCTGAGCTGCTTCGCCGCGATCCTGATCTTGCCGTTGCTGTCGGCGGCGGACTTGTCGCCGATCTCGGCCGGAGCGATCCAGGCGTCCGCGGTGCCGGCCTTGAGCTGGTTGATCGCGCTGTTGTAGTCCGGCACCCGCACCGGGTCGAGGTTCTGCCTGGTGGCGTAGTCGTCCTGCACCGTGCCCTGGACCACCACCACGCGCTTGCCGGCGAGCTGGTCGAAGCCGGTGATCGGGGAGCCGGCCGGCACGTCCAGGCCGAAGTAGCCGAAGTCGTAGCCGTTGCCGAAGTCGACCGTCTTCTTCCGCGCCTCGGTGATCGTGATCGAGGAGCTGCCCACGTCGAACTTGCCGCTGTTGACCTGGGCGAGCAGGGCGGAGAAGTCGGTGCCGACGAACTCCACCTTCAGGCCGATCTTGTCGGCCACGGCGCGCAGCAGTTCGTTGTCGAAGCCGGTGAACTCGCCGTCCTTGAGGAAGACGTTCGGCGGGGCGTCGGTGAGCGTGCCGGCGCGGATCACGCCGGGCTGCAGCAGGCCGTACGGGTTGTCGGCCGCGTCGGTGTCGTCGCCGCCGCAGGCGGTGAGCGCGGTGACGGCGAGCAGAGCCGCCGCGCCGACGGCGGCGGCACGGGTCAGGACGGTACGGAAACGCACGATGTCTCTCCAGAGTGGACGGACGCGCGGCGCGCGTCGACGCCGGCCCGCCGGACGGACGGCCGGGCCGGAGAAGGGTGGATCGGGGAAAGAAGGGGTGGCGTCAGCTCAGCGCGCGCTGCTACAGCCGTCGCTGCACACCCGCATCAGGTCGACGTGGCGGCGCTTGACCAGCGCGAAGCGGGCCGGGCATGCGGCGACGTCGCCGGAGGGGGTGGAGGGTGGTGCGGACATCGGTCTCCCTGGTCTGGTGCTGACCTGGGTGCCAGGCCACGCTTGCACCGGCGGCTGCCGGTGCCTGGTCTTCACCCGGGGCACCCCACCGCGGAGGAGGGTTGCCGGCCAGCGAGCCGGGGCTTGACGCTGGCGCTCATGACCTGCCCAGAAGGCTAGCAGCACCACACTGGCGGCCGTCCAGCCGTTATGACCACCCTCACGCGCGGCGCCTCACCGCCGGGCCGGGACGACCGGCGCGTCCCGGCCGGTGCCGTGCCGCGACGGGCTGCGCTGCTCGTGGTAGTCCTGTTCCACGTTGACGGTCCAGACGTCGTGCTCCGCGCCGTGCGCGATGTTCTCCGCGGTCAGCATCGCGGTGAGCATCGAGTGGTCGGCGTTGTTGTACCGGTGCATGCCGTTGCGGCCCACCGGGTGCACGTTCGGCACGTTGGCGGCCAGCCAGTCCCGGATCACGTCGACGTTGCGCTGGTACCGCTCGTCGTAGACCGGGTACGCCTTCGGCATCCGGACCACGTAGCCGACCTCCACACAGCCGGCTTTGACCAGGCCGAGCCGTTCCAGCTCGCCGGTGGCGAAGGCGATCAGCTCGGCGTCCGGCGTCCGCCACATCTCGTCGCCCTCGAACACGAAGTACTCCAGCCCCAGGCAGGTCCGGCTGTCCTTGACCAGGTACGGCGACCATGAGCCGAAGTTCTGGATCCGGCCCACCCGGGCCGCCGGGTCGTGCACGTAGATCCAGTTGTCCGGGAACGAGAACTCCTCCGGCACCACGAGCGCCACGGTCAGGAAGTCCCGGTACCGCAGGTCGTCGGCGGCGGCCCGCACCTCGGGCGGCGCCTCCGGGCGCATCGCCCGCACCAGCGCCGAGATCGGCATCGAGGAGATCACGTGCGCGGCCGGCTCGGTGCGCTCCCCGCCCGCGTCGGCGACCGTCACGGCGGTGGCCCGCCGCGCGGCCGGATCCCGGTGCACCTCGGTCACCCAGGCGCCGGTGCGTACCGTGCCGCCCCGCCTGGCGACCTCCTCGGCGCAGCGTTCCCACATCATCCCCGGGCCGTGCTTCGGGTACTGGAACTCCTCGATCAGGCTGGTCACGTCCGTGCGGTTGCGCCGGGGCAGCAGCGCGTTGCGCATCGCCGTGGCCAGCGACAGGTTCTTGATCCGCTGGGCGGCCCAGTCGGCCTGCAACTGGTCCGCCGGCATCCCCCAGACCTTCTCCGTGTAGGTCTTGAAGAAGATCGAGTAGAGCCGCCAGCCGAACCGCGCCGACACCCACCCCTCGAAGTGCGACTGGTCCTTCGGCGGGCGCAGCCGGGCCCGGCCGTACGAGCCGAGGCAGCGCACCGCCTCCAGCAGGCCGAGGTTGCGCAGCGCGTTGCCGGCGCTGAGCGGATAGTCGAACAGCGCGCCCCGGTAGTAGATCCGGCTCATCCGCGGCCGGAGCAGGAAGTCCTCGTCCGGCAGGATCTCGTGCCAGAAGTCCTCGACCCGGGACACCTTGGTGAAGAAGCGGTGCCCGCCGATGTCGAAGCGCCACCCGTCGCGCTCCACCGTCCGGCTGATCCCGCCCACCACGTCGTCGGCCTCGTAGACCCGGACCGGCTCGCCGTGCCGCAGCAGCTCGTATGCGGCGGTGAGCCCTGCCGGCCCCGCCCCGATGATCGCGGTCCCGTCACCGCCTCCCATGCCGTCCGCGCCCCCCCGCCGCCAGCCTGCCGATGCGGCAGCGCGCATACCCGCCCCGCCGCGGTCCTCACCTGCCCGGCCCCACCGATCTGCCGCTCGTCCCACCCCTCAACAGCCCGTCCCGCCCTGTCGATCATGAAGTTGACGGTGCGGGGCGTCCGATTTGTCGCCGCCAACCTCATGATCGACGGCGCAGGGGGGAGCCGGGGCGGGTGGTGCCGGTCGGGGCAGACGGGTGTGGGCGGGGCCGGACGGGGAATGCGGGCCGGGTTTCCGGCCGGGCGTTCGGCCGGGGTCGATCGGTGGGAGGACGATGGCGGACGAGCGGCGGGCCGACGCCGACGGCGCGGCCGAGCGTGGCGAGGCGGCTGAGCCCGCGCCCGACCGCACAGCCGAGCACGGCACTGCGGTCGAGCACGGCATGGTCGGGCCCGACCGTGCCGCCGGCCTCGGCGGCGGGGCGCGCTCCGGCCGTACCGGGTGGTCGCGCGGGGCGTCGGTCGTCCGCCGGGTGCCCGAGCCGTGGGGGTTCGTGGCCGCCGTCTTCGTCGGGTCGAAGCTCGTGCTCAGCCTGGTCGGCGTACTGGTGCTCGCCGCGTGGGACGGGGTGCCGGGCACGCCGCCGGCCGACGAGACCGGCATGTGGGAGCAGCAGCGCGCGATCTCGTCGCACCGCTGGTTCTCGCTCTGGTTCGCCTGGGACTCGTTCCTCTACGACCACCTGGCCCGGTTGCCGCTGAACCGGCCGTGGACCGACTTCGGCTTCCCGCTGCTCTACCCGTTCCTGGCCCGGCCGCTCGCGCCGCTGCTCGGCGGGCACACCGCCTGGGCGCTGCTGCTGGTCAGCAACGTGGCGCTGGTGTTCCAGCTCTACTACGCGTACCGGCTGGGGGGCCGGCTGGTCGGCGGCGCGGAACCGGGCGACGGCCGGCGAGCGGTCCGGTACCTGCTGCTCCTGCCGACGGCCTTCCTGTTCCAGGCGGCGCTCACCGAGTCGCTGTTCGTCTGCCTCGCGCTGGCCGCCTTCTGGTACGCCGAGCGAGGCCGCTCGCTGCTCGTCGGAGTGATCGGCTACTTCCTGGCGATGAGCCGCTCGGTCGGCTTCCTCGTGATGGTGCCGCTGGCGCTGGTGCTGCTGCGCGAGCACGGGTGGCGGGCCGGGCCCCGCCGGTGGCCGCGCCTGGTGCGGCAGGGCTGGCCGTTGCTGCTGGTCCCGGCGGGCTGGCTGACGTTCATGGCGTTCTGCCGCTGGCAGGGCGGCGACTGGTTCGCCTACCAGCACGCCCAGGAGACCGGCTGGGGGATCCGGCTGCAGAACCCGATCACGACGGCCACGTCCGCGCTGACCGGCGACAACTCGGCCGACGCCCTGCGGGTCTGGATCGCGGTGGCGATGGTGGCGGTGGCGGTCGTCGGGCTGCGCCGCCGGGCCGACTGGCCGTACCTGGTCTACACGCTCGTCGTGGTGCTGGTGCCGCTGTCGATGGGGCCGCCGGTCTACAAGAGTCTGCTGCGCTACCTGCTCGCCGTCTTCCCCGTCGCGTTCGTGCTGGCCCGCTGGACGCGGCGGCCCGGCCTCGACGGCTGGCTCACCGCCGCGCTGGCGCTGTTGCAAGGCGCGTTGTTCGCGGTCTGGCTCACCTACTGGACCCACCTGATCATCTGACCGCCGCCTGCGTGGCCGTGGGCGCAGTCCTGCGGGACGGCCGGGCGAACCGCAGAATGGGCGGATGAGCGACCGGCGGGTGACACTCGACGACCTCGGCGCCTGGCTGATCAAGGGCAACGCGGACGCGGTGGACCTGGCGGCCCGCTTCGCCGC
Organism: Micromonospora sp. NPDC005686; assembly: GCF_042871665.1. Lineage (NCBI taxonomy): Bacteria > Bacillati > Actinomycetota > Actinomycetes > Micromonosporales > Micromonosporaceae > Micromonospora > Micromonospora sp. NPDC005686. The sequence continues at coordinate 371,626 of NZ_JBIAIY010000003.1, forward strand.
CGACCCGCACGTCACCGGCTGGTGCGTCCCCCCGGCTACCGGGTGCGCCTGATGCGCGCCGGCCAGCCGGTGGTGTTCTGGGCCAGCGGCAGCCGGGGCCGGGCGCCGTACGGCGTCTGGGGCGTCGGCCGGATCGCCGCCCCGCCGGAGCCGGGTGCGCCGGGCGAGGCGTGGACCGCGCCGCTGGACCTGACGATCCTGGACGAGCCGCTGCGGGTACGCCGCGACCTGCTGCGCGCCGATCCGCGGCTGGCCGGCGCGGAGGTGCTCCGGCAGCCGCAGGCGGCGAACCCGTCGTACCTGACCGTGGCCCAGTTCGACGCGCTGCGCGGCTACCTGCCCGACGGGGCGCGTGGTCCGAGATTCGTCGGACAGGTCGGCGCACGGGCGGCCGTGGACCCCCGTGCTCCTGCTGGCGCACCGGCGAGCCGGCGAGGCCGGCTGAGTTGCTGATCTCGATCCGGGGATCCGGACGGTTTCGGCTTCCTGGTCGCCGCGGACGCGGAAGACTTTGCCAACGGAGGTGTCAGTCATGGCCGGTTCTTCCCGCGTCGCCCGTAGCGCGCCCGCGTCCCCGGTACGCCGGGCCGCCCAGGTGGTCGGCATCGTCTTCCTGGTGGTGGGCGTGCTGGGGTTCATCCCCGGCATCACCACGAACTACGACACGATGATGTTCGCCGGGCACGAGTCCCGGGCGAAGCTGCTGGGCCTGTTCCAGGTGTCGGTCCTGCACAACATCGTGCACCTGCTCTTCGGCGTCGCCGGGCTGGCGCTGTCCCGGACGGTCTCCGGCGCCCGGGCGTACCTGATCGGCGGCGGCGCCGTCTACCTGGTGCTCTGGCTCTACGGCCTGGTGATCGACCACGACAGCGGCGCCAACTTCGTGCCGCTCAACGGCGCCGACAACTGGCTGCACCTGTTCCTCGGCGTCGGCATGATCGCCCTCGGGGTGGCGCTCACCCGCCGCCCGGCGCGCCGCGCCTGACGGCCGGGCCGGCGCCTCGAAGTGCGACTGGTCCTTCGGCGGGCGCAGCCGGCCCGGCCGTACCAGCCCAGACAGTGCGCCGCCTCGACCAGGCGACTACCGCTGCCCTCTCATAGAATTTCGGGTTACCAGCCAGCTACACGGTGAGAAGTCGTTCGGCGTTGATGCGTCGGGTGGCTTCGCGCTCGGTGGCGTTGTTCCAACGAGTCGCTTGACGGGCCAGACGTATCGCCATGAGTCGAGTCATCGCGACCTTGATCGTGGTTTCTGAGTTGACGGTCAGCCGTTCGTAGTTGAAGCCCGTGACGTCGTCGGTGCGCTTGACGATCTCCACCAGGATGCCGAGTTGCTCTTTCGCCCAGGCCAGCAGGCTGGAGTCGATGCTGTTGGCATAGCCGCCGCCGGCCCACACAAGGGCGATGGTGGTAAACGCCTCGGCCAGCCGTGCGAGGATCCGCCGGCCTCCGGGGCGGTCGTTGACCGACGCGGAGGTGACCATCACGACCAGGATCAGCCCCATCGTGTCGACGATGAGGTGCCGTTTGTGGCCGGTGGTCTTCTTGCCCATGTCGAACGGCGAGACTCGCCGCCTTCGCTCGACTTGATCGACTGGGCGTCCAGCATGGTCGGCATCGTCCGGGCCATCCTCGTCCTGCGCCGCGTCGAGACCAGCCGCTACTCAGGATGAAAAGGGCTGGCGCGCCTTTTCCTGCCGGAGTCGTAACGTGCAGCACTTCGGGCCACCGCCGGCCTTGCGCAGCTCGGACAGGCCGACGTCGATGGTCTGGTAAACCCGCTCGCGCAGCTTGGCAGCGGGATCGGTGGCCTGGGCGACAAAACTGTGGCGGCAAGTTTATCAAGGTTTCGGAAGGCGGTCGCACCATCCGATTCAATTGACTAAGTCGCGCCTTCGGCGAAAGCCACATAGCCATCCGGAAGGGGTGCTTCGAGTAATCGTATCTTCACTCGCTGTCACCGTTGCGGAGGTGTCGAGAGGGTGCCGCCAGGCTTCTCCGCTGATTTATTTTCCGGTTAACCATTCTGTGACCATCGAATGGTGTGATGCAGTGGAATCGATCCCTACGATCGTCTACGACAATCTCGTCAACTGGAGGTGGGACATGAAGGGTCCGCTTGACCTGACCGCTCTGGACATCACTGAGGTGTCCTGGGCGGAGCAGGGCGGGGAGTCGAACAACCTGTACGCCGCCACCCCCACCGGCAGCGTCGAGGTCACCGATGGTGCGATCGACGGTCGGAGCTGTGGTTGCACCTGCGGCGGCTGCAGCTGCGCAGGGCGTCCCAGCCACACGTGGTGCTGCGTCAACTGTCATTGAGCCATTTTCATCCTGCGTAGCGGTCGGCTTCGACGCGGTGCAGGACGAGGATGGCCTGCACGATCGCGGTCGCTCGGCGTGGGCAGCAGCGCAGCTTGACCAGGATTTTCCAGGTCTTGAGGGTGGCGATCGCGCGTTCGCCGCGGGCGCGGATCTTCGCGTGCGCTCGGTTGACGGCCTTCTGCCGGCGTGACAGCTTCGGCCGGAAGCGGCGCCGCTTGAACGGGGTGCGCACGCTGCCGGGGGCGCCTTGATAGCCCTTGTCCGCGAAGGTCATCACGTCGGTGCTGGCCAGGGCGTCGATGATGCCGTGGGTGCGGGCGGCGGTCAGGTCGTGCGTCGAGCCGGGCAGCGCGGCCGAGGCCCAGACGAGACGCCCGGCCGCGTCGGCGATGACCTGCACGTTCACTCCGTGACGCTTGTGCTTTCCGCAGTAGTACGGCTTCTGGTTGGCGACCCGGTCGATCGGGATCAGGGTGCCGTCGAGGATTGCGTAGGCGAGCAGCCGGATCCTGGTCATGGCCGTGGCCAGGTCGCCGGCGGTCGCGGCGGGCAGGTCGATGGCCTCGCGGACATCACGCCAGGCGGTCGTGACGCTGATCTCGAATCCGGTGGCCAGGCAGGTCAGGGTGTCGCCGTTGCGCAGGTGGGCCAGGGCGAGCAGGGCTTGCCGGCCGGGGTCGAGGCGTCGCCACCGGGACCGTCGCTGCTGGCGGCGGGTTCGGATGAGGGCGGGCGAGGTGGTTCAGGCTGCGGGTGGACAACGGAATCGCGGCAGGGTAAGACAGCACAGCGAGGCTCCCGGTTGGGGCATCTGATCTTGGTCGATTGCTGTCTTACCGGGAGCCTCGTCCTACCTGGACACCGGCCTCCCACACCGCCCGTGACCTGCGCCGTCACGATGAAAATGGCTCACTGATCCGGTGACCGGCGTGTCCGGTGTCGGCAACTGCCGGCACCGGGCACGTGTCGGAGGCGGGATGTCGGCGTCGCCGGCCCCCGCCGTCACGAAACGACCAGTCACGGGAGGAAGTCGGATGGCGACAGGGGTGGACGACGTGATCGAGCTGAGTGTGGTCATACCCACGCACCAGGACGCTCACTGTCTGGAGTTGACGCTGCGCTCGTTGGCGCGGCAGACGCTGAGTCCCGAACGCTTCGAGGTCGTCGTGGTTCGTGACGGCGGCTCCCCAGCAGGGTACGAGGACCTCGCCACCGCTTTCCCCGGGATCAACCTGAACCTGGTGCACGCCACCGAGCAGCGGGGCCGGGCAGCCGCGCGCAACGAGGCGGTCCGACTCAGCCGGGCGCCGCTGCTGCTCTTCCTCGACGCCGACTCCTACACCTCACCACAGCTGTTGGAGCGCCACCTGGCCCACCACGCGATCCCGGGTCGCCCCCCCGTGCTGCTGGGTCGCCGCGACGAGCTGCACCTGGAACACATCGAGACCGTCCTTGACGGCAAAGATTTCCTCGACCTGCCCCGACTGCATATCGAGGGCGGTGGTGACCTGCGATTTCCCGGCGGCGAGCCGATGGGACAGGAATGGCTGCGGGTGGGCTGGCTGTTCAGTTACACCCACAACATCTCGCTTTCCCGGCGCCTTTTCGACCTGGCTGGTGGCTTCAATGAAGCTTTCGGACTGCGTTGGGGGCTGGAGGACATTGAACTGTTCTATCGGGTGCACAAGCAGCTCGGGGTCAACGAGCTGAATTTCGCCTTCGACGAGGAGGCGCGCGTTTTCCATCTGCCGCGTCACCGCCGGATCGAGCGCGACTGGGACGATTTCGCCGCGAACCGCGAACTCATCGTGGAGCAGGTGATCGAGTGGGAGTTCTTCGGCATGATGGAGGTGTACGGGTCAGTCGAGCGGATCCTGCGATACCGCGCCGCGATCACTGACTGCGTACGACAGTCCACCTGCCGGATCGGGCCGGCGGTGCAGCGGCTGGCCGATGCTCTTCCCGGTCCGCGGGTGCTCTGGGTGGGCACCGGCAGCGCGGAGGCCGGCCTACCGGCCGAGGCGATCACGTTCGACTACTCCGCTCCGCCCGGCCCGACCAACTACCACCTGATCGGCATGAACCCGCCGATCGCACCGGGCAGCCTCGACGCGGTGGTCAGCGTGGACTTCTGGCGGTACCTGCGGTGGAGCGACTTCTGCCACTTCGTCAACGTCGCCGGCCGGCTGGCCGCCGAGGTGCACCTGGTGCGCACCGACGATCCCGCGACGGCGTCCCTGCCGCCGGGAGTGGCTGCGCTCGACTACGTACGCCGGGCCTTCGAGACGGCCTTCACCATCGAACTCGCCCGCGTGGACGGGCTCGGTGACGTGCTCACCCTGCATCCCCTGCCGGCTGCCGACGGGTCGGCCCTCGTCGAACCGGCCGGACCGTGACGACCACGCCGCTGATTCAGGCTCGCGGCCTGACCAAGACCTTCCGGATGCCCGACAAACCCCCCGGCCTGGCCGGCTCGCTGCGGCATCTGGTCCGGCCGCGACACCACGAGCGCACCGCCGTCGACGGGGTGGACCTGGACATCGGTCCCGGCGAGGCGGTGGCGTACGTGGGACCCAACGGTGCCGGCAAGTCGACGACGGTGAAGCTGTTGACCGGCATCCTGCATCCGACCTCCGGGGAGGTGCAGGTGTGTGGGGTGGTCCCGCACCGGGACCGGCACGCCAACGCCCGCAACATCGGGGTGCTCTTCGGCCAGCGCAGCCAGCTCTGGTGGGACCTACAGGTGCGGGACTCCCTGGCGCTGCTGCGGGACATCCACCGGATTCCGCAGCGGCGGTACGCGCAGCGGCTGGCCGAGTTCGACGACCTCCTCGGGTTGGGCGAACTGCTGCCGGTGGTGGCGCGGCGGCTGTCGCTGGGGCAGCGGATGCGCGCCGATCTGGCCGCCGCGCTGCTGCACTCGCCCCGGGTGGTCTTCCTGGACGAGCCGACAATCGGACTGGACATCATCGCCCGCCAGACGGTCCGGGACTTCCTGCGGGCCCAGTGCCAGGCCGGCACGGCACTGCTGCTCACCACCCACGACATCGGCGACATCGAGCAGGTGTGCCGCCGCCTGGTCGTCCTCGACGAGGGGCGGGTCATCTTCGACGGTCCGATGGAGTCCGTCCGGCAGATGCTGGCCCGGGACCGGACGCTGCACCTCTGTCTGGACCGGGACTGGCCCGCTGGCCTCGACGTCGGATTGCCGGGCACCAGGGTCGCCGTCGGGGAGTCGCCCCGGCAGCTGTCGATCACGTTCGATCGGGACCGGCTCGGTGCCGGTGAGGTGGTCTCGGTGGTCTCGGCGGTGGTCGAGGTGGTCGACCTGCGCATCGACGAGCCGTCCCTGGAGGACGTGGTGCGTCGTGCGTACGCCGGCGAGCTGTCCCGGACGCCCAGCGCGCCCGGAGCGCCCGGACCGGTCGGAGTGGTCGGACCGCGATGATCGCCTATCTGAGCCTGAGCCGGATGGCCTGGTCCACGGTGCTCGCCTACCGTACCGAGTTCCTGCTGCAACTCGTCGGCAGCGCGGTCCAGGCGGTGGCGCTGTTCGCGGTGTGGCGGGCGCTGTTCGTCGGGGACACGGACGGCAGTCTGGCCGGGCTCTCCTGGGACCAGATGAAGGGATACCTGTTCGTCTCGTTCCTCACCGGAACCATCCTGTCCAGCTTCACCGACGGCCAGCTCGCACTGCGGGTGCTGGACGGCTCGGTGGCGTTGGACCTGGTCCGACCGATCGACTACCAGCTCGCCCGCTTCGCCGAGGCGATCGGTTACCTGCTCGGCGAGCTGATGGTCGTCGTGGTGATGGGCGGCGTCCTGCTGATGGTCTTCGGCGGCGCCCCGCTGCCCGACGCGCCGCAGGCCGCCCTGTTCCTGGTGAGCCTCGCCGCCGTCGTGCCGCTGAAGTTCGCCCTGGTGTACGCGGTCGGGCTGGCCTGCTTCTGGACGGGCAACTTCACCGGTCTCACCCTGTCCCGGATCGCCGTGACGAGCATCCTCTCCGGTGCGCTGGTGCCGATCGCCCTCTACCCGCAGTGGTTGCAGACGATCTGCGTGTTCTCTCCTTTTCCTGGCATCGTCTCCACTCCCGCACTGATCTTCCTCGGCGAGGTCCAGGGCGCCGAGGCGCTCTCCCTGGTCGGGCTGCAACTGCTGTGGATCGTGCTGCTCTGGCTGGCGACCCGGCTGTTGTGGCGGGCTGCCCTGCGCCGGCTGGTGGTGCACGGTGGATGATCGCTTCCGGGCACCGGGAACCCTGGGCCTCTACCGCCGACTGCTCGGCGCCCACCTGCGAGCTGTGCTCGAGTACCGCGCCGACGCACTGCTCACCATCGCCGCCGCGGTGCTCGGCCAACTCGCCGGGCTGGTGTTCGTCGTGACGATCTTCGCCCAGACCCCGGTGCTGATGGGTTGGACCAGGTGGGAGGTGCTCTGCGTCTCCGGGATGGTGATGCTCGCCGAGGGGGTCGGGTCGCTGTTCTGCGAGGGCGCCTGGCAACTGAGCGGCATGGTCAACATGGGTGCGCTGGACTACTTCCTGGTCCGCCCCTATCCGGTGGTGCTCCAGGTGACGGGTTCGGCGGTCGGCGTCAACGGACTGGGCAACGTGGTGATCGGGGTGTCGCTGCTCGGCCTCTCCGCCGGGCGGATCGAGGTGGCCTGGACGCCGTTCACCCTGCTCTGGGCGGGTGTGCTGTTGGTCAGCGGGGTGCTGGTCAAGACCGGAATCAGCCTCGCCACGAACGCCCTGGCCTTCTGGTTGCTCAGCCCGTCGAACTCGGTCGCGGTCAGCGTGCACATGCTCGGTGACCTGGCTCGTTATCCACTCACCGTGTACGGCCCGGGGATGCGATCGCTGTTGACCGTGATCCCGGTGGCCTTCGTCGGCTACTTCCCGGCCGCAGCTCTGCTGGGCAGGGGCGGGCCGGCCGCCGTCGGCGCGTTCAGCCCGCTTGTCGCGCTGGCCGCCGCCGGGGTCGCGTTGGCGCTGTTCAGTCTCGGGCTACGCCGCTACGAAAGCGCAGGCAACTGAGATGACCGGACAGTGGGCACCGCACCCCGACGGCGTTGTGGCGGGCTACCTTGCGGCGGTGGCGGTGCAGTCCCGGGACCTGCCGGCCAACTATCCGTCGCCGCGCGGCAAGCAGTACCCGGACAGCCGCCGGTGGCCGCTGCACTGGCCGGGACCGGGCGCTCCGCCGCTGGGTCGCACCGCCGTCGACCGGCTCAGCGCCCTGCTGCTCGGGTACGCGCCCCGTCGGCTGGAGTTGATCACCGATGCCGCCTTCGCCACGCTGACCGGACAACCCGCCACCGTCACCTCGTACATGCGACTGCTGCCGCTGTGGATCGCCACCCGGTGCGGGGTGCCCTCCGGAGGCGCGTTCTACCCGGCCGAACTGTACGTCGTATGGGGAGGCACGGCCGGGCTGCCGGCGGGGGTGTACCACCACGATCCGGTCCACCACGCGCTGGAACTGATCCGCCCCGGCGACCCGGCCACCGGCTTGGATCTCCTGCTCGGTGACACCGGCCCGCAGCCGCGCCACGCCGTGGTGGTGACCTGCCGGGTCTGGAAGAACGCCGGCAAGTACGGAGCCATCGGCTACGGATTGTCCATGATGGACAGCGGGGTGCTGCTGGGCCAGCTCGCCGGATCACCCTTGGCCAGCCGGGTCCGCCTGCTCCGCCACCCGGCGCCGGTGGACGCCCTGCTCGGGCTCGACGGCGAAATGGAGACCGCGGTGGCGGTCGTCGAGCTGCCGGCGGCTGACCTCGGCGACGCCACGCCACCCGACCTCGGTGACGTCGCCGGGTGCGGTGACGTCACCGCACCCGATCTGTCGGTGCCGGGTGCCGATCCGCTGCCGGCCGGCGTACTGCCGGCTCCGGTGGGCCTGGACGGCGACCGGCGCAACCGGCCTGGAGCCGCCGCCGCCGCCGTCGCCCTGCACCAGGCGATCCGCTCCGGCGCCGATTCCGTACCGCTCGCGGCACCGGAGTCGGGCTGGCCAGCGGTGCCCGGTCGCGAGCCGGCGGAGGGTGGACCCCCGCAGGTGGAGCTGCCGCCGCCGGCGGCGCCGTCCCGGGGGGCCACCGCCCGCCGGGCGTCGGCCACCGACCTCGCACCCGGCCTCACGGTCGGACAACTCGCCGCCATCTGCGCGTACGCGGGCGGCCATCGCCCCGATGGCGCACTGGCCGAGTTGACCGGACACCGGCACCATCCCGCCCTGTGGTGCCTGGTCACCCAGGTCGACGGGCTGGCCCCGGGCGGCTACCGGTACGACCGGGAACGGCACCGGTTGACGCCCGCCGCCCCGGCCACCAGCCCGACCGCGGTCGGCATGCTCAGCGGGGTGAACACCGCGATGAGCATGGCCGGTGCCAGCCTCTTCGTCGTGGCCGAGGGGCAGCCGCCGATCGACCGGCTCGACCCGCTCGCCCTGCGGGACCTGTACCTGCGCACCGGGGTGACCGCCCAACTCGCCGCGCTGGCCGCAGCGACAGTCGGAGCGGCCACCCGGCCGCTGGGCAGCTTCGACACGCAGGCGGCGACCGAGGCGCTGAGGTTACCGCCCGGCGCCGTCCCCCTGCTGCAACTGCTGCTCGGCAGACCGAAACCACGAGCCGGCGCGTTGGTCGTGACGCTCACGGAGGGAAGTGCGGATGCATGACAGCCAGGTCCCGGTACTCACCGGGACACCGGAACCGCCAGAGGTCCTGGCGATGCTCGCCGCGCAGGGGGTGGTGCTGCTCCGCGACGGCGGAAGGCGGCGGGACACCTTCGTGGCACTCGGCGACGCGCTGATGGAGCCCGTGGCGTACGCGGGCGGCTTCCAGCAGGAGCGAGACGTCATCGGCGGCGACCGCACCACCACCTCGGTCACCCGGGGCACCATGGGGATGCCGTTGCACCGCGAGGCCTCCTACGGGCCGGGCTCGCCCGATCTGCTCACCTTCTTCTGCGAGCGGCCGGCCGACGACGGCGGCCGGACCACGCTCTGCGACGGCGTGGCCCTGCTCGACGCGCTACCGGACGAGGTGCGCGTCGAGTTCGAGCAGATGGAGATCGTCTGGGAGAACACGCTGCCCGCCGAGGACTGGCAGCGCACCTTCGACACCGACGACCCGGAGACGGTCCGACTGGCGCTGAGCCAGTGGGAGCCCTACCTGCGGCCGTGGGAGTCGGTCGGCGTGCACACCGCCGGCACCGGGCTGGTCCTCGGCTTCGGCACCCGGTGTACGCCGCCGACCCGCTTCGGCGGCGTACCGGCGTTCTGCAACTCGCTGTTCGTCAGTCGACCGGACGAGGACGAATACCACGACCAGCGGTTGCGGGTGCGTACGGCGGCGGGCGCACCCCTGCCCGCGCGGCTGCTGTCGATCGCGGCGGAGGTGGCGCAGCGGTTGACGGTCGCGGTGCCCTGGCAGGCCGGCGACGTTCTGATCGTCGACAACTCCCGATACCTGCACGGTCGGCAGTCGTTCACCGACACCGGCCGGTCGGTGATGGTCCGGATGGGACACCTGCACCAGAAGGAGGAGGCATGAGGGCGAAGCTCCGCGACGACCTGCTCTACGTGGCGGTCGAGAACGGCGTCTACATGGAGACCGGTCGGGGCAGCACCGAGATCACCGGCGGTTCGGCGTACCAGTTGGTCGCGCAGCTCGCCCCGCATCTGGACGGCAGCCGTACGCTCGACGAGCTGACCGGCGGCCTGCCACCGGCCCAGCAGCGGCTGGTCGCCGACATGGTGGGCATGCTGGTCCGCCGCGGCTTCGCCCGTGATCTGGACGCCGAGTCGCCGCACGGCCTGCTCGACTGGGAACTGGACCGGTACCGGCAGGCGATCTCGTACGCCGAACACGTCGCCGACGCTCCGGTGCACCGCTTCGAGGCCTTCCGCAACGCCCGGGTGCTGCTCGTCGGTGCCGGGGCGCCCCTGCACAGCCTGGTGCAGACCCTGTTCGACCTGGGGCTGCGGGCTGCGACGGTGATGGAGACCGGTGAGGAGCCGGCCGACGACGAGGCGTACCAGCGGATCCTGGACCGCTGCCGGGACGGTGACCCGACGGTGACCCTGACCCGGGTGCCGGACGCCACGGCGGGACCCGAGGCGGCGTTGACTGCGGTGTTCGGTGGATTCGACGCGGTGCTGCACTGCACCGGCCGCGAGCTGGCGGGCCGCGCCGTGGCGGTGACCCGGGCGGCTCGGGCCGCCGGCATCCCCGCCCTGCACGCGGTACCGAACGGCGACTCCGTCTGGGTCGGGCCGAGCAGCGGCGATGTCGCCGCCGGTTGCTGGGAGTGTGGCGTACGCGCCGCCCACGGCACCGGCCCGGCCGGTGCCACGCTCGCCCTGCTGGACCGGCCGGAGCACCGGTCGGAGCAGCTGACCGCACCAATGGCCGCGCTGATCGGCGGGATCCTGGGCTTCGTCCACTTCCGCGCCGCGATTGGCGGACCGGGCGCCGCACCGAACATCATGACCCGCCTCGACCTGGATTCCGGTCAAACCAGCGGGCACCCGCTCGGGGCACACCCGCGCTGCGGCAGCTGCGCCGAACGGACCGCACCGACGCCGCTCGCCGAGCGGGTGGCCACGGTCGCCGGCCGGACGCCGATCGATCGGGACACCTTCGCCACCCGGGTGATGGCCGTGATCGACAGGCGGCTCGGACCGGTCATCGAGGTCGGCACCGGCGAGTATTCCCAACTCTCGGTGAGCTGCCTGACCGCGACTGTCGCCGACCTGACCGGCGCGGGCACCGGCCCCCGGGCCGTCACCGCGGTCGGCGACGACCGTCGGCAGGCACTCGTCCGAGCCACAGTCGCCGGGCTCGAACTGCTAGCGGCCGAGGCTGCCCCGCCTCCGACCGGGTCCGCCACGCCCTCGGCCGATTCCACGCCGTCGCCAACCGACACCTGGTGGGATCCGCTGACCGGAGCCGTGGTGGCGGTGCCCGGCGGGGCGACGTACCCGAAGGTGGTGGCGGGAGGGCTCAGCTGGGCGGAGGCCCAGGGCCGGGCCGCGCTGCGGCTGGCGTACGCCACCGCCGGTGAACCTCCGCTGCCCGCATCGGCCGATGCCGGCGGCGAGTGGAGCCGGGACACCTGGCCGACCGCGGTCCGGCACCTCGCCGACGACATGGCCGTCCTCGGTCACGAACTGCACGCCTGGCGGGACGTCTCCGACGTTCCGACAGTTTTCGTCGGCACCGGTGACCGCTGGCTGTCGCACGCCTGCGCCACCGACGCCGAGACCGCGCTGGAACTGGCCACCCAGACCGCCGCTGCCCTGCTCACCGACCGCGTCCCGACCGGCACCGACATCGGACCGGACGTCGGCACGGACTCCTGGGAGGGCGACCTGGAGACCCTGCTCAAGGGGTTCACCACCGGTGGGCGACGCCTGCTGCTGCGTCCCGTCGACGACCTGCCCGCGCTGCGGGCCGTGCTCCCGTTCATCGTCGAGGCGACCCTCACCGACGGCACCGGAGGAAACCGATGACAAGCACCATCGCGGCGGCCCTGCGTACCCTCGGTGAGGGAGGTGACCTGCACGCGGCGGTGACCGCACAGCTGGACCCGCAGCAGGCGCCGAACCTCGACCTCATCGTGCTCGATCAGCCGGAGACCGACCGGCTGCTCGCCGCCGCGACTGCGGCGCAACAGGCCGGGCGGGACTTCCTCCCCGTCTACCCGACCCCGCGTGGCATCCGGATCGGCCCGTACACCGTCGCCGGTACGCCCGGCTGCCACAGCTGTGTCCAGCGCAGGGAAGGCCGGGCCAGGATCGCCGGCACCTCCTGGCGGTCGGAGCTGTGGAAAGCCCTCTACGCCGACACTGTGCAGCCGCCCTCGCCTGTCCTCGCGCCCCCGGTACGGTCCGTGGTGGCCGCCCTGGTCGCCGACGAGGTGGCCCGTGCGAACGCCGGCACCGGACCTCGGTGCGCCGGCGCGGTGCTGGAGGTCGACACCGCGACTCTGGAGATCAGCCGGCACCGGTTCATCGCCGAGCCGGAGTGCGCCCTCTGCGGCGGCCTGCCCGACGACAGCCCGGCGGCGGGCAGCCTGACCCTGGTCTCCCGACCCAAGCGCCGCCCCGACGACTACCGGGCACGCAGCCTCACCGCCGAGTACGAACAACTGCTCGACCTGATGGTCGACAGCGAGACGGGCCTGATCTCGACGGTCACCGCCCACCACCACCATCCGATGATCCTCGTCGGGGCGCTCGGTGGACCCGTCTGCTGCAGCGAGCTGTCCGGGTACGGCCGGACCTTCAGTTACCCGGCCAGCGTGGCGGTCGCCATCGCCGAGGCGCTGGAACGCTTCGCCGGCACGCTGCCCCGGGCCCGGCGTACCTGCGTCACCGCCTCCTACCGGGAACTGGGGCCGGACCGGGCCGTCGACCCGGTGGCCCTCGGGCTGCCGCCCGCGCCGTCGACCCACCACGCCGTCCGGTACCACCCGGACCTGCCCGTCGAGTGGGTGTACGGTTACTCGTTCCGGCGCGGCGGTCCGGTGCTGGTGCCGGAGACCTTCGCCTACTACGGCGCCCACCAGACCACGTTCGGCGGGGAGAGCTCGAACGGCTGCGCCCTCGGCGGGACGATGGAGGAGGCCATCCTGCACGGCATCTTCGAGATCGCCGAGCGGGACGCCTTCCTGGCCACCTGGTACGCCCGGCTGCCGGTGCCCCGGATCGACCCGATGACGTCCGCCGACCCGATGACCCGACTGCTGGTGCAGTGGCTGGAGCGGACCACCGGCAGCCGGCTGCACGTCTTCGACATCACCATGCCGGAGCAGATCCCCTCGCTGTGGTTGATGCTCGTCGACGAGGAGGGCCGGCCGGGCCAGCCGAAGGCGTTCTGCGGGGCGGGCGCTCACCTCGACCCCGAGCGGGCGCTCTGGGCCGGACTGGTCGAGCTGGCCAGCGTCGCCGACGCGACCAAGGAGGAGGTGGCCGCCGACACCACGGCGCCGAGCATGGTCGCCGACCCGGAACTCGTCGTGCGGATGGAGGACCACATGCTGGTGGCCGCCTCGCCGGAGAGCTGGCACCGGTTCGACTTCCTCTACCAGCGGGACGAGATCCTGTCGATGGAGCAGGCGTTCCCGGTCGCCGACCGCCACCAACCCGCCGACGACCTGCTCGACGACCTGAACCGGGTGGTCGACCGCTACCTCGGCGAGGGCTACGACGTGGTGGTGGTGGACCAGACCGCCGTCGAGCAGGCAGCCGCCGACCTGACCGCCGTCCGGGTGATCGTGCCCGGCTTCCTGCCGATGGTGTTCGGATACCGCAACCGCCGGGCCGACCTGCCCCGGCTGCTCGATCTCCCGGTCCGCCTCGGCCACCGGGACACGCCGCTGGACCCGCAGGAGATCAACCCGTATCCGCACCCGTTCCCGTGATCTGGGTGTCCCTCTGGCTACGCTTGGCACCCGTGCCAGAGGGACACACGATTCATCGCCTGGCGGCCCGGCACGCCGAGCTGTTCGCCGGGGACAAGGTGCTCGCCACCAGCCCGCAGGGCCGGTTGGCCGAGGGAGCCGCGCTGCTCTCCGGCACCGTGTTGGAGCGCACCGAGGCGTACGGCAAGTGTCTGCTGCACCACTACGCCGGTGAGTTGATCCTGCACGTGCACCTCGGGCTGTGCGGCAAAGTTACCGACGGCGGCGGGCCGCCACCGGCGCCGGGTGGGGCAGATCCGGCTGCGGCTAACCACCGACCGGCACTGGCTCGACCTGCGCGGGCCGACCGCCTGCGAACTGCTCACCCCACCCGAGGCGGCAGCGGCTGGCCGGCGCGGAGGTGCTCCGGCAGCCGCAGGCGGCAAACTCGTCCTACCTGACCGTGGCCCAATTCGAGGCGCTGCGGCGCTACCTGCCCCGCGACGGCGCTACCTGACCGGTCCGCCCGGCGAGCCTGCCCCGAACGACAGGCGGGCCGGTGCGCGTCCGCATGCCGGACCGCCGTGCGTTCGGCCGCCGAGGTGCCGGTCCCGGTGACGAGTCGCCGGTTCAGGCGGCCAGGGTGGCGGTGAGCCGGCGGGCCTCGGCGACCAGCCGGCTGCCGCCGCCCCGGGCCGCCACGTCGGCCAGTCCGGGCACCTCGATCCGGACGCCCGTCGTGGTCGCCGCCTCCGCCGCCAGCGCGAGCAGGTCCGGTGTGCCCCGGGGTGGCGTCGGCGCGGCCAGCAGCGGCGGTAACGCCGCCGCGAGCAGCCGCCAGACGCTCAGCCGGGCGCCCGCCGCCAGCGCGTCGCGCAGCGGCGTGACGGCCCGGGTGAGGATCACCTGCCCCTGCGCTCCGATCTCGCCCAGGTGCCCGCCGACCGCTGGCGCGTCCAGGTCACCGGCGGCGGCCAGGAGCAGCAGCGCGTCGAGCGCGGCGACCCGGTCCGCCTCGTGCCGGGCACACAGCCCGTACGCCATGGCCAGGTCCAGCGCCGGCCCGCCCGCGCCCGTGCACTCGGCAAGGGTCAGCAGGACCGGGCCTTCTCCGCCGAGATCCTCCTGTGCGGCCATGGCCAGCTCGGGGAGGACGTGGGCGGCGACCACGCCCCGGTGCCCGGGCAGGACGGCCGGCCACAGGTCGGCGGTGCCGTAGGTCCGGCTGCCGATCGCCGGGGGCGTCAGGGTGAGCAGGCCGAACCGGTCGTCCACGTCGGCCGACGGGGTGAGCGCGACCAGCCGGCGTCGTTCCGGCAACGAGTCGTAGCTCCAGTCGCGTCCGCGGGACCGTTCCCGCCGGCCCACCGTCACCACCTCCTGCGCCGGCACCGGCACGATCTCGCCGCGCAGCCAGGCCGCCAGTTCGATCCCGGCGGTCGTGCCGAGCGCCTCCGCGCGTGCCGCCAGCGGCTCGTCGACGACTGCCGGCAGGCGCAGGAACGCCTGCCCGCAGTCCCACTGCCAGTACGGCCGGTCGCCGAGTGCGGCCAGCCGCTCGTAGAGCACCGCCGGTTCGATCGCCCCGGTGGCCGAGGTGGGCGCGGACAACAGCCCGGGATCGTCGTGTCCGTCCATCCGCTGCCCGGCCTCGGCCAGGCGCAACCGGTAGAGCCACATCGGCGCGGGACGGCCGGACGTCGCCTGGTCGGACCGGGACGTCGCCAGCACCGACGCCCAGTAGTCCCGGCGACGGGTGGCGTCCCCGATCCCGGCGGCGGCCAGCAGTATCCCGTTCACCTGCGCCGCGGGCATGAACCGGGCCCAGCTCTGGTGGTACTCGGTGACGTGCGCCCGGTGCAGCACCGGGCGCAGCGCCGCACCGACCCGGTCGCGCTCGCGGGTGCCCAGCCGCACCAGGCCGTCCATGACCCGTTCGAGAACCCCTGTCGGCCACTGCCCGCGCAGCGCCGCCGCGACCTCCTCCACCAGCTCGTCCACGTCGTCGATCGGCGGTGGCGCGGCCGCTGCCGGCAGCGGCGGCGGCAGGTCGTCGCGGGCCTCGGCCACCGTGGTGACGGCGACCGGCCGGTGACCGTGGCGCTGCGCCAGCGTCAGCGCGCGTTCACGCAGGCCGGCGTCCGGGTGGTCGGCGGCCACGGCGAGCACCGCGCCGATCGCCGGAGCCTGACCCGGGTGCTGCCGGGCCAGCCGGTCGAGCCAGGACACCTGCGCCCGGACCAACGCCTTCTCCGGCCGGGCCAGCACCGTCCGGGCGGCCTCCCACAGCGCCTCCGGCTCGGCGGCGTCGCCGGCCTCCCGGAGCGTCCGCTGGGCGGTGCGGGCCACCGGCCCGGGACCGTCGGCGAGCAGCCGCAGATAGGCGTTCGACCGCACCGCCACCTCGTCCGGGGTCGGTGCGAGCAGGTCGTGCAGGACCAGGAACGGGCGCAGCGCGCCCGGCCGGTCACCGCGCAGCAGCCGGCCGAGGACGCCGTTGAGCAGGACCGCCCGATCGAGCCGGCCCTCCGCCGCCAGCGCCGCCAGCGCCCGGGGCAGCGCATTCGAGTCCGTGCCCGTGCCGTCGCCGTGGGCCAGTTCGGTACCCACGCCGTCCACCTCGAACAGGCGCGGCAGCAGCGCGTCCAGGAACGGGTCCGCGCGTAGCCGGTCCACGGTCGGCAGGCGCGTCCCGCGCGGGGCCGGCCAGCCCTGCGCGGCGGCCCAGCCACGCACGAAGTCGTCCCCGGTCGGCGGCGGCGCCTTCTCCGCCAGCAGGAGCCCGGCGACGAACCGCCAGCCCACGACCATCCGGTCCCGGGGGAGCCGGTCGGCCAGCTTGTACGCCACGTCGGCCAGCCAGGTCACCCCGCGTTCCCGGGCGACGTCGACCACCGGCGCGGCGTCGACGCCGCTCAGCCAGACCGAGCGGCGGCCGAGCAGCGCGGCCACCTTCGTCGGCGTGCTCAGCGTCCCCACCGCGGCCACCGCCAGCGTCGCCGCCTCGCCCTGCCACCACCAGGCGTCCCGCCTGCGGCGCACGTCGGCGACCAGTTCGTCGCCGAGCGCCCGCCGGGCCGGCTCGTCCAAGCCGGCCAGGGCGGACCGGACCTCCGACATCTTGCCGCTCACCACCGCCTCGACGAAGCCGGTCACGACAGCGCCTCCACCGGCGCCGCGACCATCGACACGGCCAGCGCGTGCCGGCACGGCCCTCGCTGCCCGCGGTGCCGCGCCCACCAGCGGCAGGTGCAGGAGTACGCGCCGTCCGGGTGGCGGCGTACCCGGTAGGTCTCGGCGTCGGTGCGTACCGTCGCGTCCTCGCCGTCGCGCTCGACGGCGCCGCGCTCGACCAGCGCCCGCGCCCCGAGCAGGCGTGGGTTGTCCCGCTCGGCGCGGCCCGCGTCGTAGGGCATCACCCGGTGGAAGTACGCCCCGTCCGCCACGTCGTACCCGACCCGCCCGGCGGTGCCCAGCTGGGCGAGCGCGGCACGCACCCGCTCGTCGGGCAGCGCGGCGGCGTCGGCCAGCGCGGCCACGTCGATCGTCGGATCCCAGTTGAGCAGCGCGCCGACCAGTTCCGCGTCGTCGACCACGTCGTCACCGGCGAGCGCCGCCAGGGCCGCGCCCTCACCGGAGAAACCGCGGTACGGCTCGGGGGAGAGGGTGAGCGACACCCGCAGCGCCCCGGTGTCCAGCTCCCACGTGCTCGGCACGGCGGGGGAGCCGGCCCGCACCGCCGGGCCGTACACCCGCAGCGTGCGCGCGTGCCGCAGCACGCCGCGCAGCGCCGCGAGCCGGCCCGCGCCGGCGAGGCAGACCGCGCCCGGCGCCGGGCGGGAGGTCAGCCGCAGCGTACGCCCGGCGGGCACCGCCCACAGCACGCTGCGGTCGTTCGCGGCGGGCAGCCGGCGCAGGAACGCCGCCGCCTCCGCCGCCGGGATCTCGGCGCGCGGTTCGAAGCCGGAGGTGAGCACGTGCACCTCGGCGAAGCCGCGCAGCCAGCGGCCGGGCAGCGGCACCTTCCGCTCGACCACGGAGCCGTCCATGGTGGAGACCGTCAGGTCGTCCGGGCCCACCGCCACGTGCAGCGGCTCGATGCCGCCCACCCGGGCCAGCGCCTCCCGCAGCGGCGGGTTCACGTCCACGTTCGTGGTGCCGTGGCCGCTGATCTCCCCGTCCAGCCCGGCCGGCAGCACGTCCATCCGCGCGTACACCCCGCAGCAGCCGGAGAACGACTCGAACCGCAGGCGGCCCCGGCTGCCGGTCACCACCGGATCCAGGCTGGCCGGGTTGACCGGCTGGTGGTAGCGGGTGCGGGCCACCTCGGCGACGGCGAGCAGCCCGGCCGCCGCAGCGGCCGGGGCGGTGAGGAACCCGGCGAAGAAGCGCGGGTTGGCCGCCGGGCCGCCGCAGGTCTGCAGATCGAGACCGGTGGCGCGCAGCGCGGACGGCTGGAGGTATCGGTACGTCTGAGCGGCGTTCACGGCGCAGACCGTAGAGGGACCGACCGACAAAAGCGCGACGGTCCTGCTAGCTTCCTCAAATGTTCGCCCACGCCCTCACCGACGACGCCGAGCTGCGTCCACTGTCGCCCTGGCACGCCGACGAGTTCCTGGCCAACCTCGACCGCTGCCGCGACCACATCGCACCCTGGGTCGGCGCGTCCTTCGTCGCCACCGACGCCGAGTCGGCCCGCAAGGTCCTCCAGGCGTACGCCGACCGGTGGGCCCGCGACGACGGGGGCCTCTGGGGCATCTGGCAGCGCGGCACGCTCGTCGGTGGCGTGCTCTTCGTGTCGCTCAGCACCGCCCGCGGGGTGTGCGAGGCGGGCTGCTGGCTCGAACCGGGCGCCGAGGGGCAGGGCCTGGTCACCCGCGCCGCCCGCTTCGTCATCGACTGGGCGGTGCGGGAGCGCGGCATCCACCGGGTCGAGTGGATCACGAAGGCCGGCAACGACCGCAGCATCGCCGTCGCCCGGCGGCTCGGCATGCGCCGCGACGGCGTCCTGCGCGGGGCCGCCGCGACGCCGGAGGGCCGCGCCGACATGGAGGTCTGGTCGGTGCTGGCGCCGGAGTGGACCGCCTGACCGCCGAAACTGTCGTACCCGGACGTGAACATGTGTCCATGGCTGTCCCCGCACTGGCCGACCGGTCCCCCCAGCCGCGCGCCCTGCCGCTGCGCGAGGTCCGCACCCGGCTCACCCAACTCGTCTCTCTGGCCGAGCTGACGGACACCGTCACGCTCGTCACCCGCGACGGCGATCCCCGGCCGGTGGCCGCGATCGTGCCCGCGTCCGCCGCCCGCACCGGCGCCCAGGCACGTGCCGACGCCGAACGCGTCGCCGCGATCAGCGCCGGCTGGGCCCGTCGCCTGGAGGAGCTGCACCGGCAGTCCGCCCGGCGGCACGCCGCCGAGCTGCGGGCGCTGGCCGACGCGCTCGCCGAGGCGTGGGCCGAGCTGGACCGCCGTGCCCCGGCCGGTGACCTGGGGCTGACCCGGCTGCGCGCCGCGCACGCCGACCTGCTGCGCCGCTGACCCGTGGCGTCCCGGCCCGGTCTACGCGGGACGCCACGGGCGTGCGGTCAGCTCCGGCCGCGTTCGGCCCGGTAGCGGCGGATCAGCTCGGCGGTCGACGTGTCCACGTCGGCCAGGTCCGCCTCCGGTCCGGTGAGCTTCGGCGCGAGCTGGTTGGCCATCACCTTGCCCAGCTCCACGCCCCACTGGTCGAAGGCGTTGATGTCCCAGATCGCGGCCTCGGTGAACGTGATGTGCTCGTAGAGCGCGACGAGCTGCCCCAGCGTCGCCGGGGTGAGCTTCGGCGCGAGGATCGACGTGGTCGGGTGGTTGCCCGCCATCACCCGGTGCGCCACCACAGCGGGCGCGGTGCCCTCGGCCTCCACCTGCTCCCGGGTCCGCCCGAACGCCAGCGCGGCGGTCTGGGCGAAGAAGTTCGACATGAACAGGTCGTGCATGTCGCCCAGGTCGTGGTTGGGCCGGCTGAACGCGATGAAGTCCGCCGGGATCAGCCGGGTGCCCTGGTGGATGAGCTGGTAGAAGGCGTGCTGGCCGTTGGTGCCCGGCTCACCCCAGAAGATCTCCCCGGTCGGGTACGTCACCGGCGAGCCGTCGACGCGTGTCGACTTGCCGTTGCTCTCCATGGTGAGCTGCTGCAGGTAGGCGGGGAACCGGTGCAGGTACTGCGAGTAGGGCAGCACCGCGTGGGTCTCCGCGCCGAGGAAGTCGGTGTACCAGACGTTGAGCAGCCCGAGCAGCGCCGGCACGTTGCGCTCCACCGGGGCGGACCGGAAGTGCTCGTCGACCGCGTGGTAGCCGGCCAGCATCTCGCGGAACCGGTCCGGCCCGATCGCCAGCATCACCGACAGGCCGACCGCCGACGGCAGCGAGTAGCGTCCGCCCACCCAGTCCCAGAAGCCGAACATGTTCTCCGGGTCGATGCCGAAGTCCCGGACCCGCTGCTCGTTTGTGCTCACCGCGACGAAGTGCCGGGCGATCGCGTCGTCGTCCGCGTCCAGTCCGGCAAGCAGCCACCGCCGCGCCTGGTCGGCGTTGGCGAGCGTCTCCTGGGTGGAGAACGTCTTGGACACCACCACGAACAGCGTGCTCGCCGGGTCCAGGTCGGCGGTCTTGTCGTGGATGTCGGTCGGGTCGATGTTCGACACGAACCGGCAGCTGATGCCCGCGTCCCGGTACGCCTTGAGCGCCTCGTACGCCATCACCGGCCCGAGGTCGGAGCCGCCGATGCCGATGTTGACCACGGTGGTGATCCGCTCGCCGGTGTGGCCCCGCCACGACCCGGAGCGTACGCGCTGCGCGAACGCCGACATGCGCTCCAGTACGGCGTGCACGTCGGCGACCACGTCCTGGCCGTCCACGGTGAGCGACGCGTCGGCGGGCAGGCGCAGCGCGGTGTGCAGCACCGCGCGGCCCTCGGTGACGTTGATGTGCCGCCCGGCGAACATGGCCGCGATCCGGTCTTCCAGGCCGACCCGGGCGGCGAGCGCGCCGAGCAGCGCGATGGTCTCGTCGGTGACCAGGTTCTTGCTGTAGTCGATGTGCAGGTCGGCGACCTCACCGGTGAGCCGCTCACCCCGCTGCCCGTCGGCGGCGAACAGGTCGCGCAGGTGCGTGCCGCGCATCGCCTCGGCGTGCTTGCGCAGCGCCTGCCATTCGTCGGTGGTGGTGACGTCCACAGCCATCGGGTCGATCTTCTCCTTCACGACGGGCGGTCGGCCGGCCTGCGCCGGCGAACCCCACAAGCCTGCCACCCGGACCGCTCATGCGCGACGCGACCCGGCGGCGATCACCGTGCGGGCGGGACTTTCCGGCCGCCGGCGGCGGACACGCCCGTCGGGACGCCTGCACGACACGCCGATCACAGAATGACATCGGTCGATAGCGGAACGTAGTATCCAGCGTTGCTGCCTGATCGCGCGCCGAGGGGGTGCCATGGCCGGGGTGATCCACCCTCGTCCACCGTCCGACCCGCAGGAGGAGCCGGCGGGGGAGACCACCCTGCCCGAGCTCGTCGATCCGCACTGGATGCACCGGGCCACCGAACTGGCCCACACCGGCTTCTGGTCGGTGGCGCGCCGGTTGCCCGCGCTGATCCGCGAGGCGATCAGTCTCGCCTGGGCGACCAGCCGCCGGGACACCGCCGCCTCGCTGGGCCTCAACGTCGCCGCCGGCGTGCTCACCACGCTGGGCCTGCTCGCCACCACCGGGGTGCTCCACCAACTGTTCGCGGCGGGTCCGACACCGGACCGGATCCGGGCGGCGCTGCCCGCCCTGGCAGTGGCGGCGGCCGCCGTCGCCGGGCGCGGCGCGCTGACCATCGCCGCCGGATGGGCGCAGGCCCGGCTCGTACCGCAGATCAACTTCACAGTGGAGCGGCGGCTGTTCGAGACGACGTCCGCCGTGGAACTGGCGGCCTTCGACGACGCCGGCTTCGCCGAGGAGATGGACCGCGCCCGCGACCGGGGACTGGCCGAGGCGGGCTCCCTGGTCAACGACACGGTCAATCTGGTCACCGGCGTGGTCGGCGTGATCGCCACGGCTACCGCCGTGACGATCATCCACCCACTGCTGCTGCCCTGCCTGGTCGTCGCCGCCGCGCCGGAGGCGGTGACGGCGGTACGGATGGCCCGCCGCCAGCACGTCGACTGGCTCGCCCGCATCACCCGGCGGCGACGCAAGTGGATGCTGGGCGACCTGATGGCCAACCGGCACACCGCGGCCGAGATCCGCGCCTACCAGATGCGCGACTTCCTGCTCTCGGAATACCACCTCATGACGCGCCTGGAGACCCGCGCCGAGCTGCGCCTCGCCCGGGCGCAGACGGTCACCCGGGCGATCGGCCTGTCGATCACGGGCATCGCCACGTTCGGGCTCTACGTGGTGCTGGGCGCGTTGCTGGTGGGTGGTGTGGTGGCGCTCGCGGCGGCGGCCACCGCGCTGCTCGCGCTCCAGTCCGCGCGGACGAGCCTGCGCACGGCGGTCTTCGCCACCAACTCGCTCTACGAGGACGCCCTCTACTACCAGGACTACCGCGACTTCCTGGACCGGGCGACGCGGCGGATCCCGGCGGGCGGGCACCTGCCGGTCGCCGGGTTCGCGCGCATCGACGTCGAGCGGGTCAGCCTGCGCTACCCGGACACCGACACGGCGGCTGTCGACGAGGTGAGTCTGACGGTCCGGCGCGGCGAGGTGATCGCGCTGGTGGGGGAGAACGGCTCCGGCAAGACCACGCTCGCCAAGCTGATCGCCGGCCTCTACCGTCCCACCGGCGGCACGATCCGATGGGACGGCGTGGACGCCGCCGAGCTGGACCCCCGGCAGACCGCCGCCCAGGTCGCGGTCATGAGCCAGGACTGGTGGAAGTTCCCGTTCACCGCCCGGCAGAACATCCGGGCCGGCCGCCACGACCGCGCCGGCGGGCCCGGCCCCAGCGTCGAGACCGCCGCCCGCGACGCCGCGGCGCACGACATGATCAGCGAGCTGCCGTTCGGGTACGACACGCTGCTCGACCGGCAGTTCAAGAACGGGCAGGACCTGTCCGGCGGGCAGTGGCAACGGCTGGTGGCCGCCCGCGGGCTCTACCGCGACGCCCGGCTGCTGATCTGCGACGAGCCGTCCGCCGCGCTGGACGCACGTGCCGAGCACGCCCTCTTCCAGCACCTGCGTCGGCACCCGGACCGGGCCGTCGTGCTGATCACCCACCGGCTCGCCAACGTCCGGCACGCCGACCGGATCCTCGTGATGGACCACGGCCGGCTCGTGCAGTCAGGTGACCACGACACGCTGATGGCCCAGGGTGGGCTCTACCGCGAGCTGTTCGAGTTGCAGGCGGCCGGCTACCTCGCCGGCAGCGCGGAACCCGCCGACGGTTGACCTCCAGCGCACTCGAACTCCTACCGTGGCCGGACCGCGCGCCATCCGGCCGGCGCGGTGCAACCCAGGGAGTTCACATGCGCTATCGCGTCCTCGGCGGCACCGGCATCGAGGTCAGCGTCCACTGCCTCGGCACCATGATGTTCGGCGCGGTCGGCAACCCCGACCACGACGACTGCGCCCGCATCGTCCACGCGGCACTCGACGGCGGGATCAACTTCGTGGACACCGCCGACATGTACTCGGCCGGCGAGTCGGAGGAGATCGTCGGCAAGGCCCTGCGCGGCCGGCGCGACGACGTGGTGCTCGCCACGAAGGTGCACTTCCCGATGGGGGAGGGGCCCAACCGGGGCGGCAACTCGCGACGCTGGATCGTCCGGGCGGTGGAGGACAGCCTGCGCCGGCTGGGCACCGACTGGATCGACCTCTACCAGGTGCACCGTCCCGACCACACCACCGACGTCGAGGAGACGCTCGCCGCGCTCACCGACCTGGTCCGGGCCGGGAAGATCCGCGCGTTCGGCTGCTCGACCTTCCCGGCCGAGGAGATCGTGGAGGCGCACCACGTCGCCGAGCGGCGGGCGCTCGGCCGGTTCCGCACCGAGCAGCCGCCGTACTCGATCCTGGCGCGCGGCGTCGAGGCGTCGGTGCTGCCGGTGTGCCGCCGCCACCGGATGGGCGTGCTGGTGTGGAGCCCGCTGGCCTCCGGGTTCCTGTCCGGCCGGTACCGGCAGGGCCGGCCCGTCGACCTCGGCGCCGGCCGCCCGGCACTGACCCCGGCCCGGTTCGACCCGGCGCTGCCGGGCAACACCGCGAAGTACGCCGCCGTGGAGGAACTGGTCGCGCTCGCCGACGAGGTGGGCTGCACGCTGCCGCAGCTCGCCGTGGCGTTCACCGCCGCGCACCCGGCGGTCACGTCGACCATCATCGGACCGCGCACGATGGACCAGTTGGACGCGTTGCTCGCCGGGGCGGAGCTGACGCTCGACGACGCGGTGCTGGACCGCATCGACGAGATCGTCCCGCCCGGCACGAACCTCTACCAGCCCGACGGCGCCTGGTCCCCGCCCACCCTGACCGACCCGTCCCACCGCCGCCGCCCCCTCCCGGACCGGGCCGCCGCCTGACCCACACGCCCCTCCCGCTCTTCCCTCCGGTCCCGCCCACCCGCCACCCGCCCTTCCGCCCGTCGCGCCTCCGTCCCGACCCTCCGCTCCCCGGCTCGTCGATCATGGAGTTCCTGTCCCGGCAAAGAGCGCGAATCGGGCGCCCAAGGGGCCGGAACCGCAAGATCGACGAGGCGGGGCGGGCGGGGCGGGGCGAGGGCGAGGGCGAGGGCGGAGTCGGCAGGGAACTGCGTCGACAAGGGACGAGGACGGAATCAGACTGGGCGGGTGGAACATCGGGATCTCGTTCGGGTGAGCAAGCGGCTGTCGCTGGCGTTGCGGCACCGGCCCGACGCGTTCGGGTTGCGGCTCGACCGGGCGGGCTGGGTGCCGGTCGCCGACGTGCTCGCCGGGCTGGGGATCAGCCGCGCCCAACTGGACGCCGTGGTCGCGGGCAACGACAAGCAGCGGTTCGCGGTGGAGCCCGGCCCGGACGGGGCCGACCGCATCCGCGCCAACCAGGGGCACTCCGTCCCGGTCGACCTCGGCCTGACCCCGGCCGCGCCGCCGCCCCGGCTGTTCCACGGCACCGGCGAGGCCGTGCTGGACGCGATCCGGGCGCAGGGGCTGCGCCGTGGCGGGCGGCACCACGTACACCTGTCGCCTGATGTGGCGACGGCCCGGCGCGTCGGCGCGCGCCGGGGCGGCGCGGTGGTGGTGCTGACCGTGGACGCGGCGGCGATGGCAGCGGCCGGGTACCTGTTCTACCGATCGGCCAACGGGGTGTGGCTGACCGACACCGTGCCGCCGCCCTACCTCAGCACCACCTGAGCGGCGGTCAGCAGGCGGTCACCGGGTGGGCCACCACGGCGTCGAACAGGTACGCGAGGTCGTTCGGCGCGGCCCGGTCGGGCTGCCGCGCGCCGGTGCTGTCGGTGGCGCGGGCGCGCAGGACGTGCCGGCCGGCGACCGGCGGGCGCCAGCGCGCGGTCCAGCGCTGCCAGGCGCCACCCCGGTCGGCCTCGACCAGATCGGCCGGGCGCCACCCGTCGCCGGTGTCCACCTCGACATGCGCGATGGGGCCGTTTCCGGACCAGGAACGGCCGGTCAGCAGCACCTCCGCGCCAGCCGGCACCCGCGCGTCCCAGGCCAGCTCGAACGCGCTGCGCACCGGCTGGGCGGTGAGCACGCTGCCGTCGGTCGGGTGGCCGGGGCCGAACATCCGGTAGAACTGCGTGTTCCACGGCGAGAACAGGGGTGTGGTGGCGACCTCGATCGCGCCCACCCACTTGATCGAGGAGATGCCGACCCAGCCGGGCACCACGACCCGCACCGGGAACCCGTGGTCGGCGGGCAGCGGCTCGCCGTTCATCTCGTACGCCAGCAGCACGTCGTCGAGCGCCTTGGCGACCGGCATCGGACGGCGTACCCGGCCGAGGTTGACCCCGCCGCTGACGTAGTCCGGGTCGAGTCCTTCGGGCATCACGTCGACCGCCTCGTCGCGCAGCCCGGCCAGGCGCAGCACGGTGCCGAGCCGGACCCCCCGCCATCGGGCCACCCCGACGCTGCCCAGGCCCCACGCCACACCCGGGGCCGGCTCGTCCTGCTGCTCGGCGAAGTAGCGCCGCCCGTTGCCGGCGCACTCCAGCAGGGCCGCGTGCTCCTCGGCGGGCAGCCGGCGCAGCTCGTCCAGGTCGAACTCGACCGCGTTGTCCCGGCTCGGCGCGCCGCGCAGGCCGTCGCCGAACAGCCGCAGCCGCCAGGTGGCCGCGTCCACGTGCGGGGTGACCGTGTGGTTGCGGACGAAGAAACGGTCGATCGGGACCACGTACCCCTGGCCGGCCATCGCCGACCAGTGCATCTCGGCGTTGGTGTCCAGCGGGCGCAGCAGCTCCGGCGGCAGCGGCTTGACGACCGGTGCGCCGGGGTCGACGCCGACCGGCGCGGACGCCACCGCCACCGGCTCGCGTTCCGCGGCGGCGGCGGTCACCGCGGCCATCGCCGCCCCCACCTCCAGCAGCCGCTCGCGGTCGACGCCCGGCCCGTGTGCCTGCCCGGCGAGCCACTGCCGGCTCCGGTCGGCGTCGTGGACGGCTTCGACGGGGGACGGGGACTGACTCACGGCTGACCTCCGGGATAGGCGACGCTGCCTTTCCTATTCAATCAGTAGGACTTCCCGTCGATCCAGCCCAGGTGGGGCGATGGCTCACGTCGCGCCGATCAGCGTCACCACCCCGGCCGCCACCAGCGCGCCGGCCCAGAGCCGGTCAACGTTGAACCAGGCCCGGCGCAGGACACCGACGCCGAGCACCTCGTACACCAGCATGGCCACGGCCAGCGCGACGCCGAGCATGGCGACGGTGTGCACGGCCGCGGCGAGCAGGCCGGTCAACGCGCCGGACGGCGCGGCGGCCAGGTGCCCGGCGTGCGGACCGGCGCCGGCGGCCGGTTCGGCGAGCAGCACCGGCAGCAGCATCAGGCCCGCGCCGTGCGCCGCCGACATCAGGAACGACCAGGCGGTGAGCTGCGCCGCCGACAGCCGCATCCCGGCCCACCGGAAGTGCCGCTCGGACAGCAGCCGCCACAGCCCGAACCCGACGAGCAGCACCCCGCCGGTGACCGCGACCACTGTGCTCGCCGTCACCGACCGGGTCGCGCTCACCAGCGCGGCGACCACCGCCACCGACGCGAGGTGACCCGCGGCGATCGGCGGCAGCGCCGCCAGCAACGCCGCCCGGCGGCGCTCCTGCAGGCCCCGGGCCACCGCGAACAGCCAGCCCATCGCCGGGTTCAGGCCGTGGAACGCGCCGAGGCCGGCCAGCGCCGCCCAGGTCGCGCCGGTCACGGGAAGCAGTACGAGTCGGACGAGGCGTCGCCGCCCTGCAACCGGGTCTGGTGCACGCGCCGGCCACGGAACTCCTCCCCGCGCGGGAAGAACCGCGGGTCCGGCACGAGGCCGCCGCTCTCCGGGTCGACGTCGAGCTTCGCCACCCAGGCGCCCACCCCGTCGGGGTAGAACTGGTCGTCCCAGGCGCCGTAGAGCGAGTTGCTGACGTAGACGCGGCGGCCGTCGCGGCTGATCTCGACCATCTGCGGTCCGCCCGCCAGCGGCTCGTCGGGGAACGCCGGGTGCGGGGTGCGGTTGACGATGCCGCCGAGGCGTACCGAGCCGACGCGTACCGGGTGGAACGGGTCGCTGACGTCGTAGCGGATCAGCTCGCCGGTGCCCCAGCAGGACACGTGCAGGAACCTGTCGTCGACCGACAGGTCGATGTCGGTGACCAGCGGCGGCACCGCCCCGAACGGCTTGAGCAGGTCCGGCAGGTCGGCCGGGTCGGCCGGCTCGGCCGGGATGTCGATCACCTTGGTCACCGCCCAGGCGTCGCCGTCGCGGTGCCACAGCCAGATCGAGGCGGACAGGTCCTCGACGCTGATCACCACGCCGACGAAGCCGTACGACTTCGTCGGGTCGTGCGCGGGGCGCAGCTCCAGCGGCATCTGGTACTGGTCGCCGAGGTCGACGCGCTGCACGTGCCGGCGCCTGGCCAGGTCCCAGAAGTGGATCGCGTGCCCGTACCTGCGGCCCAGCAGCAGCTCCCCGACGATGCCGTCCTCGATCATCGACGGCGTGCCCCACTCGCTGGTGACCAGCACGTCCTGCGTGTAGTGCCACCAGAAGTCGTACGCCAGGAACTGCGGCCCCCGGTCGGCCTCCCACGCGCCGCGTACCTCGAACGTGGTGTGGTCGAGCACGGCGATGCCGCCCGGCCCCTCCTGCCCGTCCGCGCCGCCGAGCGCGGAGACATAGATGCCGTCCGGCCCGCAGTGCACGGTGTGCGGGCGGGAGTACCCGGCCCGCTTGCCGAGTTCCTCCGCCTCGATCACCTTGACCAGTTCGGGGCGGCGCGGGTCGGGCTTGGTGTCGAGCACGTGGATCCGGGACGAACGCAGCCCCGGCACGATCAGGTAGCGGCGCTCCACGTGCGGGTGCGGCGCGGTCGGGCAGAGCGCGCTGCTGCACGCGTTCCAGCCGAAGTGGTGCAGCTCGTCGCCGGTGTTCGGCAGCTCGGTCCAGCCCACCACCCGGCCGTACGAGTCGGAGTCCGGGTCGGTGTCGAGCACCGCGATGGCGTCGGGGCGCTGCCCGGCGCGGTCGAACGCGGCGACGTACGCGAGCTTCTCGGCCGGCGCGGTGGCGGCGAGCGTCGGGGAGGGGTAGAAGGTCGGGTCCGGGGTCCAGCGGGTCATGGGGTCTCCCTCGCGGTCAGGCGGCGGGTACGCCGAGACGGTCGAGCAGGTGGCGGCGCAGCGCGCCGAGGGCCGGGTCGTCGGGGCCCGGGGCCGGGCCGAGGCGTACCGGCACCTCCTCGGCGATCACGCCGTCGTCGAGGAGCAGGACGCGGTCGGCCAGCAGCAGCGCCTCCTCCACGTCGTGGGTGACGAGCAGCGCGGCGAAGCCGTGCTGGGCGCGCAGCCGTCGCAGCAGTCCCTGCATGCGCAGCCGGGTCAGCGCGTCGAGCGCGCCGAACGGCTCGTCCAGCAGCAGCAGGTCCGGTTCGCGGACCAGCGCGCGGGCCACCGCCACCCGCTGCGCCTGCCCGCCGGACAGCTCGGCCGGCCAGGCGCGACCCCGGTCGGCGAGCCCCACCTCGGCCAGCGCGCGGCCCACGCGCCCGCTCACGTCCGGACCGGTCAGGCCGAGCGCCACGTTGCCGGCCACCCGCTTCCACGGCAGCAGCCGGTGCTCCTGGAACACCACCGCCGCGGTGCCGTGCACCGCGTGCTCGCCGCCCGCGTCACCGTCGAGCCCGGCCAGCACCCGCAGCAGCGTGCTCTTGCCGGATCCGCTGCCGCCGAGCAGCGCCACCGTCTCCCCGGCGGCGATGGCCAGGTCGACCCCGGCCAGCACCGTCGCCGGGCCGAAGGAGCGGGTCACCGCCCGTGCGGTGAGCACCGGCCCGGTCAGGTCGCGCGCAGTCCGCGTCGCCACGCCAGCGTCCTCCTCTCCGCGTACCGGATGAGCAGGTCGGAGGCCAGGCCCAGCAGCGCGTAGACGAGCAGGCCGAGCACGACCACGTCAGTCTGGCTGAACTCGCGCGCCTCCATCATCAGGAATCCGACACCGGTCTGCCCGTTCACCTGCTCGCCGACGACCAGGCTGAGCCAGGCCGCGCCGATGGCCAGCCGCAGCCCGAGGAACAGCGACGGCAGCGCGCCCGGCAGCACCACGTGCCGCAGCCGGGCCGCCGCGCCGAGGCCGCAGGTGCGCGCCGCCTCCACCAGCCGTTCGTCGATGTCGCGGATGCCGGCGTACGTGTTGAAGTAGATCGGGAAGAACGCGCCGAGCGCGACCAGCGTGACCTTCAGCGACTCGCCGATGCCGACCCAGATGATCAGCAGCGGGACAAGGCCCAGGTGCGGCAGCATCCGGGCCATCTGCACCGGCGGGTCGACCAGGTCGTCGCCGAGACGCAGCAGACCGGCCGCCGCGCCGAGCACCAGCGCCAGGCCGGCGCCGATGAGCAGGCCGAGCGCGGCGCGGGTGAGCGAGTCGAGCAGGTGCACGCCGAGCGTGCCGTCCCGGGCCAGCCGCCACCCGGCGGCCAGCACCGCGCTGGGCGCGGGCAGCTTCTCGGGGGCGAGCAGCCCGAACCCCGCGGCGGCCTCCCAGACCAGCACCAGCACGACCGGGCTCACCGCGCGCCGCCACCGCCGCGACGCGCGGGCCCGCGACCGCCGCGGCGTCGCCCGGTCGGGTACGACAGGCGCGGTCGCCTCGGCCAGGGCCGGACCACTCACTGGAACGCCTCGTTGAACCGGCCGTCCACCCGCCCGGCGATGTCGACCGGTCCGGGCACCAGCTTCAGCTCCACGAAGCTGTCCGCGATGGCCTGCAACTCCGCGCCGATCTCCGGGGTGACCGGGGCGAGCGGCTTGGCGCTGCGGGCCAGCGCCCGGGTGGTCACGTCGAGCGGGATCTTCAGCTCCGGGGCGAGGACGGCGGCGCGCTCGGTCGGGTGGGCGATGCCCCAGTCGGTGGTCTGCCGGTACGTGTCCAGGAACGCCCGCACGTCAGCGGTGCGGTTCTTCACCGCGTCCGGCGCGGCCAGCACGTACTCGCGGTTGCCGGCCAGGCCGGTGGCGTCGGCGAGCACCCGCACGCCCGGCTGCTCGGCCAGCGCGAAGTAGGGATCCCAGATGATCCACGCGTCGACCTGCCCGTTGTCGAACGCGGGACGCCCCTCGGCGGGCTTGAGGTACCTGACGTCGATGTCGGCGAGCGTCATCTTGTTCGCCTCCAGCAGCTTCACCAGCAGCCAGTGCACATTGGAGCCCTTGTTCAGCGCGACCGTCTTCCCGCGCAGGTCGGCGAATCCACGATACGGGCTGTCCGCCTTGACCAGCACCGCCTCGCCCTGCGGGATCGGCTCGGACGTGCCGACCACGGAGAACGGGACCTTCCCGGCGGCGGCGAACACCGGCGGCGCCTCGCCGACCTGACCGATGTCGATCGAGCCGGCCTTGAGCGCCTCGGTCAGGGCCGGGCCGCTCTCGAACAGCGACCAGGTGACGTTCTTCGCCTCGCCGCGCGCCTTGACCAGGCTGAGCCCGCCGAAGCGCTGGTAGCCGATCCGCAGGGGGCGGTCGCCGCCGCCGCTGGCGTCGGCCGTCTCGCCGCCGCAGGCCGTCAGTGCCGTCGCGGCGACCAGCGCGAGGGTGGTGAGCAGCGCGGCCACCGGCCGGCGGCGCGATCTGGGGGTACGCATGGCGACTCCTCGGGGAGGTATGGACCCGGCCGTCGGCGGGCGACAGCAACCTACCAACCCGATAGGTTTTATGGGTAGGGTGTCGCAGTGGTCGTCCCACCACTCAGGAGGCGATCCGTCCGACCCCGCACCGGAGGTACACCATGCCGCTCACCTTCCACTGGTTCCTGCCGACCTACGGCGACAGCCGGGACATCGTGGGCGGCGGACACGGCGTACCGGTCGGCACCGCCGGTGGCGCCCGACCGGCCACTGTGGCGTACCTGGGACAGATCGCCCGCACCGCCGAGCAGCTCGGCTTCACCGGCGTGCTCACGCCCACCGGCGCCTGGTGCGAGGACGCCTGGCTGGCCACCGCCATGCTCACCGAGGTGACCGAGCGGCTGAAGTTCCTCGTCGCGTTCCGGCCCGGCCTGCTCTCACCCACCTTGGCCGCGCAGATGGCGTCCACGTTCCAGCGCCTGTCCGGCGGGCGGCTGCTGCTCAACGTGGTCACCGGCGGCGAGTCCACCGAGCAGCGCGGGTACGGCGACTTCCTGGACAAGGACGCCCGGTACGCGCGTACCGACGAGTTCCTGCACGTGGTGCGGGCGTTGTGGCGCGGTGAGACGGTCGACCACGACGGCGCCCACCTGCGGGTCCAGGGCGCCCGGCTCAACCGGCTGCCCGACCCGGTGCCACCCGTCTACTTCGGGGGATCGTCGGGTGCGGCCGGGCCGGTGGCGGTACGCCACAGCGACGTGTACCTGACCTGGGGCGAGCCGCCCGCGCAGGTGGCCGGCAAGCTGGACTGGATCCGCGGGCTCGCCGCCGAGGCCGGTCGCGAGCTGCGGTACGGCATCCGGCTGCACGTGATCAGCCGGGACACCGCCGAGGAGGCGTGGGCGCAGGCCCGCAAGCTGCTCGACGGCATCCCCGAGGCCGACGTGCGCGCGGTGCAGGAAGGGCTGCGGCGCAGCGAGTCCGAGGGGCAGCGGCGGATGCTGGACCTGCACGGCGGCTCCCGCGACGGGCTGGAGGTGTCGCCGAACCTGTGGGCCGGATTCGGGCTGGTCCGCGGCGGGGCGGGCACCGCGCTGGTCGGCAGCCACACCGAGGTCGCCGACCGGATCGCCGAGTACCACGCGCTCGGCCTGGACGAGTTCATCCTCTCCGGCCACCCGCACCTGGAGGAGGCGTACTGGTTCGGCGAGGGCGTGCTGCCGATCCTGCGGCGGCGCGGGCTGTGGCGGCACCCGGCCGGCGAGCCGGAGACCGAGGCGCCCGCCGCCGTGCCGTTCTCACCCCAGCCGGTCCCGGCCCGCGGCTGACCGCGCCGCTCCCGGCACGCCGGAGCGGCCCCGGTCAGAGTGGGCGTCGACCGGCGAGGAAGTCGGCGAGCACCCGGGTGTGCGTGGAGAAGGCCAGCTCGACCGGATCGGTCAGCACCAGCCACTCGGTGGCCTCCTCGGTCGGCGCCGACGGCGGCAGGTCACCGGCCGACCGCTCGGGCAGCACACCGAAGACCATCATGGTGCCGCCCCCCGGGGCGCCGTGCACCGCGAACAGCCGCGCCTCGCCGGCCTCCGCCAGCAGCCCGGTCTCCTCCCGCAACTCACGCACGAGCGCCTCGGACCACTCCTCGCCGTACTCGATGAAGCCGCCCGGCAGCGCGAGCTGCCCACGCGCCGGTTCGATGTCGCGGCGTACCACCACCACGCCGAGCCCGTCCGGCGTGCGGACCGGCAGCACCGCCACCGCCACCGGCAGGGGATTGCGCCACACCGTCTCGCCGCAGGAGGGACAGACGCGCGGCCATCCGGCGCCCGCCGGGTAGGCGGTGCCGCAGAACGAGCAGTGCGAGTACGCGGTCACGCCGCAGCACGTTACCCGCATCCCGGAGGCGGCGGTCAGGCGTCCGGAAGCGGCGGACCCGTCCAGCCACGCGTCGATGTCGCGCAGCGGGGCGGGATCCACGGCGTGGAGGCGGCCGACCGGGGCGCCCGTCGCACCCGGGCGCCCCGCGTACCCCAGTGGTCAGCCGCCGAGGCGGGCGGCGACGGTACGGCGCAGCTCGGGGAGGCGGTCGTGCAGCAGGCCCGGGCACTGCGTGTCGTTGAAGTCCTTGTGCCCGTAGATCTCGCTGGGCGCGATGCCGTACTGCTGGCAGGTGAACGCGCAGAAGGTGACGAGGCTGTTCCAGAGCGCCTGCGGCGGCTGCACGTCCAGGTAGATGCCGTCGTTCTCGATGCCGATGGCCTGGCTGTTCTGCCCGACGCAGTGCGCGCCCTGCACCATGCTCTGGCCGTGCAGCAGCCCGTAGAGGCTGCCGTGCCGGCCCTCGGTCAGGTAGCCGCCCCGGCTGTTCGTGAAGTGCTGCCCGGAGTCGAGCCAGCCGTTGCCGTCCATGTGCAGGTTCTGGATGTCGCGGGAGTTCCGGTACGCCTGGGCCAGGCTGTAGTCGGTGGTGTTCGGGAACGCCGTGTGATGGACGATGATCTTGTTGGGCCGGCTCGACACCACGCTCACCGGCGACGAGGGCGGGCGGGCGCCCCAGGTCGCGCAGTTCGCGATCGTCGGCTGGTCGACGCGGGTGGCGGCGGCCCGCGCGCCGGGACCGGCGCCGATCTGGGTCAGCGCACCGACGCCGGCGGCGGCGCCGAGCAGGACCGCGCCGCGCAGCACGGTCCGGCGGGGAACGGGAACAGGCATCGCAGCCTCCTGGCTGAAGGGGGCGCCGGATCGGCCGGTACGCCGGGCGTGGCGGGACCGGCACTGCCCGCCACGCCCGGTCGGCCGGATCAGCAGGGTCCGTTGCAGGCCAGCACGCGCAGCCGGTCGAGCGAGCCGTTCCAGACGTTCTGGTCACCGGGGAAGACCCCGGAGGAGGACCACTGCCAGAACGAGTACGTGCCCCAGCCGGCCGGCAGCGCGCCGACGCTGCTGGAGTACCGGGCGATCCACAGCGGGTTGTTGGCGGCGAACTGCGAGGTGTTGCCGGTGCAGGTGCTCCACCAGTCGGTGGTGGTGTAGATGGTCGCCCACCGGCCGGTGCGGGCGTAGTACTGGTTGACGAACGAGGCGATCCAGCTGCGCATCGACGCCTGGCTCAGCCCGTAGCAGGTGGCGCCGTACGGGTTGTACTCGATGTCCAGCGCGCCGGGCAGCGTACGGCCGTCCTTCGACCAGCCGCCGCCGTGGTCGACGAAGTAGTTGGCCTGGGTCGCGCCGCTGGTGGTGTCGGGGCGGGCGAAGTGGTACGAGCCGCGGATCATCCCGACGTTGTACGAGCCGTTGTACTGCTGGGCGAAGTACGGGTTGGTGTAGTACGTGCCCTCGGTCGCCTTGACGTAGGCGAACCGGGCGCCGTTCGCCCACGCTCCGGACCAGTTCACGTTGCCCTGGTAGCTGGAGACGTCCATGCCGGGCAGTCCGGCCGGGGCGGCGCCGGCGGGGGCCGCCCCGAACAGGGCCGCGGCGGCCACGGTGGCGGTGGCGAGCAGCGCGGTTCCGGCCGCGCGCAGCGCCGATCGGATCGATCTGTGCATCTGTCCTCCCTGGGGGTTGCCGCGCTCCGGCGGCGGGAGTATGACGAAGGGAACTGTCGTCATTAGGGCATAGGGCGGAGAAACTTTTCAATAGAATTCATCGAAGAATCTCACTGGATAGGGTGCTCGGCCGAGCTGGGCGAGCGCCTCGGTGGCGGCGCGCTCGCCGGCGGTCACCGCGCCCTCCCGGCAGCCGATCCACCGGGTCGCGGTCTCGACGCCCGCCCACTTCACCCGGCCCGGCGTGTCGAAACCGGCGTCGCCCGTTCGTGTGGAGGGTGAGGGGACGGCGCGGGGCCGTCCGGCGGTGACGAGGAGAGACCGATGAAGCAGTACCTGATCAGCATGTACCAGCCGGCCGGCCGGGGCCGTCCGGACCCGGAGTTCCTGGCCGGGGTGATGCGCGAGGTCGAGGCCATCGGCCACGAGCTGCGGGAGGCGGGCTGCTGGGTGTTCGGCAACGGCCTGCACGACCCGCAGACCGCCACCGTGCTGCGTCCGGCCGGTGACGAGGTGCTTGTCACCGACGGGCCGTTCGCCGAGGGCAAGGAGTACCTGGGCGGCGTCACCGTCATCCGGGCGTCCGACCTGGACGCCGCGCTGGACTGGGGCCGCCGGTACGCCCTGGCCACCACGCTGCCGATCGAGGTCCGCCCGTTCCAGGGCGAGGGATGACCGCTGTCGAACGGGTCTTCCGGGCCGAGTACGGCCGAGCGGTAGCCGTCCTGGTCCGTCTCCTCGGCGACATCGACCTCGCCGAGGAGGCGGTCCAGGAGGCGTTCGAGATCGCGGTGACGCGCTGGGCCGCCGACGGGCCGCCGCCCAGCCCGGCCGGCTGGATCATCACCACCGCCCGCAACCGGGCGATCGACAGGTTGCGCCGCGAGGCCACCCGCGCCGCCCGGCACGTTGAGGCCGCCCTGATCCACGCCGCCGACCCGCCCGCCGAGGAGGGGCCCGTGCCCGACGACCGTCTGCGCCTGATCTTCACCTGCTGCCACCCGGCGCTCGCCGCTCCCGCCCGGGTGGCGTTGACGCTGCGCCTGCTCGGCGGACTGGGCACCGCCGAGATCGCGCGCGCCTTCCTGGTCCCGGAGTCCACCATGGCCCAGCGCCTGGTCCGGGCCAAGGCGAAGATCCGCGACGCCGGCATCCCGTACCGGGTGCCGCGTGACGCGGACCTGCCCGACCGGCTGCGCGGGGTGCTCGCGGTGGTGTACCTGATCTTCAACGAGGGGCACACGGCCAGCGCGGGGGACCGTCTGGGCCGCGCCGAGCTGGGCGCCGAGGCGATCCGGCTGGGCCGGCTGCTGGTGACGCTCATGCCGGACGAGCCGGAGGCGCTCGGCCTGCTCGCGCTGATGCTGCTCACCGAGGCCCGCCGGGCTGCCCGGACCGGCCCGGACGGCGTGCCGGTGTCGCTGGCCGAGCAGGACCGCGGCCGGTGGGACCGGGAGCTGATCGCCGAGGCTCAGGAGCTGGTCCGCCGCTGCCTGCGCCGGAACCGGCCCGGCCCGTACCAGATCCAGGCCGCGATCGGCGCTGTGCACGCGGACGCGCCCACCGCCGCGGCCACCGACTGGACCCAGATCCTCGCGCTGTACGACCAGTTGACCGCCGTCGCGCCGGGACCGGTGGTGGCGCTCAACCGGGCGGTGGCGCTGGCCGAGGTGCGCGGAGCGGCGGCCGGACTGGCCGCTGTGGAACGTCTGGACCTGGCCGGCTACCACGTGTGGCACGCGATCCGGGCCGACCTGCTGCGCCGGCTGGACCGTCCGGCGCAGGCCCGGGCCGCGTACGACGCGGCGATCGCCGGCACCGGCAACGCGGCGGAGCAGACGTTCCTGCGTCGCGCCCGCGACCGGATGCCGGGATCACCGCACCGACCGTGCACGTAGGAGGCTCGTGACAGGCGAAAAGGCCCCCGTGATCATTGGGGCATTGACGCGGTGGCAGAGAAAAGTACACTCCCGGTGTAATTAGTTTCTGCTCCGTCGACCGGCACGAGGTGACGATGAGCCCACCGGCCACGACCACCGACGATCAGGGCCTGGCGCTGCACCACGTCGGCGTACGCTTCGGCGGCCTGACCGCCCTCGACGACGTCTCGCTGCGGGTGCCGCCCGGCCGGGTCGTCGGCGTGATCGGGCCCAACGGTGCGGGCAAGACCACGCTGTTCAACGTGGTCTGCGGGTTCGTCCGGCCGACCGGCGGATCGCTGACACTGGACGGCCGGCCGTTCCGGCCCCGCCCGCACGCCCTCACCCGGCTCGGCATCGCCCGCACCCTCCAGGGCGTCGGCCTGTTCGCCGGCCTGACCGTGCTGGAGAACGTCGTCGCCGGCGCCAGTCACACCGCCCGCGCCGGGTTCGCCGCCGCGCTGTTCGGCCTGCCGCGCAGCGACCGGGACGAGCGGCGGCTGCGCGCCCGGGCCATGGACCTGCTCGCCGAGCTGGGCATCGAGAAGTACGCCGGCGCCGTGCCGGCCACCCTGCCCTACCCGGTGCGCAAGCGCGTGGCGCTGGCCCGCGCGCTGATCGCCCGGCCCCGGCTGCTGCTGCTCGACGAACCGGCCGGCGGCCTCGGCGCCGACGACGTGGCCGACCTGGCCGACCTGGTCCGCGCGCTGCCCGGACGCGACGACGGCTGCGCCGTGCTGCTCGTCGAGCACCACATGGACCTGGTCATGTCCGTCTGCCACGAGCTGGTGGTGCTCGACTTCGGCAAGGTGATCGCCGCCGGCCCGCCGGAGAGCATCCGCGACGACCCGCGGGTCACCGAGGCGTACCTCGGGGCCGACGTGCCGGCCGAGGGGAGCGCGGCGTGAGCGCGGTGCTGGAGGTGGAGGCGCTCAGCTGCGGCTACGGACCGGTGCCGGTGCTGCGCGACGTCGCGTTCACCGTCCCGGCCGGCACGGTCACCGCCGTGCTCGGCGCCAACGGCGCGGGCAAGACCACGCTGCTGCGTACCCTCTCGGGTCTGCTGCGGCCCACCGGCGGCCGGATCCGGTACGCGGGGGAGGACCTGCGCGGCGTCCGGGTGGAACACCTGGTCCGGCGCGGCCTGGCGCACGTGCCGGAGGGGCGCGGCGTGGTGACCGAGCTGACCGTCGCGGAGAACCTTCGCCTCGGCGGGCTCTGGCGGCGCGACCGGGCCGACGCGCGGCGTGCGCAGGACGAGGTGTACGAGCTGTTCCCCGCCCTGGCCCGCCGCCGCGACCACGCCGGGCACCAGCTCTCCGGCGGGGAACGGCAGATGCTCGCCGTCGGGCGGGCGCTCATCGCCCGGCCCCGGCTGCTGCTGCTCGACGAGCCGTCGCTCGGGCTGGCGCCCAAGGTGACCGCGCAGATCATGGCGCTGCTGCGGCGGCTGCGCGACGAACGAGGGCTCACCGTGCTGCTGGTCGAGCAGAACGTGCGCAGCGCGCTGTCCGTCGCCGACCAGGGCATCGTCATGTCGCTCGGGCGCGTGGTGACGGCCGCGCCGGCCGCCCGGCTGCGCGACGACGACCAGCTCCGGCACGCGTACCTCGGATTCTAGGAAGGGGTCGCGAATGCAGCGGTTCTGGTTCCTCACCTTCGACGGGCTCGCCACCGGCGCGGTCTACGCCGCGTTCGCGCTCGCGCTGGTGCTCATCTGGCGGGCCGCCCGGGTGGTCAACTTCGCCCAGGGCGCGATGGCCGTGGCCACCGCCTACATCGGGTACGCGGTGGTCTCCGCCACCGGCTCGTACTGGCTGGGCCTGGCCGCCGCGATCCTGTCCGGGCTGGCCCTGGGCGCGCTTGTGGAACGGTTGCTGATGCGCTTCGCCGGGCCCGGCGGCCCGCTCAACCAGGTGATCATCGCGCTCGGGCTGGTGCTGGTCATCCAGGCGGTGCTCGGCATGGTCTTCGGCAACGACTACCGGCCCGCCCCGGCGCCGTTCGACACCGACGCGCTCACCATCGGCGGGGTGGCCACGCTGTCCCCGTACGACCTGTGGGTGCTCGGCGCGGCGCTCACGGTGGTGGCGCTGCTCGCGCTGCTGTTCACCCGTACCCCGGTGGGACTGCGGATGCGGGCCGCCGCGTTCGCCCCCGAGGTGTCCCGGCTGCTCGGCGTCAGCGTCGGCCGGATGCTCACGCTCGGCTGGGCGCTGGCAGCCGGGGTCGGCGCGCTGGCCGGGATGCTCGTCGTCCCCACCGGGCTCGGCCTGCACTCGCACGCCATGGACCTGGTCTTCGTGGTCGCGTTCACCGCCGCCGTGGTCGGCGGCCTGGACAGCCCGGTCGGCGCGGTGGTCGGCGGCCTGCTGGTCGGGCTGATCCTGTCCTACGTCACCGGCTACCTGGGACCGGACACCACGCCGCTGGCGGTCCTGGTGCTGCTGCTGTCCGTCCTGCTGGTCCGCCCCGGCGGGCTCTTCTCCGCGGCGAGAGCGAGGCACGTGTGACGACCACCCCCACCAAGATCGCGGCAGCGGCGCCGTCCCCGCTGCGCCGCCTGCTTCCCGGCGCTCCGGCCGGACGCGAGGCGCGCGGCTCCACGCTGCTGCGCCACCTGGCCCTGGCGGTGTTCGCCGGCACGCTCGTCGTGCTGGTCACCAACCAGCTCGCGCCGTACCAGAACCTGCAGGTGGCGCGCGTGTGCGCGTTCCTCTGCGTCACCGCCGGGCACACCGTGCTGGTAGGTCTCAACGGCCAGCTCTCGCTCGGGCACGGCGCGCTGATGGCCACCGGCGCCTACACGGTGGCGCTGACCCTGCGGGCCCTGGACGGGCAGGCCGTGTCCGGCTGGTGGACGCTGCCCGCGGCGCTGCTGGCGGCCGTCGTGCTGACCGCGCTGGGCGGGCTGGTGGTCGGGCTGGCCGCGGCCCGGCTGCGCGGCCCCTACCTGGCCGGTGTGACGCTGGCGGTGGCGACGCTGGTCCCGGCGGTCACCACCATCTTCACCGGCGTGTTCAACGGCGAGCAGGGACTGCCCTTCCCGGCCCAGACGCCACCGGCGGCGCTCGGCGCCTACTTCCAACCGGAGCGCTGGCTGGCCTGGATCGCGCTGGCCGCCGCGCTGCTGACCATGCTGCTGCTGGCCAACCTGGTCCGCAGCCGCTTCGGCCGGTCCCTGCGGGCGGTACGCGACGACGAGGTCGCCGCCCGGCTCGCCGGCATCCCGGTGGCACGTACCCAGGTCCTCGCGTTCGTGGTCAGCGCCGCCTGCGCCGGGCTGGGCGGCGGCGTGTACGCCGTGCTCACCGCCACCGTCGCCCCGGGCAAGTTCCCGCTGGACCTGTCGCTGTTCCTGCTCATGGCCATCGTGATCGGCGGGCTGGGCAGCCTGGCCGGCGCGGTCTGGGGCGCGGTGCTGCTGGTCGCGCTCCAGGATCTGCCCGCCCTGCTCACCGAGCACCTCAACCTGTCCGCCGGGCTGGCCCAGCGACTGGAGGGCAACCTCGCGCTGGCCGTGTTCGGCCTGGTGCTCATCGTCGTCATGCTCGCCGCGCCGGGCGGGATCGCCGGTGGTGTCCGCGCCGCCCGCGCCCGGCTGCGGGGCACCGTACGCCGCCGTTCCGCCCCCCACCGGTCGCCGGACCGCTGACCTCACCGGTTCCACCCACCGTTCGCACCGCCGCCCCGGATTGGAGAACCATGCGCACCACCACCCGCCGCGTTCTCGCGGCCGCCGCAGGGCTTGCCCTGCTCGCCGCGTTGCCTGCCTGCGCCGACGACGAGCAGCAGGCCGCCGAGAACGTCCCCGGTGTCACCGACACCGAGGTCGTCATCGGCACCCACCAACCGCTCACCGGACCGGCCGCCCCCGGCTACTCGAAGATCTCCGCCGCCACGAAGGCGTACTTCGAGCACGTCAACAGCAAGGGCGGGGTACACGGCCGGAAGATCGTCTACAAGGCGGTCGACGACGGCTACAACCCGGCCAACACCGAGAACGTGGTCCGCAAGCTGGTGCTCGACGACAAGGTCTTCGCGCTGCTCGGCGGCCTCGGCACGCCCACCCACACGAACGTGCTGGAGTTCGTCAAGACGCAGAAGGTGCCGGACCTGTTCGTCGCCTCCGGCAGCCGCAACTGGAACCAGCCGGACAAGTACCCGACGACGTTCGGCTGGCAGCCCGACTACACGGTCGAGGGCAAGATCCTGGCCGCCTACGTCAAGCGCGAGTTCCCCGGTGCGAAGGTCTGCCACTTCGGGCAGAACGACGACTTCGGGCGCGACTCGCTGGTCGGCGTGGAACAGGTCCTCGGCCCGGTCGCGGCCAAGCAGACGTACACCACCACCAACCAGCAGGTCGGCCCGGCCATCGGCGCGCTGCGCGCGGCCGGCTGCCAGGTGGTCATCTCGGCGACGATCCCCGGCTTCACCGCGCTCGCCATGGGCCAGGCCGCCGGCCAGGGCTTCAAGGCGCAGTGGGTGGTCTCCAACGTGGGCGCCGACTACACCACGCTGGCCGCCCAGCTCGGCGACAAGAAGGTGATCCTCGAGGGCATGGTGGCCGACAACTACCTGCCCAACGTGGCCGACACCGCTAACCCGTGGATCGCCGAGTTCACCAAGATCCACCAGAAGTACAACGCGGGCAACCCGGTCGACGGCAACGCGATCTACGGCTACTCGATGGCGTACACCTTCGTCCAGGCGATGCTCGCCGCCGGGCCCGATCCCACTAGGGAGAAGCTGGTCGAGGCCGTGCGCAAGGGCGGCTTCCGCGGCCCGGGCCTGGTCCCCTTCCGGTACGCCGACGGCGTGCACGCGGGCTACGGCGGGGTCCGGCTCACCAAGGTGAGCAACGGCGTGCAGGCGTACTTCGGTCCCGCGTACACCACCGACGACGGTGACGGCGCGGTCACCGAGTTCACCGAGCCGCCGACGAACCCGCCCGCGGACGCGGTGCCGACCGCCTGAGGCGTCCCGCCGGGCGGCCGGGTGCCGGTCGCCCGGCGGCACACACGTAGAGTGGCCGCCGGTATCCGAGCACAGGAGATTCCGTACCCATGATCGAGGTGGAGGCCGACCCGCCGGAGCGGGTGGACGGCCGCGCGGCGCGGGCCGAGCGCACCCGGGCCGCGATCGTGGAGGCGCACCTGGCCCTGATCGACGCCGGTGACCTGCGACCCACCGGGGAGCGGATCGCCGAGCGGGCCGGGGTGTCGCTGCGCACGCTCTGGACCAACTTCAAGGACATGGAGACGCTGTTCGCCGCGACCGGGCGGCGGGTCGGCGAGCGGCAGGCCGCGCTCTGGCAGCCGGTGTCGCCGGACCTGCCGCTGACCGCCCGGATCGCCGCGTTCTGCGACCAGCGAGCCCGGCTGCTGGAGGTGCTGGCGCCCTCGGCCCGCGCGTCGGCGCTGCGGGAGCCGTTCTCCCCGCAGTTGCGGCGCAACCGGGAGGCGGCCG
Source organism: Micromonospora sp. NPDC005686 (assembly GCF_042871665.1). Taxonomy (NCBI): domain Bacteria; kingdom Bacillati; phylum Actinomycetota; class Actinomycetes; order Micromonosporales; family Micromonosporaceae; genus Micromonospora; species Micromonospora sp. NPDC005686. The sequence goes on from NZ_JBIAIY010000003.1 coordinate 413,563, forward strand.
TCGCCCGGGCCCGCCAGGAGATCGAGACGGTGTTCGCCCCGGAGCTGGCGCAGGCCGGGCCGGGACAAGCGCAGTTGCTGGACGCGCTCACCGTGTCCGGCACCTGGTCGGCCTGGTCGATGATGCGCGACTCGCTGGGGCTGGACGTGGACGCCGCCCGCGCCGTGATGGCCCGCACCCTGGGTGCGCTGCTGGTCGACGCGATCGCCGCCGGCCTGCGCTGACCGCACCCGGCCGCCGGCTCAGTCCTCGCGCAGCAGGCGCAGGATCCGGTTCAGTTCGGCCCGGTCGCCCGGTGGGAGCGCGCCGAAGAACCGTTCCGCCTCGGTGGCCCGCGCCTTCCGGATCGCGGTGCCCACCCGCTCGCCCTCGGCGGTCGGTGCGACCAGCGTGGCCCGCCTGTCGCCCGGGTCGGGCCGCCGCTGCACCAGCCCGCGCTCCTGCAGCCCGTCGATCACCTCGGTGGCCGAGCGCGGAGCGATGCGCAGGTGCTCGGCGAGCGCGCCGGGCCGCAGCGCGCCGTGACGCATCAGCACGCCCAGCGCCCGCGCCTGCCCGGGGCTGATCTCCCACGGCTCCAGCGCGCGCTTGGTCTGGTGCCGCAGCCGGCGGGTCACCGCCCAGAACGTCTCGGCCAGGCTCTCGTCGCTGCCGCTCACGGGAATACGGTAACAGGCTTTCGTGTTGTTCCCTCATGTTGAGGTAACCTCAGCATTATCGGTAACCTCAGCATCGTCCCCCACATGAGGAGCACCCTTGGATCGCATTCCCGACGGCCGCCGCGACGGCCGAACCGTATCCCCGGCCGAGAAGGCCCAGGCCCGCGACGTGTCCCTGCGCCGGATCGGCGGCCTGTTCACCGCCCACCGCAACCCGCTCGCCACCGTGGTGGCGATCATCGTGGCGTCCTCGATCATCGCGATGGCCACGCCGTTCCTGCTGCGTACCGTGATCGACAGGGCCCTGCCGGAGCGTGACCTGACGCTGCTGGCCTGGCTGGTCGCGGGCATGGTCGCGGTCGCCGCCGTGACCGCCGTGCTCGGCGTCGCACAGACCTGGATCTCCACCCGCGTCGGCCAGGAGGTCATGCACCGGCTGCGCACCGACGTCTTCACCCACCTCCAGCGGCAGTCGATCGGCTTCTTCGTGCGCACCCGCACGGGCGAGGTCCAGTCGCGCATCACCAACGACATCGGCGGCATGCAGTCGGTGGTCACCTCCACCGCCACCTCGTTCGCCGCCAACCTCACCACAGTGGTCGCCACCACCATCGCCATGCTGGCGCTGAGCTGGCGCCTCACGCTCGTCTCGGCGGTCGTGCTGCCGCCCGCGCTCTGGCTCACCCGCCGGGTCGCCCGGCTGCGCCGGGAGATCACCGCCCAGCGCCAGCGCGAACTGGCCGACCTCACCGTGACCATCGAGGAAGGGCTGTCGGTCAGCGGCGTACGGCTGGCCAAGACGCTCGGCACCGGCCCGGCCCTGGTCGACCGGTTCACCGCCTCGTCGGCCCGCCTGGTCGACCTGGAACTGCGCTCGGAGCTGGCCGGACGCTGGCGGATGGCCGCCATGAGCATCGTCTTCGCCGCCATCCCGGCGGTGATCTACCTGGGCGCCGGCCTGCCCGGCACCGCCGGCACGCTCACCATCGGCACGCTCGTCGCGTTCACCGCGCTCCAGGGCAACCTGTTCCGGCCGCTGATGGGCCTGCTCAACGTCGGCGTCACGCTCACCGCGTCGCTGGCGCTGTTCGCCCGCATCTTCGAATACCTCGACCTGCCCGTGGAGGTCGCCGAGCCGGCCCGCCCGGTCCCGCTGGACCCGGCCACCGCCCGCGGCCATCTGCGCGTCGAGGACGTCACCTTCAGCTACCCGGGCAGCGACACCGCCGCCCTGGCCGGAGTCAGCCTGGACGTCCCGGCCGGCACCAGCCTCGCCCTGGTGGGGGAGACCGGCTCCGGCAAGAGCACGCTCGCCGCGCTGATCAGCCGGCTGCACGACCCGGACGCCGGCCGCATCACCATCGACGGGATCGACCTGCGCGACCTGCGCCCGGCCGACCTGGCCGCCGTCGTGGGCGTGGTCAGCCAGGAGACGTACCTGCTGCACGGCACCGTGCGGGACAACCTCCGGTACGCCCGCCCGGACGCCACCGACGCCGAGATCGAGGCCGCCGCCCGCGCCGCCCGCATCCACGACCTCGTCACCGCGCTGCCCGACGGGTACGACACCATGGTCGGCTCCCGCGGCCACCGGTTCTCCGGCGGCGAGCAGCAGCGCCTGGCGATCGCCCGGACGCTGCTGCGCGACCCGCGGATCCTGGTGCTGGACGAGGCGACGAGCGCGCTGGACACCGAGACCGAGCGTGCGGTCCAGCGGGCGTTGGACGAGCTGGCCCGGGGACGGACCGTGGTGACCATCGCGCACCGACTCTCCACGGTTCGCGACGCCGACCGCATCGCCGTGCTCGACCACGGCCGGATCGTCGAGTCCGGCACCCACGACGCGCTGCTGGACCGGCGCGGCCGTTACGCCGCCCTGGTCGGCTGAGCGCCGGCAGGCGCAGCGCCGCCGCTGCCGGGCCCGCCGGGTCCGCTGTCGGTGCCGGGCCCGCCGGCGCCGATGCCCGACGCCAGGTTCAGGGCGGCCCGGATCGGGTCGCCCGCCCAGCGGCTGGCGAACGCCTCGTGCAGCCGCCACCCGGCCCGGATCAGCGTGCGCTGCCGTTCCAGGTGCGCCGCCGCGCCGTCCGGGTGCACCGCGCAGATCACCCCGGCCGCGTCGGCGTCCGCGCCCACGCAGAGGTCGACGCGCCACCGGCCGACCGGATATCCGGGCCGCACCGCCAGCCCGAGCCGGCGCAGCTCCTCGGCCAGCTCGGCGGTCCAGCCGGTGGCCGGCTCCGCCTGCGGCGCCACGGGTGGCCGGTCCGCGTAGGCCAGGAAGTCGCCCACCAGGCCCTCCGGCGAGCGCAGCGAGGTGACCACCGTCAGTCGCCGCCGGGCCCGGGTGACGAGCACGTTGAACAGGTTCGGCCCGGCTGCGAACCGGTGCCGTGCCGGCGGGTCGCCGTCCACCAGGCCGAGCGAGGCGATCACCACGTCCGCCTCGCTGCCCTGGAACGCGTGCACGGTGCCCGAGCGCAGGCCGAGACGCTCGATCTCGTCGACGTCGTACGCGGCCAGCAGCGCCGCCTCGATCGCGTCCGCCTGCGCGCGGAACGGGGTGACCACCGCGATGCCGCCCGGTGGGGGATCGGCGGCGAGCCGCCGTACGAGATCGAGGACGGCGGCGACCTCGGCCTGGTTGACGCCGTCGACAACGCTCGCCCCGTCGACGGTCAGCACGTCGATGACGTCGGCGCGCTCGTTGCGCGGATGCCGGGTGACCAGTTCCAGCCGGTCGCCGTAGAACCGGCGCGCGGAGAACCCGATCAGGTGCGGCACGGACCGGTGGTGCTCGCCCAGCCAGGTGACCGGGGCGGCGCCGGTGGCCACGTCGAAGGCGCTGGAGCGGCGTACGTCGAGCCGGTCGCCGAAGCGTTCCAGACCGTGCCGGCGCAGGGTGGCGGACACGTCCACGTCGGCCACGAACGACACGAACCGCAGCTGCCGGGGGTCGCCGGCCACCAGCGCCCGCCGGGCCCGGGCGAGCGCCGGAGCGGCCCGCAACTGGTCGATGTGCGCGGCCTCGTCGAGCACCACCAGGTCGAACATCCCCGGCATCGGGGGCAGCAGGTCCTCGACGTCGGCGACCGTGCCCACCCACAGCGGCAGCGCCCGTACCAGCGCCTGGGCGTCCAGCCCGGCGAGCAGTTCGCGGCGGCGGTTCCGTCCGGCCCGCAGCGCGGCGGCCAGGCCACCCGTGGCCCGCCGCGCCGCGTCGCTCCACCGGTGGGCGCTCGTCGCCCGGTGGCGCATCGCCGTGCCGACGGCCTCGGCGAGCGCCGCCTCCGCGGTGGCCAGGGCACGCCAGGAGTCGGCCAGGTCGGTGCCACCGGTGGCGGCCAGCCGGGCCGCCGCCCGTACCGCGCCCGCCGCCTCCACCGCGGTCCGCAACCGTTCCAGGGGTACGTCACCGCCGGTGAGCCGGCGCAGCCGTGTCCCGGCCCGCGACCGCCGCCAGCGCCGCCACCAGCCGTCGCCGGGTGCCGTCGTCGCCGCCAGCGCGGCGTGGACCGCGTCCAGGTCGGTGTCCGGGTCGAACAGGCGGGGGAGGTCCCGGCTCAGGGCGGGCAGCAGCGGTTGCCAGTCGGGCAGCGTGGCGGCCCGGCGTTCCTGGTCGAGGGCAGCGGTGATCGCGTCCGACAGGGCCCGCACCCGGTCGTCGGCGGAAGCCACGGCGGCCTCGGCGTCCCGCAGCGTCACCTCGTCCGTCCCGGCGGCCGCACCGCCGGCCAGGTCGGCGGCGATCGTCTCCCGGCGCTCGGCGTCGCCGAACAGCACCGGCGCCGGGCCGCTGTGCCGGCGCAGCAGTTCACCCAGCACGTCGGCGGCGTGCACCGACTGGGTGGCCACGAGCACCGACCCGCCCCGGTCCACAGCGTCCAGCGCGGCGGCGACCAGGGCGTGGCTCTTGCCGTTGCCCGGTGCGCCCGAGACGACCACGACCGGTTCGACGCGGGTGCGCCGCACCACGTCGCGCTGGGCCGGACTCAACGGCAGCGGCGACAGCACCTCCGCCTCGTCGGCCCGGCCGCCGGGGCCGGCGCGCCGTCCGTCGTCCTCGCGCCGTCCGTTGTCGCTGCCCGGGACGGCGCCGTCACCTCGGACGGTGTCGCCGGTCCGGCCGGTGTAGAGGCGGTTCAGCGCCGTGTCCGCCAGCCCGGGCCGGACCGCCCAGGCGAGCAGCGTGTCGCGCAGCCGGCCGCCCAGCACATCGCGGGTGGTGAAGAGCGCCGCGGCGGCGACGCCGACGAGCGTCTCGTCGTCGATGCGGCGGGGCGGTCGCGCCTGCACCGTCGCGAGCGTCAAGCCGGCGGCCTCGGCGGCGGCGGTGATCCACGCCTTGGTGCCGGGCGCGCCGAGCCAACCGGGACCGGCCAGCCCCGGGGCGGCCTCCAGCCGGCCCGCGAGGTCCCGATCCTCGATCAGCGTGGTCAGTTCCAGGTCCCCGGCCGGCACGATCCGGTAGGTGCGGCTGGTGCGTTCCAGGCGTACCGGCTGGGCCAGTAACGGCACGCGGACCCGCCGGCGGCTGCCGTCGAGGTCGGCGCCGCCGACGACGAAGGCCAGACCCCGGCGCAGGATCCGCTGGTCGCGGTGCAGCGCGTCGAGGGCGGCCAGCCGGTCCAGCCGGGCGTCGCGCGGCGCGCGGTCGGGCCCGGGCAGCCAGATGAGCGGCCGGCCGGCGCCGGAGACGTCGAAGGCCCGCTCGGCGCCGGCCGGGGCCAGGTCGGCGAGCGCGGTGAGGATCTTGGCCGTCTCCATCGCCCGCGATTCTGCCGTACGTGCTCCGGCCCGGCCATCGCCGAACGACGCCGCCGGGCGGCGGGATGTAGGAAACTTTTGCCCAGACATTCATCTCTGTAGCTATTTACCTGACAGATTGGCGGTCCTAGCATCGATCTACATCGTTGTCGAGAAGAGGAGAGGTCGATGTCCCTGACGTTCACCGCGGCCCGGATGCGCGTGCCCGCAGTGCTCACGGTCGCCGTCGTCGCCGGTGCGATGCTCGGCGTGCAGCCGGCGCAGGCCGCCCGGCCGGGCTTCCGGATGCCGTTCCTGTGCGACCAGACCTGGCAGGGCAACAACTGGAACGGGCACAGCCCGGACCACGCCATCGACTGGAACCACTACGACGCCAACGGCAGCCCCGACGACCTGGGCCGCCGGACGGTCGCCAGCGCCGCCGGCACCGTGCTGGAGTCGTACTACTCCACCACCTCCGGCTACGGGAACACCATCGTCATCGGGCACGGCGACGGCTGGCGCACCCGGTACGCCCACCTCGACTCACGGGCGGTGGCCGCGGGCGACACCGTGAAGCGCGGCGACGTCATCGGGCGGGTCGGCGCGACGTCGGCGAAGTACGACCTCAGCCCGCACCTGCACTACGAGCAGATCCACGACGGCAGCGTCGTGGTGGCGGTCGTGCAGGGCGTCACCTGGTCCGACGGGCTCAAGCGCAACCAGACCAGCACCAACGGCTGCTGACACGCGGCCCGCGCCGGCGGGTCCCGCTCGGCGTCGGCGGCGAAAACCCGATCTGCAAGACGTGATTTGCGGAACGCAAGTGGGTAGAGTGGCGCGGTGCCCAGGGGAGTGCAAGCTCAGGTGCCGGTGCTGTACGTCGCGGACGTCGGCGCGGCCTGCCGGTTCTACGCGTTGTTCGGCTACACCGGGCAGCCCGGCGAGAACGGCCGGACGCGTCTGCGCTGCGGCGACCTGACCCTCCTGCTCGTCGACGCCGCTCCGGCGCCGGCCGCGCTCTACCTGCACGTCGACGACGTCCTCGCGACCGCCGAGCGTCTCGTCGCGGCCGGTCACCCGGTCGAGCCCACTCCCGGCGGGGAGTGCCGCACGGTCGATCCCGACGGCAACACGGTTCTGTTCGTCCGCTCGCAGACCGCTCCGGTCCCGCAGGCCGAACCGGACGGGCGGCCCGCGCCGGTCCGCCGGGCCGCCCGGGTCGCCGCCCGGCGCGACGGCGCTCCCAGGCACTGCCAGATCGGCGGGCCGCGCGGCGAACCTTGCGCCGAGCCGGCCGAGGTCAAGCTCGCCGACTCCTGGGGCGACACGGCGTGGGGCTGCCTGGCCCACGCCGACGAGGCCCTGGTCAACGCACGCGGCGCGTTCCTGGCCACCGAGGACGGCACCGGGCTCGCCGCGTACCTGGCCGCCCGGCAGGCCCGGCCCAGCGCCGCTGTCCCGGCCTGACCGGCCGGGCTCAGACCTCTGGCGGCTCCGGGTCGTCCGGCCGTGGCCGCTGTCCCCGGGCCGGACGCGGCGCGGGCGGGGGGAGCAGCGGCTCCAACGGGGTGAACGACTCAACGGTCGCGCTGGTCCTGCCGGTCGTGCTCCTCGGCGTACGCGGCGCGGCGGCGGGCCAGGTCGCGCTCGCACTCCAGCGCGATGCGCTGCTCCCAGTACGGCTGGAGCAGCTTGCGCACCCGCTCGTCCAGGTGCACGGTCACGTCCGGCTCACAGGTGAAGGTGACCTGGCCGTGCGCGTACGTCCAGGGCGGCGGGTCGTCGCCGGCGAGGGCGGTGGTCAACGCGGCGTGCAGGTCGCGCGGGCGGTGCGGCGGCACCTCCACCGCGTGCCGGACCGCGAGCCGGCGCAGGCGCTGCGTGGCCTGCCGCTGGAAGTAGTCCACGTACCAGCCGAACAGCTCCGGCCGGGCGGAGTCCGACGACCAGGTGTAGGTGGCCCGGACCAGGAACACGTACACCTCGCCCTGCGCCGGCACCACGAGCGGATCCGGGACGCGCCGGTCGACTGTGGGCGCCGGCGTCACCGGCTCCTCGGTCCACCAGAGCTGCCGCAGCGTCGGCTGCGCACCGTCCCAGAAGCGCCGGGCCCGTACGCGCGCCGCCTCGCCGAACGCCCGCGCCCGTCCGGCCCACCGCCGCCGGCTGCTGTCCACCGGCGCGCCGGGCTTCGGCCTGCCGCCGGCCGGCTCGGGTCCCTCCGGCACCGCGGTCATCGCACCCCCTCCATGCCGGATCGCAGCATCGGGTCCCGCGGCGTCACGGGACGCGCGGGCCGTCGGGCGAGGGGTGGCCGGACCGCCGTGACGGTCCGCGATCCACGCTAACAACCCCGACCGGTGTACGCGTGCAGCCGCGCGCACGGCGCTTCCGCCCGGTGCTGCGCGCTCCGGTCCGGTGCGGGGCTGGAGGCTGACCGATCGGACGAGCCGTCCCGTAGTCCTATCCGTGGGACTCGGAGCGGTTTCGGTCCCGTTCACGGGACCGACCATCCAGACTCGATGATCACGCCTTGATCGGGCTCCGTCGCGCTTCGTAGCGTGAGGCTCCGTCATCCTTCGGGGAGGACACACCACATGGGCGTAGACGCTCGCGACGCCGCCGGCCGGACCGTGCAGTTCGTGCGGTCCCTGGCCGAGCGGCAGTACGACCGGGTCTGGGCCCCGGACTTCCTGCATCTCACCCCCGGCGTGCAGGGCTTCGCCGTCTTCCATCGCGGCGGCCTGGTGCTGGTCTACGGCGCGGTGTCACCCGACGACCCGGCCCGCTGGGTGTTCCGGATGGCATGCGCGGCCGGCGCCGACGTGCCGGACATCTCCGGGGCGATGGCCTGGGCGAACATCCGCAACCGGCTGGCCGAGGCCGGGCGCTACTACTGCGTCGTCAAGGCCGACCAGAGCGCCTGCCACGTGGTGTTCGCGCTCGACGTGCGCGGCCCGCTGCTCGACGACGTGACCGCGCCCGACGCGCACGTCGTGCGGGAACTGCTGCACTTCTCGCTGGCGGTGTGCGTACACAACGCCGTGGCGGACTTCCGCGACCTTGTCTCCTACCTGCCGGCGCGGCCGCTGGCGCCGACCGAGATCGACGCCTGGACCCTGTTCGCCGGCACACAGGACTGATCGGACGGCATCGGCTCGCCGGCTCGACGCAGCCCTGCGACCTGGACGAAGATGTCCCGCTTCGCGGTCGCGGTGCCACGACGGTTGAGCACGTAGCCGGTCAGCTCGGCCGTCGACCCGCAGGAGGTCACCGGGCTGCGGGCGCACCGCTACCAGGGGCCGTCGTTCGGCGGGCGGCACTCCCGGGCGTGCATGGTCTGCCAGTCGCGCAGGGCGCGCTTCAGCCTGCCGTTCTCCTGCGCGAGCAGGCGTACCTGCCGGTGCAGGTCGGTCAGCTCGTCGGCGACCAGGGTCTGGAAAGCGCGCACCTGGTCGGGGTCGACGCCGCACCTGCGGGCGTCGAAGGCGTGGGTACGCACCTCGTGCGGGGTCAGCCGGGCCGGTAGGCCGGTCAGGTGGAGCCGGTCGGATCGATGCGGTGTCACTGCGGTCCTTCCAGGAGCAGGGGACAGGTGCGGCGGGTCTGGAAGGGCGGGCCGTCCGCACGCCGGCCGCGGACGACCCGCCCGCTCCGCCCTCGCAGCCCGGATCGGCGGTACGGAGGCGGAGCAGTCCGGAGGGTCGGGACGGGAACGCACACCCGCCCCGACCGGGGGATGAGCCGAGCTCGTTGCCACGCGAGGATCGGCCCGGAATCAACTTATCTAGACATGTCAGGTAAGTCAACGCTGCTTGTTAGGCGAGTCGCGGTGTGATCGAATCGAATCGCCACGCGAGGAGTGCCATGCGAGAAGTGCCGGATTACTGGCGCATCGCCGACGATGTGATCGCCGATGTCAGGGGAAAGAAACTGAAGCCGGGGGAGAAGCTGCCCTCGATCGCTGAGCTGCGCGATCGCTACGACGTCAGTCACGGGACCGTGCAGATGGCGTATGCGCGTCTCGAAGCGTTGCGGGTGATCCGGCGCCAGCAGGGCAAGGGCGTCTTCGTGACCGACCCGAAGACCTGGATGAGAGAGCCGTAACCGGCGTCAGTCCAGAAGTGCCGCAGTGGGTCGCCCAGGGCTCGACCTCCGACCCGCAGCCGTGCGACTCGCCATACTGTCGGCGATGACTGCTGACGTGCGTACCGAAGACGGTTGTCGCCTGTGGGCCGACCAGGTCGGCGCCGGGACGCCGCTGGTGCTCTGTCACGGCGGTCCGGGCCTCTGGGACTACCTCGGCCCGGTCGCCCGGCTGCTCGACGCGCACGCCCGTGTCATCCGGTGGGACCAGCGTGGTTGCGGACGCTCACAGCGGCGCGGTCCGTACTCGGTCGGCCGCTTCGTCGCCGACCTCGACGCGGTGCGCGAACACCTGGCCGGGCCGCGAACGGCGGTGCTGGGCCACTCGTGGGGCGCGCACCTGGCGCTGCGGTACGCGATCGAGCACCCGGAACGGGTCAGTCACCTGATCTACGTCACCGGCACCGGCATCGACGCCGATCGCGGCTGGCATCCGCACTACGAACGCAATCTGCGGCGGCGGCTCGGGCCGCACCTGGACCGGTGGGAGGCGCTTGGCGCAGCAGCCCGCACCCCGGGGGAGGAACGCGAACGGGCGGTCCTGCAGTGGTCGGCCGACTTCGCCGACCCCGAGGCCGCCGTGGCGCACGCCGAGGACATGGCCACGCCATGGCTGGGAATCAACAGCGACTGCAACCGGGCCGTCAACGCCGAGGTCAAGCGGGAACTGCGCACGTCCGAGTTGGCGGCGCGGTGCCGAGCGCTCGACCTGCCGGTGCTGATTATCGACGGCCCCGAGGACATCCGACCCCGCTGGGCCGTCGACTCGCTGGAGAAGGCGCTGCCGAACTGCGAGCGGGTCAGCCTCCCCGGATCCGGTCATCTGCCGTGGGTCGAGAATCCACACGACTTCCGTCGGGCGGTGGCCACCTTCCTCGACGCGACGGTGTGAGCCGACGTCCGAAAGCTGAACGCGGAAGCCATCGGTAGCGGTCTGTCGAGGAGATCGGTACTTACGGGTGCTGCGGTCCCGGCGGCGGGACGGCTAGGGTCTTCGCGTGATCGACCGGAAACTGCTCTTGTCCGACCTGCAGAAGCAGGTCAAGAGGCGGGAAAGGGCCCTGCGGGAGCGGGCCGATTCGGTCGATGAGATGCGCCTCAACCATCGGCTACCGAAGGATGAGCGTGCGCATTCCTGGTCGCTGGCCGCTGAGTTTGTGGCGACGCATCACCACTGCCTGCCAGATCCGGGAGGGACGGTCTTCAACCGTTCAACGGCGTACCCCGTGGAATTGAGCCAGGAGATCGACGATCTGGCGCGGCGGCTCGCCAGGGTGACCCCGGTGGCGGTTGCCGCCTCCGGGGTGCCGACCCGCAAGCGGCTGGATGCCGCCGGCTACGAGTGGCACTGCGTGCGTGGCGTGATGATCGGATTGCAGGAGGAGTTGGACTGGCAGATCTACTCGCTCTACGGGCTGCTCGACGACGACCTGACCGCGCCGGAGAGCGTCCGGCCGCCGATGCAAGCGCTGGGGGAGCGGGCGTTCGAGATCGTGCTCGCACGCAAGATGCGTGACGGGGGCCTGGAGACGCAGTGGTTCGAGCGGCACCGGTCGAAGCCGATCACCGAACTGCCGGCGTACTGGAGGCCTGAGTACCGGGCGATCGTGGAACGTCGGATCGCGGTCATCGAGGGCAACCGCACCATCGGGCTGGTAGAGCGGCCGGAGTACAAGCGGCGGTGGGCCAGCGAGGGCTGGGACGTGATGCAGCACAAGGCGCTGCGGGACTGGCTGCTCGACCGGTGCGAGGCACGGGAACTGTGGTGTCACCACGTCGACGGCCTCGAGCAGCCGCGCCCGCTGACCACCGCTCAGCTCGCCGACGAGCTGCGCCGCGACGCGGACGTGCTCACCGTCGCGGGCATCTACGCCCCCGGCCAGGATCTCGGCCAGGTGATCGCCGACCTGATCGCCGACGAGCACCCAGCTCCTCACCGAGACCACTGACCGCCTGCACTTCAAGCTGCGAACAGGGTGGACAGCTTCGATCTCCACCCTCCCCACCTGTCAGGAGCCGAGAATGGGTAACGAGATTCAGCTGTTCAGCGACGGTGACGGGCTGGCGGTCATCGGAGATCCGACGGCTGTCGAGCGCTTCCTCGTCTCCGAGGGCCTGCCGTCGAAGGACCTCGGGCTGCCTCGGCTCGGGTCTGTCCTCAAGGTCGGGGCGACAGCGGCACAGGCTGGTTCCGAAATCGCCGCCAACTCGGGTCGTTGGGTGCAGCTGACAAAGGAGTCGGCCCATCTCATGCACAAATTCGGTCTGACGCCGACCAAGACCCCAGGTGTCAGCCACGCGATGGTGGGAGATCCAGGCTCGATCCACAAATGGCTCCAGATCGACAAGGCATCGATGGTCGGCAACCCGGCGGTGCTGGCCGGCGCGGCGGGGCTCATGGCGCAGCTCGCGATGCAGCAGAGCATGAAGGAGATCACCGACTATCTCGCCACGATCGACGAGAAGGTCGACGATGTGCTCCGCGCCCAGAAGGACGCGGTGCTGGCCCGGATGATCGGCGTGGGCTTCGTCATCGAGGAGTCCATGACCATCCGCGAGCAGCGGGGTCGGGTCGACGAGGTTACGTGGTCGAAGGTGCAGGGCGCGCCGGCGACGATCGCGGAGACCCAGGCGTACGCGTTGCGTCAGCTCGACGCGCTCGCGGAGAAGCTTGAGCGTAAGGCCGCAATCGGTGATCTCGCCAAGGCGGCCAGGGAGGCGGAGTCCAAGGCGCAGGAGTGGCTCGTCGTCCTGGCCCGCTGCTTCCAACTGCAGGACGCGATCGCCGTGCTCGAACTCGACCGGGTACTGGATGCGTCGCCGGACGAGTTGGACGGGCATCGCGTCGGGCTGAGGAACGCCCGGCAGAACCGGCTCGAACTCGTCTCCCGGTGCACCGAGCGCCTGGTGGCACGCATGGAAGCGGCTGCGGGCAGGGCAAATGCCAAGGTGCTGCTGAACCCGCTGGACTCACCGGCGGTGGTGAAGTCGAGCAACCACGTCTCGACAGCCATCGTCACCTTCCACGGGCGACTCGGTATCGAGGGCGATCGGCAGTCGTCGGAGGCGAGACGGTGGACGGACGCGGCCAAGGAGGCGAGAGACAAGGCGCTCGAGACCGGAGCGGACGGCGTTGATGTCGCCAAGCGCCTCGGCAACGACACCCTCGGTCGGGCCAAATGGGCGACGGGCAAGCTCTCCGGCCGGGTCGGCGGGTGGGCCCTGCGTCGGCGCGGTGACGACGAGTCCGACGAGAAGAGGGACGACGCGTGATCAGAAGGGAGGATGCGGCTGACGCTCGCAACCTGCCCTCACGCATGGCGTCGCGGACAGTTGCCGTCTGCCTACGCGGTAGGCTGCGCCTGTGACTGACCGGCACCCCGCTGTTTCTCCGCAGGCTTGCGGTGGAGAACTTCCGTAGCCTGCGGGCCGTTGAGGTGCATCTCGCCCCGCTCAACGTCTTGGTCGGACCGAACGGGGCGGGTAAGTCGAACCTGCTCGACGTGATCGCCTTTCTCGGCGACGCGACCCGTGGTGACCTGGAACCTGCGCTTGCTCGTCGGGGTGGCTTCTCGCGGGTGCATTTCCGCGGGGACCCCGACGCCAGCAGCCCGGTCCGGATCGAGGTGGAAACGACCACCAGCCCCAGCGGTGAAGCCCAGGACACCTACGCGCTCTCCTTCACCTCCGTCCGTTCGCCCGACAACCCGCGCCAGTCGATGATCCGCCGCCAGGAGGACTGATCGGGAGATGATCCTGCGGTTCCTCGCCTTCCGCTTGACGGATCCCTTTACCTATGCGGAAGATGACTTCGACGCCTTCCTGCGCAAGTCGATGCGCAAGCTCGATCGGTTGGGCGCGACGAAGATCCAGGTGCTGCGTGAGGAGTTCGACAAAGCGTTGAATGCCTCGTACGACATCTTCGGCAACTGGGCTTTCCGAAAAGTCGACCGTAATGGTGGCAGCCGGCGGTTTCCCATCAACAAGGCATTGTTTGAGGCCATCGCGGTCAACCTCGCCGCCCTCAGTCCGCAGGAGATCGCCGTGCTCGCCAAGCGCTATCGACGGGTTGAAAAGCAATTCCTCAGCCTGATGTCGGATGTCGACTTCATGGCGGCCATCTCGCAGGGCACGGGTGATCCGGCGAAGGTGCGGCGAAGGTTCGTCGCCATTCACGAGATGTTCCAGACGGCCGGCGCGTAGTTCATCGCGGAGCATCGTCCCGGACGGGCGCTGGTCGCGGTGACCGGTCCAGCGCCCTGATGATGCCTCGGTCCGATTGCGGGCTGGCCTGACCCATCTCCTCTGATCCGCAGAGAAATCGACGCAGCAACGTTTATGGATGTTCGGCTGGTGTCGGTGCGTCGATCGTCCTGGTCGGATGGCGGAACGGACATCGCCGTTCGACGATGACAGGAGGGACCGTGCGCACACCATCCCGTGCGTTGACGGGGACCACCGCGCTGCTGCTGGCAGCCGGTCTGGTCCTGACCGCCGCAGGCGGCGGCCAGGCGGCACCCCGGGAACAGACCCGTACCCAGGCGCCACCCGACCACCTGCCGGGCGACCGGCACGACAGCAAGGCCACTGACAACCGCAAGGGCCGCGTCGCCGCCACCGAGCGGCAGCGGGACCGCGCCGCCGCGCTCGGTGCGCGCGTGCGCTGGACCGACTTCGGTACGCCGGCCACGCTCACCTCGACCGGCAAGCCCCTGGCCACCGGGCTGCCCGCCGACCCGGCCGCCGCCGCGCGGGCCTACGTGGCCGCCAACCGGGACGTGCTGGGGCTGACCGCCGAGGGCGCCGCCGCGCTGGAACTGCTCACCGTGGCGCCGATGGGTCAGGGCGCGACGGTGCTGTTCCGGCAGCGCTTCGGCGACCTGCCGGCCGCCGTCGACGGCATGCTGTCGATCGGTGTACGTGACGGAGCGGTGTGGCACGTCAGCTCCTCGCTGGCCCGTGACGCCGGTACGCCGGCCCCGGCCACGATCAGCGCCGAGCAGGCCCGCAAGGCCGCCATCGCCGACGCCGGCCGCTCCGACGCGCAGATCGTGCGTACCTCACTGGTCGCGGTGCCCACCGCGGACCGTGGGCCGCGTGCGGCGTGGGAGGTGGTCCTCGGCGCGGACACCACCGGCGCGGACCCGGCGGCCTACTCCACCTACGTGGACGCCCGCGACGGCGCGGTCCTGGTCCGCGAGGATCTGATCGACCACGACGCCGACCACCCCTCGTGGGAGGTCTTCCCGAACTCGCCGCGGGTCGACAGGTCCTCGGCCGACACCCGCAAGCGGTGGTGTGCCGTGCGGGCGCGCGGCTGCGCCGAGGTGGTGGGCGTGCCCGGGCACCCGGCGTGGGACGTGGACCCGGCCACCGGCCAGTCCACCAGCACGACCAAGGGCAACAACGCGATCGCCGTGCAGAACTGGTACAGCAACGACCCGTTCAGCGTCGGCACCGAGACCGCGACGCCGCGCCCGGACCGCAGGTACGCCTACCCGTGGACGAACCAGTGGCAGGAGCAGCGCTGCAACCCTGAGGTGTTCACCTCGCCGCAGGCGAACGACATCGACGCGGCGCGGGCGAACCTGTTCGCCATGCACAACCGGATGCACGACTGGACCTACCACCTCGGGTTCACCGAGGACACCTGGAACATGCAGCAGGACAACCTCGGCCGCGGCGGGCTCGGTAACGACCCCGAGCAGGGCAACGCCCAGGCCGGCGGCGTCAGCGGCGGCCCGCCCACGTTCGCGGCCCGCAACAACGCCAACCAGATCACCCCGCCGGACGGCGTCGCGCCCACCACCAACATGTACCTGTGGCAGCCGATCGCGGGCTCGTTCTACGCGCCCTGCGTCGACGGCGACTTCGACATGTCGGTGATCGCCCACGAGTACGGCCACGCGGTCTCCAACCGCATGATCGCCGGCCCGAGCGCCGGGGTCAGCTCGCCGCAGGGCATGAGCGAGAGCTGGTCGGACCAGCTCGCCATGGAGTACCTGTTCGAGCACGGGTACGCCGCGCCCGGCCGGCGCGGCTTCACCATCGGCGAGTACACCACCGGCGACCCGAACGCGGGCATCCGCAACTACAACATGAGCGACAGCCCGCTCAACTACAGCTCCCTCGACTACGACCTCGCCGGTCTGCAGGTGCACGCCTCCGGCGAGGTGTGGAGCGCCACGAACACCGACATCCGCGCGGCCATGATGCGCCGCTGGGGCAGCGGCACCCCGGCCGTGCAGAAGGCGTGCGCCACCGGCGCCCGCGACGTGACCGCCTGCCCGGGCAACCGCCGCTGGATCCAACTGGTCTTCGACTCCTTCCTGCTGATGTCGGTCAGCCAGGTCAGCATGGTCGAAGCCCGGGACGCGATGCTCGCCGCCGACCGGATCCGCTTCGGCGGGGCCAACCAGGACCTGCTCTGGAACGCGTTCGCCGGGCGCGGCCTCGGGGAGGCGGCGGCCAGCGTCGGCCACACCGACGCCGACCCCACGCCGGGCTTCACCTCGCCGTACGCGCGTGAGGGCGCCCTGCGGTTCCTGCCGGTCGGCGAGCGCGGGCCGGTCGCCGGGGCGCAGCTGTTCGTCGGGCGCTACCAGGCGCGGGCCGTGCCGGTGGCGGACACCGACGCGGCCACCCCGCTCACCGACCGGGTGGAGCTCGTGCCCGGCACGTACGAGTTCGTGGTGCGGGCACCCGGCCACGGCCACACCCGGATCGGTCCGGTGACGGTCAAGGCGGGCCAGAACCGCACGCTGGCGGTGAACCTGCGCCCCAATCTGGCCTCGGCCGCCGCGGGCGCGACGGTCACCGGTGACGGGCTCAACCTGGAGCGGATCGCCGACGACGACGAGGCCACCAACTGGGCCGCGCTCGGCGCGCCGGTCGCCGGCCGGCAGGTCACCGTCGACCTGGCCGGCGGCGTCCAGCGGGTACGGCGGGTGCAGGTGAGCGCCATGCTGCGCCCCCCGGTCACCGGTGACGCGGACGCCGGCACGCAGAGCCGGTACTCCGCGGTTCGGCAGTTCCGGGTCCTGGCGTGCACCGCGACCGGGCCGGTGACCTGCGCCGAGGCGGCGGACTTCCGCCCGGTCTACACCAGCCGGCCGGACGCGTTCCCGGCTGTGGCGCCGCGTCCCCGGGCGCCCGAGCTGATCATGCGGTCGTTCGACATCCCGCGTACCACTGCCACGCATCTGCGCGTCGAGGTGCTGACCAACCAGTGCACGGGCGCGCCGGACTACGCCGGTGAGCAGGACGACGACCCGCAGGCGGCGACCGACTGCGCCACCGCCAGCCCGCAGGCGCAGAACGTGCGGATCGCCGAGTTCCAGGCGTTCCCGCGCTGATCCACCCGGCGGGTGCGGACGGGCGGCCCGGTCGCCCGTCCGCATCCGTCATCGCGTGTCCACAGTCGACTCGCCGGCGTCGTCGCCGGATCGGGCCTGTACGGCGGGCGGGATCCCCGACAGACTGAGCGGCAGCCGGTCATCAATGCCGGTCGATGCGCAGTCGTCTCGTTCAAGGAGGATCCCTTGACCCCGTTCCGCGCCGCCGTCGCCCGCGTACGCCGCGCCCTCGCCGCGTCCGCCCTGGTCACCGCCGTGGCCGCCGCCGCGCTCGTCGCGCCGTCCACGGTTTCCACCCGTCTCGCCGAGCCCGCCGCGGCCGCCGTGTACGGCTCCTGCACGCAGTCCCGCTGCGCCGACGCGCGCACCGCGCGGTCCGGCTGGTCGGCCAGGAGCTTCCCGACCAGCCGCGGCTGGTACTCGTGGAGCGGCGGCCAGTGCAACTTCGCCGGTGGCCGGTTCTACAACTACGAGGGACAGTTGCCCACCGGCGCCACCTACTACGAGTACGACGTCTACCCGCGCGCCTGCAACGCCTCCCGGGACGCGTACCGGATCGTGGTCAACAAGAGCACCGGGGCGACCTGGTTCTCACCCGACCACTACGCCAACTTCTACCGGCTCTGAGCAGCCTCGGCGCGGCCGGCAACTCCCCGTCCGGCGGCCGCCGGGAAAGGACGGATCCATGGGCGCGGCGTCCGTGCAGGCACCGGCCTGGCTCGTGTACGACGGCACGTCGCCCGAGCCGGCCGGCACCGCGACCGTGCCGGGTCCGGTCGGTGAGCCGCTACCAGGCGGTGGGCCGCTGCCGGACGGCGTGGCGGTCTCCGGCACGGCCAGCCGCACCCGGGCCGGGCTGCACGAGACGCTGGCCGGGGCGCTGGCGCTGCCCGGCTGGTACGGCCGCAACTGGGACGCCCTCGCCGACGCGCTCGCCGACCGCCTCGACGCCGGTCCGCTGACAGTGGTCGTCGGCGACGCGGCGGACCTGCTGGCCGACGAGCCGCCCGCCCAGCTCGGCACGATGCTCGACGTGCTCGGCGCGGTCGCCGCCGGTGGCCACGAGACGCTGCGGGTGGTGCTGCGCGACCACCCCGACCGGCTACGCGCCCTGCGTGACCGCGTCGACGCGGTGCTCAGCGGTCGGGTCGGCACCCCGCCCCCCGCCGGCTGAGCCCACCACCGTGGGGCGTCAGGTGGGCTGGTCGAGGATGGCGCTGAAGCGTTCCTCGGCCAGGTCGAGCTGGGCGAGGATGTGCTGCTTGACCGGTGCCGACAGCGGCGTGTCCGGGCGGGCGACCAGGTCCCGGAAGACTGGCACCAGTGGGCGGTACTTGGTGGCGGCGCGGGCCACCTTCGGCCCGACCGTGTGGATCACGCCCACGCCGTTGTCGGTGAAGTCGGACACCTTGATCACCCGGGCCCAGGGCTCCCGTTCCAGGCTCGCCGCCACGTGCTCCCGGTACTGCTCGTCGCGGTCCCGTCCCGGGTCGTACGCCGGGTTGGTGACCGCCGCGACCAGCCGGGCGACCCGTGCGCCGAACCGGTCCGACAGCGCGGCGAGCGCCGCCGGGGTCACGTCGGCGTACGTGCCGGGGTCGAGCCCGGCCAGCTCGGCGGGGTGGTCCTCGACCGCGTCGTGCAGCAGCCCGGCGACGATCACGTCCACGTCCCGCACCTGGTAGTGGTGCATCAGCCGGATCGCCACCCGCAGCAGGTGGTTGAGGTACGGCTCGCGTACCCGCCGGTCGTCGCGGTGCAGGTCGGCGGCCAGGTCGAGCGCCTCGGTCAGCCGGTCGCGGGCGGCCTCGTCGAACGCCTCGATCTCCAGCCGGAACCGGGCCAGCAGGCCGGGCTCACCGTGGATCTCGGTGATCGCGTGCATTGGCATGGTGGCGAGGTACGCGGGGAACTCCATGCGTCCCTTATAGCTGATCTTCGCTAGATCCGGTGCCCGCCTGGCCGCTCACGTCGCCGGTGAGGCGCTTGACCAGGCGTACGCAGGTGCCCTCCGGCGTGCCGACGATGGTGGCCTCGTCCATCACCCGCGCCATGATCAGCCGCCCGCGGCCCCGGTCGCCGGTGTCGTCGCCGTCGGCCGGCCGCCAGCCGCCCTGGTCGCGTATCTCGATCTCCAGCCGGTCGCCGCGCAGCTCGGCCCGCAGCGTGGTGATGCCCTCCGGGGCGAAGCGGTAGCCGTGCTCGATGGCGTTGGCGCACGCCTCGCCGGTGGCGATGAGCACCGTGTCGACGTCCCAGGCGCCGACGCCATGGGCGTGCAGCCAGCCGCGCAGCCGTCCCCGGATGCCGGCGAGCCGGGCCGGGTCGGCCGGCAGGTCGATGGTGAGGACCGGGCCGAGGTCGCCGGATGTCCCACCCGTCACGTCCGGCCCTCCGTCCCGTGCCCGTCCCCGGGCCTGGGCACCCACTCGCGCTGTCACCGCCTGATTCTCACCCTGTTGTCCCCGGTCGCCGCCGGTTCATTCCCCCGGCGGCGATGTCCGTCAGACATGATCATCGCGCATCCGGGCGGGCACGTCAGCCGGTGGCCCGGCAGAGGGCTCGGGCGCAGGTCAGAGCGGCAGCTTCCCGGCACCCGCCCAGGCGTCGACGACGAGCGGGACCAGCGGAGCCGGCAGTGGCCGGGCGGCGCGCAGCGTGGGCGTCCACCCGGCGTCGCCGCCGAGGTCCGGGTCGTGGGCGGCGTTGTACGCGGCGATCAGGTCCACCGGCCGGGCCGGGCGGCCGGCCTGCCGGACCCAGGTGCCCCGCTCGGTGAGCGCGGTGCCGCCCCAGTCGTGGAGCAGGTCGGCCGGGGTGGCGCCGCCGGTCAGCGTGAAGAAGTTGTTCTCCGCGTACAGCGCGGACTGCACGCCGAGGCCGAGGGCGTACGCGAACCCGGGGCCGCCGAGCCGGTAGTGGTTGTTGTGCACGTCGACCTGGCCGAACCGTACCCGGGGCAGTCGTTGCAGCGTGCCGTCGAACAGGTTGTGCCGCACCGTGACGTTGAGCCGGCCCACGTCCGGGCCGACGGTGTTCGAGGAGCCGATCAGCATGACCTTGTCCCGGCCGGTGAAGCGGTTCCAGGACACGGTGACCAGGCTGGCGGTGTGCGTGACGTCCACCGAGCCGTCGTGCACCTGGTAGGGCCGCCCGAAGTAGACGGGCTGGTCGCTGTCCGGGTTGTCGCCGTCGGTGAACGTGTTGTGGTCGATCCAGACGTGCTCGCTGCGCCGTACCGAGATCTGGTCGTACTGGGAGTTCCAGTTGCCGGTGTCGCCGTCGGTGGGGGACCAGGCCGGGAAGCAGTCCCGGGCGTCGGCGAACTCGATGTTGCGGACCATCACGTTGTCCGCGCGGTCGATCATCAGCGTCAGGCCGGCGAGCCGGGCGCCGCGCAGCCCGATGATCGTGGTGTTCGGCCCGACGTTGATCTGGGTCTGCCGGGTCTGGTTGGCCACGGACCGCGCCCGGGCGGCTTCCAGCGGCCCGCTCGGGTTCGTCCGGCCCCAGGTCGCCGGGTCGTACGCGGCCAGGTAGGCGGGCAGCGAGTACTCCGGGTCGGCCAGGTCGGCGCAGTCCAGCGGCGTGCCGTCCGGGCCCTCGAAACCGTCGACGGCACCGGCCACGTACACGATCTTTCCGGTGGCGTCGGCGGCGTTCGTGGCGTTGTCGCCGCCGAGCGCGGCGACCAGCTCGGACCGGGTACGCACGACGTGTACCCGGTCCGGCGCGGCGGCCGACCCGCCGGTGGTGCCGGCGCCGGCGGCGGCCCAGCCGTCGTTCGCGGCGAGGGCCTGGCGGCCGATCAGGCCGGCGGCCCGGGACGGCTCACCGGGCGCGGCCGGCGCGGGCGCGGCGGTAGTGAGGACGAGCGCGGCGGCCAGCGCCGCGACGACTGCGGTTCGGGTGCGCATGACTCGCTCCGTTCTCCTTGAGGGACATTCACCGCACCGGCAGGTCCACCACGTACGGCGGGACCGCCCACGGGACGCCTGCCTCGGACGGCAGCGCGCCGGACTCGGCGGCGGCCCGCAGCACCGCGCCGATGCCCCGCACCATCCGCACCCGGTGCGGGCCGTCGCCGGACACGCGCACCAGGTCCCCGCCGAGCAGCGTGGGAACGGGTGCGTCCCGCAGCGCGTCCAGCACCGCGGTGAACGGCTCGGTACGCGCCACCGGCGCGATCAGCGGTGTGCCGTCCGCGCGGTGGTCGAGCAGGTTCGCCAGCAGCCCCCGACGGCCGGGCACCAACCGTGGGGCGTCGTCGCCGGGTAGGCACAGCCGGTCGGTCGGGTACTCCAGCACGGCCCGCCCCCGTTCCCCGGTGACCAGCACCTCCCCGGCGACGTGTTCCTCGGCGGCGAGGGTGAGCGCGGCCAGCACCGGCGGCCCGGCGTGCGGGGTCAGCCGCAGCACCGTGGTGTCGTCCACCTCGATCGGGCGGACCCGGTAGCGCTCCACCTCGATCCGGGCCGGGCGTACGGGTGCGCCGGTGACCGACGCGGCGACGGCGAGGCACTGCATCAGCGCGTGCGCGAGCGGGTTGGCCAGCGCGCCGTCCAGCGCCGGACGGCCGTCCAGCGACCGCCGTCCGGCCCAGGGGGAGCGGGCGTAGTAGGCGTCCGGGCGGTGCCAGGCGGCGAGCGTGGCGATGCCGGTGACCGGGCCGAGCCGCCCGAGTGTGCCGGTCAGCTCGGTGAGCGCGGCCGAGCCGAGCGCCTGGAAGTTGACCTGCACGGCCCGGCCGGAAGCGGCGGCGGCTTCGGCGAGCGTCACGTGTTCGGCGAGGTCGAGCACCGGCGGCTTCTCCAGCAGCAGGTCCGCCCCGGCGGCGAGCACGTCGAGCGCGATCGGCAGGTGGGTGTGCGGCGGCGTGCAGACCACCACCACGTCCGGCCCGGACGCGGCGAGCATGGCCCGGTGATCGGTGAACACGCCGGCCTCCGGTGGGACCGGCGCGTCCGGTTCGGCCTCCAGCGGGCGCACGTCGACCAGCGCGACCAGCCGCGCCCGCCCGGCGGCGTGCAGCTCCGCGATGGTCCGGCGGTGCCAGCGGCCGTGCCCGTTCGACCCGACCAGCGCCACCCGGGGCGGCGCGTCGCCGGTCACCGGGCGTCCGCCAGTGTGGCCCGCACACCGTGCCGTTCCAGGGCGGTGAGCCAGCCGGTCACGTCGGCGCGGACCTCGTCGTCGGCGGCCAGGTCGGCCGGGAACACCTCGCGCAGCGCGAAGACCGCGTCCACCACCCCGGCCGGGGTGTGCGCCCCGGCCGCGAGGGCGGCACGCAGCCGGTCGGCGAGCGGGTCGTCCAGCGGCAGCGGGCGGCCGTCGTCGGCGTACCCGAGGAGGAACCGCAGCCAGGCGGCCACCACGAGCGCGCTCCACCGCGCGGACCGGCCGGCCGCGCGCAGGTCGGCGATGGTGTGCAGCACCCGCTGCGGCAGTTTCTGCGAGCCGTCCATGGCGACCTGCGTCGTCCGGTACCGGATCGCCGGGTTGGCGAAGCGGGCGAGCACCTGCTCGCCGTAGGCGCTCACGTCGACGTCGGGTGGCGGGGTGAAGCTGGGCGCGATCTCCTCGGCGACCAGCCGCCGCAGCACCGCCTCCAGGTGCGGCAGCGCCAGCGCCTCGGCCACCGTCTCCGCGCCGGCCAGCGCCCCCAGGTACGCGGTGGCCGAGTGCACGCCGTTGAGCGCCCGCAGTTTCAGCCGCTCCCACGGGCCGGCGTCGCCGGTGAGGATCGCGCCGGACCGTTCCCAGGCCGGGCGTCCGCCCGGGAAGTCGTCCTCGATCACCCACTGCGACCACGGTTCGGCGGCGATCGCCGCCAGGTCGGTCACGCCCAGCGCCCGCCGCGCGGTGTCCCGGGTCTCTTCGGTGCTGGCCGGCACGATCCGGTCGACCATGGTGCCGGGGCAGGTCACCGCCGTCAGCACCCGTTCGGCGCTCGCGTCCGGCACCCGGGCCAGCGCGAGGCACTGCTCCACCAGGCCGCGCAGTCGGCGCCCGTTGGCGGGCAGGTTGTCGCAGCAGACCAGCGCGATCGGCCCGGCGTCGGCGGCGGCGCGGGCGAGCAGCCCGCGCACCAGCAGGCCCGGCACGGTACGCGGAGGACGGTCGCTGGTCAGGTCGGCGGTCAGGTCCGCGTCCACTGTCAGCGCGGCGGTCACCGGGTCCATCCGGTACGCCTTCTCGGTCACCGTCAGCGTGACCACCCGGATCGCCGGGTCGGCGAGCAGGCCGACCACCGCCTCCGGGTCGCTCGCGGCGTGCCGTACCCCGGCGAGCGCGCCGACCACCCGGGTGGCCGCGCCCTCGGCGGCGAGCGTGGTGACGCTGAACAGGCAGTCCTGCGCGGCCAAGGCCTCGACCACGTCGGCGCTGCGCGGCGCGACGCCGATGATGCCCCAGTCGCCGCCGGCCGCGCCGACCGCCGCCTCGGTGTGCACCGCCTGGTGGGCGCGGTGGAACGCGCCGACGCCGAGGTGGACGATGCCGGCCGGCACGGTGCCGGGGCGCAGCAACGGCCGGGACTCCGGCGGCAGGCGGCGCAGCGTGGCCAGGCCGAGCCGGTCCGTGGTCAGCGCCATGCCGGCCCGTCCGGGAAGCGGAACTGCGCGATCGACTCCTGGCGCATGGTGGCGCTGTAGCCGGGCACGGTGGGCAGCAGGTAGCGACCGTCCCGGGTGCGGACCGGGTCGGTGAAGTGCTCGTGCAGGTGGTCGACGTACTCGACCATGCGGCCGTCCAGGCTCGTGCCGACCCGCAGGTGGTCGAAGACCGCGAGGTGCTGCACGTACTCGCACAGGCCGACCCCTCCGGCGTGCGGGCAGACCGGCACGCCGAACTTCGCGGCCAGCAGCAGTTCGGCGAGCACCTCGTCCACGCCGCCGACGCGGCAGGCGTCGATCTGCATCACGCCGATCGCCTCGGCCTGGAGCAGCTGCTTGAAGATGACCTTGTTGGCGGCGACCTCGCCGGTGGCGACCCGGCAGCGTCCGCCGGTCAGGTCGGTCACCGCGCGGGCGATCCGGGCGTGCCCGAGCACGTCGTCGGCGTGCGTGGGCTCCTCGATCCAATACGGGTCGACCTCGGCGAGGACCCCCATCGCGGCGATCGCCTCGTCCACGTCCCACACCTGGTTGGCGTCCATCATCAGCAGCGCGTCCGGGCCGATCTCCTCCCGGATGATCCGGGCCCGCCGCAGGTCGTCCTCGATCCGCCCGCCGACCTTCATCTTCATCGCGCGCCACCCCTGCGCGCACGCGTCGCGGGTCAGCGCGCGCACCCGCTCGTCCGGGTAGCCGAGCCAGCCCACGGAGGTGGTGTACGAGGGGAACCCGTCGCGTTCCAGCGCGGCGAGCCGGTCGCCGAGCCCGTCGCGTCCCTTGTCCAGGATGGCCGCCGCCTCGTCGGGAGTGAGCGCGTCGGTGATGTGGTGGAAGTCGACTGTCGCCACCAGCTCGTCGGTGGGCGCCTCGGCGAGGAAGCGCCACATCGGCTTGCCGGCCAGCTTGGCGCGCAGGTCCCAGACCGCGTTGACGAGCGCGCCGGTGGCCATGTGGATCACCCCCTTCTCCGGCCCGAGCCAGCGCAGTTGCACGTCGGCGGTCAGCGAGCGCCAGAACGCGACAGGTTCGGCGGCGATCTCGGCGACGGTGCGTCCCCGCACGTGGTGGGCGAGCGCGCGGACCGCCGCGCAGGTGATCTCGTTGCCCCGCCCGTTGGTGAACGTGAACCCGGTGCCGGTCGGGCCGCCGTCGGTGGTCAGCTCCACGTACGTGGCCGAGTAGTCGCCCCGGTTGATCGCGTCCGAGCCGTCGCCGCTGGCGGCGGTGGGGAAGCGTACGTCGTGCACCTCGACGTCGACGATCGTGGTCATGCGGACCCGCCTCCGAACTTGAAGACCTGCTTGGGCAGCCGGTACGCCAGGTCGACGATGGTCTCGGCGGCCTCGTCCTCGCCGAGGCGGTGCTCGGCGACCAGGCGGGCCAGGAAACCGGCGTCGACCCGGCGGGCCACGTCGTGGCGTACCGGGATGGAACAGAACGCGCGGGTGTCGTCGACGAACCCGGCGGTGTTGTAGAAGCCCGCCGTCTCGGTGACCGCCTCCCGGAACCGGCGCAGCACCTCGGGGGAGTCCAGGAACCACCAGGGCGCGCCGAGGCGCAGCGCCGCGTACCCGCCCGCGAGCGGCGCGAGCTCCCTGGTGAACGTGTCCTCGTCGAGCGTGTAGAGCACCACGGTGAGCCGCGGGTCGTTGCCGTGCGCGTCGAGCAGCGGCGCGAGGCCGTGCACGTACTCGGTGGCCTGCGGCACGTCGCCGCCGACGTCGCGGCCGTGCCGGGCGTGCAGCCAGCGGTTGTGGTTGCGCACCGCGCCCGGGTGCAACTGCATGACCAGGCCGTCGTCGAGCGACATCCGGGCGAACTCCAGCAGCATGTGTGCCCGGAACGCCTCGGCGTCGGCGGCGTCGGCCAGGCCGCGCCGCCCCTTGTCGTACAGCGCCGCGGCCTGCGCGGGGCCGAGATCGAGGGTACGGGCGGTGGGGTGCCCGTGGTCGGACGACGTGGCGCCGGCGGCGGCGAACGCCTCCCGCCGTGCCCGCAGCGCGGCCAGATAGCCGGCGTACGTGCCGGTGTCCTCGCCGGAGACCTCGGCGAGCCGGTCCACGTTCGCCGACCAGGTGCCGAACTCCATGTCCACCACGTCGTCCGGGCGGAACGTGGTGACCACCCGGCCGCCCGGCCCGCCCCAGCCGTCGGCGGCGAGCTTGGCGTGCCGGCCCAGGTCGTCGAGCGGCGACTCGGTGGTGGCGAGCACCTCGATGCCGAAGCGCTCGAACAGCGCCCGGGGCCGGAAGCCGGGCTCGGCCAGCCGGGCGGCGAGCGCGTCGTAGACGGCGTCGGCGGTGGCCGGGCCCAGCGGCGTGTCGATGCCGAACACGTTCCGGAACGTCTGCTCCAGCCACAGCCGCGACGGGGTGCCGCGGAACAGGTGCCAGTGCGCGGCGAAGCGCCGCCAGATGGTCCTCCCGTCGGTCTCCACCGGGCTGCCGTCGACACTGGGCACACCCAGGTCGGCCGGGGGTACGCCCTGGCTGAGCAGCATCCGGGTCAGGTAGTGGTCGGGCACGATCAGCAGCCGGGCCGGGTCGGGGAACGGCTGGTCCTCGGCCAGCAGCCCGGGGTCGACGTGCCCGTGCGGGGAGATGATCGGCTGCTCGGCGGCGTGCGCGTACAGCTCGCGGGCCAGGGCGCGCAGGCCGGGCTCGGCGGGCAGCAGCAGGTCGCCGCGGGAGATGATCGGCACAGCGAGGGCTCCTCGGTCAGGGCAGGGTGAGCAGGTCGGCGACCCGGACGGGTGCGCCGGTCTCCAGCGAGCGGTTGGCGGCCAGGCCGGTGAGCAGCGCCAACGCGCCGTCGCGGGCGGTGGCGGCCCGGCCGAGCGGGTCGGGTTCGCCGCCGAGCAGCACCCGGGTCATCCGGGCGTCCGCGCCGCCGTGCCCGCGCCGGGTCCAGCCCTCGACCGGGATCTCCACCGGCGGCGCCCAGAACGGTCGCAGCGTGAGCCGGGCCGCGCCCTGTTCCACGGTGGCCTCGTCGCCGTGCAGCGCCGCGCCCTTGAGCGCCCCGGCCACGGACGGGCTGACGTGGTCGCTCTCGGTCACCTCCAGTTCGAGGCGGCCCCGGCTGCCGTTGACCATCACCCGGTAGCCCTCCCAGGGGGCGTACGCGGTGAGGTGGTAGGTCATCGTCGCGCCGGTGTCGTAGCGGGCCAGCACCGCCATGTCGTCCTCGATGGTCACGCCGGGGGCGAAGACGTTGCGGTCGCGCTGGTAGCCGTCCTCGGCCTCGGCGTCGAGGTACAGCTCGCGCAGCCGCTGGTGGTCGGCCAGGCGCAACGCGAACGGGTCGCCGTCGGCGGCGGGGGAGCCGTGCGCCCGGTCGTAGTCGCGGGCGTAGCCGTGCCGGCGGCCGTCCGCGCCGTAGAAGAACAACCGGCCGTACGCGTGCACCTCGACCGGGCGGGCGTCCAGCCACCAGTTGACCAGGTCGAAGTGGTGCCCGGACTTGTGCACGAGCAGGCCGCCGGAGACGGACTTGTCGCGGTGCCAGCGGCGGAAGTAGTCGGCGCCGTGGCGCACGTCGAGCAGCCACTCGAAGTGCACCGAACCGATCTCGCCGACCGCGCCGTCGGCGAGCAGCCGCCGGAACTGCTCGTGCAGCGGGTTGTAGCGGTAGTTGAATGCGACTGTCACGCGCCGGCCGGTCTCGGCCACCGCGTCCAGGATGCGGCGGCACCGGTCGGCGTCGACTGTCATCGGCTTCTCCACGACCACGTCGCAGCCGGCCCGCAGCGCCGCCGTCACGTACTCGTCGTGGGTGGCGTCCACGCT
Source organism: Micromonospora sp. NPDC005686 (assembly GCF_042871665.1). NCBI lineage: Bacteria > Bacillati > Actinomycetota > Actinomycetes > Micromonosporales > Micromonosporaceae > Micromonospora > Micromonospora sp. NPDC005686. The sequence continues at coordinate 440,874 of NZ_JBIAIY010000003.1, forward strand.
GGTCACCAGCACCACGTCGACCCGTTCCTCGGCCAGCATGGCGGCGAAGTCGCGGGCGGCGTACGTGGGCACCGGCGGCCGGCCCAGCTCGGCCAGCCAGCGGTTGTGCGCGTCCATCCTCCTCTGGTTGACGTCGGCGAGCGCGACCAGTTCGGCGGTGTCGGCGTGGTCGAGGGCCAGGGCGCGGACGAACATCTCGGCGCGTGCCCCGGCACCCACCAGGGCGTGGCGGACCCGTTCCCGGGCCGGTGGTGACATGTCGTCGGCCTCCCCGGCAGTCGGCTGCAAAGGTTTGCAGCCGAAGAAACCATGACGATGGATGCGTCGTCAACGGTTCCCGGCCAAGCCGTCCCATCCATCCACATTGGTGTGGTTTCACGCGCTCACTGGGACCACCGGTGCAATCGACCCGCAACAATGGACCGTTGACACGGACGCAACCGTTTGCATTAATGGGCGGCACCCGTGACCCCCACCACATCGGACGAGGGAGCCCGCCGTGCCAGCCACCATCCGGGACGTCGCCCGCGCCTCCGGTGTGCACATCTCCACCGTGTCCCGGACGTTCTCGGCCCCGCACCTGGTCAACCCGGAGACCCGGGTCCGGGTGCTGGCCTGTGCGGAGGATCTCGGCTACCGGCCCAACCGGGCCGCCCGGGCCCTCATCACCGGCCGTACGCACAACATCGGCCTGATCGTGGCCGACATCGCCAACCCGTTCTTCCCGCCGCTGATCAAGGCGGCGGAGGGGCAGGCCCGGCACCGCGACTACCACGTGTTCGTGGCCGACACCAACGAGGATCCGGTCGCCGAGGAGGACCTGGTCCACGCCCTGGCCAAGCAGGTCGACGGCGTGCTGCTGTGCAGCCCTCGGATGAGCAACAGCCTGATCGAGCAGGTCAGCCGCGAGGTCCCGGTGGTGGTGATAAACCGTCAGGTCGCCGGCCTGCCCTGCGTGATGATGGACGTCGGGCAGGGCGCCCGGGCCGCGATCGAGCACCTGCTCGGGCTCGGCCACCGCCGGATCGCGCTGCTCGGCGGCCCGCGCGGCTCCTGGACCGCCCGGGAGATGCGCCGCGCCGCGACCGCCGCCGCCCGGGGCGGGGGAGCGGAGCTGACAGTCCTCGGACCCAACCAGCCCACCGAGACCGGCGGCGGCGCCCTGGCCGAACAGGTACGCCGCAGCGGCGTCACCGCCGTGCTCGCCTACAACGACCTGATGGCGATCGGCCTGATCGAAGGGCTGGACGCGCTCGGGTCGCGGGTGCCGCACGACGTGAGCGTCGTCGGCGTCGACGACATCGCGCTGAGCCGGCTCACCCGACCCAAGTTGACGACGGTGGCCACGCCGACCGCGGCCGCCGGCCGGACGGCCGTCGACATGCTGCTGCAACTGGACTCCGACGCGCCGCGCGGCGCCCGGGGCCGGGGCGCGGCGACCGGCGACCGTCGCACCACCGCACAGGTAATGCTCCAGACCGAACTGGTCGTCCGCGACTCGACCGGGCCCGTCCCCGCGCCCGGCCGGGACGGCACCGGAGCCTGACCAGGTGGCCCGGGCCCGCACAGCACTGCGGACCCGGGCGGCCCGTGGACGGTCGCCGGTGACGTCGTCGCCTCCCACATCCGAGGAGTGAGCGCAGATGCACCCCGCAACGTCCCCCACCGCCGGCGCACCCGCCGGGCGGGATCACCGTACCCCCCTGACCCGACGCCGACTCGTCCGCGGCCTGGCCGCCGTCGCGCTCGCCGTGCCGCTCGCCCTGGGCGCGGCGGGCTGCGGCGACGACTCCGCCGGCGGCGACGGCGGCCCGGTCAAACTCTCCGTCTTCTGGTGGGGCGGTGAGGCCCGGGCGAAGCTGACCGAGGACGCCCTGGCCCTCTACACCAAGAAGCACCCCGATGTGACGTTCGAGAAGACCTGGCAGGCCAACCAGGGCTACTTCGACAAGCTCGCCACGCTGACCGCCGGCGGCAACCCGCCCGACCTGTTCCAGATCGACGACAACTACCTGGCCGAGTACGCCGGCCGCAGCACGACGCTCGACCTGGGCAGCTATCGCGACTCCGGCAAGCTCGACGTGTCGAAGTTCCCCAAGAGCCTGCTGGAGTACGGCGTGGTCGACGGCAAGCTCGCCGGGGTGGCCGCCGGGGAGAACACCCAGGGCCTGGTCTACAACAAGACCCTGCTGACGAAGAACGGGCTGCCCGAGCCCACCACCGGGATGAGCTGGGAGGAGCACATCGCCTGGGCCGAGCAGGTGGCGAAGAAGACGAAGGTGCCCGGCACCCAGGATCCGAGCGCCGACTACAAGGCGCTCTGGGTGTGGCTGCGCCAGCAGGGCAAGGACCTGTACAAGGGCAAGGAACTCGGCTTCACCGCCGAGGACGTGACGAAGTGGTTCGAGCTGTGGAAGGGCGCGCGGGACCGGGGCGCCACCCCGACGCCGGACGTCATCCACGAGGGCAACGCCACCGACATCACCAAGCAGCTCGTGGTCACCGGCAAGGCGGCCACCTCCTGGGTCTGGGCCAATCAGATGCCGGACCTGAAGAAGAACACCAAGGACGAGCTGGGTGTGGTCGCGTACCCGGGTGACCCGAGCGCGCAGTGGGCGCGGGCGTCGATGTACTGGTCGGTGTTCAAGGGCAGCAAGCACAAGGACGTCGCCATCGACGTGATCAACTTCCTGGCCAACGACCCGGAGGCGGTCGCGCTGCTCGGCACCGACCGCGGTCTGCCCTCGAACATGGACCTGCGGGCGAAGGTCAGCGAGACCGCCACCGACCCGGCCATGAAGCAGTCCATCCAGGTCGAGGCCGAGCTGGCGCAGAAGTTCGGCGCCTCGCCCCAGGTGCCGATCAAGGGGCACAGCAAGGTCAAGTCCGAGCTGACCAAGGCCGCCGAGAACGCCCAGTACGGCCGCGCCACCCCGGCTCAGGCGGCGGAGCAGTTCGTCACCGCCTGCAAGTCCGCGATCGCCTGACCCCAGGAAAGGACCGGTCCCGTGGCTCTCACCACGGCGCCCGGCCGGACCCCGCGCACCGGACCGGCCGGCCCTCGCCCCACGCGGCGTCGGGCCGGCCGGGCCCGGCTCGGCGAGGGCCTGGCGGGGTACGTCTTCCTCTCGCCCTGGCTCATCGGACTGATGGGCGTCACGGCGATCCCCATGTTGCTCTCGCTCTGGCTGAGCTTCACCGACTACGACATCCTCACGCCGCTGTCCGAGGTGCGGTGGGTGGGGCTGGCCAACTACGAACGGATGTTCACCGCCGACCCGTCGTACTGGCACGCGGTCCGGGTCACGCTGACGTTCGCGCTGGTCGCGGTGCCGCTGAAGCTGGCCGCCGCGCTCGGTGTGGCGCTGCTGCTCAACCGCGCCTGGCGCGGCGTCGGGTTGTTCCGCAGCCTGTTCTACCTGCCGTCGTTGCTGGGCGGCAGCGTCGCGCTCGCCATCGTCTGGGTGAACATGTTCAACCGGGACGGCGCCTTCAACTCGTTCCTCGCCCTGTTCGGCGTCGAAGGGCTGCCCTGGGTCAACGATCCGGACTGGGCGCTGGAGACGCTGATGGTGCTGGCGATCTGGCAGTTCGGCGCGCCCATGGTGATCTTCCTGGCCGGGCTCAAGCAGGTGCCCACCGAGCTGTACGAGGCGGCGGCCGTGGACGGCGCCGGGGCGTGGCGGCGCTTCCGCGCGGTCACGCTGCCCATGCTCTCCCCGGTGATCTTCTTCAACCTGGTGCTGGAGACCATCAACGGCTTCCAGGGCTTCACCGCGGCGTTCGTGCTCAGCAACGGCACCGGCGGCCCTGTCGACTCCACGCTGATGTACACGCTGAAGCTCTACATCTCCGGCTTCACCGACCTGGAGATGGGCTACGCGTCGGCGATGGCGTGGGTGTTCCTGGTGGCGATCGGCGTGGTCACCGCCGTCTTCTTCAGCACCGGCCGGTTCTGGGTGCACTACTCGGACGGAGATGACGCGTGAGCGCGAGGAGTGAGCCGGTCCTGCGAGCCCCGCAGTCGCGAACAAAGGAGGCGCTGTGACGGCGCTCGCCACGGCCCGCCGCCGCCCGGGCAGCGGCCGGAACGCGCTGCGGCTCGTAGTGCTCGTCGCGATCGTCGCGGTGGTGCTCTACCCGCTGTTCTGGATGCTCGGCACCTCGGTCAAGTCGCAGGCCGAGATCGCCAACAACGTCGGTCTGCTACCCGAACGGTTCACCCCCGGCAACTACCTCGACGGCTGGGCCAACTTCGACATCAGCTTCGGCCGGTTCTTCCTCAACAGCGCTGTGGTCAGCGTGCTCACCGTCGTCGGCAACGCGCTGTCCTGCCTGCTCGCCGCGTACGCCCTGGGCCGGCTGCGGTTCCGGCTGCGCAAGCTGTGGTTCACCGTCATGGTCGGCACGCTGCTGCTGCCCGGGCACGTGCTGATCGTGCCGCAGTACATCCTGTTCCGCAGCCTCGGCCTGGTCGGCGGCGACTGGCCGTACCTGCCGCTGCTGGTGCCGCAGTTCCTGGCCACCGAGGCGTTCTTCGTCTTCCTCATGGTCCAGTTCATGCGCGGCATCCCGCGTGAGCTGGACGAGGCGGCCACCATCGACGGCGCGTCCCCGTACGGCGTCTTCCGGCACGTCATCCTGCCGCTGAGCCGCCCGGCGCTGGTCACCACGGCGATCTTCTCGTTCATCTGGACCTGGAACGACTTCTTCCGGCAGTTGGTGTTCCTGTCCAGCCTGGAGGACTACACGGTCCCGGTGGCGCTGACCCTGTTCATCGACTCGACCAGCCAGAGCGCTGTCGGCCCGATGTTCGCCATGTCGGTGCTGTCCCTGCTGCCGGTGTTCCTGTTCTTCCTGGCCTTCCAGCGGATGCTCGTCGAGGGCATCAACACCAGCGGGCTGAAGGGATGACCGCCGTGCCCGCCGCCATCGACACCGTGCCCGCCGACCCCGACACCGTGCCCGTCGAACCCGACACCGGGCCGGCCCACGCCGGCTGGCGGGACACGCTGCGCGAGGCGACCGACCTGGCGTTGCTCGGCTTCGCCGTGGCGCTCACCGCGCTGCCGGTGCTCACGCTCGCCCCGGCGCTCGCCACCGCCGCCGCCGCGCTGCACGACAGGTCGGTCACCGGCGCCTGGCCCGACGCGCGGACCAGCCTCACCCGGTTCGGCCGCGCGCTGCCGGCCGGGGTTGCGGCCGGCGCCGTCGCCCTCGCCGCCGCCGGGCTGGTCGCCGCCGACCTGGTCGCGCTCGCCACCGGCCGGGTGCCCGGCGGCGGGCCCGCGCTGACGCTCACCGCCGTCGTGGTGGCGGCCCTGCTCGGGTACGCGGGGCTGGTCACCGTCGCGGTCGGCCGCACCGGCGGCCGGGGCTGGCGGGCGGCAGCACGCCGGGTGGCGCGCGCCTGCCCGGAGCGCCCCGGCGTGTGGGCCGCCGCCTCCGGCGTCTGCGCGTTGGCAGTTCTGCTGGGCGTGCTGGTCACGCCGGTCGCGGTGCCGATCCTCGGCGGGTACGCCCTCGCCGCGCTGCACGCGCTGGACGCCCGCCGCCCGGTCGCCGCGCCGGAGCCGTCGTGACCGCCGCCGCCGGGTCCTTCGAGGCCGAGGCCGAGCAGTGCTTGATCGTCGGCGGCGCCGAGGTGGCCCGGTACGTGGTCCGGCCCGACCTGGACCCGCGCCACGGGCCCCGGCCCTACCTGCACCCGGTGCGTACCCGGGCCGGCGCCCCGGTCACCGACGCGCTCCCGGCCGACCACGTCTGGCACCTCGGCGCCTCACTGGCCGTGCAGGACGTGGACGGCGCCAACCTGTGGGGCGGCCGGACGTACGTCCGCGGCACCGGCTACACCTGGCGCGACGACCACGGCGTCATCGCGCACACCGGCTGGCGGGAGCGGACCGCCGACCGGCTCGACCACGACCTCGAATGGCGTGACCGGCACGGCCGGGTGCTGCTGCGCGAGCACCGGCGGATCATCGCCGCACCGGCCGGGGAGGACGCCTGGTGGCTGGACCTGTCCGCCACGCTCACCTCCGCCACCGGCGCTGACGTGCACCTGGGCAGCCCGGCCACGAACGGCCGCCCGGGCGGGGCCGGGTACGGCGGCTTCTTCTGGCGGGCGGCGGCCGACGGGGAACCGCTGGTGCGCACCGCCGAGGCGGAAGGCGAGGAGACGGTGAACGGGTCGGCCGCGCCCTGGCTGGCGTTGTCCGCCTCAGCGCCCGGCGGTGGCGCGTACACGCTGGTGTTCACCGGTCTGGGGCCGGGCGACAGGTGGTTCGTGCGCACCGCGATGTACCCGGGCGTCTGCGTCGCGTACGCGTTCGACAGTCCGGCCGTGGTCGCCGCCGGACGGCCCCGGCACAACCGGCACCGGGTGCTCGTCGCCGACGGCCACCTCGACCCGGCCGACGTGCCGGCCCGGGTGGACGCGGCGGTCGCCCGGTGAGCGAGCCGCTCGGTTCCGGCGCCGCTGTCGCGGGCCGAGGCCGCGCCCGGGGCGGGCCGGAGGTGGTCTGCGTGGGCGAGACCATGGTGATGCTCGCCCCGGCCGACGGCGGGCGGCTGGAGCACGCCACGCGGCTGACTGTCGGCGTGGGTGGCGCGGAGTCCAACGTGGCGGCCGGGCTGGCCCGTCTCGGGCACCGCGCTGCCTGGGTCAGCCGGGTCGGCGACGACCCGTTCGGCCGGCGGGTGGTGGCCGAGGTCGCCGCCGCGGGCGTGGACGTCTCCCTGGTCACCGTCGACCCGGACGCGCCGACCGGGCTCTATCTGAAGGACCCGGGGCCGGGCGGCACCCGCGTGCACTACCACCGGGCCGGATCGGCCGCGAGCCGCCTCGGCCCGGCCGACCTCGGGCGTTCCGGGCCGGCCGGTGTGCGCCTGCTGCACCTGTCCGGGATCACCGCCGCGCTCTCCGGCACCTGCCGTGACCTGCTCGTGTCCGCGCTGGACGGGCGGACGCTGCCCGGCGCCCGGGTCAGCTTCGACGTGAACCACCGCCCGGCGCTCTGGCCCGCCGGCCGGGCCGGCCCGGCCCTGCGCGACCTGGCCGGCCGCGCCGACGTGGTGCTGGTCGGGCTGGACGAGGCGGCCGTGCTCTGGTCGGCGGACGATCCGGCCGCCGTCCGCGACCTGCTGCCCGGCCCGGAACTGGTGGTGGTCAAGGACGGTCCGGTCGGCGCGACGGCGCTGCCGCGTACCGGGCCGGCGGTGTTCGTGCCGGCGCTGCCGGTGGACGTGGTGGAGCCGGTCGGTGCCGGGGACGCGTTCGCCGCCGGGTTCCTCTCCGGGCTGCTGCGCGGCCTCGACCTGCGAGCCTGTCTGCGGCTGGGGCACCTGACCGCCGCGCCGGTGCTGGCCGTGGCGGGCGACACCGCGCCGCCGCCGGACCCGGAGACGATCGCGCGTGCGCTGGCGCTGTCGGAGACGATGTGGACCGCGCAGGTCAGCGGAGGGAGCGGGAGATGAGCGGGCACGACTTCGAGGCTCTGTTCGGCGACGCGCGGGTGATGGTGATCCTGCGCGACCTGCCGCCGCAGGAGACGGTCCGGCTGGCGGAACTGGCGTGGGATCTCGGCATCGCCGTGGTCGAGGTGCCCATCCGTACCCCGGAAGCGGTGCCGGCGCTGCGCGCTGCCGTGACAGCGGGACGGCGGCGGGACCGGATCGTCGGCGCGGGCACCGTGCGCACCCCGGCGCAGGTCGGTCAGGCGGTGGCCGCCGGGGCGGCGTTCACGGTGGCGCCGGGCCTGGACCTGGCGGTGGCCGACGCGGCGGCCGGTCTCGGCGTGCCGCACCTGCCCGGCGTGGCGACCCCGACCGAGGCTCTGCGGGCACTCGACCACGGCCTGGTGTGGCTCAAGGCGTTCCCGGCGGTCAGCCTCGGCCCGGCGTGGTTCCGCGCGGTCGCCGGCCCGCTGCCGGAGGCCCGGTTCGTGGCCACCGGCGGTGTCGACGCCGGCAACGCGGGTGACTTCCTCGCGGCCGGGGCGCGCGTGGTGGCGGTCGGGTCGGCGCTCACCGATCCGGCGCAACTGCCGCGCCTGGCCACGCTCGCGACCGGCGGCGCCGTCACCTGACCGTCGCGTGGCGGGTCCGGTGGCGCGACGGCCGTATCGTCGTAGCCGACACCAGGATCCGGCGGCCGAGGAGGACCTGATCCGCGCTCTTGCCAGGCACGCCGACGCCGGCCGCGCGGTCACCGGACCGTACGGCCGGACGTGGTGGTGGTCCGGACCGCCTTGACGATCGCCGGAATCGACCCGATCAGCAGCACCAGCGCCCAGATCAACGCCACCACGGCGAACACCACGGCGCCCAGGTCGTCGAGGATGCTGACCAGGATCACCGGCACCAGGCCGTGCAGGAACTGCAGCACCACAGTGCACAGCAGTGTGGTCAGCGCCAGCAGCACCAGCCCTTTGTTGCGCAGGAACCGGGGCTCGGCGGCGAGCAGCAGCGCGGCCCAGACCAGTTTGAGCAGCAACGCCAGCCCGAGCAGCACTGCCGCGTCGTCGACCGGGAAGAACCCCCAGACCGCGAGGTACGCCAGCGTGCCGAACGGCGGCGCCAGGAACAGCGAGACCATCACTGTCAGCTCGACGAACGCGACGATCAGCAGGACCAGCGACACCAGCAGCAGCACGATCGAGAAGACGAGCGTGGCCACGCCCTGCACCCGGCCCTGGACCCGGTCCGGCAGCACCAGGCTCAGGCAGAACAGCCCTGTCGTCCACAGCGCCACCACGTCGATCAGCGCCAGGTAGCCGATGCCCCGCCCGGACGGCTCGGACACCGCGCCGACGTCGCCCAGCTCCACGCCGAGCTGCCCGGCGCTGCCCCGCAGCGCGCCGCTCGCGTCGCCGCCGCCGGTCAGCGCCGCCGCGCCCAGCTCCACGCCCACCACCAGCGCCACCGCGAACAGCGCCAGCAGCAGGAACGGCTTGCGCAACTCACCCATTCCGCGTCTCCGTCCCGGTCAGGACCGGGCCAGCGTGACCGAACATCCGCCACCTCCCGGACACCGCAGGAGCACCTCGGTCTCCCGGTCCACGGCCACCTTCGCCACCGCCGGGCCGTCCGCGTCGGGGGCGACCTCGTCGGTGACTGTGACGTCCGCGTCGCCGGGTGCGGGGGCGGTCACCTCGAACGGTGTCGTACCGCGCAGCACCAGCGTGCGCAGCGCTCCCGGGTCGGCCACCCGCAGCCGGCACGCCGTGCCGAAGGCGAGCGTCACCCCGTCGGCGGTGGTGGCCGGATCGGCGGCCGGCGGCAGGCACGTCACCGCCACCGTCGCCGGGTCCACCGTCCCGGTCCCGCGTCCCAGCCGGGCCAGCGCCCCCGGCCCGCCCGCCGGGTCACCCGGGTCGTCGCGGCGCCCGGCCACCGCCACCACGTACAGCGCCACCAGCAGCACGGCCACCGCCACCAGCAGCACCTTCTGCTTGGTGCTCATGGCCGGACGACGGGCGTGAAGCGGATCTCGTCCACCCCGGCGAAGTACCTGTCGGTGCCCTGCGTCTTGCTCACCGCCACCAGCATCAGCGTGTGCGGCCCGCGGGTCAGCGCCACGGTGCCCACGTCCACCTCGCCGGTGCGGACCACGGTCGGGCTGAACCCGAAGAACGTGTCGCCGACCTGCCGGCCGTCGATCAGCCAGATCGTGTTCGCGTAGTCGAACGAAATGGTGCGCACCGTGGAGAACCGCCACGTGCCGTCGGACGGCACGTCCACCCGCACCGTCACCCGGTCACCGACCGCCCGGCCCAGGAAGAACAGCTGCGCGCCGCCGGACCACTCCACGTCGCAGCAGTTCTCCTGCGCCACCACCTCCGCCTTCACGGCGCCGGTGGACTGCACCGCCGCGCCGGAGACGAGCGTCTCCGCCTCCACCGCGACCGCACCGGCCTGCGGGGGCACCGGGGTGTCCGGTCCGCGGGTCACCAACCAGGCCACCACCCCGGCCACGACCAGCACCAGCGCCGCGGCGGCCGCGATCCACGGCCACGGCGCGCGCTTCGGGGGTACGACGGCCCGCACGTCGTACGTGACCCGGCCGCTGGATCGGGAACTCTCCTCCGGTGCGGTGTTCGCCGAGTACGCGAACCCGGTCATGTCGTAGCGCCGGGGCGGCGTGCCCGGCGGCACGGTGAGCCGGACCAGGAACGACACCGAGCCCTGCCCGGGCACCACCCGCTGCGGCTCGGCCACCGTGAACCAGGCCCGCTGGCTGCCCTCCCCGGGCGCGACGTCGAAGACGACGGTGTCCGGCGCGGTGCCCGGGTTCGACACGGTGAACGTCAGCTCACCGGCGTTGCGGGCGTCCAGTGTGAACTGTTCGGCGGCGGCGACGACTGTCCATTCGGTGGTCATGACGGCTCCTCGGGTGACTCGTGGGGCAGGGGTGCGGGGACGTGTGCCCGGCCGACCGCGCGCACCGTCGCCACCCCGGCGGCGGGCTCGGCGGCGTCCGGCGTGGGGTCGGGCGGGACGGGTTCGGGCGGTCCTGCGGCCGCCGGGCCGGTTCCGTCCGGCGCCGGGTCGAGGCGCGTGTCGGCCGGGGTGGCGACGACCTCGACGGTGACCGCCGCCGGTTTCTCCGCCTCGACGATGCGGGTGACCAGCGCGAGCCGGTCGGCGGCGGCCGGTGGCACCCGCACCACCAGGTGGAACGGCCGCTCGGGCGGCTCGTCCAGCACGAACCCGGTCACGCCGGTGGCCAGCTCCAGCGCGGTCCGCATGCCGTACGGGGTGCCGCGCCAGCGGGCCAGCAGCGCGCCGTGCGCGACCAGGTCCCGCAGCCGGCCCACCGGCAACGGCAGCGGAGCGTCGGCGCGGGGCGCGGCGACCACGTGGTCCATCGCCACCCAGCGGGTCAGGTACGCGACGAACCCGTCCGGCGTCCGGTAGGGCGCGAACAGCGCGTCGACGTCGGCGAGCACCGCCTCGTCCGGCGCGTGCAGCGCCTCCATCACGTCCAGCAGCGCGCCCAGCACGCTGCCCGGCCCGGCGGCCCGCTGGTACGCGGCGGGCAGCAGCCGCTCAATCGCCGCTCGGCGCATCCTGCCGCACCACCTCGATGTCGTGCTCGCCGGAGCAGAGCAGCCAGGTGCCGGGGACGGTGACCACATCGGCGGTGGCCTGGTTGGCGCTCGCCGTCCAGTCCGCGCCGTCGCCGCTGCGGAACACGCCGCGCTCGCCGCCGGCCAGCACGAGCCGGCCAGTGCCGGACGTGCCGGTGGGCGCGGTGGCGGCGATGGCGTCGACCGGGACGAACCGGGTCCGGTCCCGCAGCGGCAGGCCGCAGTTGACCATCACCGGCGACCACTGCGGCTGCCCGGCGAGCGTGTCCAGCCGGACCACGCCGCCGCTCTGCGTCGCGGCGAGCGCGAGCGGGCCGCTGAACGCCAGATCCCGGCAGGTGCCGCCGATCCAGCCGGACGCCATCGACTGCCACTTCACGTCGGACTCGAACAGCCGGGTGCGGTGGCAGCCCTGGCCGGGCTTCTTCGGGTCCGGCTCGCCCGCGCCGCACCACAGCAACGTGGCCGGGCCGTCGTACTGCACGGCGAGGACCCGGTTGTCCACGTTGGCGAGGCCGACGTGGGCGAACGTGCCGGGCCGTCCCGCAGCGGTGGACAGGTACACCCCGAATCCGGCCTGCGCGGCCACCGCCACGCCGGGTGCGCCGCGTTCCGAGACGAACGAGCGCACCGCGTAGAAGCCCCGATCCGCGTCGGCCGGGTCGACGAGGATCTGCAACGGCACCGCGCCCGGTAGCAGCGGCACCTCGTACAGCCCGGTGTCGGTGGCCAGCAGCAACGCGCCGGTGCCGTCCCGGTCGATCCAGGCCAGGTCGCGGACGCCGGAGTCGAGGTCGGTCAGCAGCGTCCACGTCTCGCCCAGGTCGGTGCTCAGCCGGACCCGGGAGCCGCCGGCGTCGCGGGTGGTCACCACCGCCACCGAACCGGCCCGGGGGACGACGCCGGGGCGTACCGGGGCGGGCGCGGGAACCACCCGGACCACGGTCTCGCCGTCGAACCGGCCGGCCGGCTCCCAGCCCGCACCGGCGTTCGTGGAGCGGAACAGCACCGGCCCGCCGCCCGCGTACCAGGTGTCGGCCTGGTACTGGTCCACCGCCACGGTCCGCACCTGCGCGTCGGGCGCCTCGTCGACCACGAACCGCACCGACTCGACGTAGCGCACGCCCGGCTCGGCGTGCTCCAGCATCCGGTACACGTTCGAGGCGCGCAGCGGCTCCCCGAACGCCCACCCGGCCGGGTTCAGCGGCGTGGGCAGCGGGCTGAGCGTCTGGTGCAGCCGGTCGTGGATGCGACGGCGCACGGCGTCCACGTCCTCCTCGCGACGGACCACCACCCGGGCCTGGATGGACACCGCCTTGTAGCGGGCCCAGCCCGCCCGAACCGCCGTACCGAGGGCGCGGCGGCGTTCCAGGTCCGCCTCGACCCGCCGCCGGGCCTCCTCCACCGCGTGCTCACGCAGCACCGCCACCGGCAGCCGCCCGCCGGGACGGGCCGCCTCCGGCACGTACGGCACCAGCACCACCTCGACCTCGCCGGGCCGGGCGAAGCTGTAGACGGCGGCCCGGGTGAACGCCCGCGCCCGCGCCACCGCCCCGGAGCCGGTGGCCAGGATCTCGAAGTCCCGGGCGGTCACCGCGCGTTGCTGGGCGAAGAACTCGTACGGCCCGCGCGCCAGCACCGACTCCAGCGACTCCAGTTCCCGGCCGCCGGTGGCGGGCTCCGGGTTGTCCACGGTCACCCCGGGCAGCGGGTCGCGCAGGCTGGTCAGCACGCCCGCCGCCACGTTGCCGGCCGGCCCGCCGCCGCAGCGGTACCACAGCCGCACCTGCCGCCCGGCCGGCGGCGCCGCCGCCACCGTGGTCACCCCGGCCGACCCCTCGACGGCCGGGGCGCCCTCGTCCGGGCGCAGGTCCAGCGCCGGGGCGAACGTGACCACCCCGGAGGCCCGGTCCACCAGGTAGACCTTCGCCTGCGCGCCGACGCCGGCGAAGCTGTCCACCGGCCGCCAGATCTCGTACGTGCGCCCCTCGTGCTCGCGGGCCGCCGCGCCCAACTCGACCGAACCGGCCGGCACCTCCACCCCGAGCAGCAGGTCGAGCGCCTCGGTGGTCCGCGTCAGCGGCGCGTGGGCGGCCCGGAACACCTGACCGGGCTGCCCGGTGCCGGTGCCCAGCAGCTCCGCCTCGACCGGCTCGCAGTGGTGCACCCGTACCGTCGTGGTGGTCTCCCCGGCGGGTAGCACCGCCGGTTCGGTGGTCACGAAGACGACCGGCCGGCTGTCGGCGCCGCGGGCCGCGGCGACGCGGGTGCCGGCCGGCACCCGCACCGGGCCGTGGTCCGGGCCGGTGCGGGTCAGGCGCACGTCCGCCCAGGCCGCCGCAGGTGGGTGCCGGGTGACGCCGAGCAGGTTCAGGAACGCGACGTACGCCTTCTCCGGCAACTGGTTCAGCCGGTAGATCATCACCTCGGTCAGGTAGGCGAACGCCTCCAGCAGCGCCATGCCCGGATCGTGCGCGGACAGGTCGGTCCAGTCCGGGCAGGACCGGGCGATGCGTTCCCGCGCCTCGGTGACCAGGTCGAGGAAGGCGCGGTCGTCCAGGTGCGGCACCGGCAGCGTCATGGCGTGCCCTCCTCGTCTGCGGTCTCCTCGTCGGCGGGCAGCAGGTCGACGGAGAACACCAGGTGGCCGGGGGAGAGGCTGGCCCGGATCCGGTAGTCCAGCCGGATCACCAGCCGCCACGGGTCGTCCGGGTCGGGACCGGCGTCCACGTCCAGCACCTCCACCCGGGGTTCCCAGCGCCGGATCGCCTGCCGCACGTAGTGGATCGCCAGCCCGGCGGTGGTGTCGTCGTTCGGCGCGAAGATCAGCCGGTGCAGCCGCGACCCGTACCCGGGACGCATCAGCCGTTCCCCGGGCGTGGTGGACAGCAGCAGGTACAGCGCCTGGCGTACCGTCTCGTCGCCGTCGGTCATGGCGAGCCCGCCGGCGGCGGTGAGCGCGAGACCACCGGCGCGGCCGGCGTCGAAGCCGGCGCCGACGAAGCGGAACGCCCTCACGCGTCCGCCCCCAGGAATCCCTGCCGCACGTCGCGGACCTGGTGGTGCACGGTGCCCGGCGGGGTGCCGTCGGTGAGCCCGTCCAGGTGCGACAGCACCACCGGCTGCCGGTCCACCCGCACCCACGTGCTGTAACCCACAGTGACGGTCAGCGTGTGCAGGCACGGCTTGACCGTCGGGCCGTAGTTGGGGCAGGCGGTGATGTCGCGCCCCTCCGGGTCGGGCCGCACCAGCACCGGCACACCCCGGACGGTGACCCAGTCCTGGGACGGGTGGTTGCGCACCCGCCCGTCGTGCCCGCAGGTGATCAGCGAGTCGCGGTGGATCCAGCGCATCAGCCACCTCCGGCGGAACGGGCGAGGGTACGGGCCTGCGCGGCAGCGGTCTCGGCGTCCTCGGCCGCCGGGGCGTGCAGGAAGTCCACGGTCCGGCCGCGCACCACGACGGCCCGGCCGGGCGCGGAGAGCACCAGGTCACCGGCCGCGTGCACGGTGGTCAGCTCGGGGCGCAGCTCGACGAAGCTGCCCGCGTCGGTGGCCAGCCGCAGCGTCCGCCCGTCGTCGTCGATCACGATCGACTGCCCGGTGCCGGTCCGCATCGACCAGCGGCGCGAGCGCCCGGACACGATCCCGGTGTCGTACGGCTCGACCGCGCCGAACAGCGAACCGAGCACCACGCCCGAGGCCGGCTCGCCGCCGGGCAGCGCCACCAGCACGGTGTCGTCCGGGTCGGGAAGCGCGACGATCCCCTTGCCCCGGCCCGCGCCCGGGCAGAGCACCGCGAGCCAGCCGGCGTCGAGGTCGCCGTACGCGGGGAGCGCCACCCGGGCCCGGCCCAGCCCGTCCGGGTCGTCGACGTCGGTGACGGTGCCGAGCGTGACGGTCGCCGCCGGTGGCGCGGCCGTCGGTGGCGGGCCGGGTGGCACGGTGGAGAACCGGCTCAGGTGCCCGTCCGCGTCCACCGTGTGCACCACTTCGGTGAGCACGTACACCCCGGCGACCGGCTCCGGCACACCGGCGAGGGTGATCCGCCGCCCGGGCCGCAACGCCGGGTCGCCCTCGGCCGTGCCCTCGGCGGTGACCAGCGCCGCCACCCGGGCGTCCAGTCCGGCCTGGGCCAGCGCGGCCAGCTCGTCGTCGCTGCGGCCGGGCTGGTCGACGGCCGTGCGGACGCCGTCCGCGCCGACGTCGCAGGGGTCCGGGCGCAGCGGGATACGCCGGCCGCTGCGCGCCTCGTCGGCCCGCTGGCCCAGCGGCTCGGCGCGTTGCGGATGCCAGCCCAGTACGGCGCACTCCGCGCCCGCCCGGTCCAGGTTCTCGGTGACCCGCAGCGCGTGCACGGTCTCGCCGAGCGTCAGCGACAGCGGCTCCCCGTACCCGTCCAGCGTGAACAGCCGTACCCGGTCGCCGTCCACGCTCAGGTGCAGCCCGGCCCGGCCGGCCACCTCGCACAGCAGGTCAAGGTCGGTGTGCCGGTGCTGGAGCAGCCGGTCCAGGCGCGGCCCGTCGTCCTCGGCCGCCACGCTCAACCCGAGCCCGGCGCACAGCTCGGCGGCCAGCTCGGTGGCGGTCACCGACTCGAACACGCGCAGCTCCTGCCGCTTGCGCAGCCGGTGCAGCGGGTCGTACGCCCGGATCCGGGCCAGCGCGGCGCCGTCACCGGCGTACTCCCGCTCGACCGCTGTGACCTCGCCGGTGAACAGCGCCTCCGCCTGCCCGTCGAGGCGCACGCCGACGGTGGCGCCGGGGCGTACCGGCGGGTCGAACGGGCCCGCGCCGGGGGCGGCGGTGAGCGTCAGCTCGCACTGCGCCGGCCGGTCCAGCCGCGCGGCGACGCGGATGCCGCGCAGCCGGGACGGGTCGGCCAGCGGCCGGCCGTCGATGGTCACGAGGGCGGCCCGGCTCACGGTGTGCCTCCCGTCGTGGCGGCGTCGGGCGGGACGATGACGGCGCCGGCCGGGGGTACCGCGAGTGCGGTGCCGGCCGGCACCGTGAGCGGGTCGGTGATCCGGTTGTGCTCGGCGAGCAGCCGCCAGCGCAGCGGCGAACCCAGCGCGTCGTGGGCGAGCAGGTCGAAACGCACCCCGGACCAGCCCGGCTCGGCCGCCCCGTCGGCGGCGGCGACCACCGCCGACCCGGGCGCGACAGCGGGTGTGCTCGCCGCGGCCAGTTCCTCCTCGAACCCGGCGCGCGCCGCCTCCGCGCCCTCCGCGACCCGGACCAGCTTCAGCCGCAGCCACGACCGCCGGGGCGTACCGGTGAGCGTGAACGCGTCGAAGCGTTCCGCGATCGCGGTGATCACGCCCGGGACGTTCCAGGTCTTGCCCCAGACCAGGCGGACCAGCGGCGGGCGCAGCCAGCCGTGTTCGACAGTGGAGTTCTCGGCCAGCAACCACAGCGGCCGGGTCAGCGCGCGCACGTCTTCGGGCCGGGCCGGGGACTCCACGAAGTCCACGTCGAAGAGCAGGTCCAGCACCAGTTCGGTACGCCCGCCGCCGGTGAAGACCAGCGGGTCGTCGGCCAGCCCGGCGCCGGTGAGCGCCCCGTCGGGCCCGCCGCGCGGGCGTACCCCGGCCAGCCGGGTCACCCGCACGGTCTCGGGGTTGAGCAGGCAGTCGACCCGGGTGCCGGACTCGTCCACGAGGAAGGCGACGCGCTCCATCAGTCACCCGCCTGTTCCCGGTCCAGCCGCGCCGTGTCACGCCACGGCGTGGCCCGCTCGGGAAGCCATGCCGGTTCGGCCGGGAGCGCCGGCCACGGGTCCGCATGTGTTCCGCGGTCGTTCTGGCCCGCGCCGGCCGCCACCGGGTCCGTCGTCCGGGCCGGGCCGGTGTCGTCCGGCAGGGCCGGCCACGGGCTGGCCCGCCCGGGTCGCTGCCACAGTCGCGCCCGGAACTCGCCGTCGCGCGCCGGGTCGTGCCCGTTCGGGTACGGCGAGCCGGCCGCCCGCCCCGGGTAGTGGCCGCCGGTCCGGTCCTGACCGGTTCCGTGGCCGCCGGCGCGTGTGGCCGGTGCCGGCCGCGTGGCCGGTGACGCGGCCGCGAAGACGAGCGGGAGCACGTCTCCCGGGCTGAGCCGCCGGTCCACCCCGGTGGCCACGGCCAGGTGCCGTTCACGGCCGGGAGGCGCCAGATCCCGGAGTACGCCCACCCGGTCCTCGCCGGATTCGGGCCCCCGCTCGGGCGGTGACGGCCGGCCCGATCCGGTGGACGTCACGCCGCCCTGTGGTCCGGGGGATGTCAGGCGGCCCTGCGGTCCGGTCCTGCCACGACTGTCGGTCGGGCCTGCGGGCCCTGCCGTGCCGGTGCCTGTGGACCTGATGGCGTCGAAGGCATCGGTGCTGCTGACGCCGACGGGGCCCGGCACCGTGGATGCTGTGGCCCAGGTGCGGCCCCGGCTGCCGCTGGTGCTTGTGCCCTCCGCGGCAACGACGGTGCCCGTGGTGCCGTGCGGCAGGGCGCTGCCGGTGCTGCCGGTGCTGCCGGGGGTGCTCCGTGGCCCCGCTGTCCTCGCGACGCTCGCCGTTATCGCCGGATCCGGTTCGCCGGCCGGACCGCTTGACGTCCCGCACCGGCACGCGGGAGTGCCCGCGAGCGCCTGCGCGTCACCCGGCCGCGCGGCCGTGCCCGAGCGGCCGTCCACAGTCGGCGTGGAGGTCGGCGTCCCACCCGTCTCCCTCCCCGGGCCGATCCCCGCGTACCCCGCCCCGGTCCGAGACACTGCCGCCCCACGTGCGCCATCTCCCGCCGCCCCGGCACTCCCACCTTCCGAGATCCCCGTCCCGCCTTCCAGGAGCTGCGAAAGATCGTGGTCGGCGGACGGGCGACCTGGGGAGTTGGGGCGGGAGGCGGCACGTCGGGTGAGCAACCGAGCCTTCCAGGACCGCCACAGGCCGCCCCGACGTCGATCCGGGGCGGCGGGCGGCTGATCGGTGGGGAGTGGGGGAAGGCCGCGCAGCAGGCCGGGCGCGTGTGCCGCCACCAACCGCAGCCAGTGCTCGGGCGGTTGGCCGGGCGGGCGAGGCGCGTCCTCCGGCGAGCGCGGCCCGTTCCCCGGCCAGTGCGGCGAGTTCGGCGAGCCCGGCGAGCCCGGCAAGCCCGGCAAGCCTGGTGAGTCCGGTGCGGACAGGCGATCGGCGGCAGCCCGCAGGGCACGGGCCAGCCGGTCACGCGGACGCCGGGGCGGCGGCACCGCCGGCCTCCAGTTCCAGGCCCTCGTACGCCAGCGTCAGCGCCTCGATGGCGATCTCCTGCGACAGGGTGTTCAGGTGCGCGCCCCGCCACCGGGTCGGCCACGCGTTGATCATGTTCCAGCGCAGCACCTCGGCGGTGCCGGCCGGGTCCAGCAGCACCACCGACACGTTGCGCCGGTTGACAGTGCCCTTCGCCGCCGCGTTCACCCAGTCCCACAGCTCGCGCGAGCTGGTCAGGCCGAAGTGGAGGGTGACCGGGGCGTACTCGACCTGGCCGGGCACGGCCCGGATCCGCTCGTTGCCCGCCTCCCGGTACGACAGCGCCGGTATCGCCACCTCGAAGCCGCTGACCTCGGTGAAGTGCCCGTTGGTGATGCCGTTGATGAGCAGCTTGAAGTGGTACGCCCGGTACGGGTCGACCGGTGCGCCCGGCTGCGGCGTGGCAGTGGTGGGCATGTCAGCCTCCGATCGTCTCGGTCTCGGTGCCGCCGGCCCACTGGCTCAGCTTGAACACCACGAACTCCGCGGGCTTGACCACCGCGATGCCGATGTGGGCCACCACCATGCCGGCGTCGCGGACGTCGGCCGGGTTGGTCTCCTCGTCGCACTTGACGAAGAACGCCTCCTCGGGCGTACGGCCGAGCAGCGCGCCGTCACGCCACACCCGGGTCAGGAACGCCCCGATGTCGCGGCGGATCGAGCGCCACAGCGTGAAGTCGTTCGGCTCGAACACCATCCACCGGGTGCCGTCGGCGATGGCCCGCTCGATGGAGATGGACAGCCGCCGCACGTTCAGGTAGCGCCACTCGCTCGCCTCGGCGGCGAGCGTGCGGGCGCCCCAGAGCCGGATGCCCTCTCCGGCGAAGAAGCGGATCACGTTGACGCCCTTGGGGTTGAGCACGTCGTGCTCCGGCCGGGTGACCCGGTACGCGAGGTCGACGGCGCCGCGTACCGGCTCGTTCGCGGGCGCCTTGTGCACGCCGCGTAGCGCGTCGGTGCGGGCCCAGATGCCGGCGACGTGCCCGCTCGGCGGGGTGAGCACCAGTTCGCCGCTGAGCGGGTCGCGGACGCGGATCCACGGGAAGTAGTAAGTGGCGTAATCCGACTGCCGGGGACGGTCGCCGCCGGTGCCGGGCGGTTCGTCGTCGGCGTCGCCCGGCGTACCCTCGGCGGGTTTGTCGGCCGACGAGGCCGACCCGGACGACGCGGGCTTGGCCGGCTTGCCGGGCGTGGCGACGCGGGTGAGCCGGGAGACGTCGGTGACCTCCGGCGGCGGGTCGCAGATCGCCACCATGGTGCGCAGCCGCTCGGCCATGCTGATCAGGGCCTCGTGCGAGACCGGGTCGTGGTAGCCGGGCGCGGCCAGGATGGAGATCTCGTCGATGGCCTCCAGCAGTTGCAGGCCGCCGCGCCGCCCGCCGGTGCCGGTAAGCTGCCCGCCCTCGCCGACGTTCACCACCCAGCAGCGGGTGCCGCCGTTGTCCAGGAAGCCGAACACGGCGCGGGCCAGCGGGGTGCTCCCCAGATGCTCGCCGTCGGCGTACAGCCGCAGGAACTCGGTCCAGCTGTTGACCGCCAGCGCCTCGCCGACGTGGGCGCCGGGGTCGGGCGCGACCCCGACGAACGCGGCGGTGCTCATGCCGACCGGTCCGATCGGGCGGGCCCCGCTGGGCACCTCCTCGACGTAGATGCCGGGGGAGAAGTAGGTGGGCATCGGTCCTCCTCGGACGTCAGTCGGGGGCGCGGACGACGATCAGGCCGTCGCCGGCCGGGTCGAGCTCGGCGGTGTGGACGCGTCCCGCGCCGGTGAGCCGGAGCCGCACCGGGGCGTCCGGCGCGTCGGGGTCCTGCGGCACGCCGGCCAGCCGGAACCGGCCGGCGACGTCGGTCTCGGTGGCCTGGGCGGCGCCCACCAGCTCCACCCGGACGGCGGCGAGCGGCTGGTCCCCTGGCCCGACCACCCGCCCGTGCAGCGTGCGCATGCCGAGCTGCCGCAGCCGCAGCGGCTGCCGTACCGGCGGTGCGACCGGGACCGGCCGCTCCACCCGGGCCGGCGCGTCCAGCAGCAGCGCGGGCCGGGGCGCGACGCCGAGCGCCCGCCACAGCGCCGGATCGCCGGCGGCCAGCACGAGCTCCGGCGTGCCCGCCGTGGTGGCGGCGGCGAGAACCCGGTCCAGCGCGGCCAGCGCCGCCGGCCCGCCGCCGGAGACCAGCAGGCGGACCACGAACCGGTACGGCTCGCGGGTCGCGCCGCCGGTCGCGGTCTGCCGGGCCGGCCGCAGCTCCAGCGGCCAGAGGGTGAGGCCGCCGCCGGGGTCGTCGCGTGGCGGACCGACGGGTACGGGTTGACCCGCCGCCCCGGCCAGCCACTCCGCGACGTCCGCGACAGCCGCCTCGATCGCGCCGGTCATCGCGGTGGCGTCCCCTGGATGCGGTACGCGATGGCCTCGTTCCACACGTGCGGGTAGACGCCGATCTCGAAGTAGCGGGTGAACCGGTTGATCGGGGCGTTCGTGTGGTCGTGCCAGAGCAGCCACACCGGGACGACGGTGAACAGCACGTAGTTGAGCGCCACCAGCGGCAGGTAGAACGGGCCGAGGAGCCGGGCCTGGAAGACGTGCACGTCCTCGTGCCGCTGGATGCCGGGGCTGGACCCGGCGCACACCGTGCCGATGGTGGTGGCGTACCGGGGGGAGACGCCCTCGACGACGTTGACCCGGCCGCTGCCGGCCGAGACGATCCGGTCGAGCTGGTGGCCGAAGACCAGGTGCAGCGCCAGGTAGAGCGCCCCGGCGAACGTGTTGAGCAGGCTCCAGGTGTGGTCGACCACGAAGAGGAAGATCCCCTTCGGACCGGCGCCGTACGTG
Organism: Micromonospora sp. NPDC005686; assembly: GCF_042871665.1. NCBI lineage: Bacteria > Bacillati > Actinomycetota > Actinomycetes > Micromonosporales > Micromonosporaceae > Micromonospora > Micromonospora sp. NPDC005686. The sequence continues at coordinate 462,040 of NZ_JBIAIY010000003.1, forward strand.
CCGGTGGAGGCGGACGCCCAGCCGAACGGTGCGCCGACGAGCAGTCCGACGACCGCGCCGACCAGCAGGCCGACGGTGCCGGCGGCGAGTTGCCCGAGCAGGGCGCCGAAGACGACCTGGACGGCGGCGCTGAGGATGCCGAAGATCATGGGGTCACCTCTCTCAGACCCAGGAGCGGACGTAGCGGGGCTCGCGGCCCTGGGCGAGCTGGGTCGGCGACGCCTGCGTCGCCTGCCGGTTGCCAGGGGGGAGCTGGTTGACGCCGAGCGCGGCCGAGAAGATCACCAGACCGTTGAAGAACGCGATGATCCACTTTTCCGGGCCGGCGTCGGTGGCGAACGCGGCGGTCAGGTAGGACAGCAGGAGTGCGAAGCCCAGCGCGATCCACTTGCGCGCCTTGTCGCCGCTCGGGCCGATCAGCCCGCCGATGACGTTGCTGGCGAGCAGGGTGGCGGCGCTGGCGCCGGTGAGGCTGCCCAGGGCGGCCCAGGTGAAGAGATCGTTCACGGCGATCCCCCTCTTTCCGTGGTGCGGTGGTGCGGTCGGGGTGGGATGGTGCGGCGGCATCCGGGTGCTGGACCCAGGTTCCGCCCGGTGTGCTCGTTTTCCGCCGGCGCGGGCGCCGTCGGTGGTCGGGGGGTCCGGCCGGGCTCAGGCCGGCGGACCGGCGGGTGGTGCGGGTGCGGGTGGGGTGCCGGTGCCCGCCGGGGCCGGGCCGGTGGCTGCCGTCGCGGTGGGGGCGGCCGCCGGATCGGGGACGCCGCGGGTGCGCCGCCGTCGCCGCAGCAGCACGAGCACCACGGCGGCGACCAGCACCAGGACGGCCACCGCGACGGCTAGCGGCAGCCAGGGGAGGGAACCGTCGCCGGTCACCACGGTGGCCGGGCTGGTGGCGGAGGGTGGCGACGCCTGGGCGACGGCGCGCAACTCGGCCGGCTTGGGCTGGTTGGCGGCCACCTTCCAGGTGACCGAACGCCCGGTGACGGTGCCGTTGGTGTCGAGCACCCGGCCGGGGAACGTCACCGAGATCTCGAACGCCATCAAGGTCGTGAACGCCGGTCGTAGACGCGGATCCTGTCGTCCGATCTTCCCGCCGTACTTCTTCGGGTCCAGGGGCAGCGAGAAACGATACAGATCGCCATCCCGCGTGAAATTCACGTCTTCGCCCGTGAACTGCGCCAGTGGCGTTTTCCGGTACGTGATCTGAATGCCGTACGAGGTGTCGCTCTCGTACGGGGTCTCCGCTCCGGGCGGAAGTGAGGGAAATTTCGGTCGCAATTCCGCGAAGGCCAGCGCGAGGTCCGGGTTGCGCTGCTGGAGCACCGACTTCGGCGCGGTGAGCAGCAGCTGGCCGGACACCGTGTCGTCGTCGTTCACGGTCAGCCCGAGGTTGAGCTGCGTGTAACCGCTCAATGTCGCCACGAGGGCGAGACACGCCGCGAGGCGGAATGCCCGGCTGCGGCGGAGTCTCGTATTCATGCGCTCAGTGTGAGCTGACGCCGACCGTCGGGCAGTCCGTGATCGGTCGCGGTTCTGTCGCCGATCTTACCGGCCACCTCTCCCATTCGGACGACCTCGAAAACGCGAGCGATCGATATTCTGAAGGATTGTCGAGGCGCCGATCCGCCGGGGTTCCCGGTGACGGCCCGGGCGGCGGTCGGATGGTCACCGCGCCGAGGGCTCCTCCCGAACGATCCGGAAGACCGGGATGCCGGCGGCGACCCGGGTGAAGTCGGCGAGCGGGGCGTGCCGGTCCACCGGCGCGTGCGGGCGCGCGCCGGGAGCGAGCGCGAGGTGTCGGCGCAGGATCGGCGGCCGCTGCGCCACCGGCACGTCGACCAGCCGGACCGACTCGCGGCGGCGACGGCGCAGCACCGCCCGCCCGTCCGCGGCGCGCACGTTCGCCACCCAGTTGGCCCGCTCGCCCAGCATCGACACGACGTACCGCTCGCCGTCGTGATCGGCGACCACTATCGGCACCGATATGGTCCGGCCGGTGCGGCGTCCCGGCACCTCCAGGGTCACCCAGTGCCGCGGCGCGAGGCCGGCGCCGTACTGCCATGCCGACAGCGCGTTCATCATCCGGGCCAGCCGGTTCGGCCGGCGGCCCCGGTACATCCACGTCATGACTCCGCCCACCGGAACCCCTCCTTCTCCCCGTATCCATTCGGGCTCCCGTATCCATTGACGGGCGGGCGCGCGGCGTCGGCCAGGGCCGACCGGCCCGTACGCGTCCACCGCGGCGTGAACCACCGCGTGTCCGGCCACCGGCCGGTGCTCCAGGACACGCTGGCGGCGACGGTCGCCTGGATGATCGCCACCCGGCTGGCCGGGCACCGACCGCTGCTCAGGCGCTGTCGCGGGTGACGAGCGTCGACGGGAACGCGGTGCTCGGGGCGACCGGCTCACGCGTCAGCACGGCCGTGGCCGCGGCGGCGGCGATCCGGTCGACCGGGTGGGTCGCGGTGGTCAGCGGCGGGCTGCTGACCGCCGCGTACGGCAGGTCGTCGAACCCGGCCACCGCCACGTCGTGCGGCACCCGCACACCGCGCCCGCGCAGCGCGGCGATCACGCCGAAGGCGGTGGCGTCGCTGGCCGCGTACACCGCGTCGGCGTCCGGCCAGCGGCGCAGCGCCTCCAGCGCGGCCCGGCCGCCCCGTGCCGCGGTGAAGTCGCCGGTGACCAGCCGCTCCGGCGACCCGGACTCCCGCATCAGCTCCCGGTACATGGTGACCGAGCGCTCCGCGCAGCTCAGCCAGCGCGGCCCGGTGACCATGACGATGCGACGCCGGCCGGTGGCGTACAGGTGACGCAGCACCTCGCCCGCGCCACCGGCGTTGTCCACGTCGAACGAGGGCACCGTCGCCGAGCCCTGACCGATCGAGACGATCCGGCCGCGAAGCCTCGGCGGTACCGCGTCCAGCGCCGCCTGGACGGTGTTGACCAGGATCACCCCGCAGACCCCCCGGTCCGCGCCGAGCCGGGCCAGCCCGGACGGGTCGGCCAGCGGCAGCCACTCCAGCGCCACGCCGATACCGTGCGGCGCGCACACCCGTGACGCCGCGCTCACCACCCGGTGCACGTACGGGTCGTCCAGGACCGTGTCGTCGCGGCCGACCACCGCCACCACGAGGCGTACCCCGACGCCGCGCACCAGCGCCCGGGCCGCGAGGTCCGGCACGTAGCCGAGGCGCTCGGCGGCGGCCAGCACCCGGGCGCGGGCGTCCGCCGAGGCGAACCCGTAGCCACCGAGCACCCGGGAGGCGGTGGCGCGGGACACCCCGGCGTCGCGGGCCACGTCTTCGAGCGTGGCGGGGCGTGCGGTCGAGGTAGCCATGTCCGCATCATGCCTGCTCCGGCGCGGATGGGCTAAGCCATAACGGCGCTTGTGGTGGAAGCGCTCTCAGGTGTGCGATCGTCGTCGGGACCAGACGGGGGAAGGGACCACCGCACCGTGAGCAGCACCATCGACGCACCGGCCGGGAAGCGGCCACCGGCGCCCCGGGCGGTGCTCACCGCCCGCAACGGCGTCGCCGTCGTCTTCGCCCTCAACGGGCTGGCGGTGGCGAGCTGGTTCTCCCGGGTCCCGGCGGCCCAGGACGCGCTCGACCTCAACCCGGGCCGGCTCGGCCTGCTGCTGCTCTGCGCGTCGGCGGGCTCGCTGCTGGCCATGCCGACCGCCGGCCTGGTCACCCAGCGACTCGGGCCGGCGCGCACGGTGGCCGTCTCGGTGGTGCTCGTCGCGCTCGGCCTGACCGGGGCCGGTCTCGCCGCCAGCCTGGCCGGATCGGTCGTCGGCGTCGGGTTCGGGCTCGCCGCGTTCGGTTTCGGCTCCGGCCTGTGCGACGTGGCCATGAACGTCGAGGGCGCCGCCGTGGAGAAGCGCCTCGGCTACACCATCCTGCCCCGGTTCCACGCCGCGTGGAGCCTCGGCTCGGTGGCCGGGGCCGGGCTCGGCGCCGGCGCCGCGCACTTCGGCGTACCCGTCGGGGTGCACCTGCCGGTCCTGTCCGTGCTGATCCTGGGTGGCACGCTGCTCGGCGCCCGGGCCTTCCTCGCGGCCACGGCCGAGGCGGCCGGGGCCGGGGAGCCCGCGGCCCGGCGGCAGGCGCTGCTGGCCGCCTGGCGCGAGCCCCGCACCCTGCTGATCGGGCTGCTCGTGCTGGTCATGGCGTTCACCGAGGGCAGCGCCAACGACTGGCTCGCGGTGGCCTTCGTCGACGGCTACGGGGTCGACGAGGCGGTCGGCGCCGCGGTGTTCGGCGTGTTCGTGGTGGGCATGACGCTCGGCCGCACCGTCGGCACCGTCGCCATCGACAGGTGGGGACGGGTGCCGGTGCTGTTCACCACCATCGCGATGGCGTCCGCCGGCGCGGCGCTCGCCGTGCTGGCCGGGAACGGCCCCCTCGCCGTGGTCGGCGTGGCGCTGTGGGGCCTCGGCGCGTCGCTCGGCTTCCCGGTCGGGATGAGCGCCGTCGCCGACGACGAGGACAAGGCCCCGGCCCGGGTGAGCGTGGTCGCGGTGATCGGCTACACCGCCTTCCTGGCCGGCCCGCCGCTGCTCGGCTTCCTCGGCGACCACTTCGGCGTGCTGTCCGCGCTCGGCGTGGTGCCGCTGCTCCTGCTGCCCACGCTCGCGCTGGTGCCGGTGCTGCGGGAGCGTCCCGCCGCGCCGGACGCGGCGGCCGGCACGCCGGGAGTCGGCACGCCGGGCGTGAAGGCGGGCTGAGCCGGCCCAGCCGACTCCCACCGCGCTCCCAGCCGCCTGCCAGGCGGGCGTGCTGCACTGGAGCGAACGCCGAGGAGAGGAGGCGGGCATGGGCTGGTTCAGCCGCCGGGCCGCCGACCCGACGACGCCCACGAAACTCGACCGCGAGGCGAACAAGGAGGACCTCGCGCAGTTGGAGGCGTTCGTCACCAGCCGCAGCGGGGTCGAGTTCTACCTGGAACCGGAGACCACAGCCACCGACACGACAGTGGTCGCCATCGCGCACGACGGCGAGTGGATCCGCCGCCGTACCGGCTCCCCCCGGGTCGCCGCCAAGATCGCCCAGAAGCACGCGCTGCCGCTGTACGAGGCGGCCCGTACCGGCTATCCGGAGCGGATGCGGGCGTGGAACCGGGCGCACCCGGAACGCCGGGCCCGCTGACGGTCCGACCGGCTCGCCGGGCGGTCAGCCGGTCAGCGCGGTGACCACCGCGTAGCCGAGGAACGCCGCACCGAGCCCGGCGGCCACACTGAGCGCCACATTCGCGTACGCGAGACGGCGCTTCCCCGTGCGGGCCAGGCGCAGCGTCTCGTAGCTGAGCGTGGACCAGGTGGTCAGCGCCCCGCAGAAGCCGGTGCCGACGAGCGCTGTCACGCCCGGGTCGACGGGCGCCGCGAGCAGGCCGCCGAGCAGCAGCGACCCGGCCACGTTCACGGTCAGCGTGCCCCACGGGAACGGCGAGCCGTGCCGGGCCTGCACCGCCCGGTCGGTGAGATAGCGCAGCGGGGCGCCGATCGCCGCGCCGACCGCGATCAGCAGGACGGTCATCGGCGCGCACCGGTCCGCGTGGCCAGCAGCCGGGCGGTCACCGTGTCCCCGGTCGCGACCGCCGCCAGCGCGCCGAGCACCGTCACGGCCAGGTAGGCGCCCGCCGTACCGGCCGCGCCGTCGGTCAGCAGGCGCTGCGCGTCGACCGCGTACGCGGAGAACGTGGTGAACCCGCCGAGCGCACCGACGCCGAGGAACGGCCGGGTCAGCGGATGGGCCGGGCGGGCGGCGAGCACCGCCATCAGCACGCCGATGAGCAGGCAGCCGGTGACGTTGACGGCGAACGTGGCCCACGGGAAGCCGCCGGGCGAGTGCGGCACGGCGGCCTGGGCGCCGGCCCGGGCCAGCGCGCCGAGCACGCCACCGGCGGCGATCACGCCGAGGACCACCGCCGGGTGCGCGGACAGTTCCGCGCGGTCCGCCGGTACGCGCAGGTCGACGTCCGGGTCGACGCGGGGATCCGACACGCCACCTCCCACCGCCGCCCGCGAGCATAACCCCCCCGTCCTCCCGCCCGGGCTCTCCGCGATCTTGCGGTTTCCGCCCCGACACAGTGCGCGAAGGGGACAGCCGAGGGGCGGCAGGTGCACGATCGCGGGGGAGAGGGCGGGGCGGGAGCGGCGGGCGTACGGTGGGCGCAGCGCCCGGGGCGGCGGTGTCGGGCGACCCTGTGCCAGGAGGTCACCGTGCAGGAAAGCACCCCTCGTCCGGAGGAGCTGGATCCCGTCGAGCGGATCGGCGTCGACGAGCTGCGCGCGTTGCAACTGGACCGGCTGCGGCACTCGCTGCGCCACGCGTACGACAACGTGCCGCACTACCGGCGCGCGTTCGACGCCCTCGGCGCGCACCCGGACGAGCTGCGCGACCTGGCCGGCCTGGCCCGCTTCCCGTTCACCGCGAAGGCGGAGCTGCGGGAGAACTACCCGTACGGCATGTTCGCGGTCCCGCGCGAGCGGATCGCCCGGCTGCACGCCTCCTCCGGCACCACCGGGCGCCCCACTGTGGTCGGCTACACCCGCGCCGACCTGGACACCTGGGCGAAGCTGATGGCCCGCTCGATCCGCGCCGCCGGGGGCCGCCGCGGCGACCGGGTGCACGTCGCGTACGGCTACGGGCTGTTCACCGGCGGGCTCGGCGCGCACTACGGCGCCGAGGAGCTGGGCTGCACCGTCGTCCCGGTGTCCGGCGGCATGACCGAGCGTCAGGTCACGCTGATCCGCGACCTCCAGCCGGAGGTCATCATGGTGACCCCGAGCTACATGCTCGCCATCGTGGACGAGATGGAACGCCAGGGCGTCGACCCGCGCGCCACCTCCCTGCGGGTGGGGATCTTCGGCGCCGAGCCGTGGACCGAGGACATGCGCCGGGAGTTGGAGTCCCGCCTGGACGTGCACGCGCTGGACATCTACGGCCTGTCCGAGGTGATGGGCCCGGGCGTGGCGGTCGAGTGCGTGGAGACCAAGGACGGCCCGCACCTGTGGGAGGACCACTTCTACCCGGAGATCATCGACCCGGTCAGCGGCCGGGTGCTGCCCGCCGGGGAGCGGGGTGAGCTGGTGCTGACCTCGCTGACCAGGGAGGCGATGCCGGTGGTCCGCTACCGCACCCGCGACCTGACCCACCTGCTGCCCGGCACCGCCCGCCCGATGCGGCGGATCGAGAAGATCACCGGGCGGACCGACGACATGATGATCGTCCGGGGGGTGAACGTCTTCCCGACCCAGATCGAGGAGCTGATCCTGCGTACCCCGGCGCTGTCGCCGCACTTCCAGTGCGTGCTCGACCGGCGAGGGCGGCTCGACACGCTCACCGTCCACGTGGAGCGGCGCGCGGGCGCCGCCGCCGCCGAGGCCGAGCGGGCCGGCGCCATGCTGGTCGAGCAGGTCAAGAACACGATCGGGGTGTCGGTGGCGGTACGGGTGATCGAACCGGACGGGGTGGAACGCTCGATGGGCAAGATGCGCCGCATCGTCGACCAGCGGCGGGAGGCCTGAGATGGCCGGCCGTACCGCGGCACACGACATGTTCGACGCCGACGTGGCGTCCAAGGGGCTCGGCATCGAACTCGTGTCTGCCGGCGACGGCGCGGCGGTGGCCCGGATGCGGGTCACCGCGGCGATGCTCAACGGGCACGCGATCGGGCACGGCGGCTTCGTGTTCCTGCTCGCCGACACCGCGTTCGCGCTGGCCTGCAACAGCCACGGCCCGGCGACAGTGGCGGCCGGTGGCGAGATCAGCTTCCTGCGCCCGGTGCGCGAGGGCGACCTGCTGGAGGCGTACGCCACCGAACGGGTCCGGCACGGCCGCAGCGGCATCTACGACGTGACGGTACGGCGCGGCGACGAGGTGGTGGCCGAGTTCCGGGGACGCAGCCGCACCATCGCCCGCGACTGACCCGGACCGACCGGCCGCGCGGTGACGTCCAGGCCGGAGTGGCCCCGTGCCCGCTCCGACCCGGACGTCACGCTCATGCGGCCAGCCCGAGCGGGCGCCCGCCGGGCTCGGTCCTTCGCCGGTTCCCGCCCGACCCTCCGGGCGGTCCGGTCCGCTGCTCCGGCCACGCCGTGACCGCCGGTGACGGGCCGGGCCATCGCCCGGGCGTGACGTCGGATCGCGGGACGTTCCGCCACCCGGTCCGCCCCGCGGCACGCGGGAGGATCCCTGTCGTGGGTCCGGCGCGCACCGGCTGCGCGGGCACCGCCCGAAGCGGACCGTCCCGGTCCGGGCGTCCGGAGCCGGCCCGCCCGGGTGCCGGACGGAGCGCGTCGGCCCGGTCCAGCCGGTTCGGCGGGACGGGCGCCGGTCGGGCCCCTCCACCCGACCGGCGCGACCGTCCCGCCCCGAGCGGGCAGACGGCCCGCTCGTCGGCGCCCCGGGACGGGACGCCGGTTCCCGCTCCCGGCACGCGGCCGGCAGCGGAGTCCTCCGTGTCGCGCAGGCGGCGGGCGAAGTCCGCCCGTACCGCCCGGGACAGCCGCAGCGCGGCCACCCGCGCCACCAGCCCGTCGACCGCCCAGCCGCCCACCGCGATCGGGTGGACCAGTCCGGCCGCGGCCAGCGCCCGCAGCACCGGCTCGGCCCGGCCGACGGGCCAGCCGAGCATCGCCTCCACCACCGCGGCCCCGACCGGGCCACCGCGGGCGGTCCCGGCCAGCAGCACCGCCCGGTGCGTACCGTCGAGCCGGTCCAGCCGGGCGTCCACCAGGCGGCGCGCGGCGGCCGGCACGCCACCGGGCTCGCCGGCCGGGTCCGCGCCCGCGTACGCGGACGCGACCGCCGGATTGCCGCCGACCAGCGGAACCAGCCGCGCGGCGAGCGCGGCCGGCCGGCCGGCCCGGTCGAGCAGGTGCCGCAGCAGCCGCCCGGTGTCCACCGGCCCCAGCGGCTCCAGCGGGATCCGCCGCGTCGGGGCGGGCAGCGGGTCGGCCGCCCCGGCGCCGCTGGTGGTGACCACCGCCAGCGGCAGTCCGCGCTCACCCGCCGCCACGTAGAGCTGGTGCAGGAACCGGCGCAGCGCCGGCGCGGCCCGGTCCAGGTCGTCCAGCGCGACCAGCATCGGCGCGTCGGCGGCCAGGCCGAGCAGCGTCTCGCGGCAGGCCACGACGGCGCGGGCCGCCACCGTGTCGTCGTCCGGCGCGGCCAGGAACGCGGCGAGAAGGCCGCCCGGCTCCGCGACCGCGTCGTCCGGCCGGGGACGGACCAGGTCGGCCAGGGGCGCCAGCTCCCCGCACGGGTACGGCGGGCAGGACGTCACCCGCCGGAGCACCGGCAATCCGTCCACGCTCGACACGGCACGGGTCACCTCGTGCAGCAGCCGGCTGCGGCCGCTGCCCGGCGGTCCGACCAGGGAGATCCACCGGGGACGCCGCTCGCGCAGCGCCCGGGCCACCTCCTCGACAGCGCTCGCCAGCTCGCGGCGGCGGCCCACCAGCGGGTCGCGGTGCCGGGGCGTCCTGCTCCCGGCCGGCCCGGTCACCCGCCACACGTCCAGCGGAAGCGCCTTGCCGGCGAGCGTCAGCGTGGCGAGTGGACGCTGCTCGACCAGGCCGGCCACGGCGCTCCGGGTGACCGGGCAGAGCACGACCCCGCCGGGCGGCGCGTGCTCCTGCAGGCGGGCCGCCGTGGTGATCACCGCGCCGCTCGCCGCACCGTGGCCGCCGTCGCGGACCTCGGCCAGGTCCAGCAGCACCTCGCCGGTCGCCACGCCGACCCGCACGCGCAGCCGGACGCCGGCCGGACGCCGGCGCGCCAGCGCGGCCTGGATGTCCAGTCCGGCCCGCACCGCCCGGTACGCGTTGAGACCGTCCGAATCGGACGCGCCGAACAACGCCATCACCGCGTCGCCGACGTACTTCTCCACCACGCCCCGCCAGCGGCGCAGCACCGAGGCCACGGTGCCGAAGTAGGCGCGCTGCAACGCCCGGACGTCCTCCGGGTCGAGCCGCTCGACCAGCCGGGTCGAGCCCACGATGTCGACGAAGAGGACGGTCACGACACGTCGTTCCTCGGGCACCGGCCGGCATGCCGCCATGACGGCTTCCCGACTCCACGCGGGCGTGGTGATCGACATCGCACCACCCTTTCCCGATTCCGGTACCTGACGACCTCCGCAGACTTCCACCACCGGGTTCTCGGGGGATCTGTAGGACGACGTATGTCGGGCACCCGCAACCATTAGTCGTGTAGTCGACGCGAGAGGTACCAGTCCGGCCCCAAGGCCGTAGAACGGCGCGGAAGCGGTGACTAGGCTGCGTCCCATGGCCGGCGACCTGGACACCGCACCGCTCGTCGGCCGTACCGGGACCATGGCGACGCTGCGGTCGGCGCTGCACGACGACCTGGGGCCCGGGCAGACCGGCGCGGTGTTCCTCACCGGCGAGAGCGGGGTGGGCAAGACCCGCCTGCTGACCGAGGTCGCTGAGCAGCTCCGGCAGACCGGGGCGGTGGTGCTCACCGGCGCCTGCCTCGACATCGGAGACGCCTCGCCGCTGCACCCGGTACGGCAGGCGCTGCGCCGGCTCGACGCCGAGCAGGCCGAGGCGCGCACCACAGCGGCGATCCGCGCGGTGTTGCAGGTCTTCGACGAGGAGGCCCCCGGTCCGGACGGCGCCGGGGCGCTCCTGGAACGCGTCGCCCAGGGCCTGCACCTGGTGGCCGGCGGACGGCCGCTGGTGCTCGTCCTCGACGATCTGCAGTGGGTCGACCGCAGCACCCGGCAGCTCATCCTCTACCTGCTGGCCGGGCTGGGCGACCTCCAGCTGTCGGTGCTGGCCGCGATCCGGGCCGAGTCGCTGCGCGGCGCGCATCCGCTGCGCCGGGTGCTCACCGAGCTGCGCCGGCTGCGGTCGGTGCGGGTGATCGACCTGCTGCCGCTGGACCGGTCCGCCACCGACGAGCTGGCCGCCGCGGTGGTCGGCGAACCGCTGCCGCCGGAGGCCGCCGACCAGCTCTGGCAGCGCAGCGGTGGCAATCCGTTCGTGGTGGAGGAGCTGGCCCGCGACCGGCGCGACGGCCGCGACGGCCTCTCCGACACGCTGCGCGAGGTCTTCCTCGACCGGGTCGACGCGCTGCCCCAGTCTGCGCACGCGGTGGTGCACGCGGTGGCGGTCGGCGTCGAGCCGGTCGGGCACTGGCTGCTGGCCCAGGTGGTGCGGCTGCCCGAGGAGGAGCTGCTCGACGCGGTCCGGGAGGCGGTCGCGCACCGGCTGCTGGTCGGCGCCGACGACGGCTACCAGCTGCGGCACCGGCTGGTCGCCGAGGTCCTGGCCCACGAGCTGCTACCCGCCGAGCGGGCCGCGCTGCACCGCCGCTACGCCGAAGCCCTCACCGCCGTGCCGGCCGAGTTGCACCAGGCCCGGCTGGCGCACCACTGGCGGCACGCCGGCGAGCCGGCCCGGGCGCTGCCCGCCGCGATGGCCGCGGCCCGCGAGGCGGAACGACTGCACGGGTACGCCGAGGCGCACCGCCACTGGTCGGCCGCGCTGACCCTGGCCACCGAGCCGGCGGCGGTCACGCCCGACGGGGTGCTGCCGGAGCCGGTCGCCGTGGACCGGGCCGAGCTGCTGAGCCACACCGCCGAGGCCGCGCACCACAGCGGGGAGCACGCCCGCGCCCTGACGCTGCTGGAGGAGCTGGCCGACGACCCGTCCGGGCCACCGGTCTGCGCGCTGCGCATCCGCCGGGCCCGTTACCTGGCCGCGGCCGGCCGCTCGGCCCCCGCCGAGCAGGAGTATCGGCTGGTGCTGACCTCGCCCGACTGCACGTCGCAGGAGCGGTGCGCCGCCGCCGCCCGGCTGGCCGAGCTGCTGCTGCACCTGGGCCGCTACGCCGAGGCCGGCGACCAGGCCCGGGAGGCGCTGGCGCTCGCCGCCGACGTGCCCGGCACCGCCTCCGAGGTGGTGATGGCCAGTGCCGCGCTGGGGTTCAGCGAGGCGTTCCTGGAGGATCCGGCGGCCGGGCTGGCGGTGATGCGCCAGGCGCTGGAGACCGCCGAGTCCTCCGGCCGGCCGGAGGACGTGGCCTGCGCGTACCTGCACCTGGCCGAGCTGCTCACCGGGCCGTTGAACATCCTCGAGGAGGGGGTGGTGGTGGCCCGCCGGGGCGCCGACCGAGTCGCCGAGCTGGGGCTCGGCCGCACCTGGGAGACCCGGCTGCTGGCGGTGGCGACGAACGGGCTGTTCCGGGTGGGGCAGTGGGCGGAGGCGGAGAAGGTGGTCGCCGCCGCGCTGCGGCACCGCCCGTCCGGGGCGGACGCGGTCGAGCTGCTGCTGGCCCGGTGCCGGCTCTCCGTCGGGTACGGCGACGTCGAGGCGTCCGACCGCGACCTGGAGGCGGTCGCCACGGTGCTGGCCGGTGGCGGGGCCCGGCACGTGCTGCCGATGCTCATCCTGCGTGCCGGACTGGCCATGTGGCAGGGCCGGCACGACCTGGCCCGGCAGGCCGTGCAGCGGGGCCTGACCGAGAGCCGGTCCGACGACGTGATCGTGCTGGCCACGCTGGCCTGGCACGGGCTGCGCGCGGAGGCCGAGGCGGCGGCCGGCCGCACGATCGCTGTGGACCCGAACGCGGTACGCCGGCTACGCGCCGCGGTCGACCGGGTGACCGGCAAGAGCGCCAACGCGGGCGCCCCGGTGCGGTACGTCGCCGAGGGGTTCCTGGCGCTCTGCCACGCCGAGCTGAGCCGGCTCGACGACGGGCGCGGTGACCCCGCGCTGTGGGAGCGCTCCGCCGCCGAGTGGGACCGGCGCAACCACCCCTATCCGGCCGCGTACTCCCGGTTGCGGCAGGCCGAGGCGCTGCTGGCCGGCCGCAGCCGCCTGGCCACCGCCGGCGACCTGCTGCGTGAGGCGTACGCGGTGGCCCAGTCGCTCGGCGCGGTGCCGCTGACCGCGGAGATCCGTACCATCGCCTCGCGGGCCCGGGTGACGGTGGACGCCGCGCCTGCCCCGGCGCCGGTGCCCCGGCAGCGGGTGGCGGCGCCCGCCGGGACGGCGGTGGACGAGCTGGCGACGCTCACCGCGCGGGAGCGGGAGGTGCTCGCCGCGGTGGCCGAGGGGCTGACCAATCGGGAGATCGGCCAGCGGCTGTTCATCAGCGAGCGGACCATCGGCGTTCACGTCTCGCACATCTTCGACAAGCTCCAGGTACGCACGCGGGTGCAGGCCAGCGCCATCTTCCTGCGCAACGGCGCGGAATAGGCGTACGTCGGCAATACGTCGTTCGACGGATCCCCCTGTGGACGGTGGCTGGCAGGCTCTCCGGCGGAACAGGGGTGGTGGCGTCGTGGGGGCGCCGGCCGTTGTGGAGGAGAGATGACCCAACCGGTCTGGGATCCTGTGCACCAGGACATCGTCGGCCTGCTCGCCGATCATCCCGCCGACGTGCCCGCGGTCGTGGACCATCTGACCAAGTTGCAGGATCTGCTGGTCCGGCTGCCGCCGCTTCTGGAGAGCTGCCCGCTCGCCGACTTCAACAAGCTCTACCTGGTGATCACCAGCACGGTGCTCGACGGCCTGTACGACGACCGGTTCCGCGACCCCGCCTTCCTGGCGCGGCTGGACGTGGAGTTCGCGGCCCGCTACTTCGAGGCGCTGCGGTTCTGGACCGACTCCAGCCCCAGCACCCCGAAGGCGTGGTCCTGCCTGCTGCGGCGGATGCGTGGCCCGGACGCCCGGCCGCTGCCGTCGGCCGCCGCGGGCGTCAACGCGCACATCAACTACGACCTGCCGTTCGCGCTGGTGACCACGTTCGACAGCTTGGAGTCCGAGCCGATCGACGGCAGCGACCAGCACCACGACTACCTCGAGATCAACAAGATCTTCGCCGAGCGGATCCCGGAGCTGCGCCGCGGCTACCTGGACAACTGGCAGCTCATGATCGACATGGTGAACGGCGACATCGACGACTGGTACCAGGGCGAACTGGTGGCGTACACCCGGAACGTGGCCTGGCGCAACGCGCAGAAGATCTGGCGCTGCCGGCACGACCCGGAGGCCCGCGAATGTGAGCGGACGCGGCTGGACGACAACGCCGCGCTGCTCGGTCGGCTGCTGCTGTCGCCCCTCGGGGCGTTCCTGCAGTAGGCCGTGTCTCGTGGATCTTGGAGTCTCTGGTAGACGTCGCTAATCTACACATGTAGTTTAAGGCCCATGGAACCGCTCGCACGTATAGGCAGGGCAACCGTTGACGTCCTGACCGTCCTGCTCGACTCTGAGCAGCCGCGATGGGGGTTGGAGATCATCAAGGCCACCGGCCGGCCGTCCGGCACGGTCTACCCACTGTTGGACCGCCTGGAGAGAGCCGGATGGGTCACGTCCTCCTGGGATGACCAGGATCGCAAGGGTGCCCGGCGGCGACTGTACGTACTGACGCGCGACGGGGCGACCGAGGCTCGCCGGATCTGCCAACGCGCCGCTCAGCGGCGCACGCTCCGGATCTCCACCACTCGGCCGGACCTGGCCCGATGACAGCATCCCGCCGAATGCGCCTCGCTCTGGCCGTCAGCCGGTTTGCCTCGGCCGCGTTGCCGGTCTCCGATGCCCGCTCGCGCTACCGCGAACAGTGGGAGGCGGACATACGCGGCGCCGCCGACATGGGACTGTCTCCGCTGCGGCTCGCTCTCGGCACCGCAGTGGCAGCCCTCCAACTTGCCGCTACCACCAGGAAGGGGACAGCAGTGCTTGCGCCAGGGAACATCGCGCTGGCCGTCCGGGCAGCCGGTGCGCCCCGCGTGCGTACCGGCCTTGCGGTGACGCAGTTGGGATCCGGCGGTCTGTATGCGGTCGTGCTGGTGTTGTACGCCGTCAGCCGGATCCGGTTGGGACTCGGCCACTATGAACTCACCCACGAGATGCACGACCCCAAGGACCTCGTGCCTTTCGGTTTCTCCCTGCTCAACCCCTTCACCTGGCTGTTCATGACCTCGCAGCTGTACATGATGCTTCATGGCTGGGTGCTCGGAGCTGTCCTCGCTGCAGGGTCACTCGTCCACGCGCTTACCGGCAACGACCGCCGGCGGCGGCGGCTCTCCGTGACCGCGACGGCGGTCAGCGCCGTTGTGCTGGCCATCGCTCTCAGTGGCTTCGGCTGGGACATATTCGTCTGGGTCAGGGATTAGAGCGAGCGAGATCGCGTAGCCACATCTTCATCGTGGCGATCCGTCGGCAGCAGCGGCCTCAACAGCCGCACGGGTACGTCCGAGCATCGGATCTTTGCGCGGTTCGGCCGGGACCGGACCGCCGCAACCCCTACCGTCTGTGCAGGGACGAAGGGGTGCGAATGGGGCAGGCGGGGGGCGCGGAGCAGCCCAGGCGTACGCGGGACCGGCGCCGGGAGGCGCACGCGGCCGCAGCGGCCCGGGCCGGGCGTCACGCCGGCCATACCGCGCCGGAACTGCCGGAACGGGTGGCGGCCCCGGCGCGGCCGGCTGCCCCCGCCGGGCGGCTGCGCAGGTGGTTGTTCGCGCACCGGGTCGAGCCGGTCGGCCCGGAGGTCGGCGAGCACCAGACCCGGTCCCACCCGTGGTGGCAGGTGATGTGCCTGACCGGTGTCGACTACTTCTCCACGCTGTCCTACCTGCCCGGCATCGCCGCCGTGGCGGCCGGCGCGCTCAGCCCGCTGGCCACGCTGCTGATCGTGGCGCTGACCCTGCTCGGGATGCTGCCGATGTACCGCCGGGTGGCCCGGGAGAGCCCGCACGGGCAGGGCTCGGTGGCCATGCTGGAGCGGCTGCTGCCGTTCTGGCGCGGAAAGATCTTCGTGCTGGTGCTGCTCGGCTTCGTCGCGACCTCGTGGATCATCACGATCACGCTCTCCGCCGCCGACGCCAGCGTGCACCTGCTGGAGAACCCGGTCCTGCCCGCGTCGTTCCCGCACGGCGGCGCGGTGGCGGTGCTGGTCACGGTGCTGCTGCTGCTCGTGCTCGGTGGCGTGTTCCTGCTCGGGTTCAGCGAGGCCGTGCAGGTCGCGATCCCGCTCGTGGCGGCGTTCCTGACGCTGAACGCGGTGGTGGTGGTCGCCGGGGTGGCCGAGGTGGTCGCCGAACCGGGCCTGCTCGGCGACTGGACCGGCCGGCTGGCACGCACCGGCGGGCCCGGCGACGTCCTGGTCACGAGCGTGCTCGCGTTCCCGCTGCTGGTGCTCGGCCTGTCCGGCTTCGAGACCGGGGTGAGCATGATGCCGCTGGTGCGCGGCGAGGGCGACGACCCGCAGCGGCGGCTGGACGCCCGGATCCGCAACACCCGGAGGCTGCTCACCGCCGCCGCGCTGATCATGTCGGTCTACCTGGTCGCCACCACGTTCGTCACCACGGTGCTGATCCCACCCGAGGCGTTCGCCCCCGGCGGGCCGGCCAACGGGCGGGCGCTGGCGTTCCTCGCCCACGAGCACCTGGGCAAGGCGTTCGGCACCGCGTACGACATCAGCAGCGTGCTCATCCTCTGGTTCGCCGGGGCGTCGGCGATGGCCGGGCTGATCAACATCGTGCCCCGCTACCTGCCGTCGTACGGCATGGCGCCGGAGTGGGGACGGGCGGTGCGCCCGGTGGTGCTGGTCTACACCGCGATCAGCATCGCCATCACGATCGCCTTCTCCGCCGACGTGAACGCCCAGGCCGGCGCGTACGCCACCGGCATCCTCGCGATGATGGTCTCCGGCGCGATAGCGGTCACCATCGCGGCGTGGCGGGCTCGTGGCCGCGCGGCCTCGGCGGGGTTCGCGCTGCTCACCGCCGTGCTGCTGTACGCGCTGGTGGAGAACGTGGTGGAGAAGCCGGACGGGATCACCATCTCCGGGTTCTTCATCGCCGGGATCGTCGCGGTGTCGCTGATCTCCCGGGTCACCCGCACCACCGAGCTGCGCGCCGAGCGGATCGAGTTCGACGAGCCGGCCCGCCGCTTCGTCGACGAGTCGGTCGCCCGGGACGGGCGGCTGCACCTGATCGCCCACAAGAGGCAGAGCGGGTCGGTCAAGGAGTACCGGGTCAAGGAGCGGGCCCAGCGGTCGATGAACCCGGTGCCCGGCGCCGCCGACGTGCTGTTCCTGGAGATCGACGTGAGCGACCCGTCCCAGTTCAGCCAGGTGCTACGGGTGCACGGGGTGGAATCCGGCGGCTACCGGATCCTGCGCGCCAGCAGTCCGGCCGCGCCGAACGCGATAGCCGCGATCCTGCTGGCCCTGCGCGACGCCACCGGCGTACGCCCGCACTGTCACTTCGAGTGGTCGGAGGGCAGTCCGATCGCGCACCTCCTGCGTTACCTCATCCTCGGCCGGGGCGACACGCCACCGGTGGTGCGGGAGATCATCCGCAAGTCCGAGCCGGACCCGACCCGCCGCCCCGGCATCCACGTCGGCGGCTGAGGCGCGGGGGGACCGCTGCCGTGCCCACCGGCCGGGCGGGCGAACCGGGCGAGACCCAGCCTCCTAGGACGGCTGAGGGTTGGTGACCGGCCACGCGGCGGGCACGGAACGGCCCGCGCTCGCCAGGCGGGCGCGGGCCGGGAGGGGAAGTACGGAGGCGGCGGCCTACTTCGACGGCTCCGGGAGCTTGCAGTCGACCTTCGGGTTGGCGCCGATGTAGTTCAGCGGACCGGCCACGATGGTGACCAGGATCGTGCCCGCCTCCGCACAGTTGGTTTCGTCGTTGCCGTAGTAGCCGCGCTGACCGGCGGCGATGGCGCCGATGATGAGCCAGATGACGACCAGGACGCCGACTATCGAGGTGCCGCGCATCAGTTGCCTCCACTGGGGTCGTGGTGATTCGAGGTGGAGGCCATGTACCCCGTGCGGGTGATCCGCCAAACGGCGCAGCCGTGCCGACGCGGCCGATTCCGATTACCTCAGTGCGGTGGCATCGGCTCCTCGGGCGGGCGGCCCCGGCTGCGGCGGTAGTCGGCGAACGCCACCCCGGCCAGCACCAGCGTCGCCCCGGCGGAGGTGTGGACCGGCGCGAGGTACAACCCGGCCGGGGCGATCGTGAGCAGCGCCAGCACCCCGCCCGGCCGGGACGACGACACCCGGCTGAACACCTCGTACTCGAAGGCGGCCCGCCCGGTCAGGAACAGCGCCGGCCCGCCGAGGATCACCGCCAGCCAGGCCGGCGGCGTGTGGCCGTTCGGCTCCAGCAGGACCAGGTCGAAGCCCGCCGCGGTGGTCACCACCCCGGCCACCATCAGCAGATGCGTGTACGGCGCGGTGTTGAGGAACCGGTTCGGCCGGTCGGCCCGGGCGATGGCGTGCGGCAGCAGCTCGCCGGACTTGTGTACGTAGATGCGCCAGAGCAGCAGCGTGGTGGCGAACGCGACGGTGAAGGCGACCAGGTTCTCCACCTCGGAGTGGTGCAGGCTGAACACGGTGCCGGCCACCAGCACGGCGTCGCCGAGCGCGATGATGAAGAACTGCTGGTACCGCTCGGACAGGTGCTCGGCGGTCACGTTGCGCTGCGAGTCGGGCACCGCACCCAGGACCGGCACCGGGTACGCCAGCCGGAATCCCAGATAGTCGATGGCCAGGGCGCCGAACCAGAGCAGGAGCCGTGCGGTGCCGTGCGCGGCCAGCGCGCCGACCAGCCACGGCACGGCCGACACGGCGAACCAGACGAAGATGCGCAGGGCCCGTTTGTTGCTCTGCGGGTGCCGCCGCACGGCGGGCATGAGGAACAGCCCGCGTCCGAGATGGATCGCCACGTACGTGCCGGCGAACACCAGCCCGCGGGCGCCGAACGCCTCCGGGATGGCGGTGGTCATCAGCAGCGCGCCGAACATCACCGCCACGATCAGCAGCTTGATCTCGGTGCGCTGCGGATCGTAGATGTCGGTGACCAGCGTGGTGATCGCCCAGGTCCACCAGATCGCCATCAGCATGACCAGCGACTCGCCGGCCCGCTCCCAGGTCACCGACCCGACCAGGTTGCGCGAGATCAACGCGAGCGCGGCCACGTAGACCAGGTCGAAGAAGAGTTCGAGCAGGGTCACCCGGCGCGGCGCCTCCGGGTCGCGGACCGGCGGTCGGCCAGCGGGCTCCGGCGCTGCGGTGGGCACGTCGCGGGCCGGCTGCGGTGCGGCCGGGCCGAGCCGGGATCGGCCCACGGAACACGCCGGGCCGGCGGCGACCACCGTCACCACCGGCCCGGATTGCGGATGCGGACTACTCGGCGCCGGCCGGCAGCACCCGCTCGGCGTCGGCGGGCGCGCCCGCCAGCACCTTCGCCTGCTGCGGCCAGGTGGCCAGACCGGGCGCGGCCCGCAGCCCGGCGGCCTTCACGGTCTGCCGCAGCGCGGCCTCGTCCAGCTCGGCGAGCTGCCGGTAGGTGCGGATCCCGGCCTCCTGCAGCGCGGCGGCCAGCTTCGGCCCGATGCCCTGGATCCGCCGGAAGTCGTCCGGCGCGGTGTCGGCCGCGTCCGCCGGCACGTCGTTCTCGGCCGACGCGCGCGGCGCGGGCACGACGGTCGGCGCGGCGGCGACCGGCTCGACGGCCTTGACGGGCTCGTCCGCCTCGGGCGTCTCAGCCGGCGTGGCATCCGCGGTGGGCTCTGCGGCCGGGCCGGCCGGCGACGCCGTGGCGTCGGGCTCGTCGGCGAGCGTCGACTGCGCCGGCACGGCGACGGGGGCGCGCTCCGGCTCCGCCGCGAAGGGCTCCGACTCGGCGACGAGCGCCGGAGACCCGGCCGGTTCGTCCACATCGGTGGCGGTCGAGGCCGTCGCGGGCTGGTCCGCACCGACGAACGTGGAGGCCGGCGCCTCGGCCGGACGATCGGCGGTGAGGGAAACCGGCTCGGCCTCGGCGACGGGCTCGGCGGCCACCGGGGAGGGCTCCGTCTCGGCGACTACCGGCGACGGCTCGTCGGCGGAACGGGCGGTCGCCACGGCCGGCTCGGCGGTCACCGCCTCGGTGGGCGCGGGCTGCTCGGCAACCGTCGCGGTGGCCGGGGGCTCGTCGACCACCGCGACCGGGCTCGGCGCGTCGACGGTGGCGGTCACCTCGGGGGCGGTCTCCGCCGAGGACGGCGCCGGTGCGCCGGACCGGCGGCCGACGACGAACCAGCCGGCGCCGAATCCGATGAGCAGGGCCAGTATCACGAACAGCCACTGCCCGAAGCTCGACGGCATGGCCACCTCCTTCTATGTACGTGCACGACGAGGGCGAAAGACTCGGGGCAGCTTCGCACACGCGCGCGGCGTACGACAGGCAGGCCGGGGTCGGGCCGCGCCGGTGGGACCGGAGGTGTCGGCCGGTGGCCGGCGGGTGACCGAGCGTGCGTCGCAGGAGGCCGGCGACGGCGGGGGGAGACGCCCCGGAACCCGGGTGCCGTGCGTGGTTCCGGGGCGCCCCGTCCGTCGCCCGTGGCCGGTCTAGTGGATCCGGCCGGGCGCGGGCGCCTCGGCGGCGTCCCAGCTGTAGAAGCAGCCGGCCACGGCGTCGCGGGGGGAGTGCCAGGTCGGCAGGTACGCCGAGGTGTGTGCGGAGAGCCGCTTGTTCACCTGCTCGTACAGCGGGTTGTCGCGCAGCTCCCCGGTCAGGCCGGGGGCGACGTCGACGGTCTCCATCAGATGGACGCACAGATCGTGCAGGTAGTACAGGGACCGGTGCCGGACGCCGGTGAGGTGGGGAAGTTCGGTGGCGTCGGCCTCGGCGAAGATCTGCGCCACCCGTCCCTGTGCGCCCGGCACGATCCGGCTGACCACCAACAGTCGACTCATCGTGACCCCTCTCGCCGCCGCGGTCCTGCGCTCACCGTGCCGGTCGCGCTGTCACCTCGCCGTCACCGCGTACCCCGGGGCATTGATGGGGGGGCCGCCTTGGCGGACCGGTTCGTGCGGCGCGGCGGCGGCGGGTCCGGGCGGCTGGCCCGGCGGATCGGCGCGAGGGTGTCGTCGAGCAGCGCGGTCATCGCCGGGGACGGTTCCAGGCGCAGTTCGCGCAGGAGCAGGTCGCGGTAGACGTAGAAGGAGTGGACCGCCTCGAACGCGTTGCCCTCGGCCAGGTGGATGCGCACCACCAGGCGGTGCGGGGTCTCCCGCAGCGGCTCGGCGGCCATCGCCTCCAGCGCGGCCTCCAGCGCCTCGCCGTGCCGCCCGGCGGTGAGGTGGTTGCCGGCCAGCTCCTCCAGCATGTGCAGGCGTAACTGGCGCAGCCGTTCGCGTTCCAGCAGCACCCAGTCGTCGTACCAGCCGGGGAGCAGGTCGTGGCGTCCCGCGCCGGTGGCGCCGCGCGGGACGGCGCCCTCGCGAACCAGCGTCGCGGTCTCCACCAGGTCGTCCACGTCGAGACGGACGGTGGGCCCGAGGCGGACGGTGTCGCCGTCGGTGCGCAGCGGGCAGCACGGATCCTGCCGCAGCCGCCACAGCGCGGTACGCAGCGACGACAGCGCCCGCTCCTCCGGCGTCTCCGGCCACAGCAGCCCGGCGAGATGGCTGCGGGTCGCGGCCGGACGCAGGCCGATCAGGGCGATGACGCGCTGCAACCCCCGGGGTACGACCACCGGCGCGTCGTCGTGCAGGAGCTGGAAGCCGCCGAGCAGGCGCAGTGTCACCCGGGGCGCGGGTTCGCCCGCCGTCGGCATTCTCGACCCACCCGACACGGCGAACCCCCCAGCACCGGAACCCTCGTCCCGACCGTTATCCGTTGCCCGGACCGCCGCCCGCGACGCGGGTGTCGGAACGCCTCCGCCGCGGCCGGGAAACCTCCACGATGGCCGGGCTGACCGAGACGGAGAATATCAATGCCTGTTACTCTCAGTCAACGCACGGTCGTTCACCCGACTGCTCTCCGTGGGCCGGTTACACGGCTGTGATCTGCGAATAAGTGTCGCCCAGCCGGGACCGGAAGGCGATCTTCGCATAGCTCACGCACAGCTTGCGTCAACGCAGCGTCACCATCTCTCTGTGGCGCGGCGGGCCCGGTTGACGCCCGGTAGACGCCGTCGGCGCGACCGTGTGGCGATCCGTGCGGCGCGACCGGTTCGCCGCGCACCGGGACGTACGCAGGAGGCGCGAATGGACCGTTCGCTCATCGTCGCCAAGGTGGTGCCGACGGCCGAGGACAGGGTGGCCGAGATCTTCGCCGAGTCCGACGCGACCGAGCTGCCCGGCCTGGTCGGCGTCCGGCACCGCTCGCTGTACCGGCTGCACGACCTCTACGTCCATCTGCTGGAGACGGAGACGCCGGCGCAGGGCGCTGTGGAGGACGCCCGGGGACATCCGGAGTTCGTCCGGATCAGCGAGCGGCTGCGGCCGTACATCTCGCCGTACCTGCCGACCTGGCGCTCGCCGCGCGACGCTATGGCGCACTGCTTCTACCGGTACGACGCGCCGGCCCACCTGCGCGACACCGCCGGGCGGCCACAGTGACCACCACCGCCCCGCGCGACGAACAACTCTGGTCGAGGTGCGACGGGTGCGCGTCGCTGCTCTACCGCAAGCGGCTGCGCCGCAACCTGGACGTCTGCCCGGAGTGCGGCTCGCACGCGCGGCTGGACGCGCCGGACCGGGTGGCGCAACTGACCGACCCGGACTCGTTCGTCCCGCTGCCCGACCCGGCGGCACGCGTCGACCCGATCGGGTTCGTCGACGAGCTGCCGTACCCGCACCGGCTCGCCGCGGCCCGCGCGGCGACCGGCCTGGACGAGGCGGTGCTCTGCGGCACCGCCCGGCTGGGCGGGCACCCGGTCGCGTTGGCGGTGATGGACTTCCGCTTCCTCGGCGGCAGCCTCGGCTGCGCGGTCGGTGAGCTGATCACCCGGACCGCCGAGGGGGCTCTCGCCGACGGCGTCCCGCTGGTGCTGGTGACCGCGTCCGGCGGCGCCCGGATGCAGGAGGGCGCGCTGTCGCTGATGCAGATGGCCACCGTCAGCCAGGCCCTCGCGGGGATGCGCGAGGCGGGCCTGCTCACGGTCAGCGTGGTCACCGATCCCACGTACGGCGGGGTGGCCGCCTCCTTCGCCACCAACACCGACCTGGTGCTCGCCGAGAGCGGCGCCCGGCTGGGTTTCGCCGGCCCCCGGGTGATCCGCCAGGTCACCGGCGCGAAGCTGCCGGAGGGCTTCCAGACCGCGGAGTACCTGCTGCGGCACGGCCAGGTGGACATGGTGGTGCCCCGGCACGCGCTGCGGGGCCGGCTGGCCGCGCTGCTCGCCGCCGCCGACTCGGGCCGCCGCGCGCCGGAGACAGCGCCCGCGCCGCGCCCGGCCACCGCGTCGACCGTGACCGCCCGGCCGGACCGCGACCCCTGGGAGACGGTACGCACGGCGCGGCACCCGGGCCGGCCGACCACACTGGACTACCTGGAGACCGCGTTCGACGGGTTCGTCGAGCTGCACGGCGACCGGCTCGGCGCGGACTGCACGGCGGTCGTCGGCGGCATCGCCCGCCTGGACGGCCGGCCGGTGATGGTGATCGGCCACCAGAAGGGTCACACCACAGCCGAGCTGGTGACCCACAACTTCGGCATGGCCAGCCCGGCCGGGCACCGCAAGGCGCTGCGGCTGATGCGTCTCGCGGCGCGGCTGCGGCTGCCGGTGGTGACGCTGGTGGACACGCCCGGCGCGGATCCGGGAGTGAGCGCCGAGCAGCAGGGCCAGGCGGCGGCCATCGCGGAGAACATCCTCGCGCTCACGGTGCTGCCCACGCCGGTGGTGGCGGTGGTCACCGGGGAGGGCGGCAGCGGCGGCGCGCTCGCGTTCGCGGTCGCCGACCGGGTGCTCATGCTGGAACACGCTGTCTACTCGGTGATCAGCCCGGAGGGTTGCGCGGCGATCCTCTGGCCGGACAGCTCGGCCGCCCCGCAGGCAGCCCGCGCACTGCGGCTCACCGGCGCCGACCTGTGCCGCCTCGGCGTGGTCGACGAACTGGTGCCGGAGCCACGCCCGGCCGCGCACGCCGACCCGGGCGGCGCCGCCGAGCTGCTGCGCCGGGCGGTCGCGGCGAACCTCGCCCCGCTGCTCACCGTCCCGCCGGCCACCCTGGTCCGCCGCCGGAGGCAGCGCTTCCGCCGATTCGGCGCGGCCCGCTCCGCCGGACCGTCCCCGGCCGGCACGTCTGCGGCGTCGCCGCCGGCTGCCTCCCCGGCCGGTGGCCGGGCGGAGGTGGCGTGATGGCCGACGCCGAGGCCGAGCAGGTGCTCGACGGGCTGCGCCGGCAGGCCCGCCAACTCGTCGCCGACCTGGCCGGGCCGGTGCGCCGGGTGCGGCTGCGCAGCGGCGAGTCGGTGCTGGAGGTCGAATGGCACGATCCGGCGCTCCCGGCGCAGCGCGCCGCCGAACCGGGCGAGGCCCTGCCCGCGCGGTTGCCGGCGGTCGACCGGCCGGCCGTGCGCTCACCCGTCGTCGGCACGTTCTACCGGGCCCCCGAGCCCGGGGCGATGCCGTTCGTCGCGGTCGGCGACATGGTCCGCCCGGGCCAGGTGGTCGGCATCGTCGAGGCCATGAAGCTGATGAACGAGGTGACCGCCGGCCAGGCCGGACGGGTGGTCGAGGTGCTCGTCGACGACGGCAAGCCCGTCGAGTACGACCAGCCGCTGATCGCCCTGGAGCCGGTCACCGGACAGGACTGCTGATGTTCGACAAGGTGCTGATCGCCAACCGGGGCGAGATCGCGCTGCGGGTGCTGCGTGCCTGCCGGGAACTCGGCGTGCGCACCGTGGTGGTGCACTCCAGCGCGGACACCGACTCGCTGCCGGTGCGGCTCGCCGACGAGGCGGTACGCATCGGCCCGGCGGCCAGCCGCCGCAGCTACCTCAACGCGGCGGCGATCGTGGAGGCCGCCCGGCAGACCGGCGCGCAGGCGGTGCACCCCGGCTACGGCTTCCTGTCGGAGGACGCCGACTTCGCCGAGATCTGCGCCGAGAACGGCCTGGTCTTCGTCGGCCCGCCGCCGCAGGTGATGGCCGCGCTCGCGGACAAGTCGACGGCGCGGGCGCTGATGAGCGGGGCCGGGTTGCCGCTGCCGCCGGGCAGCGTCCGGACGCTGCCCACCGTCGCCGAGGCGCAGGAGGTGGCCGCCGAGGTGGGCTACCCGGTCATCGTGAAGGCAGCGGCGGGCGGTGGCGGGCGCGGCATGACAGTGGTGCGCTCGGCCGCCGAGCTGCCCCGCGCGTACGCCAGGACCCGCGCCGCCGCGCAGGTCGCCTTCGGCGACGACCGGGTGTACGTCGAGCGGTACCTCGCCGACGCCCGCCACGTCGAGGTGCAGGTGCTCTGCGACGGCCACGGCAACGGCGTGCACCTGGGCACCCGGGACTGCTCGGTACAGCGCCGGCACCAGAAGCTGATCGAGGAGGCGCCCGCGCCCGCGCTGCGGCAGGCCACCCTGGACACCGTCGCCGAGGTGGCGCTGCGCGGCGCGCTGTCGGTCGGCTTCACCGGCGCCGGAACCGTGGAGTTCCTGGTCGACGAGGCCGAACGCTGCCACTTCCTGGAGATCAACTGCCGGATCCAGGTGGAACACCCGGTCACCGAGATGGTCACCGGCATCGACCTCGTGCAGGAACAGCTGCACGTGGCGTACGGCACCCCGCTGCGGCTGCGCCAGTCCGACGTCCGACTGCACGGCGTGGCGATCGAGTGCCGGGTCAACGTGGAGGACCCGGATCGCGACTTCGCGCCCGCCCCCGGCCGGCTGGACCGGTTCCGGCCGCCGGGCGGCCCGTTCACCCGGGTCGACACCCACGGCCACGCCGGCTACCTGGTCAGCCCGCACTACGACTCGCTGCTGGCCAAGGTCGCGGTGTGGGCGCCGGACCGGGACGCCGCGCTGGACCGGCTCGACCGGGCGCTGGCCGAGTTCGACGTGGCCGGCCCCGGCGTGCGTACCACCATCCCGTTCGCCCGGCGGGTGCTGCGCGACCCGGCGTTCCGCGCCGCCCGGCACACCACCGCCCTGGTGGAACGGCTGCTCACCCCACCCGCCGACGACGCCCCGCCCGACACCCCGCCCGCCGACGGCACGGTCGCGGCGTCCCCGGCGCGGGCCGTCGTGCCCGACCCGCGCGGCGCGACCGGACCGGACGGCCGTACCCCCGTCAGCGCCGTGCCCGCCGCAGGCCCGACCACTTGGAGGAACCGATGACAGTCGCCCCCGACCGCCCGCTCACCCGCGAGATCACCGACATCCTGGTCACGCACTGCGGCCTGGACCCGGACGCCGCCGCCGACGCGCCCGCGGCGAGCCTGGAGGAGCTGGGCATGGACTCGCTGGCGCTGCTCGAACTGTCGGCGGTGGTGGCCGACAGGTGGCGGGTGAAGATCCCCGAACAGGCCGGGCAGCTCAGCATCGCCGGCGTCGCCGACCTGGTGGCCCGCAGCTCGGATCCACCCGGGCACACCGAGAACTCCGTGGAGATCGCCGCGCCGCTGCCGCTGGTCTGGGAGATCACCAACGACGTGGCCCGGTGGCCGGACCTGTTCACCGAGTACGCGGTGGCGGAGATCCTGCACCGCGACGGCGACACCGTGCGTTTCCGGCTCACCATGCACCCGGACTCCAACGGCGTGTCGTGGAGCTGGGTCAGCGAGCGCACCGCCGACCCGGCCGCCCGCGAGGTGCACGCCCGGCGCGTCGAGACCGGCCCGTTCGAGTACATGCGCATCCACTGGCGGTACGAGGAGACCCCGGTCGGCACCCGGATGACGTGGACGCAGGACTTCGCGATGAAGCCGGACGCGCCCGTCGACAACGCCGGCATGACCGACCGGATCAACACCAACAGCGGGATCCAGCTCGCCGTGATCAAGGAGAAGGTCGAGCGGGCGCACGCGGGAGGCGCGCGATGACCGACACCACCACCGCCCGCGTCTCCGTCCACGACGTACCCGCCGACCGCCGCCGCGGCGGGGAGCTGCGGGTGCTGCTCGGCCCGAAGACGGTCGGCAGCACCTCCGGTTTCATGGGCGTCGCCACGCTCGCCCCCGGGGAGCGGATCGCCGAGCACTATCACCCGTACAGCGAGGAGTTCCTCTACGTCGCCCGTGGCGTGATCACCGTCGACCTGGACGACGCGCCGGTGCCGCTCGCCGCCGGGGAGGCGCTCTACGTGCCGAAGGACGTGCGGCACCGGCTGCGCAACACCGGCGACGAGCCCGCCGAGGTGGTGTTCCACCTCGGACCGCTCGCGCCCCGTCCGGAACTGGGCCACGTCGACACCGAGAGCGCGGCGCCGCCGCCACGGGAGCCGTCGTGACCGGCCGGCGCACCGTGGTCACCGGCATCGGCGTCGTCGCGCCCGGCGGCGCCACCCGGGACCGCTTCTGGAAGACGATCACCGAAGGGCGCACCGCGACGCGGCGGATCAGCTTCTTCGACCCGTCGCCCTTCCGGTCCCAGATCGCCGCCGAGTGCGACTTCGACCCGGACGCCGCCGGGATCACGCTCGCCGAACGGCAGCGCGCCGACCGGTACGTGCAGTTCGCGCTCGCCTGCTCCGCCGAGGCGCTCGCGGACAGCGGCCTGGTTCTCACCGACGCCCAGCGCCTACGCGCCGGGGTGGTGCTCGGCACCGCCGTGGGCGGCACCACGGCCCTGGAGCAGGAGTACGTGCGGGTCAGCGACTCCGGCCGGCACTGGCTGGTCGACCACGCGCTCGGCGGGCCGTACCTCTACCAGGCGCTGGTGCCCAGCAGCCTGGCCGCCGACGTGGCCTGCCGGCACGGCCTGCACGGCCCCGCGCAGGTGATCTCCACCGGCTGCACCTCCGGCATCGACGCCATCGGGTACGCCCACCAGCTCGTCGCCGACGGCGAGGCCGACGTGGTGCTGGCCGGCGCCGCCGACTCGCCGATCTCCCCGGTGACCGTCGCCTCGTTCGACGCGATCGGCGCGACCAGCCCGGACAACGACGACCCGGAGCACGCCTCCCGGCCGTTCGACGCCGACCGGCACGGGTTCGTCCTCGCCGAGGGCGCCGCGGTGCTGGTGCTGGAGGAGGCCGAGCACGCCCGCCGCCGGGGCGCGCACGTCTACTGCGAGGTCGCCGGGTACGCCGGCCGCAGCAACGGCTTCCACATGACCGGGCTGCGCCCCGACGGCGCGGAGATGGCCGTGGCGATCAGCGACGCGCTGCGTCAGGCCCGGCTCGCCCCCGCGGCCGTCTCGTACATCAGCGCGCACGGCTCCGGCACCCGGCAGAACGACAGACACGAGACGGCCGCGTTCAAGCGGGCGCTGGGGGAGACGGCGTACCGGGTGCCGATCAGCTCGATCAAGTCGATGGTCGGCCACTCGCTCGGCGCCATCGGCTCCATCGAGATGGCCGCCTGCGCGCTCGCCATCGAGTACGGCGTGGTCCCGCCCACGGCGAACTGGACCACCCGCGACCCGGAGTGCGACCTGGACTACGTGCCGAACGAGGCCCGGGAGGTGCCGGTGGACGTGGCGCTGTCGGTGGGCAGCGGATTCGGCGGCTTCCAGTCGGCGATGGTGTTCCGCCGGCTCGCGGTGACGCCGTCATGACCGCCCGGGCCGTGGTCACCGGCATCGGCGTGGTCGCGCCCAGCGGCATCGGGGCCGAGGCGCACTGGAACACGGTGGTCGCCGGCACCCGGCGCACCGGGCCGATCACGCTGTTCGACCCGCAGCGCTACCCGACCCGGGTGGCCGGGGAGGTGGCCGGCTTCGACCCGGCCGGGTTCAGCGACACCCGGCAGCGGGTGCAGACCGACAGGTGGACCCACCTCGGCTTCGCCGCCACCAAGCTGGCGCTGGCCGACGCCGGGCTGCCCGAGGTGTCGCCCGACCCGTACAAGTGGGCGGTCACGCTCGCCAGTTCCTCCGGCGGCAACCTGTTCGGGCAGCGGGAACTGCAACGGCTGTGGGGCGGGCCGAGCCGCACCGTCGGGGCGTACCAGTCGATCGCCTGGTTCTACGCCGCGAGCGTCGGCCAGCTGTCGATCCGCCACCAGTTCAAGGGACCGTCCGGGGTGACCGTGTCCGAGTCGGCCGGCGGGCTGGACAGCCTGGCGCACGCGGTGCGCACCGTCCGCCGGGGCACGCCGGTGGTGATCGCCGGGGCGACCGAGTGCCCGCTCAGCCCGTACGCGCTGGCCTGCCAGTTGCGTTCCGGCCTGCTCAGCGACGTGGCCGACCCGCAGCGCGCGTACCGGCCGTTCGACGTCGCGGCCAGCGGTTACGTGCCGGCCGAGGGCGGCGCGGTGTTCGTGGTCGAGGACCTCGGGCACGCGCTGGCCCGGGGCGCCCGCGTCTACGGGGAGATCACCGGCTGGGCGGCCACCCACGACGCCGCGCCCACCGACCCGGCCACCGGCCCCGACCCGGCCCACTACGCCCGCGCGCTGCGGCTGGCGCTGGAGCGCGCCGGGGTACGCCCGCACGACGTGGACGTGATCTGGCCGGACGCGCTCGGCGTGCCCGCGTACGACCGGGCCGAGGCGACCGCGCTGCGTACCGTGTTCGGGGCCCGGACCCCGCCGGTGACCACGCAGAAGCCGCTGACCGGCCGGGCCCACCAGGGTGGGTCCGCGCTGGACGCGGCCACCGCGCTGCTGGCGTTCCGGCGCGGCATGCTGCCCGCCTCGGCCGGCCCGGATGAGCCCGCGCCCGGCTGCGAGCTGCCCTTCCTGCGGCAGCCCCGCCCGCCGCGCAGCCGGATCGCGCTCGTCGGAGCGCGCGGCTTCGACGGGTTCAACAGCGCGCTGGTGCTGCGCGGCGCCGCGCCCCCGCCGACCGTCACCGGCTGAGCGCCGGCGCAGGTCACCTCCGCCGGTCGGCGCGGCGGCGCAGTGAACGACCGGCCTCCCGGGCGCGGCCGGGCAGCCACAGCCGCAGGCCGATCAGCACCAGGATCAGCACGACCAGCAGGACCAGGTAGAGACCGCGCATGGTTCCTCCGATCATCCTGGCGGGCCACCTCGGTCCGCCGGAAGCGGAGTTCCCCGCGCGGCCGCACCTCAACCCGCCGTGCAGCGCGCAGGGCGGCACAGCCGGCGGGCCACCAAGCCGGCGTGCGCCCGATCCTGCCTGTCCGATCGAGCCTGAGCAATCCACCCAGCCGCCGTTTTTGATCTAGCCATTTGCATCTGGTGATGCAAAAAGGGCCGCCGTAGGGTTCCGTCCGTACCCGAACGACGTACCGCTGGGCGGATCGCCCAGTTCCTCAGTGGAACGGTGGCTGGTCGTGACTGCACATCCCGTGGCGGAGGATCCCGCCTCGACGACGGACTGGGTGGACGACATCCTGTTCACCGGACACGACACCGATGTCTGCCTCCGCCTGCCCGAACCGGTCGACAAGGGCACGCTGCGCCGGCTCGTCGGCGAGGCGCAGGCGGCGCTCGCCGAGGCCGGGCTGCGCGCCGGAGGCGCCGCCGCGCTGCGCCTTCCGCCTTCGCTGGCGTACGTGGCGTATCTGCTCGCCACCTGGCGTACCGGCGCCCAGGCCGTGCTGCTCGACCACCGGCTCACCGACCACGAGGTCGACCAGGCGCTGCGCCGGCTCGGCCCGCAGGTGGTGGTCGCACCGGCCCGCTCCGGTGGCGGGGCGCTGAGGATCTTCGTCGACGTCACCGCCGGGGTCAGCGCGTACTCCGACCGCCCGGCGGGCAGCCCGCACGCGGTGATCCAGCTCAGCTCCGGCTCCACCGGGCCGTCCAAGGTGATCGGCCGCACCGCCGCCGACCTGATCGCCGAGGTGCACCGCTACACCCGCATCGACGGCGTCGCGCTGCCCGGTGAGCGGATCATCCTGCTGCCCAGCATGGTGCACGTGCTCGGCCTGGTCGGCGGCCTGCTCTACGGGCTGCACGCGGGCGTCGAGCTGTGCCCGCCGGAACGGCTCAGCGGGGACGCGATCCTCGCCGCCGTCGCCGCGCAGGACACCCCGGCCACGGTGCTCGGCGTGCCGTTCCACATCGGGCTGCTCGCCTCCACCACCCCGGCCGGGCCGCTGCCCCAGCTCAAGCGCATGACCACCGGCGGCGAGCTGGTGTCCGCCGCCGTGGCGAAGGCGTTCACCGACCGCTACGGCGTGCCGTTGGGCAACATGTACGGGATGACCGAGGTCGGCGTCATCGGCACCGACCTGTACGGGCGGCACCGGCCCGCCATCGCGCCCGCCCCCGGCATCCAGGTACGCGAGCGCGACGGTGAGCTGTGGGTGTCCTGTCCGGACAACCCGTACGTCGGGCCGGCCGACCCGACCCGCTGG
This sequence comes from Micromonospora sp. NPDC005686, assembly GCF_042871665.1. Taxonomy (NCBI): domain Bacteria; kingdom Bacillati; phylum Actinomycetota; class Actinomycetes; order Micromonosporales; family Micromonosporaceae; genus Micromonospora; species Micromonospora sp. NPDC005686. Next base: position 493,225 of record NZ_JBIAIY010000003.1, read on the forward strand.
GCCGACGGCTGGCTGCACACCCGCGACGCGGGCGCGGTCGACCCGGACACCGGCCTGGTCACCATCAAGGGCCGGCTGGACTCGCAGGTGTCGGTGGGCGGCCTGAAGGTCGACCTGACCGAGGTGGAGGCCACGGTCGCCGGGCTGCCCGGCGTCACCGCCGCGGTGGTGGTCTGGGACGACGGCATCACCGCGTACGCGCAGACCGACGGCTCGCTGACCGAGGAGACGCTGGACAAGCTGATCGCCGAACGGCTGGCCGGCTTCAAGCGTCCCCGCACCCTGCGCCTGCTCGACCAGATGCCCCGCACGACCACCGGAAAGCTGGTCCGGTCCGTCCCGGCGCTGCGGGACGCGGCGTCGTGACCGGCCCCCTGTACGAGCCGCACGCCCGCCGCACGCCCGCCGGACGTCCGGTCCACCCCGAATCCCGCCCCGGACCGGCCGGGCAACGCGTCACCAGCGCGCCCGACGCGGCCGGTTCCCACGCACACGGTGTCCCGACCGGGCACCGTCAGCCGGTACACGGAGAAGAGGTCTGAACCCATGCGAGACGAGGTCCGCACCTTCGTCATCGAACAGCTCGCCGACATGAACTACGACGTGGAGGAACTTGACGACGACACCACCCTCGGCCCTTCCGGTGTCGACCTGGAATCGCTGGCCCTGGCCGACCTCGCGGTCCGCGTCGAGGACCGGTACGGCCTGAAGTTCGCCGACGACGAGTCGGAGAAGATGGCGCTGATGACGGTCGGCGAGTTCACCACGATGGTCGCCGACCGGGTGGTTCCGAACAGCGACAAGTCCTGATGTCCGGTCAGCCCGACCTGGGGCGAGCTGACCTGGTGAGCATGCTCGCCGAACTGACCGCGAAACCCGTCGACCAGGTGCCGGACCGGCTCGGCTCGATGGAGCTGGCCTGGCTCGTGCACATGGTCGAGCAGCGCTACGACCGCCGGCTGGACCTGAGTGACGACCAGCTCGCCGGCATCCGCACCGTCGACGACGCGCTCGCGGTGTTCCACACCTCGCTCACCGCTCCCGCAGATGGTTGAGCGGGAGACCGTACGGATCACCGGCACGTACGCGCTCAGCGCCCTCGGCAGGGGTGCCGACGCGCTGCTGGCCGGGGTGCTCACCGGCACCCCGGCGTTCGGGCCGGTGCGCCGTTTCGACACCACCGGCCGCCGGGTGACGGCGGCGGCCACCCTGCCGGAGGTCGGCACGCTCGCCGACGAGCTGGCCGACGGAGTCGACGCTGCCGCCCGGGCCGCCGGGCTGGACCGGGCCGCCCGCGCGGACTCGGCGCTGTTCCTGGCCACCCACGGCGGGCCGCACTCGCTGCCCGTACCGCAGGGGCAGGACTCACCGACGGTGCCGGCGCTCGCCGGTCACCTGGCCGAGCGGTGCGGCCTGGGCGGGCGTACCCGGATCTACACCACCGCGTGCGTCTCGGCGAGCAGCGCGGTCGCCGACGCGGCGGCGCTGATCCGCCGGGGCGACCTGGAGCGGGTCGTGGTCGCGGCCGGTTACCTGGTCGAACCGGACCAGTTCGCGTTGTTCGACGCCGGGCGGGCGCTCGCCGCCGACGGCGCGGTACGCCCGTTCAGCGCCGGCCGCAAGGGCCTGCTGCTGGGCGACGGGGTGGCCGTCGTGGTGCTGGAGTCGGCGGGCGCCGCCGCCCGGCGGGGCGCCGAGACGCTGGCGAACGTGGCCGGCTGGGGGCGGGCGGGGGACGCGTACCACCCGTGCCAGCCGCACCCGGACGGGCTCGGGCTGGCCCGGGCGGTCGAGGCGGCGCTGCGCCGCAGCGGGCTGTCCCTGGACGCGATCGGCTACGTCAACGCCAACGCCACCGGCACCCCGTTCAGCGACGCCTCCGAGGCGGCGGCGCTGACCCGCGTGTTCGGCGAGGACACCGGACGGCTGCCGGTCAGCTCCACCAAGTCCGTGCACGGGCACGCGCTGGAGGCGTCCGGCCTGCTGGAGCTGGTGGTGACGGTGCTGGCCCTGCGGCGCGGCAAGCTGCCGGGCACCGCCGGCTGGCTCGGCCCCGACCCGCAGTGCCCGCTGGACGTCATCCGCGACGCCCCCCGTCCCGCGAGAACCGAACACGCCCTGACCCTCAACGCCGCCTTCGGCGGCGCCAACACGGCCCTCCTGGTGAGCACCTCATGACCGCCCGCGCCCCCGCCCCCCACCCCGGCCTCCCGCGATCGTGCACTTCCGGCCCCGGCGAAACGGGCGCAACGCCCACGCCCGGGGCCGGAAGTGCACGATCGCGCGAGCGGGTGGCGGTGCTGGCGGAGGCCCGGTGGCCCGAGGCGGGGGACGGGGAGGAGGGCGCGGGGGTGCCGGGGGTGCCGGGGTTCGTGCACTCGCCGTTCGCGCCGCTGGTGGCGGCGGTGGCGCAGCGGTGCCTGGCGCGACGGTACGGCGCCTTGCCGCTGCCGCCGGGCAACAAGACGGCTGTGGTGCTGGTCAGCGCCGGTGGGGACACCGCCGGGGCGGCGCACGTGCGCGCCACTGTGGCCGGGGGCGGGCGGATCGGTCCGCTGTTCTTCTTCCAGTCGGTGCCGAACAGCGTGGCCGGGCACGTCGCGGCGCGCTGGGGACTGGACGGGCCGGTGGTGTGCCTGAGCCCGACCGGCGACGCGCGGGCCGAGGGGGAGGCCGAGGCGGACCTGCTGCTGTACGACGGCGACGCCGCACAGGCGTTGCTGATCCTGATCGAACTGGCACCGGACGGTGCGCCGGGCGAGGCGACCGCGGTGCTGCTGGGGGAGGGGACACGTCAATGAGGACGAAGGGACTGCGCGGCGCGCTGGCGGCCGACGCGGAGATAGGGGCGGGCAACGTGCTCGCCCGGGTGCTGGCCCACGGCGCCGACCCGGACGGGCCCGGGCTCACGTTCGACACCGCTGTCGACGGCCACCCGGCCGAGACACCGCTGACCCTGGGCCGGCTCGACCGGATGGTCGCCGCTCGGGCCGCCTGGCTGCACGAGCGCGGGGTGAAGCCACGCGACCCGGTCGCGGTCTGGGCCGGCACCGCCGCCGACATGGTGCTGTCGTTCCTGGCGCTGGCCCGTCTCGGCGCCATCCCGGCGCTGATGAACGGCAGGCTGCGCCCCGAGATCGCCGCCGAGTACATCCGCCGGCTGCGCGCCGCCGGGGTGCTCGCCGACGCCGCGCACGCCGAGGCGCTGGCCGGGCACGACCTGGGCGCGCCGATGCTCGGCGAGCCCGCGCAGGCCGGCACCGGCGACCCGGAATCGGCGCCCGCGCACTACCGGCACCACCCGGACGACCCGATCGTCATCACCCACACCTCCGGCACCACCGGCGTGCCGAAGGCGGTGCTGCACTCGCACGCCAGCCTCTTCGCCGCCACCCGCCACCTGCTGTCCATGCCGCAGGCGCAGGGCACCACACGCATCCTCAACGCGCTGCCCGCCCCGCACACCGCCACCGTGCTCATGGTCAACCAGGCGCTCGGCAACCGGGCGGAGATGTTCCTGCTCTCCGAGCAGGGCGGCGAGCGGGTGCTCGACGCGATCCAGCGGTGGCGCCCGGACGGCGTGTTCGGCTTCTCCGTCACCTGGGCCGAGCTGGCCCGGTTCGACCTCTCCGGCTACGACCTGGACTCGGTGCGGCTGTGGTTCAACACCGGCGACTGTTCGCACGAGCCGCACGTACGGCGGCTGGTCGCGGTCGGCTCCCGGGACGTGGTGACGCGCGGCGGCGTGACCCGGGTACCCGGGTCGGTGTTCATCGACGGCCTGGGCTCCAGCGAGATGGGCCACTCGATGTTCCACATCACCCACACCGGCGACACCGACAGGTACGGCCGCTGCGTCGGACGCCCGTACCGGTTCACCAGGGTCGCCGTGCTCGACGCCGACGGTAACGAGCTGCCGCCCGGGCAGGTCGGCTGGCTCGGCATCGACTCGCCGTCGCTGTTCCGCGGCTACTGGAACGACTCGGTCACCACGTACCGGTTCCGGCTGCGCGGCTGGTACCTCACCGGCGACCTGGTGTACGCCGACGACGACGGCCGCTACTACCACCTGGACCGGGCGGTCGACTCGGTCGAGGCCGGCGACGGGAAGCGGTTCTTCACCGCGCTGTCCGAGGAGCGCATCCTCGCCGCCTGCCCCGACGTCACCGACTGCACAGTGGTGATCGTCAAGGCGGACGACGGCACGGTCACCACCGACGTGCTGCTGGAGCTGGCCGCCGGGGCCGACCCCGACGCGGACCGCACCGAGCGCATCCGCGCCGCGCTCGGCCCGGACGTGGCGGCCACGCTGCGCCGGGTCGTCCCGGTACGCGCCGACGACATCCCGGTCACCGTCACCGGCAAGGTGCGCAAGGTGGCGCTGCGCGAGCGCTACCTGACCGAGACGCCGTCGTGACCGCCGTCATCACCGGCATGGGCCTGTTCACCCCGGCCGGACGCGGCGCCGCGGACACGTTCGACGCGCTGCTCACCGGCCGGTCCGGGCTGCGCCGCCTGCCCGAGGGACACCCGGCGGTGGGCTGCCTGGAGGTGGCCGGCGTGCTGCCGGACATCGACCCGCGCAGCGTCGCCTCCGGCCCGGAGACGAAGGTGCTCGACCGGGTGGTGCTGCTCGCCCTGATCACCGCCGCCGAGGCGCTCGCCGACGCCGGCATCGAGGTGGGCCGCGACGTCGACCCGGAGCGGATCGCGGTGATCATCGGCGGTGTGGGCGGCATGTCCACCCTGGAGAGCCAGGTGCTGGCACGGGCCGCCCGGGGCCGGGCGGCGGTCAGCCCGTACCTGCTCACCGGCATCCTGCCGAACATGCCCTCGGCGCGGATCGCCATCGCGCACGGCATCCGCGGCTACAGCTCGTCGGTCGGCACGGCCTGCGCCTCCGGGGCCCAGGCCGTCGCCGACGGGGTACGCCTCATCCACGCCGGTGAGGCCGACGTGGTGGTGTGCGGGGCGAGCGAGGCGCCGCTGTTCGGCACGTTCGCCGACACGTTCGGCAACGCGCGGGCACTGGCCCGGGGCTGGGACTCTCCGACCGAGGCGAGCCGCCCGTTCGACAAGCGGCGCAACGGTTTCGTGCTCGCCGAGGGTGCGGCCCTGCTGGTGCTGGAGCGCGCCGGCCACGCCGACGGACGGGGTGTGCGCGGCTACGCCGAGGTCGCCGGTTTCGGGGCGAACACCGACGCGTACCACCCGACCGCGCCCCGGCCGGACGGCGCCGGCGCGGCGGCGTGCATGCGCCGGGCGCTGGCGGCCGGCGGGGTCGAGCCCGCCGACGTCGGGTACGTCAACGCGCACGGCACCGGCACCAAGCTCGGTGACGTCGCCGAGACGATCGCGCTGGCCGAGGTCTTCGGTACGGGTGCCGTGCCGGTCAGCTCCACCAAGGCGCTCACCGGGCACCTGCTCGGCGCGTCCGGGGCGCTGGAGGCCGCCGCCACCGCGCTGGCGCTCGACGGTGGCCTGCTGCCACCCACCTACCACCTGGACGACCCGGACCCGGAGTGCGAGGCGGACCACGTCCGCGCCGCGCCCCGGCCCACCCGGGCCGCCCACGCGCTGACGAACTCGTTCGGGTTCGGCGGCCAGAACGTCAGCCTGCTCCTGCGCCGGCTCTCCGGGCCGGCCCGCCGGGCCACCGCCCCGGCCGCGGGCTGACCGGACTCCAATCCCGGGCGTCGGCCCGGGTCGCGATCACGGGGGGAACAGGGGAAGCCCATGAACATCAACGGGATAGATCATCTCGAACTGTACGTCGGGGACGCCCGGCAGGCAGCCTTCTACTTCGACAACGCGGTCGGTTTCCGGCTGTGCGGGCAGGGCGGTCCGGAGACCGGGCTGGCCGGGCAGCGGTCACTGCTGCTGGCCCAGGCCGGCATCCGGCTGCTGCTGACCACCGGACTGTCCGCCGAGCACCCGGCGGCCACGTACGTGCACCGGCACGGCGACGGCATCGCGGTGGTGGCGCTCGCCGTCGACGACGCCGCCGGGACGTACGCGGAACTGGTGGACCGCGGGGCGACGGCGCTGAGCCCGCCGCGCACCTTCACCGGCGCCGACGCCGAGGTGGTGGTCGCCGAGGTAGGGGGCTTCGGCGACGTGGTGCACCGCCTCGTGCAGCGGCGCGGCGACCCGGGCGTGTTCCTGCCCGGCGCGATCGAGCCGGTGGACGCGCCGGACGGGACGGACACCCTGCTCGCCGAGGTCGACCACCTGGCCATCTGCGTGCCGCCGGGGCAGCTCGACGAGACTGTCGCGCACTACGAGAAGGTGTTCGGCTTCGCCGACATCTTCACCGAGCACATCGAGGTCGCCGGCCAGGCGATGAACTCCAAGGTGGTGCAGAGCCCGTCCGGGCGGGTCACCTTCGTGCTGCTGGAGCCGGACACCGGCGCCCGGCCGGGGCAGATCGAGGACTTCCTGCGCTGGCACGCCGGCGCCGGGGTGCAGCACCTGGGCCTGCGTACCGACGACATCATCACCGCGGTCGGCGCGCTGGCCGGGCGGGGGGTGCGCTTCGCCAGCACGCCCGGCGCCTATTACGACGGCCTGGAGCAGCGGGTCGGCCGGCTGGACGCGCCGGTGGACCGGCTGCGCGAGCTGAGCATCCTGGTCGACTCCGACCACGACGGGCAGCTGCTGCAGATCTTCACCGAGTCGATGCACGTGCGCCGCACCCTCTTCCTCGAACTCATCGAGCGGCGCGGGGCGCGCACCTTCGGCAGCGGCAACATCAAGGCGCTCTACGAGGCAAAGGAACGCGAGCTGACCGTGGCGGGGGCGAGTTCCGCCGCCGCGGCCGGAGGAGGGGGAGGGGCATGACCACCATCGATCCTGCGCTGACCGCCGAGGAGGAGGCGCTGCTGCCCTCCGACGAGGACGTCCGGCACTACGCCGAGCACGGCTGGTACCTGTCGAAGAAGCTGCTCACCGACGACGAGGTGGACGAGCTGGTCGCCGCCACCGACAGTTACTACGCGGGGGAGCGCGACCGGTTGCTGCCGGCACGGCCGCCGAAGCTGGCCTACTGGGAGCCGTCCCGGGGTGACGTGCAGCGGCACAACGACTACGTCCACCACGAGCACGACGGCATCGCCCGCATCCTGCGCAAGCCGCTGATCGGGGCGGTCGCCGCCCGGCTGGCCCGCGCCGCCGAGATCCGCATCTTCCAGTCCACGCTGATCTGGAAGCCGCCGATCGCCGGCGAGCCGTCGAACATCGTGCCGTGGCACTTCGACAAGCACTACTGGGCGTCCTCGTCGTCGGAGAACATGCTCACCGCGTTCATCCCGTTCCACGACTGCGGCGAGGAGATGGGCACCATCACCATGGTCGACGGCTCCCACCGCTGGCGGGAGATCGGCGCCGACGACACGGTGGTGCGCCACTTCGCCGACCGGGACCGCGACCAGCTCGAGACGATGCTGGCCGAGAACGCCGCGTACAACGGCGCCGAGATCCGCAAGATCCCGATGGTGATCCCCAAGGGACACATGAGTTTCCACCACTGCCGCATCTACCACGGCAGCGGTGCGAACGTCAGCGGGCGGCCCCGGCGGGCCGTCTCGCTGCACCTGCAGGACGGCGACAACGCCTGGCGGGAGTATCCGCTCTCCGACGGCACGCTCGCCGCGTACAACCACGATGTGCTGGTCCGCCGCACCCACGACGGCCGGCCGGACTACGCGGACCCCGATTACTGCCCGGTCATCTGGCGCGACCGCGCCCAGCAGGGAGGCTGACAATGTCACGGTACGACTGGGGTAAGACGCACCCGGGCATCGAGCGGCTGGAGCGGGCGGTGACCGAGCGCCGCGACGTGGTGGTCAAGCACCCCCTCTACGCCAACCTCGACACCCACGACGCGCTCGTCACGTTCATGGAGCACCACGTCTTCGCCGTCTGGGACTTCATGTCGCTGCTGAAGTCGTTGCAGCGGCAGCTCACCTGCGTCACGGTGCCGTGGATCCCGACCGGCCCGACCGGCAGCCGCCGCCTGATCAACGACATCGTCATGGTCGAGGAGAGCGACGAGCTCGGCGACGGCTACATCAGCCACTTCGAGCTGTACGTGCAGGGCATGACCGAGGCCGGCGCCGACACCACGGCCGTGGAGAAGCTCGTCGGCCTGCTGCGCGACGGCACGCCGGTCACCGAGGCGCTCGGCGCCGCGGGCGTCCCCGCGGCCTCGGCCGCGTTCGCCGGCACCACCTGGCGGATCATCGAGACCACCCCGGTGCACTGCCAGGCCGCGGCGTTCGCGTTCGGCCGCGAGGACCTCATCCCGGAGATGTTCACCCAGGTCGTCGCCGTCAACGAGCGCAGCAACCGGCTCAACAAGTTCGTCGACTACCTGGAGCGGCACATCGAGGTCGACGGCGAGCAGCACACCCCGATGGCCATGCAGATGCTCGCCGACCTGTGCGGCGACGACGACACCAAGTGGCAGGAGTGCGCCGACACGGTGAACGCCGCGCTCGCCGCCCGCGCCCGTCTCTGGGACGACATCCTCGCCGCCGTCAAGGAGGGCCGTCCGGCGTGACCGAATCCGACCCGGTCCGGCTCTACCGGACGGTCCGGCTGATCCGCCGCTTCGAGGAGCGCGCGATCGAGCTGGTCCGTGCCGGGGAGATCGTCGGCGGCATCCACCCGTACCTCGGGCAGGAGGGGATCGCCGCCGGAGTCTGCGCGGCGCTCACCGCCGGTGACCTGGTCACCGGCACCCACCGCGGGCACGGGCACGTGCTCGCCAAGGGCGCCGACCCGGCCCGGATGCTGGCCGAGCTGTGCGGCCGGGTCACCGGCCTCAACCGGGGCCGGGGCGGGTCGATGCACGCCGCCGACTTCGGCGTCGGCGTGCTCGGCGCCAACGCCATCGTCGGGGCCGCCGGCGCGATCCTCACCGGAGCGGTGTGGGAGCGCCGGCGGCGCGGGGGGGGGGGGGGGGGGGGGGGCGCCGCGGGGGGGGGGGCGGGGGGGCGGGGGGGGGGGGGGGTGGGGGGGGGGGGCCGGGGGGGGCGCGGGGGGGGGGGGCGGGGGGGTGGCCCCCCCCCCCCCCCCAGTGGGGGGGGGGGGGGGGCCCCCGCCCCCCCGGGGGGGGGCCCGGGGGGGCCCCCCCCCCGGGGGGGGGGGGGGCCCGCCGGCGCCGCGGCGCCGACATCGTCGGCGCCACCTTCTTCGGCGACGGCGCGGTCAACGAGGGCATGCTCCTGGAGGCGTTCAACCTGGCCGCGCTCTGGCGGGTACCGGTGCTGTTCGTCTGCGAGAACAACGGCTACGCCACCACCATGCCGGTCGCCGGCGCGGTCGCCGGCACCATCGCCGGGCGGGCCGCCGCGTTCGGCATGCCGGCGGCCGCCGTCGACGGGCAGGACCCCGAGGCGGTACGCGAGGTCACCGCCGCCGCCGTCGCGCGGATGCGCGCCGGCGGCGGCCCCGAGCTGGTCGAGGCCCACACCTACCGCTTCGACGCCCACCACACCTTCGAACATCAGGTACGCCTCGACTACCGGCCGCCGGAGGAGGTGGCCGAGGGCCGGTCCCGCGACCCGGTGGACATCCAGGGCGCGCGGCTGGACCCGGCGGTGCGCGCAGAGGTGGACGCCGCCGTCGAGGCGGAACTGGACGCCGCCGTCGAATTCGCGCTCGCCGGGCCGCACCCCGACCCGTCGACCGCCCTGGACCACCTGTACGCCAGCGGGCTCACCGCCCGGACCGGAGGTGGCTGATGCCCCGGCTCTCCTACCGCAGGGCACTCACCCGGGCGCTTTCCGACGAGATGACCCGCGACGAGTCGGTGGTGGTGCTCGGCGAGGACATCCGGGTGGCCGCCGCGAACGTCACCACCGGCCTGCTGAAGAAGTTCGGCCCGGAACGGGTCCGCGACACACCCCTGTCCGAGCAGGCGTTCACCAGCTTCGCCACCGGCGCGGCGCTGGCCGGGGCCCGCCCGGTGGTGGAGTTCCAGATCCCGTCGCTGCTGTTCCTGGTCTTCGAGCAGATCGTCAACCACGCGCACAAGTTCCCGCTGATGACCGGCGGCCAGTGCGCGGTGCCGGTCACCTACGTGGTGCCCGGCTCCGGCTCCCGCACCGGCTGGGCCGGGCAGCACTCCGACCACCCGTACGCGTTGTTCGCCCACGCCGGCGTGACCACCGTCGTACCGGCCACCCCGGCCGACGCGTACGGCCTGCTGGTGTCCGCGATCCGCTGCGACGACCCGGTGGTGGTCTTCGCCCCGGCGGGCGCCCTCGACCTGCGCGCCGACGTCACCGACCCGGCGCCGGTGCCGCTGGGCAGGGGGATCGTCCGCCGCGCCGGCGACGACGTGACGGTGGTGGCGGTCGGGCACCTGGTGCACGACGCGCTCGCCGTCGCCGAGGACCTGGCCGGCCAGGCGTCGGTGGAGGTCTTCGACCCCCGCACGATCTACCCGTTCGACTGGGACGGGCTGGTCGAGTCCGTCGGCCGCACCGGCCGGCTGGTGGTCGTCGACGACGGCAACCGCTCCTGCGGCATCGCCGGGGAGATCATCGCCACGGTGGTCGAGCGGGTCCGGCTGGCCGCGCCGCCCCGGCGGGTCACCCGCCCCGACGGCGCGGTGCTGCCGTTCGCGCCGGCCCTGGACCGGGCCGTGCAACCCGGCCGCGACCAGCTCACCGCCGCCATCCAACTGACCCTCAAGGACGGATGAACGATGGACCCGAACTACACGTGGCCACCGCTCGGCCAGGCGTGGACCGACCTGCCCGAGTCCACCCGTACCGCGATGGTGACCACCGGTGCCGCGGCGTGGGAGAAGATCTTCCACGGCCGGGCCACGTACAACAAGCAGTGGCGGCTGGCCCGCCCGCCGGTGTTCACCGCCGACGCGTTCCGCGAGCTGAACGAGGTCTGCGACCGCATCGCCCAGCTCATCCTGGAGGCCTGCCGGCGTCGCGCCCGGACCGCCGGTGAGCTGCGCCTTCTGCTCGACGTGCCGGACGGGGAGACCCGGCTGCTCGACCCGGACGAGGAGCTGCACGAGGGGCTGCTCGCCGCGTACCGGCCGGACGTGCTGTTCTCCGGCGGCGTGCCGTGCATCGTGGAGTACAACATCGACAGCAGCCTCGGCGGCGGCTTCGACGCCGACACCGTCATCCAGCGGTACGCCGAGCTGTACCGCGCGCACGACCTGCTCGACGGCGCACGGCCCGCGCCGTCCCTGCTGGACCAGCGGTTCGTGGCCATCCGGGACACGCTCGGCCTGCCCGACGGCGCCCGGGTGGCGCTGCTGATGGACTTCGAAGCCGACTACCCGGGCCTGGACGACCCGGAGACGTTCATCCGGATCCTGTCCCCGCTGATCGACCAGGCCCGCCCGTTCGGCATCGACCTGGTCATCGCCCCGGTCGCCACCGCCGGCCTGGACGAGCAGAACCGGCTGGTCGTCGGCGGTGGCCCGGTGGACGCCCTGTTCCGGCTGTTCGTGCCCAACCGGGTCACCCCCAGCGCCGGGCTGGACGCGGTGGCCGGCGCGCTCGCCGCGGGCACGTTGCCGATGTTCGTCAGCAGCGCCGCCTGGCTGCTCAGCAACAAGCTGAACTATGCCTGGCTCTGGGAGGACCTGGACCTGCTGCCGGAGGACGACCGGACGCTGATCCGCCGTTACGTGCCGCACACCGTGGCGCTCACGGCCGACCAGCTCGACCGGGCGCTCGCCGAACGGGCGGACCTGGTCGCCAAGCCGGCCGGCGGGTCGGCCGGGCACGGCGTGCTGATCGGCCGGGAGATGAGCCCGGTGGCGTGGGCGGACGGGGTGCGCGCGGCTATCGCCGAGGGCGGCAACATCCTGCAGCGCTATCACGAGGCCGACCGGGCGGCGATGGACTTCGTGCAGATCGAGACCGGTGAGACGGTCACCGCCGACGTCCCGTACAGCCTCGCCCCGTACCTGTTCGACCGCACCGGCTCCGGCGCGCTGGCCCGGGTCGGCTACCCGGGCTGCGACGAGGTCCTCAACCTGGCCCGAGGCGTCCTGCTGACCGGCATCCTCCTCACCGGCTGACCGCCCCCACCGCCCGCGTTCGCCCGCCCCGCCTCCCCGCGTTGATCAAGGAGTTTGTGTCCTCACCAGGGCTTGCCGTTGACACAAACTCCTTGATCGACGGGCTAGTCGACCGTGACGCGCAGGCCACGCACCGGTGAGGTGACGACCAGAGCGAGGCTGAGCACGACGGGCACGGCCAGCATCAGGTACGCCACCCGGACCCCGAAGGTGTCTGCGGCCAGCCCTCCGATCAGGGCGCCGAACGGCGTGCCGCCCCAGGCCAGCATGCGCCCGGTGGTGTTGACGCGGCCCTGCAGCGCATCGGGTGTGAGGAGTTGGCGCACGGTGATGCCGTTCGCGTTCACGGTCAGGCGTGCCACGGCCCAGATCGCCCACCACGCCAACGCCAGGGCGAACACCGACGTGCCGGCCAGGCCGATGAGGGCCGCGACGAAGATGACGAGGCCCGTGATGGACACCGTTCCCTGGCCGGCCCACCGGCTGGCCCTGGGCAGGGCGACGGCGGCCACCAGTGAGCCGACAGCGGCGGCCGTGAAGAGCAGACCCAGGCGCTGGTCCTCCGGGCTCAGATCGAGCACCTCGTCGGCGTGGACGACGAGCAGTCCCAGCACGCCGCCGGCGGCGACGTTGAGCCCGAAACCGGCAGCGGTCAGCGTCCGCAGGACCCGCGTCCGCCAGAGGTGGCGCAGTCCTTCGGCGATCTCGGCTCGCACCCGGCGGGCCACCGCCGGCCCCGGATCCAAGCCGGCGCGGATCTGGGCGAGCAGCGCGGCGGACACCAGATAGGTGACGGCGTCGAGGGCCAGCACCAGGGTGGGGTCGGCGACAGCGGCAAGTAGTCCAGCGGCGGCGGGCGCGGCGATCTCCAGCACGATCTCGGTGGACCAGATGAGGCTGTTCGCCCGGGTGATCCCCGGCTTGCCGACGATGCGCACGAAGGCGCCCCACGCCGCCGCGTCGAACCAGCAGAAACCGCAACCCACGCCGAACGCCACGACGAGCAGGTACCAGGGGGCGAGCACATCGAACAACGCGGCGACCGGCACGGTGGCGAGCAGCAGCGCGCAGCACACGTCTGCGATGATCATCATGCGCTTACGCCGCAGGCGGTCGGCGGCGGCTCCGGCGAAGAGCCCGAACAGCAGGTACGGCAGGGCTTCGAGCCCGACCACCGCCGCGGTCAGCGTCGGGGACGCGCTCGTCCGGTAGACGAGTAGCGGCAGTGCTACGGCGCTGGCGGCGGTCCCGGCGACGGAGATCGACCGGGCGAGGTACCAGAGGGAGAAGTCACGGTGAAACAGCCGGCTTCCGTCGACGCCGGCTGTCTCCACGAGCCGTGTCACAACCTCCTTCAGGCCAGCACGGCGAGGTGGCGGTCGTCGATGCTGGTCAGCGCGAGGTGCAGGTCCGCCGCCAGATCGTCGGCGAGGCGAAGCGTCGGCGCGTCTTCCTCGTCGCCGGGGTGGAAGCAGAGGGTGCCGCCACCGGGGGCGATGCCGAGATCCTGAGCCATCGGCTCTTCGACGTCGTCACCGGGGTGGAAGCAGAGGCTGCCGCCACCGGGGACGAAGCGATTCTCCTGAGTAGACATGTGTCCTCATATCGTTAGGACCGGATGTGGTCAGCTGATGATCGCCCGGTCCGGCGACGGCCACAAGTGCCATCCCCGTCCGGTCGGGACGACAGGCACCCCGTGTCGCACCAGGCTGAAGCGTTCCAGCCCCGGGGCGATCGTGGTGGCCACCGCGATCGGTGAGCCGACCGGCGTGACCTCGCACACGTGGTGGTCGATGCCGCGACGGGCCAGAGCCCGCCGGACGTGCTCCAGCCCCCAACCCGGGCTGCCGTCGCCGGCTACGTCCGCGCGTAGCGGCACCGCCCGCACCGGCCCGGAGAGCAGCCCGTCGAGTGGCATCAGGGCAGATCGTCGCAGTGCGGGCCAGGCCGCCAGACGCTGGACCGCGGGCGAGCCGGCGGCCGGTGAGGAGAGCGCACAGACCTGGATCAGCTCGCCGAGGGCACGCGACGCGGCGTCGGTGGCCCAGAGCGATGCGCCGGCCCCGAGCCGGGTCGGCTCGCCGCCGGCCGGGCTGACTGCCAGGTACACCGGCACGTCCAGGTCGGTCGTGACGTCGAGCAGGTGTACGGGTGCGCCGGCCGCCCGTACGGCCTGCGCGTGCAGTGTCCGCAGATGGTCCGGCAGGTCCCCGGCCGGCACGAGGTCGACGTCCGGCACTCCGGCGACGTACCACCGGAGCAGCGCCTGCCCGAGCCCGTCGTGTTCGATCAGCTCGCAGAGGCCGTGATAGACGGCCTCCGCCACGCCGACGCCGGCCGCGGTGCCCAGGCTGGACGAGTATCGCAGGAGACTGCGGTACGGCCGGACGTCGTCACCCGCCACCGGCCACCGGTAGTAGCGCGGGTCCGTGAGGAAGGTGGGATAACGAACCTCGCCGTACGAGGCACATGCCGCGACGGAGTCCGGTAACTCCGCCGCCCACCGCTGTACGACCAGATCCGACTCCAGGGCGGACTGTCCGGCCACGGCGCTCGCCGGCAGCAGCCTCGTGGCGTCCGTGGTCCATCGGCGGCTGTCCCGGGCAGACATGAGATGGCGTTCCAGGGCCTCGAAGTGCGCGCTCGCCGCGCCCTGGGGACCCGCTCCCTTTCCCGCGCCCACGGCGACCCGTGCCCCGCCCCGGAACAGCGTGACGCGCATGGTCGGTGACTCGGCCGGGCCGAGCACCACCGCCCGCGCCGTGAGGCCGAGCCGCTCGATCTCGGTTGATGCTGTCACGAGAGCGCGCTCCGCGGGCACGGACCGGAACGGCACCGCGGCCTCCCGGGGACTGTTCACCGGCCCGACGTGCCGCGCCCCGACGGCGGCGCGGGGTTCCTTTCCGGGGAGCCGGACGTGTCGCGGCGGGCCAGGACGCGTAGCGTCTCGGCGGTGGCGACGGCGTCGCTGCGGGCGCTGCCGTGCCGGCCGTCGCTGCTGTAGAGCGACGGGTCGGCCACCAGCGGGTGGTCGGTCAGGTGCACGTGCAGCGTGCCCAGCCGCTCGGCCACGACCCGGGTGTGCCGGGACAGCCGGCGCATCCGCTCGCCCAGGCCCGCGCGCAGCGCGTCCGGCACCGCCGGGCTGTGCGACACGTCGAACATGCCCACGGTGATCACGTCCGCACCCGCGCCGCGCAGCGCGGCGATCATGGTGGTGAGTTCGGCGTCGACCGCCTCCGGGTCGTAGGCGGACCGGAACGCGTCGTTGCCGCCGCACACCACAAGGGCCAGGTCCGGCTCGAAGGCCAGCGCGTCGGCCAACTGGGTGGCCCGGACCTCGTGTGCGCGCAGCCCGCGCCGACCCAGGTTCAGGTAGGCCAACTCCGGTCGCACGGCACGCAGCTCCGCCGCGATCCGGTCCGCCCACTGGATGCCCGGGTAGCCGTCCACCGGTTCGCACAGTCCTTCCGCGACGCTGTCACCGAGCACCACGAACCGCCGCCACGGATGCCCCCGCAGCAGGCCGGCGGCCTCACCCGGCCGCAGGCACCACGGGTCCGTCGCCTCGGTCAGCGTCGATGGCATGCTCGGCAGGCTAGCCGAGCGGACCGCGCGGGGGAAGGGAGTCCGGGAGCAGGGACAGCACCTGCGCGGGGTGGGACAGGGTCAGATCCGCAGGCTCGGCCGGATCGTACTGGTGGCCCCACGCGGCTGCCACCGCTGTGGTCCCGGCCGCCCGGGCGGCGCGCAGGTCCAGCGGCGAGTCGCCCACGTACGCGGCCCGGCTCGGTGGCACCCCGAGACGTCGGCAGGCCAGCTCCACCCCGTCGGGCGCCGGCTTGGGCCGGGACACCTGGTCACCGCCGAGGACGACCCCGAACCGGTCGAGGATGCCCACCCGGTCGAGCATGATGCCGGCCGCGACGTGGCTCCCACCGGTGAACAAGCCCACCGGCACCCGGGCGGCGAGCTCGGTGAGCATCTGCGTGACGCCGGGGTAGACGCAGACCTGCCCGGCGATCCGGGACAGCTCGGCGTGGTAGCCGGCCAGGTCCCCGTCGGTGGCGGGCCGGCGCAGCAGGTGCGACAGCAGGTCGATCGGGGAGCCCAGCGAGTAGCCGGCGATGACCTCGGCGTCGGTGTATTCCGGGCCGCCCCCGGCGCGCACCGCCGCCCGGTACGCGGCGGGCACGACCTCGTGCGACTCGATCAGCGTGCCGTCCATGTCGAAGACGACCGCCTCCACCGGCGCGGTCATGCCTGCTGCGCCCGGTGCGCGGCGGCGAGCCGCTTCGGGGCGCGTGCGTACCACGCCTCGGTGACCAGCTCGGTCAGCTCGTCCACGTCGATCCGGTCGAGCCGCACCAGCACCGCCGGGTAGCCGTCGAAGTGCGGCGTGGTGAAGTAGACCGCCGGGTCGTCGGCGAGCAGCGCCTCCTTGGCGCCCAGGTCGGGCGCCCGGACGCCGAGGATCGGGCCGTCCGGCGCGGCGTCGCCGAGCGCCTCCAGGTCGCCGCGGCGCAGCGGCCGCTCCCAGACGAACATCTTGTCGCGCACCCGCCAGGCGGGCAGGTCGTCGTGCGAGCCGCGCTCGGTGGTCTCGGGCAGGGCCAGCGCGATGCGCCGCACGTCGTCCCAGGTCGCCATGGCCCCGACCCTACCGGCGCCCACCGACACGCCGGCTCGGACCGGCAGGGCTCAGACCGGTGTCGGCGTGGCCGGCTCCACCTCCGGGCGCCGGGACGCGCGGGTGAGCAGCAGCGGTCCCACGGTCAGCAGCAGGCAGACCACCGACATCACCAGCAGCGCCGGGGCCAGGTCGAACAGCGCCACCGACCAGCCGCCGAGCAGCGCGCCCACCGGCAGGCCGAGGAACGCCACCGATCCGGAGATACCCAGCACCCGGGTCTGCAGCTCGCCCGGCACCCGCTGGTAGAGCGCCGCGCCGAGCAGCGGGTTCACCGCCGCGATGCCGATGCCGGACAGGAACGTCACCACGAGCACCACCACCAGGTCGTCGCTGAGCGCCAGCGCGAGCAGCCGGGGCGCGCCGCTGAGCGTCAGCCCCAGCGCGAACGTCGTACCGGCCGGCAGCCGGGTGCCGAACACCGTGAACAGCACATTGCCCAGCAGCGCGCCGGCCGAGAAGACGCCGAGCAGCAGACCGAATCCGGCCGGGTCGCCGAGCACCTGCTTGACCCAGAGCGGGATCCAGACCGCGACGCTGGCGTTGGCGAACATGTTGGACACCGAGACAACGATCAGCATCGTCATGAGCGTCCGGTCGGTGCGCAGGTACGCGAAGCCACCGCGCAGCGCCCGCAGGTACGGCTCCCGGGGCGCGGGCTCGGCCGGTGCGGACGGCCGGACCAGCACGCCGATCAGCAGCGCACAGACCGCGAACGTGGCCGCGTCGATCCAGATGGCCCGGGTCAGCCCGACCCAGTCGATGAGCAGCCCGCCGAGCACCGCGCCGAACAGCGTCATGCCCCGGGCCAGACCGTCGTAGGCGCTGGTGAGCCGGATCAGCGGCACCCCCGCCCGCTCGGCGGCCGGTTTGAACAGCACGTGCTTGACCCGGTCGCCGATGCCCCGCAGCCCGCCGGCGATCGCCACCAGCACCAGCAACGCGCCGAATCCGAGCCAGGGCGCCAGCGCCACCACGGCCATCGCGGCGGCGCTCGCCGCGTCCACGAACACCGAGGTACGGCGTACCCCGAACCGGTCCGCCCACGGTGTCGCCAGCGCGCTGGAGAGCATGTACGGCAGCGTCTCCGCCGCCGCCACCAGGCCCATCTTGGTGGGGCTGCCGGTGGTCTCCAGCACCAGCCAGGGGATGGCGACCACCGAGATCCGGGTGCCGAGGTTGGACAGCAGGTCGGCGCCGACCAGGGTGTACAACTCCCGGCGCGGGTTCACGCCGGACTGCCGATCGGATCGGCGCCGGCCGGGTGAGCGGCGGCGTACCGGGCCCGCAACGCCCGCTTGTCCACCTTCGCCGACCGGTTCAGCGGCAGCGCGTCGACGAACTCCACGGCGCCGGGCGCCCAGGTCTCGCTCAGCTCCCCGACCACGAGCGCGATCAGCTCCTCGCCGGTCACCGACGCCCCCGGCGCGGGCACCACGTACGCGTGCGGCAGCTCCCCGGCCACCGGGTCGGGCACGCCGATCACGGCGGCGGCGCGTACCTCGGGGTGGCCGGCGAGCACGTCCTCGATCGGGCGGGAGTAGATCGGCCAGCTGCGCTGCCGGGTGAGGATCCGATCCTGTAACCGGTCGACCAGATAGAGGTAGCCGTCGGCGTCGAGGTGGCCGATGTCGCGGGTGCGGACCCAGCCGTCGACGAGCGTGTCGGCGGTCAGCTCCGGCTGGCCGTGGTATCCGGCGAAACTCAGCTTGGTGCGCGCCCACACCTCGCCGTCCTCGCCGGCCGGCAGCACCCGCCCGTCGGCGTCGCGGATCTCCACCGTCACGTCGCCGTACGGGCGGCCGCAGGAACGCAGCCGCTCCGGGTGCTCCGGATCCTCGGTGAGCCCGGGCAGCGCGCAGATGACGACCGCCTCGCTGAGCCCGTACACGATGCGCAGGCACGGGCCGAAGCGGGCGATGGCCTGGCGCAGCCGGGCCGGCGCGGCGGGCCCGGCCCCCACGTTGAACATGAACATCGCGGAGAAGTCGGCGCCCGGCAGGTCGGGGTGGTCGAGCACCTCGTAGAGCATCGGCGGGGTGACGAACGTGGAGGTGAGCCGTTCGGCGTCCACCGTGGCGATGAACGCGGCCGGGTCCCACTGCTCGCGCAGGAACAGCACACCGCCGGTGAACAGGTTGAACAGTGTGGTGATCTGGCCGCTGGCCAGCCACATCGGGGAGTGCGACAGGTGCCGCAGCAGCGGGAACCCGGCGCCCCGGAAGTCGGCGGCGAGCGCGAGCACCTGCCGGTAGAAGCTCTCCCGGTGGTGCACCAGCTTCGGCGTGCCGGTGGTGCCGCTGGTCTGCAGGAACGACTCCGGCGCGGGCACCCCGGCGGGCAGGTCCGCGGCCGGCCCGGTGGCCCCGGCGGTCAGGTCCGGTCCGGCGCCGCCGGGGCCGAGGCAGAGCACCGGCACGCCGGACAGCCCCGCGGCGACCTGGACCGCCTGCGCGTCACGCGGGTCGTACACGAACGCCTCCGGCGCGGACAGCGCGACGAACTCGTCGACCTCCCGCCGCGAGGTCACCGGCGCGACCCACATGGTCCGGCAGCCGAGCAGGTGCAACCCCAGTTGCAGCAGCGGACCCTCGACCGTGTTGCCGAGCATCACGAGCACCGCCGCGCCGGGGCGTACCCCGTGGTGGCGCAGTGCGGCGGCCAGGCCGCGCACCTCGGCGGCGACCTGGGGGTAGGTGAGGCGGCGTCCGCCGCCGACGAGCGCCTCCCGGTCGCCGAACCCGGCGAACAGCTCCAGCGCCTCGTGCACGTAGTTCGGCCGGTCGGTCATCGGGCAGCCCCCATCATCGTCCGCGAGCGGCGTCCGGCCAGGTCAGGGCCGGGACATGACGGCAGGTGCCACTGTCGGCGACCGCACCGCCGCCAGCCCCGAGCCTAGGTAGCGGCGGTCCACGGCGGACAGAGCCGATCGTCGCCGCGTCCCGTCCCGCGGGCATTTGATCATGTCGATCAGGTTGATTGACGCTCGTCGCGGCCGGAAGCTAGTTTCCGGTCCATCGCCCGGGCCGTGTCGCTGACCGCGTCACGCCCGGGGCTGCCGACCATGGAGGATCGATGCCGACCCCGAAGAGATGGCACGTCATAGCTTCCGCCGTCACGCTGCTGATCGCCGCCACCCCGGCGGTCACCGCGAGCGCCGGCCCGACCGGGAACGACCCCGCCGGGCACGGGCGCGCCGAGTGGGCCGGAACCTGGGCCGCGGCGGTGACCCGCGGGAACAACGTGGGCCTGACCGAGACCGGCCTGAACAACCAGAGCATCCGGATGACGGTGCAGACCTCGGTGGGCGGGCCGCGGCTGCGGGTGCGGCTGACCAACCTGTACGGCCAGCAGGCCGTCCAGGTCGGCCGGGCCACGATCGCCCGGCCGAACACCGCCACCGCCGACGACCTGTCCGACATCGTGCCGGCGAGCGTCCGCCAGCTGACGTTCTCCGGCGGTGGCTCGGCGACCATCAACAAGGGCGCCGAGCTGCTCAGCGACCCGGTGGCCTTCCCGGTGGCCGAGCAGGAGGACCTGGTCGTCACGCTGTACTTCCCGGTGCTCACCGGGCCGGTCACGTTCCACGGCCAGTCCCGGGTCACCAACTTCATCGGCGCCACCGACCTCACCTCGGCGGCCGACGGCACGGGCTTCACCATCCGGCCCAACTGCTGCTGGATGTTCCTGTCCGGCATCGACGTGGAACGCAAGGTCACGCCCGGTTCGGTGGTGGTGCTCGGCGACTCCATCGGCGACGGCAACGGCAGCACCGTCAACGCCGACCGCCGCTGGCCGGACCTGCTGGCCAAGCGGCTGATCGACGCCCGCCCGGACCCGCGTACCCCGGGCGTGCTCAACCTCAGCCTGGCCGGCAACCGGCTCAACCACGAGGGCACCGAGCCCGGCGCGGGCGGGTTCCCCGGCTACTACGAGCTGGGCCCGAACGCGCTGGCCCGGCTCAACGAGGACGTGTTCCCGCAGACCGGGGTGCGTACCGTCATCACCCACCTGGGCATCAACGACATCTGGATGAACGACGACAGCCCGGAGGCGATCATCGCCTCGCTGCGCCAGCTCAACCGGCAGGTCCAGGCGCGCGGCCTGACCAGCATCGCCGGCACGCTCATGCCGTACGAGGGCAACGGCGGGCCGGGCGTGTGGACGCCGGAGAAGGACGCCACCCGGCAGGCGGTGAACGCCTGGCTGCGTGGACCGGGCCGGGCCGAGTTCGACGGCGTCGTCGACTTCGACGCGGTGATGCGGGATCCGGCCCAGCCGACCCGGCTGCTGCCGGCGTACGACTCGGGTGACCACATCCACCCGAACGACACGGGCGCCGCGGTGATGGCGAACGCCGTGCCACTGAAGCTGCTCGGACTGTGACACCGGGCGGGGGCGGCGGTCGACACGACGCCGCCCCCGCCGCCGTTTCCTGGGGAGGAAAGACAGTGGACGTCAGCGACATCCTGACCGGGCTCTACAGTGAACAGGGCCGGCAGGACCCCTATCCCTTCTACGCGGCCCTGCACGAGCACGGGCCGATAAACGCCGTTCCGGCCCGGGCCGAGCACAGCACCGTCAGCGCGGTCGCGGGCGGATACGACGTGGTCGACCAGATCCTGCGCGATCCCGGCTGGTACAAGGGTTTCCCGCCCGGCTGGGAGGAGCAGGAGATCCTGCGCACGTTCCTCACCTCGATGATGTTCGTCAACCCCCCGGACCACACCCGGATGCGCGCGGTGTTCGCCAAGACGTTCACCCCGCGCCGCCTGGGCGCGCTGGAGCCGGTGATCGAGCGGATCGTCGCCGAACGCCTGGATTACATGGCCGAGGCGGGCGCGGGCGGGCACGAGGTGGACTTCGTGGCCGACTTCGCGTACCCGGTCCCGGCGCTGGTGATGGCCGAGTTCATCGGCCTGCCCGCGGCCGACCTGTCCTGGTACCGGCAGCGGGTCGACTGGATCGACGAGTACATGGACGTCGCCGGCAAGACGCCGGAGCGGCTGGCCCGGGCCAACCAGGCCGCCGAGGAGCTGCGCGCCTACTACCGGGACCTGATCGCCCACCGCCGCCGTACGCCCGGCCACGACCTGATCAGCGGCTTGGTCGAGGTGCTCGACGCGGGCGGCGTCGACCTCGCCGAGGAGGAGTTGATCAGTAACCTGATCGTGCTGTTCAACGCCAGCTTCGTCACCACCGTCTACATGTTCAGCAACGGCCTGCCGCTGCTGCTGGACCACCCGGACGTGACCGCCGCGCTGCCGGGCGACGACGCGCTGGCGCGCGGCTGCGTCGAGGAGGTGTTGCGGATGGAGAGCCCGGTGCACTTCCTGGCCCGCTCCGCGCCGGCCGGCGTCGACCTCGGCGGCGTGCCGATCGACCGCGACGACAACGTGCTGCTGCTCATCGCCGCCGCCAACCGTGACCCGGCACGGTTCCCCGACCCGGACCGCTTCGACCCGCACCGCGACGGTCCGCCGTCGCTGGCCTTCGGCGTCGGGCTGCACTTCTGCCTCGGCTCGGCGGTGTCCCGGCTGGAGGGCCGGCTGGCGCTGCCGCGCCTGTTCGCGCGCTTCCCCCGGCTCGCCGTCACCCAGCCCTACACGTACAGCGGGAGCCTGTTCCTGCGCGGTATCGACAAACTCTTCGTCACCACCGGGGAGGCCGGATGACACTCGATCCTCAGGTGGTCGCGTGGCGGGCCGTGCGGGCCGCCGCCGGCACCGTGCCGCTCTACACCCAGACGCTCGCGCAGGCCCGCGCCGCCGACCTCGCCGCGATCCGCGCCGGCTCCGGCGCGGTCGAGCCGGTCGCCGAGGTACGCGACACGACGGTGCCCGGCCCGGGCGGGCCGCTGCCGGTGCGGATCCACCGGCCGGACGGCGACGGCCCGCTGCCCACGCTCGTCTACTTCTTCGGGGGCGGATGGACGCTCGGCAGCGTCGACACCGCCGACGGGATCTGCCGCCGGCTGGTCAACCTCACCGGCGCGCAGACCGTGACGGTCGGCTACCGGCTGGCCCCGGAGCATCCGTTCCCGGCGGCCGTGGAGGACTGCCACGCCGCGCTGCGGCACCTCGCGGCGCACGCCGAGGAGTTCCGCGTCGACCCCGACCGGCTGGCGGTGGGCGGCGACAGCGCGGGCGGAAACCTGGCCGCCGTGGTCACGCTGCTGGCCCGCGCCGACGGCGGCCCCCGGCTCGCCGCCCAGTTGCTGGTCTACCCGAACACCGACCAGCGGCCCGGTCGCCGGCCGGCCGACGACGAGGATCCGCTGCTGTTCAACAAGCACTCGGTCGGCTGGTACCGCGGCCACTACCTCGCCGACCCCGGCGACGCCGCCCACCCGCTGGCGTCGCCGCTGCTCGCCGAGGACCTGTCCGGCCTGCCCCCGGCGTTCGTGATCACCGCCGGGCACGATCCGCTGCGCGACGAGGGTCTGCGGTACGCGGAGCGGCTCCGCGAGGCCGGGGTGCCGACCGAGACGGACGACTACCCGGGCATGGTGCACGGGTTCTTCGCCATGCCCGGCGTGTTCGACGCGGGCCGGGAAGCGCAGGAACGCGCCGCCGCGTTCCTGCGCCGCGCGTTCGGGCTGGACGCCGCGGCCCGCCCGGCCGAACCGGTGGCGGGCGTGGATCCGGCCGGGAGCACCGTGGGCACGGGCGGCCATGGCTGACGCGGCCGGCGACGCTGCGGGCGGGTTCGTGCCGCCGGCCAGCCTGGCCGAGTTCGCCGCGCTGGCCCGGGCCGTGCTGCCGGCCGACGTGTGGGACTTCGTCGACGGCGGCAGCGGCACCGAGACCGCCCTGGCGGCGAACCGGGCCGCGCTGGACCGGGTGGCGGTGCTGCCCCGGATGCTGGCCGGGGTGGACGACCCCTCCACGGAGGCGGCGCTACCCGGCGGCCGGGCCGCGTTGCCGGTGGCCGTCGCGCCGATGGCGTACCAGCGGTTGCTGCACCCCGACGGCGAGCCGGCGCTGGCGGCGGCGGCCCGCGCGGCGGGCGTGCCGTACGTGATCAGCACGCTGTCCAGCACCCCGATCGAGGAGATCGCGGCGACCGGCGCGACGGTGTGGTTCCAGCTGTACTGGCTGCGCGACCGGGCACTGGTGGCCGACCTGCTGGACCGGGCGGAGGCGGCCGGCTGCGCGGCGGTGATGGTGACTGTGGACGTGCCGGTGCTCGGGCGGCGGCTGCGCGACGCGCGCAACGGCTTCGCGCTGCCGCCGCACGTCACCGCCGCGAACCTGCCCGGCGGGCGGGACGACCTGGCCCACCAGGGCACCCCGGGTGTCTCGGCGGTGGCGGTGCACACCGGCGCGGTCTTCGCCCCGGCGCTGAGCTGGGCGGACCTGGAGTGGCTGCGCGCGCGTACCCGGGTGCCGTTACTCGTGAAGGGCATCCTGGACCCGCGCGACGCGGCCCGCGCCGCGGACGCCGGCGTGGACGCCGTGGTGGTCTCCAACCACGGCGGCCGCCAGCTCGACGCCGCCCCGGCGAGCGCGACCATGCTGCCGGAGGTGGTCGAGGCGGTTGACGAGCGGTGCGCGGTGCTGCTGGACAGCGGCGTCCGCGGCGGCGTCGACGTGCTGCGCGCGCTGGCGCTCGGCGCGGACGGTGTGCTGCTCGGTCGGCCGCTGCTCTGGGCGCTCGCGGCGGGCGGCCGGGCCGGCGCCGAGGCGGCGCTGGCGCTGCTCTCGGCGGAACTGCGCGACGCGCTCATCCTCAGCGGCTGCCCCGACCCGGCCTCGGCCCGGCGGTTGCCTACCCGGATCGGAGACTGACGTGGAACCGGTCGACCTGGCCGTCACGGCGCTGCACGGCAGCGTCGGCGACCCGGCGCTGAACTCGATGAACTTCCTCAACGAGGTGGCGCAGCACTACCCGGACGCGGTGTCGCTGGCGGCCGGCCGGCCGTACGAGGAGTTCTTCGACTCCACGCTGCTGCACGAGCACCTGGACCGTTTCCGCCGCCACCTGGCCGAGGACGTCGGGCTGGACCGGGCCGCTGTGGACCGGACGCTGTTGCAGTACGGCCGCACCAAGGGCATCGTGCACCACCTGATCGCCCGGCATCTCGCCGTGGACGAGGGACTCACCGCCGACCCGGAGTCGATAGTGGTGACGGTCGGCTGCCAGGAGGCGATGTTCCTGGTGCTGCGCGCGCTGCGGGCCGGCCCGGACGACGTGCTGTTCGCCGTCGCGCCCACGTACGTCGGGCTCACCGGCGCGGCCCGCCTGGTCGACCTGCCGGTACGCCCGGTGGACGGCGGGCCGGACGGCGTCGACCTGGCCGGCCTGCGGGCCGGGGTGCGGCGGGCCCGCGCGGAAGGGCTGCGGCCCCGGGGCTGCTACGTGATGCCCGACTTCGCCAACCCGTCCGGGGTCAGCATGGACACCGCGCAGCGGCGGCGGCTGCTGGACCTGGCCGCCGAGGAGGACCTGCTGCTGATCGAGGACAACCCGTACGGCCTGTTCCCGGCCGACGGCACCGACCGGCGGCCCACCCTCAAGGCGCTGGACACCGCGCGCCGGGTGGTCTACCTCGGCTCGTTCGCCAAGACCGTGCTGCCCGGCGCCCGGGTCGGCTACGTGGTCGCCGACCAGCGTGTGGGCGAGGCCGGCGGCGCCGTGGCGCCGCTCGCCGACCACCTCGCCAAGATCAAGAGCATGGTCACGGTGAACACGTCACCGATCAGCCAGGCGGTGATCGGCGGCGCGCTGCTGGCGCACGACTGCTCGCTGGTGGCCGCGAACGTGCGGGAGCGGGCCGCTTACGCCCGCAACCTGCGGCATCTGGTCGACGGCCTGGCCCGGCGCTTCCCGGCCGGCGGCCCGGTCACCTGGACCGTCCCGGCGGGCGGGTTCTTCGTGGTGGTGAGCGTGCCGTTCGCCGTCGACGACGCGCTGCTGCACCGCTCGGCGCGCGAGTACGGCGTGCTCTGGACCCCGATGGCCCACTTCTACGACGCGGGCACGCCGGTGAACGCGCTGCGCCTTTCGGTGAGCGCTGTCACACCGGAGTCGATCGATCTCGGGCTGGACCGGCTCGCCGCGCTGGTCACCGACACCATCGCGCACGAGGCGACACCGCAGTGTCAGCCGTCCGGCACCGTGCGTGTTTCCTGAGGCCGTTCGACTGTTGATAATGGACGAATGGTTACCTGGGAGTACGCGTTGCTCGTTCGTCGGTATCAGGGTCAGGGTCGCAATTTCCACGTCTCGTTCGTGTGGTACGGCCCGGACGGTTCACGCACCGACGTGACCGCGTACGGCGACACCGCCATCGCCCACCTCAACCGGGTCGGCCGGGAGGGCTGGGAACTGGTCTCGGCCGCCGAGGACGTGAACAACGTGCAGGGCAGCACCGAGGTCCACCGCTACCACCTCAAGCGCCCGCTGCGCTGACCACCCGTAACCGCCGGCGCCCCGGGAGACTCGTTCTCCCGGGGCGCCGCCTCGTGTCGGTCGGGCGCTCAGCCCAGGTCGACCGCCGGGTAGAGCGGGAACGGGGTGAGCAGGTCGGCGGCCTGCTTGCCGACGGAATCGGCGACGGCCGGGTCCAGCACGTACTTCGCCTTCGACGGGGCGCCGTCCGGCCCGGTGCCCGGCGCGGTCTGGCTGAGCACGGTGTGGATCAGCTCGGCGGTGGCGTCCATCTCGGCGGCGCCGAGGCCCCGGGTGGTCAGCGCCGGGGTGCCGATGCGGATGCCGGAGGTGTACCAGGCGCCGTTCGGGTCCTGCGGCACCGAGTTGCGGTTGGTCACGATGCCCGAGTCCAGCAGCGCCTGCTCGGCCTGCCGGCCGGTCAGGCCGTACCCGGACACGTCGATGAGCACCAGGTGGTTGTCGGTGCCGCCGGTGACCAGCGTCGCGCCCCGGCGCAGCAGCCCGTCGGCGAGCGCCTGAGCGTTGTCCACGATCCGCTGGGCGTAGTCGGCGAAGTCGGGGCGGCGTGCCTCGGCCAGCGCGACGGCCTTGGCGGCCATCACGTGCGGCAGCGGCCCGCCGAGCACCATCGGGCAGCCCCGGTCGACCTGGTCGGCCAGCTCCGGGCCGCAGAGCACCATGCCGCCGCGCGGGCCGCGCAGCGACTTGTGCGTGGTGGTGGTGACGATGTGCGCGTGCGGCACCGGGTCGAAGTCGCCGGTGAACACCTTGCCGGCGACCAGCCCGGCGAAGTGGGCCATGTCGACCATGAACGTGGCGCCGACCGAGTCGGCGATCTCCCGCATGATCCGGAAATTGACCTTCCGCGGGTACGCGGAGTAACCGGCGACCAGGATCAGCGGCTTGAACTCGCGGGCCGCCTCGGCCACCCGGTCGTAGTCGATCAGGCCGGTGGCCGGGTCGGTGCCGTAGCTGCGCTGGTCGAACATCTTGCCGGAGATGTTCGGCCGGAAGCCGTGGGTGAGGTGGCCCCCGGCGTCCAGCGACATGCCGAGCATCCGCTGGTTGCCCAGCTCGCGGCGCAGCGCGAACCAGTCCGCCTCGGTGAGGTCGTTCACCTGGCGGGCCTGCGCCTTGCGCAGCGCGGGGGACTCGACCCGGTCGGCCAGGATCGCCCAGAACGCGACCAGGTTGGCGTCGATGCCCGAGTGCGGCTGCACGTACGCGTGGGACGCGCCGAACAGCTCCCGCGCGTGCTCGGCGGCGAGCGCCTCGACGGTGTCGACGTTCTGGCAGCCGGCGTAGAACCGGCGCCCGACGGTGCCCTCGGCGTACTTGTCGCTGAACCAGTTGCCCATGGCCAGCAGCGTCGCGGGGGAGGCGTAGTTCTCGCTGGCGATGAGCTTGAGCGACTCGCGCTGGTCGGCCAGTTCCGCGGCGATGGCGTCGGCCACGCGCGGCTCGACGCCGCGGACGACCTCCAGCGCGTTGCGGAAGGCGGTGGACTCGGCGTTGCGCGACA
The DNA here is from genome assembly GCF_042871665.1 of Micromonospora sp. NPDC005686. Lineage (NCBI taxonomy): Bacteria > Bacillati > Actinomycetota > Actinomycetes > Micromonosporales > Micromonosporaceae > Micromonospora > Micromonospora sp. NPDC005686. Next base: position 520,897 of record NZ_JBIAIY010000003.1, read on the forward strand.
TGCGACCTCCAGGTGACGTGCGGAAGGCCCAGGCGCTCGGCATGCGTCCTCATGACGAGGCCGCTCCCCGATGGTGCTCCATCTCCACGCGCCAGTCACGGCCCGTGCCGATCCTACCGGCCCGGCGGGGACCTGCGGGGTTGGGCCGCCCCTGGCGGGGCACACGTGGGGGAGGGCCTGCCCCGGCCCGGCCCGGGGGAGAGGAGGCACGACCATGACCACACCGACCACCGGACGGCCGCTCGCCGTGGTGACCGGCGCGTCCAGCGGCATCGGGTACGAGCTGGCGGTCCAGTTCGTCGAGCACGGGTACGACGTGGTGGTCGCCGCCGAGGACGCGGCGATCGAGCGGGCGGCGGGTGACCTGCGGCGCGACGGCGGCCCGGAGGTGTACCCGGTCCGGGTGGACCTGGCCACGCCCGAGGGGGTGCAACGGCTGGCCGGGGAGGTGACCGGCCTGGGCCGCCCGGTGGACGCGCTGGCGCTCAACGCCGGGCGCGGCGAGGGCGGGGACTTCGTCGGCGGCACCGACCTGGCCGGCGAGCTCACAGTGATCGACCTGAACGTCCGCTCGACCGTGCACCTGGCCAAGCTGCTGCTGCCGGACATGGTTCGCCGGGGCGCCGGGCGGGTGCTGTTCACCTCGTCCATCGCCGCCACCATGCCCGGGGCTTACCAGGCGGTCTACAACGCCTCGAAGTCGTTCGTGCAGTCCTTCGCCGAGGGGGTGCGCAACGAGCTGAAGGACACCGGCGTCACGGTGACCGCGCTGATGCCCGGCCCGACCGACACCGAGTTCTTCGACCGGGCCGACATGGAGGACACCCGGGTCGGCCAGGGGCCCAAGGACGACCCCCGCAAGGTGGCCGAGGACGCGTTCGAGGCGCTGGTGAAGGGGGAGCACAAGGTCGCCGCCGGCTCGCTGGTCAACAAGATCCAGGTGGCCGCCGGCAAGATCATCCCGGATCGGCTGAAGGCCGAGCAGCACCGCAAGATGGCCGAGCCCGGCTCGGGCGACTGAGCCGGAACGCGAGCGGGACCGCCCTGTGTCCGGGGCGGTCCCGCTCGCGTTCCGGGCCTGTCAGGCGACCACCGCGTCCAGCGACTTCTTCAGCGCCTTCGGGGCGGTCGGCGTCTTCGGCGCCTTCGGGCGCAGGTCCAGCATCCGCTGGCCGATCTCCTGGAGCTGGTTACGGCCGAGCGCCTCGCGGACCTTCGGGAACCACTCCTGCTCCTCCTCCTCGATGTGGTGCAGGACGTTCTCGATCAGCACCGTCGTCTTGGCGTTGTACCGCTCGTCGTCGGCGTCCATGGTGAACAGCTCGAAGCAGAGCACGTCCGCGACGTGGTGCTCCTCGTACGACTCCAGGACGTCGTCCTCGACCTCGGGCACCAGCTTGCGGACCTCCGGGTACATCACCTCGTTCTCCAGGTAGGTGTGCACCGTCAGGGCTTCGAGGATCTGCCCGACGATCTTCCCGCGCTTGCTCGCCGGGCCCTCCTCGGCCTCCTGGAAGGCCTTGAACAGGCGGCGGATCTCCTTGTGGTCCTCCTTGAGCAGGACGATCGCGTCGGTGGACACCGGTTACCTCCTAAGTCGGCTGACGGTGCCCCCCTACCCGGCGCCTCACCAGGACAAACAGACCGGGCCCGGCGTAAATCGCCGGGCCCGGTCCACGCGGCTCCGAGTTACTTCACCGCGTTGTACGCGTCGACGACGCCGGCACCGTAGAACCCGTTGCGCTTCCCGCCGGAGCAGGTCGCGTCGTACGCGTTCGGGCCCGCCGAGATCAGCGGCACCGGGTTGTAGACGCCCGACGGGCAGGACTTCGCCACCGCCGTGCGCTCCAGGAACGAGGAGAGCTGACCCGGCGTCATGCCCGGGTGCGCGGACAGTGCCAGCGCCGCGACGCCGGTGGCGTGCGGGCCGGACATCGAGGTGCCCTGCTTGTAGCCCCACCCGTTACCAGTGGTGGGCGACCAGGTGGTGGACAGGATGCCGTCGGTGGACGTCGAGCGGGCGCCCTGGGTCCGGAAGCGGGTGTCGCCACCCGGCGCGGTCACGTCGATCACGCCCTGGCCGTACGAGGAGTAGTAGCTCTTCTCACCGGTCGGGCCGACAGCGGCGACGGTCACCACGCCCGGGGCCTCGGCCGGCAGGTCGAGGCAGGCGTTCGTGAGGTTCTCCCGCTCCTCCGGCGTGCCGTTGTTCGGGCTGCCGGTGTCGGTGATCTTGTGGGCCAGGTCGTAGTTCGAGTTGCCGGCCGACGCGACGTGCAGCACACCCTGGGACTGCGAGTAGCGCAGGGCCCGCTGCACGGCCTTCCACACCGGGCGCTGACGCGCGTCGTTGCGGCAGTTCAGCTCCCACGGGTCGATGTAGTAGCTGTTGTTGGTGAGCTGCATGCCGTGCTCGGCGGCCCACATGAACCCGCAGACGGCCGCCTCCGGGAAGATGTAGCCGTCGTCGTTGACGACCTTGACGGCGGCGACCTTCACGCCCGGGGCGACACCGGTGACCCCGACGCCGTTCACGGCGGCGGCGATGGTGCCGGCCACGTGGGTGCCGTGGTCGCTGGTGGTGGGGTTCCACGCGGCCTCGGCGGTGTTCGGGACGCCGCCCACGCAGGAGGCGCTCTTGTCCCTCGCGATCTGGGTCGCCAGGTCCGGGTGACTGCTGGAGATGCCGCTGTCCAGCACACCCACCACCACCGACGGGCTGCCGCCGGTCACCGAGTGCGCCTGCGGGACGCGGATCATGTCCATGTCCCACTGCTGGCCGTAGAGCGGCTCGGCGGTCGGGTCGCCGGTGGCCGCGGCGACGGCGGCGGCCGGCACCTCGACCGTCTCGCCCTCGTTCAGGGCGGTGCCCAGGCCGGCGGTGGAGGCGACCGACTCGACGCCGGCGCCCGCCACGCGGGTGGCGAAGTCCGGGGCGGACGAGCGCACGACCAGCACGCCGATCTTGTCGTACGCGGCCACCACGGTGCCGTCGGCGGCCGCCACGCGGGCGGCGGCCTTGGCGGTGCTGTTGCCCTGCGGGGCGAGCACCAGGTAAGAGGTTTCCGGCCCGACGGCCGCGGCCGGCGACGTGCCGCCCACGAGGGCGAGCCCGGCGCCGAGCGTCAGTGCCGACGCCGCGGCGAGTGTCTTGCGACGGAGATTGTTCACACAGACTCCCAGGGGTTCGTGCGTGGACCGCAACCTGTGCGGGCTGCGGTCCGGGCGGAGGCACGGCGGAGTACCGGCCTCGCCCGGTCCAGCGCCGCCACCCTCCGGGGTGTTACACCTGTCGCGAGCGGGATGAAGTGGATCGTCAGACAGTGGCGATCGTGTAGGGGATCTCGTCCAGCAGTTCCCGGGCCAGGAAGCCGATCCGCCCGTACCGGGGGACGAGCCGCTGCCCGCTCACCGCGTGCGCGAACGCCGCCCAGCAGGCCGCCTGCGCCGGGTCGGCCCCCCGGGAGAGCAGGCCCGCGAGCAGCCCGGACCGCACGTCGCCGCTGCCCGAGGTGCCCAGGCCGGCGTCACCGCTCTCCTCGCGCCAGGCCCGGCCGTCCGGTGTCGCGATGTGGCCGTACAGCGAGACGACCGCGTCGTACCGGCCGGCCAGTTCCACCGCCTCGGTGTCCAGGTCGTCGCCCGGCTCGCGGCCCAGCAGGTGCCGCGCCTCGGTGCGGTTGGGGGTGAGCACCACCTTGCGGCCGGAGCCGGCCAGCAGGTCCGGCGCGTGGCTGAGCGCGCCGAGCGCGTACGCGTCGAGCACCAGCGCGGTGTCCGGGCCGGCCGCGTCCAGCACCAGGCGCAGCAGCTCTCCGGTGGCGTCGATGTCCTTCAGGCCGGGGCCGACGGCCACCACGTCCGCCTCGGTGACCAGGCCGCGGAGCACGTCCCCCGGGTCGCCGCGGACCGCGCCGTCGTCGGTCTCCGGCAGGCCGACCACCAACGCCTCGGGCACCTGGATGCTCAGCGACGTGGCCGTCGACTCGGCCGCGGCGAGCTGGAGCACGCCGGCCCCGGCCCGCAGCGCGGCCACCCCGGCGAGCAGCACCGCGCCGGGGGTGAACCGGGAGCCGCCGACCACCAGCACGGTGCCGCGAGCCTCCTTGCCGCCGGTGGGCACCGGCAGCGCCCAGTCCCGCAGCAGCGCGGGGGTGATCACGTCAGACCGGCTCGGCATGGACCTCGTCCTCCCTGGTGGGCTTCGCCCCCTGCTGGTGCAGGTGAGCGACGTCGTTGAACACGTCCGGCACGAGCCGGCCGGCGTCGTCCGCGTGCCAGCCGGTGACCGAGCAGTTGGCGATCACGTGCTCGCGGGTCAGCGCCATCAGCTCCGCCTCGGTGAGCCCTTCCACCAGATAGCGCAGCAGGAAGACGAGCGCGTCGTGGCCGAACAGCAGCACCCGGCCCCCGTCGTGGTCGCGGCGCAGGTCGCCGAGCAGCGCCCGCAGCCGCAGCGCCACGTCGGTCCACGACTCGCCGCCGGGCGGCCGGTAGTAGAACTTGCCCAGCCGGGTACGCCGTTGCGCCTCCTCCGGGTAGCGCCGGGTCACGCCGTGGGCGGTGAGCCCGTCGAGGATGCCCAGCTCCCGGTCGCGCAGCCGCTCGTCGACGCTGGCCGGGATCCCGGTGCCGCCGAGCGCCAGCTCGGCGGTCCGCGCCGCCCGCAGGTAGGGCGACACCACCGCCACGTCCGGGCGCCGCGATTCCGGCAGCCCGGCCAGCCAGCGGCCGGTCGCCCGCGCCTGCTCCTCGCCGGTCGGCGACAGCGGCACGTCCGCGTCCCGGTGGGTGAGGTCGATCAGCTCGGCGCCGGACGTCTCGGCCGCCGTGGCCGCCACGTTCGCCGTGCTCTCGCCGTGCCGGACGATCCAGAGCGATGCCAACTCCGCCATGCGGCTCCGGTACCCGGGCTCGACCGGGGATAACCGTGCCGGACGGGTGGCGCCGCCGGCGACGCTGTTCGACGTGTACGGGCCGGTCCTCCTGACGGCGCTGGCGCTGGGCGGGCCGCTGACGGCCCTGCTCGGAGCGCTGCTGCCGGCCGGGTGGCCGGCCCGGACCCGGACCGCGACGGCCCTGCCCATCGAGTAGCACGCCGGCGGTGTCACGGGTGTCGGTGGGGCCGGTTATGGTCCCCGCACACTGCGGGCGATCAAGGAGACGGTGTGCGCAGATTCGAGTTCGTGGGCGGCGGTTCGGCCAAGTTCTGGGAGGTCGGGCAGCGCGACGCGACGGTGACGGTCCGCTATGGATCCATCGGCTCCCAGGGCCGCACCCAGGTCAAGGAACTGGGTTCGCCGGCCGAGGCCGCCGCGCACGCCGACCGGCTGATCGCGGAGAAACTGCGCAAGGGGTACGCCGAGACGACAGTCGCGCCCTCGGCCGGGCACACCGGAACGCCGGCCGTCGAGCCGGAAGCGCCGAGCCGCGACCCGGAAGCGGCCGGCGCCGATCCGGCAGGTGTCGACCTGGCCGGCGCCGACCCGGCCGGCGCGCCGTCGGCCGCGTCGCCCGCCGGCGAGCTGCCGGACGAGGACGCGTTCGAGGTTCCGGCCGGCTGGCGGCGGATGCTGGTCCCGCGCCGGGGCGGCGCACCGGGCCTGGCCCTGCCGAGCGCCGCGAAGGGCCGGGCCGCCGGGCGGAAGGTGCTGGACTCGGTGGCCGCCCAGGTCGCCGCCACCGCGCGGGCCACCGACGATCCGGAGCTGGGCCCGGCGCTGCGCGGCTACCTCGACGGCGAGCACAGCCCGCTGGGCGGGGCCGCGCTGGTGGCGGCGGTGGCCGTGGGGCTCGCCTATCACGGGCGCGAACAGCAGGGTCTGGCCCTCGCCGACCTGCTGGTCGCCGATCTCGGCGTGGCCGGCGTGGCGGTCGCCGCGACCGAGCAGATCACCGTGGCCGGCACCGGAGTGGCGTCTTCACTTCCGCTGAGGCGCACCGAGGCGAACAACGCACACAACTACGGCCACTGGCGCCTGCACCAGTGGGTGCTACGCCGGGTCCGCGCGCACCTCGTGGCGGCCGGCGAGGCCGACTACGCAGCGGTCCGCGCCGCCCTGGTCCCGTACCGGTCCGGGCCGCTGGCGGCGCGGGCGGTCACCTCGTTCCTGCTGCCGACCGAGCGGGAGTGGGTGGCCCAGGACGTCGCCGACGTGGCGCGCGAGGGGGGTCCGCTCCTCGCCGAGCTGCTGCTCTGCGCGGTCGACGACGTGGACGCGATCCACACCCTCGCCGGGCACCTGCAGGTCTACCGGCTGATTTACGACCAGGCGCCGATCGCCACCGTCACCGCGGCGGTCGGGCCGCCGATCGCGCCGGTGCTGGTCGGCTGGTTCGACCACGAGCACGCCCGCGCGGACGGCCACAAGTTGCTCGTGTCACTGCTGTCGGCCCTGCCCGGCGACGAGCCGATGGCGGCGCTGCTCGACCGCCTGGACCGCAGGTACGTCCCGCCCGCGGTGACGGAGATGCTGCGCCGCTTCCCGGTGCGCGGCGTGCGCCTGCTGGCCGGTGCCGCGGACGGGCGCAGCCCGGTGGCGCGGGAGGCGGCCACGTTGCTGCGCGCCCACGTACTGGCCAACCCGGCCGCGGTCGAGGCCGCGCTGCCGGCGTTGGAACCGGCGCAGCGCGAGCGGGTCGAGCGGGTCCGCGACAGCGCCTCGGCGCTGCCGGTCGCCGGGCCGGACCGGCTGCCGCCGGTGCTGGTGACGCCGCCCTGGTCGGTCCGGCGCGTACGAGCCACCCCGCCCGTGGTGGACGGCCTGAAGCGGCCCGCCGGGTCCGCCACGGCCTGGCTGCCGGGGGAGCGGGAACGGTGGGCCGCGATCGTGCCCGGCTGGGCCGGCTACTGGCACGGGAACGATCTGAACGTGCTCGCCGCCGAGGTCGCCGCCGGGCGCGCCGGATCGTACGAGGCGATCCACTTCTTCGTCCGGGCCACCGAGGAGCTGGCCCGTCCGCTGCTGCCGGCCTGGCGGCCCGACGAGTCCTGGGGCGCCGACGAGTGGATGTGCCGCCTCGCCGGCCGGTACGAGCTGGACGCGCTGCCCACCGCGCTGCACCTGGCCCGCACCGCGCCGAAGAGCGTCGGCGAGGCGCTGCTGCCGTACGCCGATGCTGAGGTCGCCGACCTGATGGCCGACTGGCTCGACCGGCTCAAGTCGGCCCGCCCGGTCGCCCGGGCCTGGCTGCGGCGGCACCCGGAGTACGCCGCGCGGGCGCTGCTGCCGGCCGCCCTGGGCGCGACCGGTCCCCGCCGCCGGGCCGCCGAGCGGGCGCTGCGCCTGCTCGCCGCCGAGCACCGCGAGCTGGTCCTCGGCGTGGCCCGGGAGCACGGCCAGGAGGCGCTCACCGCCGCCACGGCGATGCTCGACGCCGATCCGCTGGCCCAGCTCCCGGCCCGGATGCCGAGCCTCCCGGCCTGGCTGGACCCGGCGGTGCTGCCGCAGGTGCTGCTGCGGGACCGCTCGGCGGCGCTACCGACCGAGGCGGTACGCCACCTCTGCACCATGCTCGCCGTCTCCGCGCTCGGCGAGCCGTACCCGGGGCTGGAGATCGTCCGCGCGGCATGTGACACCGACTCCCTGGCAGAGTTCGCCTGGGTGCTGTTCGAGAGCTGGCAGAGCGCCGGCTCGCCGTCGAAGGACAGCTGGGCGTTCACCGGGCTCGGGCTGCTCGGTGACGACTCGACCGCGCGGCAGCTCGCGCCGCTGGTGCGGGCCTGGCCCGGCGAGAGCCAGCACACGCGGGCGGTGACCGGCCTGGAGGTGCTGGCGCAGATCGGCACCGACGTGGCGCTGATGCACCTCTACGGCATCTCCCAGAAGGTGAAGTTCCGGGGCCTGCGGGAGCAGGCGGCACGCAAGGTCACCGAGGTCGCCGACGGGCTGGGCCTGACGCCCGAGCAGCTCGGCGACCGGCTGGTGCCCGACCTCGGGCTGGACGCCGACGGCAGCCTGGTCCTCGACTACGGGCCGCGCCGGTTCACAGTCGGCTTCGACGAGCAGCTCAAGCCGTACGTGGTGGACGGCACCGGCGTCCGCCGCAAGGACCTGCCCAAGCCCGGCGCCCGGGACGACGCCACGCTGGCGCCCGCCGCGCACAAGCGTTTCGCCGGCCTGAAGAAGGACGTGCGTACGCTCGCCGCCGACCAGATCCGCCGCTTCGAGGCGGCCATGGTGACCGGGCGGCAGTGGCCGGCCGCGGACTTCCGCCGCTACTTCCTGTCCCACCCACTGCTGTGGCACGTCGTGCGCCGGCTGGTCTGGGCCACAGTGGACGGCCGTGGTCAGGTGGGCGCCACGTTCCGGGTGGCCGAGGACCGCACGCTCGCCGACGTCGACGACGAGACGTACGCGCTGCCTGATGACGCCACCGTCACCATCGCGCACCCGCTGCGGCTCGGCGCGGCGGTGCCGGCCTGGGCGGAGGTCCTCGCCGACTACGAGATCCTGCAGCCCTTCCCGCAGCTCGGCCGCGAGGTGTACCGGCTGGACGAGGCCGAGCGCAAGGAGAAGCTGCTGCACCGGCACATGGGCGTCACCGTCCCGGCCGGGCGGCTGCTCAGCCTGGAACGGCGGGGCTGGCGGCGCGGCAGCCCGCAGGACGCCGGCATCCAGAGCTGGCTGGAACGCGAGGTCCCCGGCGGTCGGGCCATGGTGATCGACCTCAATCCCGGCATCGCGGTCGGGGTGGTGGACATGTTCCCCGACCAGAAGATCGAGGCGATCTGGGTCAACGACGTGCCGTACGGCGACTGGTTCCCGCGCGGCGGCAAGGTCCGCCTCCGCGACCTGGACGACGTCACCGTCTCCGAGGTGCTGCGCGATCTGGCGGAGGTGACCCGGTGACCGCGTTCGACCCGGCCGCCGAGCGGGCCCAGCGGCCCCCGGCCGCCGAGCGGGCGCAGCGGCCCCCGGCCGAGGTGCGGTACGCCGACGAGCTGGCCGCGCTGGCCGCCGACGACAGCGATCCGCGCCCGCCCGGCTGGCGGCTGAGCCTGCGCGCCGCGCGCCGGTTCATCCTCGGCGATCCGGCGGCCGGCATCCGGCGCAAGTTCGTCGGCGACCCGTCGCTGATCGACCGGGCGCTCGTGGCGCTGGCGACCAGCCGCGGGCTGATGCTCGTCGGCGAGCCCGGCACCGCCAAGTCGCTGCTGTCGGAGCTGCTCGCCGCCGCGGTCAGCGGCGACTCCACGCTGACCATCCAGGGCGGCGCGGCGACCACCGAGGACCAGATCCGCTACTCGTGGAACTACGCGCTGCTCGTCGCGGACGGCCCGTCGCCGCGCGCGCTGGTGCCGGCGCCGCTGCTGCGGGGCATGGCCGAGGGGCGGGTGGTCCGCTTCGAGGAGATCACCCGCTGCCCGCTGGAGGTGCAGGACTGCCTGCTCTCCCCGCTGTCCGACCGGGTGCTCGCCATCCCGGAGCTGCCGGGCGCCGACGCCATGGTGTTCGCCCGCGAGGGGTTCAACGTGATCGCCACCGCGAACACCAGGGACCGGGGCGTCAACGAGATGAGCGCGGCGCTCAAGCGGCGGTTCAACTTCGAGACCGTCTTCCCGATCCCCGACCTCGGCACCGAGCTGGAACTTGTCGAGGCCGAGGCGGGCGAGTTGCTGCGCCGCTCCGGCGTGGCAGTGCCGCCACGGCGGGACCTGCTCGAGGTGCTTGTCACCACGTTCCGGGAGCTGCGGACCGGGATCACCGAACGCGGCGACGCGATGGAGCGGCTGTCCGCGGTGATGAGCACCGCCGAGGCGGTGTCGGTGGCGCACGCGGTCGGGCTGCGCGGCTGGTTCCTGCGCGGCGAGCCCGGCGACGCCGCCGACCTGGTCGCCTGCCTGGCCGGCACCGCCGCGAAGGACGACGCGGAGGACCTGGCCCGGCTGCGCCGCTACCTGGAGCAGCAGGTGTCCCGCCGCTCCGGCGCGCAGTGGCGGGCGGTGCACGACGCCCGGCACCTGCTGCCCGGGTGAGCGCCACCGAGGCGCCCGGTGGCGTCACGTTCCTCGGCGTCCGGCACCACAGCCCGGCCTGCGCCCGGCTGGTCGCCGCCACGGTGGCCCGGCTGCGGCCGGCGTACGTGCTGGTGGAGGGGCCCGCGGACCTGAACGGGCGGATGGACGAGCTGCTGGGAGACCACGAGCTGCCGATCGCCGTGTTCACCGCGTACCGCGACGGCACCCGGCGGCACGCGTCCTGGAGCCCGTTCTGCGCGTACTCGCCAGAGTGGGTGGCGCTGACCGCCGGGCGGGAGGCAGGTGCGCAGGTGCGCTTCATCGACCTGCCCGCGTGGCATCCCGCGCTGAGCGACCGCGCCAACCGGTACGCCGACGCCGACCAGCGGTACGCCGAGGCGGTCCGCCGGCTCTGCGCCACGCTCGCCGTGGACAACGTGGACGCGCTCTGGGACCACCTGTTCGAGATCGGCCCGGACGACGGGCTGGCCGAGCGTCTGGACACCTACTTCGACGTGCTGCGTGGCGAGTCGGCGGCGGGGGCGGACGACGCCGCCCGCGAGGCGTACATGGCCCGCTGGGTACGCGCCGCCCGTCGCCGGGCCGCAGGCCGCCCGGTGCTGGTGGTGACCGGCGGCTTCCACCGTCCCGCCCTGGTCCGGCTGATCGCCGGCCCGTGGGACGGCGGGTCGAAGGACGACGGGCCGGAGGACGACTGGCCGGAGGTGCCCGCCCCGGCGCCCGACGCGGTGGCGGGCAGCTACCTGGTGCCGTACTCGTTCCGGCGCCTCGACGCGTTCGTCGGCTACCAGTCCGGCATGCCGTCACCGGCGTACTACCAGCGGGTCTGGGAGGACGGCCCGCGCCGGGCCGCGGAGGCGCTGACCGAGGCGGTGGCGGTCCGGCTGCGCGAGCGGCGGCAGCCCGTCTCCACCGCCGACCTGATCGCCGCCCGGAGCATGGCCGGCGGCCTGGCCCGGCTGCGCGGCCACGCCCACCCGGGCCGGGTCGACGTGCTCGACGGGCTGGTCTCCGCGCTGGTCGCCGACGCGCTCGACCAGCCGCTGCCCTGGGCGACCCGGGGCACGCTGGCACCCGGCGCCCACCCGGTGGTGGTGGAGATGGTGGCCGCGCTCAGCGGCGACCGGGTGGGCCGCCTGCACCCGGACACGCCACTGCCGCCGCTCGTGCACGACGTCGACGCGGAACTGGAACGGCACCGCATCGATCCGCGCGAGGCGGTCGAGCTGGACCTGACCGACGCCGAGGACCTGGCCCGCAGCCGCCTGCTGCACCGGCTGCGGCTGCTCGACGTACCCGGCCATGCCCGGGAGCGCGGCCCGCGCGTGGGCGCCGACGCGCTGCTCAGCGAACGCTGGACGCCCGCCCCGTCGGCGGACCGGCTGGCCCGGCTGATCGAGGCCGGCGGGTACGGCCCCACCGTCGCCGACGCCGTCACCGCCCGGATCGAGGAGCGGGTGACGCTGCTCGGCGCGGACGTGGACGCGCTCGCCACCACCCTGTTCGACACCGCGCTGGCCGGGCTGCCCGAGCACTCCACCCGGACGCTCACCGCCATCGCCCGCGCCACCGGCTCGGTCACCGACCTGCGGGCCCTGGGCCGGGCGCTCGCGGTGGCGCTGGCCCTGTGGCGGCACGACCGGCTGCTCGGCAGCGCCGGGACCGCCCCGCTCGGCGCGCTGATCACCGCCGCCGTACGCCGGGCGCTCTGGCTGGTCGAGGGCGTGCGGGCGGCTGCCGCACCGGCCGACCCGGGACGGCTGACCGCGCTCGTCGCGGTCCGGGACGCGGTCCGCCACGCCGGCCCGGCGCTGGGGCTCGACCCGGCCGGCGCGCTGGCCGTGTCCGGGCGGGTGGCGGCCGACGCGGCGGCCCCGCCGGACCTGCGCGGCGCGGCGCTGGGCCTGGCCTGGTCGCTGGGGGAGGTGCCGGACGCCGCCCGCGCGGTCCGGGCCGTCGCCGCGCCGGACACGCTCGGCGACTGGCTGGGCGGGCTGTTCGCGCTGGCCCGGGAGGAGGTCGTGTCCGGTGACGCGGCGCTGCTGACAGTCGTGGACGAACTGCTCGCCTCGATGGGCGCGCACGACTTCCTGGTGGCGTTGCCGGCGTTGCGGCAGGCGTTCGGCTGGTTCCCGCCCCGGGAGCGGGCGGAGGTGGCCCGGCACGTGCTGGCGCTGCACGGCGGCGACGCGCCGTCCGGTGACGTGCTGCGGCTGGACGCCGACCCGCTGCTGGTGGCCGCCGCCCGGGCGGTGGAGGAACGGGTCGACGCGGTGCTGACCCGGGAAGGGCTGTGGGAGGGGGACGGGACGTGAGCGACCCGATGCGGGAACGCTGGCGGCTGGTGCTCGGCGACGCCGCGCAGGACAGCCTGGGCGGCCTGTCGGCCGAGGGGGCCGGCCGGGACGCGGCACTGGACTGGCTCTACGGCCGCGACGCCGACCTCGGTCGCCGCGACGTGCGGCGCGGCGGGTCCGGCCCGTCCGCGCTGACCACTGTGGACTGGCTGGACGGGATCACCCGGCTGTTCCCCAAGGAGACGGTGCAGCGGCTCGAACGCGACGCGGTCGAGCGGTACGGCATCCACGAGGTCGTCACCGACCCGGCGGTGCTGGCCCGGGTCGAGCCGAACCCGGCGCTGCTGCGCGCGGTGCTGCGCACCAAGCACCTGATGGACCCGCAGGTGCTGCGGCTGGCCCGCAAGCTGGTCGAGGCGGTGGTGCGGCAACTGGTGGAGCGGCTGGCGACCGAGGTCCGGCAGTCGTTCTCCGGGCCCCGGGCGCGACGCCCCAGCCGGTTCCGGCAGGCCCGCAACTTCGACGTGCGGCGCACCATCCGGGCGAACCTGGCGCACTGGCGGCCGGACGAGCGCCGACTGCACGTACGGCAGCCGCACTTCTTCTCCCGCACCCGCCGCCATGTGGACCGCTGGCAGGTGATCCTGCTGGTGGACCAGTCCGGTTCGATGCTCGGCTCGGTGATCCACGCCGCGGTGACGGCCGCCTGCCTGTGGGGGCTGCCCGGCGTGCGGACCCACCTGGTCGCGTTCGACACCGACGTGGTCGACCTGACCTCCGACGTGGACGATCCGGTGGAGCTGCTGATGAAGGTGCAGCTCGGCGGCGGCACCGACATCGCCCGCGCGGTCGCGTACGGCGCGCAGCTGGTGGAGAACCCGCGCCGGGCCGTCGTCGCGCTGGTGTCCGACTTCTACGAGGGCGGGGACGCCGGTGGCCTGGTCCGGTCGGTGAGGCAACTGGTGGAGCAGGGCACGCACGTGCTGGCCCTCGCGGCGCTGGACGAGGAGGCCGACCCGGTGTACGACAGGGCCACCGCACAACGGCTGGCCGACGTGGGCGCGGCGGTAGGCGCGATGACCCCGGGCGAGCTGGCCGCGTTCGTGGCCGAACACGTCGGCCGGTAGGGGGACGTGATGACCCGCGACGACCTGATCGCGCTCACCCCGGACGTGCTGGCCGCGCTGAGCAACAGGGGCCTGGTGAAACGCGCCACCCGGGAGGTCGACGCCGGTGAGCGGCCCACGCTCACCGAGGACGCCGACGGCGCGCTGCGCGCCGCGTACCCGGACGGGTTGACGGTGACGCTGCCGGTGGGCGGCGGCCTGGCGGCCGGGATCTGCTCCTGCCCCGCGCCGGGTGTGTGCCGGCACCTGCTCGCCGTCGTGCTGACCTACCAGCGCGCGCACGCCGACGCCCCGGCCCGCGACGCCGCGCCCGGCCCGGACGCCGCACCGGACCGGGAGGCCGCGCCGGGCCCTGACACCGGCGCGTCCGGTCCGGAGGCCGGCGGTGAGCCGTGGCGGTGGTCGCCGGGCGACGTCACCGACGACGAGCTGGCCGCCGCCATCGGGGCGTCCGCGCTCGCCGCCGCGAGACGGCGGCTGCGGCGCGGCTACGCCGCTGTGGTCCACCGGCCGGACGCCGCCGACCCGGTCCCGCGCGTGGAGCTGCCCGCCGGCACCGTCCGGTTCCTGGTGCCCGGGCAGATCGGGTACGCGCGCGGCGACGCGGCCGACGACGGCGGCGAGTCGATCGCCCTCGCGGTGTGGGCGTGCCGGGCGGCCGACCGGGAACACCCGGACCGTCAGGAGGCCCAGGTACGTGTCGGCGGCGCGGCCACCGCGACGGACCATCCGGCGCTGGAGGCGGCGGTGGCGCTGGCCGCCGACGTGCTGCTGACCGGGGCCGCGCACCTGGGCTCCGGCGTGGACGCCCGGCTGGCGACGGTCCGGCGCGATCTCGACGCGGCCGGGCTGCGCTGGCCGTTGCTCGCCGTGGACGACCTGGCCGGGCAGTTGGCGGCGTACGCCGCGCGCGGCGCCCGGTACCGGCCGGAGACGTTCGCCGACCTGCTCGCCGAGCTGCCCGCGCGGCGACGTGCGGTGGTCAACGCCGGCGCCACCCCGGCGGAGCGGGTGCTGGGCACCCACGAGCCGGCGGAGACGCCGCTGCGGCGGGTACGGCTGACCGGCCTCGGCGCCCGGGTCCGGTGCGGCGGCGGCGAGGTGGGCGTGGACGTGGTGCTCGCCCACCCGGCGGCCGTCTCGGTGCTGGTGCTGCGCCGCGCCTACCCCGCGGCCGGCGACGGCCCGCTTACCGGGCACGAGCTGGCCGGGCGGCGGGTCACCGGCACCACGCTCGGCGCGCTCGCCACCGGCAACGTGGTCTCCGAGTCGGCGGTGCGCAGCGCCGCGCACCAGCTCCGGTTCGCCGTTGGCCGGCTGGCCCGCACCACAGTCACCCCCGGCGCCGGGTCGTGGTCCGACCTGCCGCCCGGCCTGCTCGCCCGCGACCCGGACGCGCTCGCCGCCGAGCTGGCGGGGCGGCCACCCCGGCTGCTGCGCCCGCGCACCGCCGCCGAGGCGGTGCGGGTGCTCGCGCTCGGCGAGGTGCGTGCCATCGGGTACGCGGCCGGCGAGCAGCGCCTCGACGCCACGGTGACCGGGGCCGGCGGCGGTACGGCGACGGTGACCGCTACCCACCACGCCGCCGCCCCGGGCGCACTCGACGCGCTCGCGGCCGCGCTGGACGGCACGCACGGGCGGCCGCGCTACGTCAGCGGGGCGGTTCGCCGGGGCGCGGACGGGCTCGTCGTCGAGCCGCTGGCGGTGGTCGCTGACACGGTGGTCGTACCCGATCTGGCCCCAGGGGTGGGCGGCGGCCGGCTGGCCGGTGCGGTCGACGCCCGGTCCGACCCGGTCGCCGCCGCGCTGGGTGCGGCGTCGGCGCTGCTCGCCCAGGCCGCGCACACCGGTCTGCGGCACCTGCCGGCGGCCTTCCCGGACCGGCTGCGCGCGACGGCGGCCGCGCTGGCCGGGGTGGGCCTGGGTCGTTGCGGCGCGGCCCTGTCCGGCCTGGCCGGCATGCTCGGCGCGGATCCCGGCGAACCGGCGGTACGGGCCTGGGTGGACGCCTGGATCCGGCTGTCGGTCACGGTGGAGTCCCGGTGAGCCGTCCCTCATCGCGCCGCCCGGTCGCTACGGTGTGACGGTGGCGACCACGGCGGCGCAGGAGATCCAGGTGGGGGAGCGGCTGGTCCGCGTCTCCAGCCCCGACAAGCCCTACTTCCCCGAGCGCGGGCTGACCAAGCTGGACGTTGTCACCTACTTCCTGTCCGTCGGCGACGGCATCCTGCGTGCGCTGCGGGACCGGCCCACCATGCTGGAACGCTGGCCGCGCGGCGTCTTCGAGGGCGCGAAGGTGGCCACCCGGCAGACGAACAAGGGCGACGCGTTCTACCAGAAGCGGCTCCCGGCCGGCGCGCCCGACTGGGTGCGTACCGCGCACATCACGTTCCCCAGCGGCCGTACCGCCGACGAGGTGGCCCCGAGCGAGCTGGCCGTGGTGATCTGGGCGGCCAACCTGGGCACGCTGCGCTTCCACCCGTGGCCGGTCTCCAAGGACGACGTGGAACACCCCGACCAGCTGCGCATCGACCTCGACCCGATGCCGGGGGTGGACTTCGCCCAGGTGGTGCCGGTGGCGCACGAGGTGCGCGCGTTCCTGGCCGAGCTGGGCCTGGAGGGCTTTCCCAAGACCACCGGCGGGCGCGGCATCCACGTCTACGTCTCGATCGAGCCGCGCTGGAGCTTCGGCGAGTGCCGGCGCGCGGTGCTGGCGCTCGGCCTGGAGATGCAGCGCCGCCTGCCCGACCTGGTCACCACCACCTGGTGGCGCGACCAGCGGGACCGGCCGGTCTTCGTCGACTACAACCAGATGGCCCGCGACCACACGATGACCTCGGCGTACTCGATCCGGCCGACGCCCGCGGCGCTGGTCTCCGCGCCGCTGGACTGGTCCGAACTGGACGACGCCCGCCCGGAGGACTTCGACGTGCTGAGCATGCCCGAGCGGTTCGCCGGGCGCGGCGATCCGCACGCCGGGCTGGACGGGCGGCGGTACTCGCTGGAGCCCCTGCTGGAGCGGGCCGACGCCGAAGGGCTGGAGCCGCCGCCGGAACGCTGACCGGTCAGTCCCAAGGGCTCTGCGTGCCGTCGAACTCCTCGAAGACCAGCCAGGTACGGGTGGACAGCACACCGGCGATGCTCTGCACCCGGTCCAGCACCACGTCCCGCAGCGTCGCGTTGTCCGGCGCCCGGACCAGTGCGAGGACGTCGTGCTCGCCGCTGAGCAGCGCCGCGTGCTCGATGTAACGGACCCGGGCCAGCTCGGCGGACACCTCCCGCCAGGTGTTCTGCTCGATGGTCAGCGCGATGTACGCCGACGTGCCCAGCCCGGCGGGCTCCGGCGCGACCCGCGCGGTGAACCCGGTCAGCACGCCGTCGCGCAGCAGCCGCTCCACCCGGGCGTACGCGTTGGTGCGCGAGACGTGCACCCGTTCGGCGAGCGTACGGATCGACGTCCGGGCGTCGCGGACCAGCTCGCGCAGGATCCGCCGGTCCACCTCGTCCAGCGGCCCGGCCGAACGTCCCGTTCCGCCCGGCGCACCCGGTGTGGTGCCGGTCTCCTGGCTCACCTCAGCCACCCTCCCGTGCCATTCGTCCCGCGTTCATCCCGCATGTTGAGTCAATCATCCACTACCGGGAGCATGGGGCCACCACACGTCCAGGAGGTCCCCGCCGTGACGACCACACCCCAGGCGGTCCGCAGGGCATCCCCGCGTACCCGCCGGAAGACCACCCCGGCCGCACCCGACCCGTCGGCCGGCTACATGCCGCAGCGGGAGCCGGTCCGGCTGCTCGAACCGGACGGGACCCCGCTGCCGGCCCGCGACGACTACCCGGAGCCGCCGGTCGAGGCGCTGCGCGAGATGTACCGGCGGATGGTCGTCGGCCGCCGCTTCGACGTGCAGGCCACCGCACTCACCAAGCAGGGCCGCCTCGCCGTCTACCCGTCCGCGCGCGGCCAGGAGGCGTGCCAGATCGGGGGCGTCCTCGCGCTGCGCGACACCGACTGGGTGTTCCCCACCTACCGCGAGTCGATGGCGCTGATCGCGCGTGGCCTCGACCCGGTCGAGGTGCTCACGCTGCTGCGCGGCGACTGGCACTGCGGGTACGACCCGGCCGTCACCCGTACCGCGCCGCAGTGCACCCCGCTCGCCACCCAGTGCGTGCACGCCGCCGGACTGGCCTACGGCGAGTCGTACCAGGGGCGTGACACCGTGGCGCTGGCGTTCATCGGCGACGGCGCCACCAGCGAGGGCGACTTCCACGAGGGCATCAACTTCGCCGCCGTGTTCAAGGCGCCGGTGGTCTACCTGGTGCAGAACAACAAGTACGCGATCAGCGTGCCGCTGTCCCGGCAGACCGCCGCGCCGAGCCTCGCCTACAAGGGCGTCGGCTACGGCGTACCCAGCGAGCAGGTCGACGGCAACGACCCGGTGGCCGTCCTGGCGGTAGTGGAACGCGCCGTCGCGCACGCCCGCGCCGGCAAGGGCCCCTACCTCATCGAGGCCCACACCTACCGGATGGAACCGCACACGAACGCCGACGACCAGACCCGCTACCGCGACGCCGACGAGGTCGAGGCGTGGCGCGACCGCGACCCGATCGCCCGGCTCGAGGCGTACCTGCGGGCCAAGGGCGTGCTCGACGACGCCGCCGTCGCGGCGGTCGCCGAGGAGGCCGAGGAGTACGCCGCGGCGCTGCGCCGCCGGATGGACTCCCAGCCCACCGTCGACCCGCTGAGCCTGTTCGACCACGTCTACGCCGAGCCGACGCCGCAACTGGCCGAGCAGCGCGAAATGGTCCGGGCCGAGCTGGCCGCCGACGCGGAGGGGGACGCCTGATGGCCACCATGACCATGGCGAAGGCGCTCAACGCGGCGCTGGCCGACGCGATGCTCGACGACGAGCGGGTGGTCGTGTTCGGCGAGGACGTCGGCCAGCTCGGCGGCGTCTTCCGGATCACCGACGGGTTGCAGGCCCGCTTCGGCGACAAGCGCTGCTTCGACACGCCCCTCGCCGAGGCCGGCATCGTCGGGTTCGCCGTCGGCCTGGCCATGTCCGGGCTGCGGCCGGTGGTCGAGATGCAGTTCGACGCGTTCGCGTACCCGGCGTTCGAGCAGATCGCCTCGCACGTGGCGAAGCTGCGCAACCGCACCCGTGGCGCGCTGAGCGTGCCGATCGTCATCCGGGTGCCGTACGCCGGTGGCATCGGTGGCGTGGAGCACCACTGCGACTCGTCCGAGGCGTACTACGCGCACACCCCCGGCCTGAAGGTGGTCACGCCGGCGACTGTGGACGACGCGTACTCGCTGCTGCGCGCCGCCATCGACGACCCCGACCCGGTGGTGTTCCTGGAGCCCAAGAAGCTCTACTTCACCAGCGCCGAGGCGGAGCTGCCGGCCCGCACCCCGCCGATCGGCGCCGCCGTGGTCCGCCGCCCCGGCACCGACGCCACCCTGATCGCGTACGGCCCGGCGGTGCCGGTCGCGCTGGCCGCCGCCGAGGCCGCCCGCGAGGAGGGCTGGGACCTGGAGGTGGTCGACGTACGCAGCATCGTGCCGTTCGACGACGCCACCGTCACCGCCTCGGTACGCCGCACCGGCCGGTGCGTGGTGATCCAGGAGGCGCAGGGCTTCGCCGGGGTCGGCGCGGAGATCGCCGCCCGGGTGCAGGAGCGTTGCTTCCACGCGCTGCACGCACCGGTGCTGCGGGTATCCGGGCTGGACATCCCGTACCCGGCGCCGATGCTGGAGCACACCTACCTGCCCTCGGTCGACCGGGTGCTGGACACCGTGGCCCGCCTGCAGTGGGACGACCAGCCCGACACGCGGTGGGTGGCGGCATGAGCGAACGCACCGAGCGGAGCGAGGGCCGTGAGGCCATGCCCGGCCGGAACGGCATGAGCGAACGCACCGAGCGGAGCGAGGGCCGTGAGGCCATGCCCGGCCGGAACGGCATGACCACGGCTGTGGGGACCCGGGACTTCCTTCTGCCCGACCTCGGGGAAGGGTTGAGCGAGGCGGAGATCGTCGAGTGGCGGGTGACCGTCGGCGACGTGGTGACTGTGGACCAGACGGTGGTCGAGGTGGAGACCGCCAAGGCCGTGGTCGACGTGCCGTGCCCGTACGCCGGCCGGGTCGTGGCCCTGCACGGCGCGGCCGGTGAGGTCCGCCCGGTGGGCCAGCCGCTGATCACCATCGCCCCGCTCGACGACGCGTCCGACCCGCACGCCACCTACCGCGAGGAGGAGCGGGCCGGGTCCGGCAACGTGCTGATCGGGTACGGCACCGGCCACGGCGGCACGGGTCGGCGGAGGCGCCGGCCACGACTGGCGCTGGCTCCCGAGCCCGGCACGCCGGTTCCGGCCGGCACGCCGGTTCCGGAGGGCCGGACGGCCGATGCGGCACCGACCGGCGGATCGGCGGTGGCGCCGCTGGTCATCTCGCCGATCGTGCGCAAGCTGGCGAAGGAGCGCGGCATCGACCTGGCGTCGCTGCGCGGCACTGGACCGGGCGGCGTGATTCGCCGGGCCGACCTGGACGCCGCCGTGGCCGCCCCCGCTCCGGTTGCCCGGCTCGCGGCGGTGCCGGACGCCCCGGCAGCGCACGCCGGGCTCGCTCCGGCCGGCGACGGTGACACGGTCATCCCGCTCACCGGCATCCGCAAGGTGATCGCCGACAAGCTCTCCCGGAGCCGCCGGGAGATCCCCGAGGTGACCATCTGGGTCGACGTGGACGCCACCGGCCTGCTGGAGACGCGCGCCGCGATCAACGCCGCCACCCCGGAGGCGCCGGTGAGCATCCTGGCGCTGCTGGCCCGGATCTGCCTCAGCGGCCTGCGGAAGTACCCGCAGCTCAACGCGCATGTCGACACCGAGGGGCAGCGGATCATCCAGTCCGCGGGCGTGCACCTGGGCATCGCCGCGCAGACCGACCGGGGCCTGGTCGTGCCGGTGGTGCGCGACGCGCAGCGGCTGACCACCCGGGAGCTGGCCGCCTCGCTCGCCGAGACCACGGCGGCGGCCCGGGCCGGCACGCTGCCACCGGCACGGCTGACCGGCGGGACGTTCACCCTCAACAACTACGGCGTGTTCGGCGTGGACGGCTCCACGCCGATCATCAACCACCCGGAGGCGGCGCTGCTCGGCGTCGGCCGGATCGTGGACAAGCCGTGGGTGGTGGACGGGCAGCTCGCCGTCCGCAAGGTGACCCAGATCAGTCTCACGTTCGACCACCGGGTCTGCGACGGTGGCGTGGCCGGCGGCTTCCTGCGCCACGTGGCCGACTGCGTCGAGCAGCCAGCCCTGCTGGTAGCCAACGTCTGACCCGACCTCCTCCGGCCCCGGCCCCCACCACGAGGGCCGGGGCCGCACACGTCCCCGGTGACCCGTTCTCGATCTTGCACTCGCTGCCCCCGATGTGCCCGATTGGCACCTTTTTGGAGGGCCGCAACTGCAAGATCGCGGCAAGTGGTGCGGTGGCGTGGGCGAGAGCCGGGTTGACTGAGCTGCGGCGTCCTCACCTCCGCCCTCTCTGCGTCGATCATGAGGTTGACGGGGAGAAAGCGGACACATTGCGCGGCTAACCATGATCGACAGGGCGGACCGGGCCGGAGCGGGGCGGGCAAGGGGCGGGCGAGGGCGGGCGAGTCGGCGGGCGCGGGCGGCGGGGAAACGGGCGGCGGGGGCGTGGGGCGCAAGCTGGCACGGGAATTACCTGTCCGGCATGATTCGCGCAGCCGTTTCCGAGCAATTCCGCCGAAGGTGCCACGGCGCGCTCCCGGGCCTACAGAATGTGGGCGAGAGGGCTCGGAAATGGGGGGCGAAATATGTTTGCGAGGCGCCGACTGACGCTTTTCGCGATGACCGTCGCAGCCGCACCGCTGGCGGTCGGCGCGTGTACCGCCGGTCCGAAGCCGATGGCGAAGCGGGCCGAGGCGGCGCCGCCGTCGGTTGCCGTGACGCCGGCCGATCGGACCCGGGACGTGCCGATCAGCGCGGAGGTGGGTACGAAGGTCAGCAACGGCAAGGTGACCGCCGTCAAGCTGACCGACGACAAGGGCAACACCGTGCCGGCCCAGGCCCGTGAGGACGGCTCCGGCTGGGTGCCGGACCGGCCGCTCGGCAATTCCCGGACGTACACGGCCGAGGTGACCGCGACCGGCGATTCCGGCAGGACCGCGACGCAGAAGACGACGTTCACGACGATGGCCAAATCCACCAGACCGGCCGTCACCAGTGAATTGTATTTCCGGCCGAATCAGACGTACGGGACGGCGATGCCCGTCGTGCTCGGATTCGACCCGCCGATTCCGAAGGAGGCCCGCGCGGACGTGCAGCGCCGGCTGTTTGTGAAGACCGACCCGCCGCAGCCGGGCACCTGGTCCTGGGTGGCCGACGGCAAGCAGGCCGAGTACCGGGCGCCGGACCGCTGGAAGCCGGGGACGAAGATCAGCGTGCGCAGCGCGCTGGAGGGGCTGCCCATCGGCAAGGAGGCGATCGGCGACGCCGACCGGGTGGCGAGCGCCAAGGTCGGCCGGCAGGTGACGCTCGACATCGACAACGGGACCAAGCAGATGACCGTCTACCAGGACGGCAAGGCGGTCAAGAAGATCCCGGTCAGCCTCGGCAAGGAGAGCACGCCGTCGTCCAGCGGCAACATGGTGATCATGGAGAAGCACGAGCACACCACGTTCGACACCCGGGGCGAACCGGACGGTGGCTACGTGGTCGACGTGGACGACGCCCAGCGGCTGACCTGGGGCGGCGAGTTCATCCACTCGGCGCCGTGGTCGGAGGGGGAGCAGGGCTCCACGAACACCTCACACGGCTGCACGAACGTCTCGGCCACCGCCGCCGACTGGCTGATGGGTATCACGCAGGTCGGTGACCTGGTGACGGTCAAGGGCACCGAGGTGAAGCTCGACCAGGGCAACGGCTTCACCGCCTGGAACGTCGGCTGGGACGAGTTCGCCAAGGGCAGCGCGCTGCCCGTACCGGCGGGGCTGAAGCCCACGCAGAGCCCCACGCCGCACCCGGGCGCGGTGGCCGGTGGGTCGTCACCGGCCCCGTCCCCCTCGCGGAGCAACAGCGGCGGCTGAATCTGGGGAGGAACGGCCCCGGGGCCGGCCCGCGGAGGCGGGCCGGCCCCGCGCCGCGCTCAGTCCAGGTCGACGCGGGCCACCCCGATCGCGGTCAGGCTGCCCAGCCAGAGGTGACGGCCGTGTTGCCGCACGCCGGTGACCATCGGGTACGCCCCGCTCGGGCCGTGCAGCGTACGCAGTACCCGGCCCTTGCCGTCGACCAGCGCGACCAGCCCGTAGCGGCGCGGCTGCGGCTGGACCGCGTCGGGCAGCAGGGCCACGATCTGCCGGACCCGGGGATGCGGCAGCAGCCGTTCCATGGCCCGCAGCCGAGGGCTCGGCAACGCGACCCAGTAGGTGCCGTCGCCGACGCCGGAGACGTTGTCCGGATACGCGGGCAGGTCGGTGAGCACTGTGGCCCGCCCGCCGGGCAGGTCCACCCGCAGCAGCCGGTGGGTGGCGGTCTCGGCGAGCATCAGCGCCGACTCGTCCGGGCTGAGCGCGAGCCCGTTGGGGAAGTAGAACCCGTCCGCGACCACGTCGGTGCGGCCGGTGCGCCTGTCGTACGCGAGCACCCGCCCGTTGGGCCGGTGTTCCAGCAGGTCGCGCTTCCAGTGCGAGAGCGGGAACCGGTCGGAGGAGTCGGTGAAGTAGACGGTGCCGTCGCCGGCCACCGCGGCGTTGTCGGCCAGGTGCACCGGCGGCGCGGTGCCGGTCAGCTCGTGCACCCGGCCGGCCGGGTCGACCCGCAGCAGCCCTCGGTACGCGTCGCAGACCAGCAACCCGCCGTCGACCGGATCCCGCTCGATGCCCAGCGGCCGGCCGCCGGTCTCGGCCAGCAGGGTGGGCGGCGTGCCGGGCGGGGAGTCGGCCGGCCACCACCAGAGCCGGCCGTCCTCGTCGCCGCTGACCACCCGGCCGTCGCCGTCGACCACGACGTCCTCCGGGCCGTGCCCGCCGGCCGGCAGCGGCAGCAGGTCGGCCCGGTCGAGCCGGGTGTCGGCGGGCGCCCAGGCGCCGGTGAGCGGCGGCGGCACGGTCGCCGGCTCGCGGACCGGCCGGATCAGCAGGGGCGCACGGAGGCGGGGGACGGCCATCGGCTCATTGTGGCCCGGCGGCGCCCCGCGCGGCAGCCCTCGACGGCGTTTCGCCCTGGCCCGGGGGTGTGGCGGGGGACTGCGGGATGACCCTGAGGCGGCTCGGGGTCGGGTCCCGGACAGTACCCGGAACCACTGTCCGCGAGGTCGGGAAATGTCGGTGGGGGCGGGTAGGTTTGGCCGCATGGAACACAGCGGTGAGCGCTTCCACGTGGTGACTGACGTGCACGATCACATGGTCGAGCTGCGTCCGGTCGGCGAGATCGACATCGCCTCCGTGGCGGCGTTCCGGGCCGCGCTCTGGGCGGCCCCCGCCCGGCCGGTGCTGCGGGTCGACCTGTCCGGTGTGCGGCTGCTCTCCGCCGCCGGGGTGCGTGCGCTGGTCGCCACCCACCTGCGGGTGCGGGCCCGGGGTGGCGAGCTGGTGCTCACCGACCCCGACCCGGTGGTGGCGCGGGTGCTGCGGGTGACCGGCCTGCACCGGGTGCTTCCGGTGCGCTGCTCCGACCGCGCGCCGGCCCTGGCCGGCCACACCCGCGAGCTGGTGGCCTGCGCGGCCTGAACGGGCGCGCAGCCGGCCTGAGCGCGGCGCCGGGCCGCCGGCGCGGAAGCCGACAGCCCGACGCCGGACGGCGCCGCGTTCAGCGCACGCCGAGCAGGTCCACCACGAAGACGAGCGTCTCGTTCGGCTTGATGACGCCGCCCGCGCCCCGGGCGCCGTAGCCCAGGTGCGGCGGGATGGTGAGCCGGCGGCGGCCGCCCACCTTCATGCCCACGACGCCCTGGTCCCAGCCGGCGATGACCTGGCCGCCGCCGAGCGGGAACTCGAACGTCTCGCCCCGGTTCCACGAGGCGTCGAACTCACGGCCGTTCGAGTGGGCCACGCCCACGTAGTGCACGCTCACCAGTTGGCCCGGGCGGGCCTCCGGGCCGTCGCCGACGGTGATGTCCTCGACCACCAGATCGGCGGGCGGGGCGCCCTCGATCGGGCCGACCTCGGGCTTGTCCATGAACGGTCTCCTCGGATGCTGACGGTGTGGTCACCGTCGATCCTGCCGGATCGCGACCGGCCGATACGCGCCGGTCCCCGCACACCGGCGTGGCGGGGACGACGAGAGAGGGCGGGCGCCGCCTGTCGGCGACGCCCGCCCCGGGGCGGGCTGGTTCACTTCAGCCAGGGCAGACGCTGGACCAGGGGGAGCTTCGCCCAGATCCGGCCGAGGCCGAGGGTGTTGCCGGCGCCCACCAGGGCCAGGCCGGCCAGCAGGCCCGCGTAGATGAGGTGGTCGTCCATGAAGGGGTTGTTCGCCGGGGGCAGCACGGCCGTCCACATCAGGACCAGGAGCAGTCCACCGGCGACGGCGGCGAGCCGGATGCCGATGCCGAGCATGAGCGCGACACCGATGCCGAGCAGGCCGAGCATGAACATCCAGTCCGCCCAGGCCGCGCCGGCCAGGTTCTGGTAGAAGTTCGCGAACGGTCCCTCGACGGCGTGGCCCAGGAAGCCCTTGGTCGGGCTGCCGCCGTTGATCCAGGCGCCCTTCGCCGGGGTCTCGTGGCCGAGGCCGAACATCTTGTCGAGGAAGGCCCAGAGGAACACCCAGCCGAGGGCGAGCCGCAGACCGGCCCACACGTACCGGGTGGCCTTCTGGCGGGTGGTCTCGATGGGCGTCGCCGGAGCGGTGGTGACGGCGGGAGTCCGCTCGATTGTCGCGGTCATGGTGTCCACGTCCCTTCCTGTGCCTCGCACCGCGCTTCCCGGTGGCACATTCATTCCACCGCCACGCCAGATCCGGCAGCAGGGCCGAGCGGTGCCCTCGTGACCAGGCCATTGGTCCCGTCCCTACCCGGTCCGGTCGGCCCGTCACGGCCGGTCCGGCGCCCCTGAACAGGGCGTACGCCGGCCGCCTACCGTCGCAGGTGAAAGCCCGGCACGAGGAGGTCGTGATGAGGACGTGGCAGGTGACCGACGTGATGACCAGGGACGTCGCCACGGTGACGGAGGAGACGCCGTACCGCGAGGTCGTCGACGTGCTGGTCCGGCAGCGGATCAGCGGCGTGCCGGTGGTGGACTCGTTCCGCCGGGTGCTGGGGGTGATCTCCGAGGCGGACCTGCTGCACAAGGTGGAGCGGTCCGGCCACCAGGACGAGCGGCGGGTCTTCGAGGGACGGCGTCGCCGTGCCGCGCGGGAGAAGGCGGGCGCGCTGGTGGCCCGGGACCTGATGACGGCGCCGGCGGTCACCACCCACGAGCGGGCCTCGCTCGCGGCGACTGCCCGGCTGATGGACCACGAGGCGGTCAAACGGCTCCCCGTGCTGGACGACCTGGGCCGGCTCGCCGGCATCGTCACCCGCGGTGACCTGCTGCGTGTGCACCTGCGCACCGACGCGGAGATCCGCGAGGAGGTGGTGCACGAGGTGCTGCGCCGGGTGCTGTCGGTCCGCGACGGCCTGGTCACGGTTCAGGTCCGCGGCGGCGAGGTCACCATGGACGGACGGCTGGACCGGCGCAGCGCCGTCGAGCTGGCCGGCCGGCTCGCCGCGCAGGTCGCCGGCGTCGTCGCGGTGCACAACACGATCGGGTACGACACGGACGACACCACGCTGATGGAGCTGGACCCGGTGCACGCCACCCCGGTCGCCTGAGCGCCGCCACCGGAGGCCCCGCCGGTCAGGTGGGGCCCTCGGTGGCACCCGCGAGCTGGGCGGCGAGCAGCGCCGGGGCCCCGGCCAGCGAGGGGCCGTACCAGGTGAGGTGCCGGCCGGACACCAGCGCCGCCGGCACTCCGGGGAACGCCTCCGGCCCGTCGTCGGCCGTGAACCGGTACGGCTCGTCGGGCAGCACCACCAGCTCCGGCGCGCGGGTGCGCAGCTCGTCCAGGCTCGGCCGGGGATAGCGTTCCGGGTCGTCCGCCCAGCCGTTACGGACGCCGAGCCGGGCCAGCACATCCCCGGCGAACGTGTCCCGCCCCAGCACCACCCACGGACGCCGCCACACCGGCACCACAGCGGTGCGGACGCGCCCCGGCGCGGGCAGCGTGGCCCAGGCGCGGCGGGCCTCCCGCAGCCAGTGCGGCTCGTCCGGCTCGCCCAGCGCGACGGCCAGCTCACCGAGCTGGTCGAGGGCCTCCGGCACGGTACGCGGGAAGGTGACCCGCACCGGCACCCCGGCCGCGCGCAGCGCCTCGGCGTCGGCCAGCCGGTTCTCCTCCTCGTTGAGCAGCACCAGATCCGGCTCCAGCGCGAGTACCCGGTCCAGGTCCGGGTACTTCGTGCCGCCGACCCGGGCGACGTCCAGCCCGGCCGGGTGGGTGCACCAGTCGGTCGCCCCCACCAGCACCTCCGGGCGGGTGGCCGCGACCGCCTCGGTCAGCGACGGCACCAGCGACACCACCCGCACCGCGCGTCCTTTCCTCGTACCGTCAGCGGGCCGGCTCGGCCACGGCGTCGGCGTTCTCCGGCGGCAGGCCCGCCACCGGCACGCCCTTGCGGACCGCCCAGTCGACTGCGGCGCGCAGGTCCGCCGTCGGCAGCGGCCGCCGGGTGGTCACCCCGACCGCCGCGTGCACGATGTACGCCATGAACGGGTACGACCGGGCCAGCGCGCCGATCGCGTCGTGCAGCCGGCGTACCACCTCCAGCGCGGCCGGTTCGTCGAGCCCGGGCAGGAGGAGCTGGAACTCGTTCTCGGTGACGCGCACCGCGCGGTCGACCGGTCGCAGCGCGGCGGTGATCGCGGTGAGCACGGCGTGCCCCTCGCGGGCGACACCGCGGCGGCCGAAGCGTTCCGGCGAGCCGGGCGGGGCGTCCACCCGCAGGCCGACGAGCGCCACCGGCAGCGTGCCGGAGGCGGTCACCCCGTCCGCGCCCGACCACCGGGCGAGGCCGGGTTCGTCAAGCATCGTCTCGGCCGGCAGGACCTCCCGGTTGTTCCGGTCGCCGCGGCGGGCCAGCAGCCGCAGCGCCGCCTCGGAGCGCGGTTCGCCAGGACCGGCCGGGATGTCCCGCACCCGGGCGATCGCCTCGTCCAGCGCGGCGCGTGCCGCGGCGGGCAGCCGCTCGGCGAGCTGTTCGCGCAGCCGGATCGTCTCGTGCAGCGCCTCGTCGCGGCGGAAACCCCAGCGCCCTTCGAACAGCCGGCCGGACTCCAGCGTCGGCGCGGGCGCCACCTCGGCCTTGTCGTGCGCGACGACGGTGGCGCCGAACCGGGGGCTCAGCGCCACCACCGTCCACTCCCGGGCCAGTGCCTCGGCCTCGTCCAGCGCCACGCCGTAGGCACCCTCGGGCAGGTCGGAGGGCGGTCCGCCGACCATCGCCACCACCGTCGCGGCGGCGCGGCCGGCGATGCGCCGGTAGGCCTCGCGCTCCCGGGCGAAGTACGGCAGCCGCTGGAACAGCGCGAGCACGACGAGCGGGCCGTCCTCGGCCTCGGCTAGCGCCGCGCGTTCGATGGCGTGGGAGACGGCGACGAGGCTGCGTTTGGTGAACTGTTCCGGGGTCCGTCCGCTGTGCACGGGCAGAGCCTAGAGGGACGGGGGCGGCAGCGCACCGGTCGACCGGACCGGCTGCGCCGCACCGCCTACACTCGGGCGTCGACCGGACGAGGGAGATCGGGGCGAGATGACGAGCACAGGCGGCGTGACCGCCTCCTGGCTGCGGCCGATCCCGTCCGGCGTCGCGCCGTACCTGGCCCGTGCCAGCCACCTCGGCCACGCCGGGCGGCGGCTCGGCGAACTGGTGCAGGGCCGACCGCCCGGCGTCACCGGCAGCCAGTGGAGCGCCGCCGGACGGGCGTCGCTCGATGTGGTGGTCTGCGCCGCCGGCACCGGGCTGCCGCGCTTCGCGGTGCGGTTCACCGCGCCCGTCCCCGACGGATCGCCCGCCCGGCGGGCCGAACGGCTGACCGACGCGGTCTGCGCCGCCGTCGGCCTGCCGCTGCTGCGCGTCGAGTCGCCGACGCTGGGCGGCGCGGAGCAGGTCCGCCGGTTCGTCGAGTACGTGCTGGACGCGCGCGCCTACGGCGACGGCACCGACCCGGACGCCGGCGAGGCGGTCGGCTTCCGGGACATCGTCGGCCGGCTGCCGGACGGCCGGCGCGGACCGGTGAACGACCTCGGCGCACTGGCCCGGGCCGAGGCGGTCGAGGCGTACGTGGCGGGCCGGCTCGCCGACCCGATCGTGCGCGGCCTGCACGCGCGCTGGACCGGCGGCCCGGCGGAGGGCTGGGCCTGGGTCGAGGTGCGGCCCGGTCACTGCCTGCTGGAGCGGGTCCGGCTGACCGCGCGCGGCCTGGACTGCGGCGTCGACCCGGGGCGGCTCGCCGAGGACCTGGCCGTGGTGGCGCTGGGGGAGCGGCTGCGTGACCTCGGCGGCGGCGCGCCGACCCTGCTGGAGCGCGCCGAACTGCTGGGGCGGATACGCGCGCTGGCCGCCCGGCGGGACTCCTTCGACGGCGGGTTCGCCTTCGACCACCTCTGCGCCGACTGACACCGCCCGCGCCACCGGGCACGGCGACTTTCGATTTTTCCCGTTCTCCGGTTGAACCTTCGCCGACGGCGCTCCGTACCTCATCGGGAATGGACGCAGATCTTCCCGCCGCGCCCGGACGGCGCGGAGACGGTGCGGAAAGGGCATCGTCGGCCATTGACGCGCGACTCAGCGTCGCAGTGATCTCACACCCCGAATTCGTCGGCCCGCCGGGATCACCAGTCAACTACCGGATCGAGAAGGAGAGCAATTCGATGCGCAGGTCCACACGGGCGCGCCGGTCATCCGGTAACGCGCGGAGCAAGCGGATGCTGGCGGTGGTCGGCACGCTCGCGGTCTTCGGCGGCATCGTCGCCGTCACCCAGATCTCGTCCGCCCAGGACCGGCGGACGACCACCCGCGCCGCCTCGGCGTCCTGCGTGCCCGCGAGCCCGGGGGCGACCGCCCCGGACGGCCAGGGCAGCACCACCCGTACCTGGCAGAACGGCCGTTGGGTCCGCAACCACTGGGGTGACGGTCAGATGTCGCCGGCCGAGTGCCAGCAGACCACCGCCGGCGGCGGCGCCGGCGCGGGCACGCCGACGGTGGCCTGCCCGGATGTCCGGGGCCGGCTGCCGCAGGTGCCCGGCCAGGCCCGGGCCGAGGTGGACCGCACCCTGGCGCTGCTGGAGAGCCAGATCGCCGAGGCGAACCGGCGGCTCGCCGCGGAGGGCCGCAACGGGGGCGAGTTCATCGACAACGCGATCCTCGGCCCGCTGGCGGACAAGCGGACCGCGGCGCTCAACCGGATCGCCACCGCGATCGGCCGGGTAGCCCAGCGCCCGCAGGGTCTGGACCAGTTCGCCCGGTGCGCGGTGAGCGACACCCCGGGCACCGGCGGCCAGAACGGCGGCGGCCAGAACGGCGGTGGCCAGAACGGTGGCGGCCAGAACGGCGGCGGCCAGAACGGCGGCGGGAACAACAACGGCGGCGGCCAGAACAACGGCGGCAACAACGGCCTGAACGTGCTCGCCAAGGACTGCTCCGGCAGCCGGCTTCAGGCCCACGACGGTTTCCAGAACGGCAACCGCTGCGTGAGCACCGCGTTCGGTGAGGTGGGCGCCGCGGCGAACAACCCGTCGCTGCTGATCACGCAGTTCCCGAACCAGGTGCGGCGCAACCAGCCGTTCACGCTGCGGGTGACCACCAAGAACCTGGTGCGGGACCGCTTCCTCGCCGCCGGCCAGGGCGGCTACTACCTGGAGAGCTCGCTGCTGAACGGCCAGGGTCTGGTACGCGGTCACTTCCACACCGCCTGCCGGATGCTGGGCAGCACCCGGCAGCCCCCGAACCCGCAGGACGTGCCGGCGTTCTTCGTCGCCACCGAGGACGGCCGGGGCGGCAACCAGCCGGACGACGTGCTGATCCAGATTCCGGGCCTGGCGCAGTCGGGCCTGGCGCAGTGCGCGGTCTGGGCCGGTGACGGCTCGCACCGCATCCCGATGATGGAGCGGGCGAACCAGACCCCGGCCATCGACGTGGTGCGCATCCGGGTCAACTGAGCGGACGAACGGCCGCGGCCGTCCGGGGACTCCCTCGGGCGGCCGCGGCCGTTCCCGCGGAAGGGCACGGTGGGAGGTGCCCCGGAGGAAATTTTATGCCGGCGGTATCCGGCCGGACGAAAAACATCGACGACAGAAAGTCGCTCGGGGCCACGCCGATTTCTCAGCGTGACCCCGCGGTTGCCCGACGATGAGCCGGGGCTCAGCGGTTCTTGTACGCCTCGACCACCGACACCGGGATGCGCCCGCGCTCGGAAATCTCGAACCCGTTCTTGGCGGCCCATTCCCGGATGGCGCGGTTCTGCTCGCGATCCATTCCGGAGGTGCTCGGCCGGGTCGCGCGACGGGCACCGCGGGTGATCTCGACCCCGCCTCGGCTGATTCGCCTGCCAGCGCTGATGTACGGATCCAGGGCCTTACGCAGGACGCCCGCGTTCTCGTCGGAGACGTCGATCGTGTACGCCACGCCGTCCAGGCTGAACTCGACGGTCCGATCGGCCTTTCCGCCGTCGAGGTCGTCGGTCAGAACGGTGATTACTTTCCTAGCCATCGCCATTACTCCCTGTGTCGGGCGGGGTGTGGCTAAGAGTTTGACCTACCGCGCGGTAATTCCGCAACAATAGCCGGTCGTTTCCATTCGTCGGGTCGCGCTAAACGGCGCCGCGATTGGGTGCCCGGCCCGCGAGCGCGACCCTCGTGCGTGGCCTGGGTCACAACCCGGAACAAGGGACACGTTTTGTTACTTGAGCCAGACACGCTCAACCAACGTGATGGCAGGTGTTCGATGGCAACTCTTCCGGTACTTCCGCTGACCGACGCCGTCCTTCTGCCCGGGATGGTCATCCCGGTGACCCTCGACCCGACCACCCAGGCCGCCGTCGACGCGGCCCGTGCCACCGGCGACAAGGAACTCCTGGCCGTGCCCCGCATCGACGGCGAGTACGGCTCCGTCGGCGTGGTCGCGACGATCGAGAAGGTGGGCCGGCTGCCCAGCGGCGAACCCGCGGCGGTCGTCCGCGGCCTCGCCCGCGCCCGCATCGGCTCCGGCGTGCCCGGTCCCGGCGCCGCACTCTGGGTCGAGGCGACCGCACTCGACGAGCCCGCCCCGGCGGGCCGCGCCCGGGAACTCGCCCGCGAGTACCGCGCGCTCATGACGTCGGTGCTGCAACAGCGCGGCGCCTGGCAGGTGATCGACGCGATGGAGCGGATGACCGACCTGTCCGAGCTGGCCGACTCGGCCGGCTACGCGCCCTGGCTCAGCCTGACGCAGAAGACCGAGCTGCTCGCCGCCCCGGACGTCACCGCCCGGCTGGAACTGCTGGTCGGCTGGGTGCGGGAACACCTGGCCGAGCAGGAGGTCACCGAGCAGATCACCAGCGACGTCCGCGAAGGGCTGGAGAAGTCCCAGCGCGAGTTCCTGCTCCGCCAGCAGCTCGCCGCGATCCGCAAGGAACTCGGCGAGGACGAGCCGGACGGCTCCGCCGACTACCGGTCCCGGGTGGAGGCCGCCGACCTGCCGGAGAAGGTGCGCGAGGCGGCGCTGCGCGAGGTCGGCAAACTGGAGCGGGCCAGCGACGCCTCACCCGAGGCGGGCTGGATCCGTACCTGGCTGGACACCGTCCTGGAAATGCCGTGGAACACGCGTACCCAGGACAACACGGATCTGGCCGCGGCGCGGGCCGTGCTCGACGCCGACCACGCCGGCCTGGCCGACGTGAAGGACCGCATCCTGGAGTACCTCGCGGTGCGCAACCGGCGCGCCGAGCGCAACCTCGGCGTGGTCGGCGGACGCGGCTCCGGCGCGGTGCTGGCCCTCGCCGGCCCGCCCGGTGTCGGCAAGACCAGCCTCGGCGAGTCGGTCGCCCGGGCGCTGGGCCGCAACTTCGTCCGCGTGTCCCTCGGCGGGGTCCGGGACGAGGCGGAGATCCGCGGCCACCGGCGCACCTACGTCGGCGCGCTGCCCGGCCGGATCGTGCGGGCGCTGCGCGAGGCCGGGTCGATGAACCCGGTCGTGCTGCTCGACGAGGTCGACAAGCTGGCTGCCGGCTACTCCGGCGACCCGGCGGCGGCCCTGCTGGAGGTGCTCGACCCGGCGCAGAACCACACGTTCCGCGACCACTACCTGGAGGTCGACCTCGACCTGTCCGACGTGCTGTTCCTGGCCACCGCCAACGTGGTCGAGGCGATCCCCGGCCCGCTGCTGGACCGGATGGAACTGGTCGCGCTGGACGGCTACACCGAGGACGAGAAGGTCGCCATCGCCCGCGACCACCTGCTGCCCCGGCAGCGGGAACGGGCCGGGCTGACCGCCGATGAGGTCACCGTCGCCGATGAGGCGCTGGCGTTGATCGCGGGCGAGTACACCCGGGAGGCGGGCGTCCGGCAGCTCGAACGGGCCCTGGCGAAGATCCTGCGCAAGGTGGCCGTGGCGCTCGCCGGCGACCCCGCGCCGGCGCACGTCGACGACAGGAACCTGGCCCGCTACCTGGGCCGGCCGAAGTTCACCCCGGAGTCGGCCGAGCGCACCGCCGTGCCCGGCGTGGCGACCGGGCTGGCCGTCACCGGCGCCGGCGGCGACGTGCTGTTCATCGAGGCCACCACCATGGAGGGCGAGCCGGGGCTGACACTCACCGGCCAGCTCGGCGACGTGATGAAGGAGTCCGCGCACATCGCGTGGTCGTACCTGCGGTCGAACGGCCGGCGCTACGGGCTGGACCCGAACGCGCTGGCCGGGCGGCGGATCCACCTGCACGTCCCGGCGGGCGCGGTGCCCAAGGACGGCCCGAGCGCCGGCATCACCATGGTCACCGCGCTGGCGTCCCTGGTGACCGGCCGGCCGGTGCGGCCCGAGTTCGGGATGACCGGCGAGGTGACGCTCTCCGGCCGGGTGCTGCCGATCGGCGGGGTGAAGCAGAAGCTGCTCGCCGCGCACCGGGCCGGCCTCACCGAGGTGATCATCCCGAAGCGTAACGAGCCGGATCTGGACGACCTGCCGGCCGAGGTGCGGGAGGCGCTGACCGTGCACACCCTGTCCGACGTGGCGGACGTGCTCGCACTGGCGCTGCGCCCGGCCGAGATCGGCACGGAGTCAGTGGACGGCCCGGCGCTCGCCGCCGCCTGAGCGCCGCCGACGCCCCGGTCACCGTACGCACGGTGGCCGGGGCGCGGTCGGCCGTCAGTGGCGGTCGCGCCGCTCGTAGGCCCGGTCGCGGCGCTCGCCGCCGCCGTCCCGGTCGCGGCGCTCGCCGCCGCCGCCGTCGCCGTCCCGGTCGCGGCGGATCGTCGCCTTGCGTCCCTTGATGGTGGTGCCGCGCAGCGCGGCGATCACCTCGTCGGCCACCGGCTGCGGCACCTCGACCAGGGAGAACCGGTCGGCGATCTCGATCGAGCC
The DNA here is from genome assembly GCF_042871665.1 of Micromonospora sp. NPDC005686. Classification (NCBI taxonomy): domain Bacteria; kingdom Bacillati; phylum Actinomycetota; class Actinomycetes; order Micromonosporales; family Micromonosporaceae; genus Micromonospora; species Micromonospora sp. NPDC005686. The sequence continues at coordinate 554,902 of NZ_JBIAIY010000003.1, forward strand.
GATGTCCCGGCCGTTGACCCGGGTCTCCCCGGTGATCGCGCCGACCAGGTCCTGCGGCCGTACCCCGGCCCGCCGGCCCAGCCCGATGAAGACCTGCGTGGTGCCGCCGGTACGCGGGCGGCCCGGACCCCGGCGGTCGCCCCGCCCGCCGGCCTCCGGCCGGCCCTCGCGCGGGCCCCGGACCGGCACCTGCGGGATCTCCTCCTCGTCGTCCGAGCCCGGCGAGGTCGCCTCGTGCGCCAGCTTCACCGCCGCCAGGGCCACCTCGACCAGGTCGAACTCGTCGGTCAGCGACTCCACGATCACCCGGTACGGGTCGAGGTCGTCCTCCAGCAGGCTCTCCCGCAGCGCGGCCTGGGTCAGCTCCAGACGCCGGGTACGCATGTCCGCCACCGTGGGGATCTTGTCGATGGCGATGCGCTGCCCGGTGACCCGCTCGATGGTCTTGAGCATCCGGTGCTCACGCGGCTCGGCGAGCGTGATCGCCACACCCTCCCGCCCGGCCCGGCCCACCCGGCCGATCCGGTGCACGTACGACTCCGGAGCGGACGGGACGTCGTAGTTGACCACGTGGGTGAGCTGCTCGACGTCCAGACCCCGGGCGGCCACGTCGGTGGCCACGAGCAGGTCCGCCGTGCCGGACCGCAGCCGGCCCATCACCCGGTCCCGCTGCTCCTGGCTCATCCCGCCGTGCAGCGCCTCGGCCCGGTAGCCCCGGCCGTTCATCGTCTCGGTGAGCCGGTCCACCTCCTCCCGGCTGCGGCAGAACACGATCGCCGCGGTGGGCGACTCCACGTCCAGCACCCGGCCCAGCGCGGCCGGCTTGTGCCCCCGGGCCACGATGTAGGCGCTCTGCCGCACCCGGGGCGCCTCCCCGGCGACCGGCCGCTCCCGTTCGATCCGGATACGGACCGGGTCGGTCAGGTGCTGCCGGGCCAGTCCGTCGATGCGGGCCGGCATGGTGGCCGAGAACAGCACGGTCTGCCGGCCGGCCGGCGCGTGCTCCAGGATCGCCTCGATGTCCTCGGCGAAGCCCATGTCGAGCATCTCGTCGGCCTCGTCCAGCACCACAGTCGTCAGCGCGCCCAGCCGCAGCGTGCCCCGGGCGATGTGGTCCAGGGCCCGGCCCGGCGTCGCCACCACCACGTCCACCCCGTGGTCGAGCGCGCGCAACTGCCGGCCGATCGGCTGCCCGCCGTAGATCGGCAGCACCCGGGCGCCCAGGTCCTTGCCGTAGCGGTGGAACGCCTCGGAGACCTGCACGGCCAGCTCCCGGGTCGGCACCAGCACCAGCGACACCGGGTCGCCCTCGGCCCGCCCCACCGGCATCCGCTGCAACAGCGGCAGCGCGAACGCGGCGGTCTTGCCCGTGCCGGTGGCCGCCTGGCCCAGCAGGTCCTGCCCGGCCAGCAACGGGGGGATGGCCTCCCGCTGGATGGGCGTCGGTTCCTCGTAGCCGAGTGCGGACAGCGCGCCGAGCAACTCGGTGCGCAGCCCGAGATCGGCGAAGGCGAAGGTGTCCTCGGCGTCGGCGGGAACGGCGGGCTCGGTCGGGGTCGGTGCGGCGGTCATGCGACAAAGTTTTTCATCACCGCCGAGCGGCGGTCACGGCGACCGGGGCAAACGTTCGCCGCGCCACCCGCGCGCCGCCCTCTCCGGGTGATCCGGCGCGGCCCCGTGCCCCCGCCGGATCACCGGGACAGGACGGCCAGCAGCGTGGTCAGGCCCACACCGACGTCGAACACCGCGCACCACAGCGCGTACCCGCGCGGCACCACCGCGCCGGCACGGTGGTGCCAGGCGTCCCAGGCCGCGTGGGCGAGCCAGCCCACCCCGACGAGCACGCCCGCGACCTCGGCGGACGCCGTCATCGCCACGACCGCGAGGCCGCTCCACACGGCCGCCCCGGCGAGCTGCACGGCCAGCGCGCCCCGGTCGCCCCACCGCCGCCGCCAGGTGCCGATCAGCAGGTAGCCGGCCGGCAGGACCAGCAGCGTCCACGGCGCGAAGACGGTGGGCGCGAACCACATGTCCACGGTCAGGAGCAACGCCAGCCCGGCCGGCCAACTGCGCGCCACGGTCGCGGCAACCGGGTGCCGGCGCGACGGCACGGCCGGCGTGTGGCGGTGTCGCAGCGCCACCAGCAGCATCGCCGGCACCATCAGCAGGTGACCGCCCAGCAGCAGCGTGTCGTCCCCGATCGACCCGGCCCACCAGGGCGGGAGCAGCAGCAGGAACGGCACGTACATGGCCGCCGACATCTCCGCGGCGGCGGCCCGGCCGTCCCCCCGGTACCACATCCACGCGGCCATGCCCGCCGCCATGTTCGTCGCCATCACCAGCGCGCCCACGTCCGGCCGCGCCAGCACCGCCGCGCCGTCCAGCAGGCTCCCGCCCACCCGCCACAGCGGCCCGAGCAGCACCATCCCGGCCACCATCGCCACCACCATCCCGGCCAGGTGCCGGGTCCGCGCCCACCCGGCCCACCGCCGGGGTACGACCACAGTCATGTCCGTCATGCCCCGACCCTGCCGCCGCCCGGCGCACCGCAGAAGGCGCATCCGTCATCGGGAAACCGTGCGGATCGCACGGTCCGGCCGTGACATCTCCCAGGGGTGGACGGGCCGGCGCACGCCCTAGGATCGGCCGGCATGAGCGTCGATTCCGCCGACCACCGGCTGCGCCGGGCCCGGCGGGTCACCCTGCTGTCGCTGGCCGCGAACGTGTGGACCACGGTGCTGCTGCCCGCCGTGGGCCTGGCCCGCGAACCCGACCCGGTACGCGTCGCGCTCGGCGCGGCCGGGCTGCTCGCGTTCACCGTCGCCCAGATCGCGGTGCTGCACGCCGCCGTCACGCCGTGGCTGTCCGTACCGGCCCGCCGCCGCCGGAACGCCGCGCTGACCGTGGCGGCGCTGCTCAGCCTGCCGCTGCTCGGCCCGGTCGCGGCCGGCTCCTGGCCCACCTGGGCGTGGCTCGGGGCGTCCCTGGTCGGCATGACGCCGCTGCTGTTCCGGCCCGCCGTCGCGGCGGTGGCGGCGGCCGGCGTCCTCGCGGTGTCCGCCGCCGTCACCTGGTCGACGAGTGGGCCGGTGCCCACTGCGCTGCTGGTCACCGGCGTCGTGGGCGCCGGGATCGCCGCGCTCACCTGGGTGCAGGTCTGGTTCTGGGACCTGCTCGTCGAGGCCCGGCAGGGGCAGGCCGCCCAGGCGCGGCTCGCCGCGGCCGAGGAACGGCTGCGCTTCGCCCGGGACGTACACGATCTGCTCGGCCACGACCTCACGGTGATCGCGCTCAAGGCCGAGCTGGCGGAGCGGCTGGCGCCGCGCGACGCCGCCCGGGCCGCCCGGGAGGCGGCGGAGGCCCGGCGGCTGGCCGGCTCGGCGCTGACCCGGGTACGGGCGGCGGTGCACGGCTACCGCGCCGTCGACCTGGCCGAGCAGGCCGCCGCGGTGGGGGAGGTGCTGCGCTCCAGCGGCGTACGCACGACTGTGGTCCCGCCGGCCGGTGAGGTGCCCGCGCCGGTCGCCGCCGACCTGGCCGCGGTGCTGCGCGAGGCCGGGACGAACGTGCTGCGGCACAGCCGGGCGGGCTGGTGCCGGATCGAGATCACCCGGGAGGACGGCGTCGTGACGCTGACCGTACGCAACGACGGCGTCCGGGACGACGACGGCCCGGACCGGCTCAGCGGCGGCCTGCGCGGCCTGGCCGACCGGCTCGCCCCGGCCGGCGGACGGGTCCGGGCCGACGCCGCCGACGGCGTGTTCACCCTGGTCGCGACAGTGCCGGTGACGCCGTGATCCGGGTGCTGCTGGCCGACGACGAGGAGCTGATCCGGCTCGCCCTGGCCGCGCTGCTCGACCTGGAACCGGACATCGAGGTGGTCGCGCACGCCCACGACGGGCGCAGTGCCCTGGACGCCGCGCTGGCCCACCGCCCGGACGTGGCCGTGCTCGACCTGGAGATGCCGCCACCCGGCGGCGTCGAGGTCGCCGCCGAGCTGACCCGAGCGCTGCCCGGCTGCGCCCCGGTGATCCTCACCGGACACGGCCGCCCCGCCCAGCTCCGCCCGGCGCTCACCGCCGGGGTACGCGGGTTCCTCGCCAAGGGCGCCCCCGGCGGCGCGCTGGCCGATGTCATCCGCCGGGTGCACTCCGGCGCCCGCTACGTCGATCCCGCGCTGGCGGCCGACGCGCTCACGCTGCCCGAGTGCCCGCTGACGCCGCGCGAGCTGGAGACGCTGCGGCTGGCCGAGCTGGGCAGCCCGGTCGCGGTGATCGCCCGGCGGACCCATCTGGCCGCCGGAACGGTCCGCAACCACCTGAGCGCCTGTGTGCAGAAGCTCGGCGCCGCCGACCGGGCGGAGGCGGTACGGCGGGCGCGCGAGGCCGGCTGGCTCTGACGGACGGGGCGTCGCGGTCGGCTGACGCCGACTAGCCTGATCAGGTGCGGACGGTCGAACTGCTCTGCTCACCCGAGCTGGAAGCGGCGGTTCGCGCTGCCTGGGACCGGCTCGCCGCCGCCGGGCTGCCCAGCCTGGCCCGCAACACGCACCCGACGAACCGGCCGCACCTGACGCTCGCCTCGGTCGAGGAGTTCCCGCCCGGCGCCGAGCAGCGCCTGGCCGACCTCTGCGACGCGGCGCTCCCGCTGCCGGTACGGCTGGGCCGGGTGGCGGTGCTCGACAGCAGCGCGCCGCTGGTGTGGCTGGTCCGGCCGACCCCGCAGCTCGTCGCGCTGCACGGCGCGGTCTGGGACGTGCTCGCCGAGGCGTCCGGCGGGCACTCGTGGCACCTGCCCGGCCGGTGGGTGCCGCACCTGAGCCTGGCGTTGCGCTTCGGCGCGGCGGACCGGCGCCGGGCCCGGGCGGTTGCCGGGGCACACCCGCCGGCCGGGTCGTTCGTGGCGGCGCGCAGCTACGACGGCGACACCCGCACGGTCAGCGAGCTGAGCACCGCCTCCCCGCGTGCCGGTGGCTGAACGTCGTGACGTACCTGGCGCTGGTGCTGGCGGGCGACTGGGCCCTGAGCGGGGACGATCTCCTTCAGGTGCTCCAAGCGGACTGGCCGGGGGTCGCGATCGAGGCGTGCCAGGGCGACCCCACATGCGACGTCGTGTGGAGCCACGGCGAGGGAGCCGGTTGCGTGGAGGGGTCGTCCCATGTTTCGGGGCAGTGCATCTATCTGGACGGCCAGGGGCATCCGGTGGCCGAGTTCGTGGCCTGGTACAGACGAGTCGTTCCCGCCGAACAAACCGTCATCCTGTGCGACGACGCGTACAGCTTCGACGTGATCGTCGATCCGGGTTCCACCGCGGCAGACATCCAGGATCTTCTCCCGGAGTAGCGATCGGTGCCGTCCCCGGGGAGATTCGAGGATGAGCTGGTAAAGAACGATCCCTGACTTGATGGACATGGGCAGGGAGGCTATTTGTAGCAGGCTGGTCTCAATTATCGCGGTGACGTGTCAGGACGGAACCTGGGCAAGCCTGAGCACGTGTTCGAAGCCGCGTTTCCGCGCAGGCGAATCCACCATCGGCAGGATCAGCGCTGGTATGCCGGCGGAAACCGATCCGCCGTCGCCGGCGGGATGGTCACCGACCATCAGGGTCTGGCCCGGTGCGGCATGGAGGACTGCGAGGGCGGCGCCCCAGATCCGAGGGTCCGGTTTGACGAAGCCGACCTCGTAGGACAGGACGAACGCATCGACGTGGCCGTCTAGTTCGTGCCGCGCGAAGCATGTGCGGATGTCCCAGCCGACGTTGCTGACGACGCCGATGCGAACACCGCTGTCACGCAGTGCGGACAGGGTGGCGACGGTGTCGGCGTACGGCTCGATCGCTTCGGCGTGTGTGTCGTGCAAGACCGATGCCAGCGCCTGGTCCACCCCCGGAATCTGTTCCAGCACGGCGCGGATCGCCCGATCCCAGACTCGCGGGTCCAGATCTCGGGCGATGTGGGCCGGATCCGTGGCCGTCTCCCGCAACAGTTGCGCGAAGTCGCCGGCGATACGGCGCGCCTCGCCGGCAGTCAATGTCCGGTCGATCGATGCCGCCGCGTTGCCCACCCAGCGCTCCGAGTCTCTGGCGAACAGAGTCCAGGCGAAGTCGAACAGTACTGTCGTCACGCGCCTGGCGGTCATCGCATCACCCTAGATCGACACGACGAGTTCCGGTGGGCCGCGACGCAGTGGGCTGTCCCGAGCAAACGCCTCGCTGACGGTTCTTGGTCAGGTGGTTCGTCCCTGATCGATGCGCAGGAGCACGCGCCGCGGGTGATGTCGCCGAGCCGAAGGCCACCCCGCTCGGGCTCGCCGAGTGACATGCGGAGTCCGGGGCGGCCTTCGGTTACGGCTCTGTCAGCGGTGGAAGCGCAGGTAGTCGAACTCGGCCGTCACCGCCGGTGCCGCGCCGCCGTGCGCCACCAGGCCGATCCGGGGCGTCGTGCCGGCCGGGAACGTCCACACCGCGCCCCACGTCCAGTGCCTCCCGTCGCGGCTGGACCCGGCGCGAAACTCGTGCTCTCCGTCGACCGGGTCGATCCGGTGGGCCAGCCGTAGCCAGGTGGTGGTGCCGGGGGTGCCGACGATGCTGCCGCCGTACACGGGTTGCCCGGCGAAGGGCAGTTCGTAGCCGTACTCGACCTGCCGGGTGTTCCAGATCGCCACCTGGGTCAGCCGGGCGAACCGGTCGTCGTCGACGTACGCGACCAGCCCCGCCTGCTGGTAGTTGCGCACGCTGTCCTCGCCCAGGTCGAGCGTCACCTTCGTCTCGACGACGTAGTTTCCGGCCGGCGCGTCGCGCAGCAGCACCCCTGCGGTGTTGCCGGTGCCGGACAGGTCGGCGTCCTGCACCGGCCAGCGCAGCGCGCCGCCGGACACGGTGGCGGCCGGGTCCTGGCGTACCCACTGCCAGGCCGGGTCGAGCCCGCCGGTGAACTCGTCGGAGAAGCCGCGCAGCACCGGGCCGACGCGCGGGTCGGGGACGGTGTGCCGCGCCGGCCGGTACAGCCGGGCGACGCTGACGTTGTCGAACTCGGCCGGGCCGCCGTCGGCGCGTACGGACAGCTCACCGGCGCCGGGGCGGGGGAGCCGCGCCGTCACCCGGGCCACCGGGTCACCGAGACGGGACGGGCTGAGCGTGGCGACGAGCTGCCGCCCGCGTACCTCGATGGCGAGATTGTGCCGGTCGCGCAGGTCGAGGCCCGCGGGCAGCGCGGTGGACGCGGCGCCCGCGCTCAGCCGGCCGCGCCCGACGCGCACGTCGACGCCGCCCAGTCGCAGCCCGGCGGTGGCCGCGCCGGTCAGCCGCAGGTCGGTCTCCACCCGCAGGTCGCCGCCGATGCGGGTACGCGAGGTGAGCGTGCCGCTGCCGGTCAGCACCCCGCCGGTGGCCTGCCAGCGGCCGTGCCCGGCCCGCCAGCCGCGCAGGTCTCCGGTGGCGAATCGGGCGTCGATCGGCCCGGTGGTGACCGGCGCGGGCCGGGCGGTGTCGGAGGGGCCGGTGCCCGCGTTCACAGTGGGCCACCCGTCGATCCAGTCGAGACGGTCCAGCAGCATCGGCCGCTCGTTGACGCCGAACGGCTCGTCCAGGTACGGGTCGGCGCGGTCGATCGCGTGGTAGGCGATCCAGTCCTGCCCGGACAGGTCGGCGAGGACCGCGTTGTGGCCGGTGCCGATCCAGCGGTTGCCGTTCTGGGTGAGCACCGGCGTGCCGCCGGCCCGGGACACGTCGAGGCGCTGCCCGTCCCGGTCGGTGAACGGGCCGCGTGGGTCACGGGACCGGCCGACCTGGACGGAGTAGCCGGTGGCCGGGCCGGCGCAGCAGTTCGCGGTGGAGGCGAACAGGTAGTACCAGTCGTCGCGGCGCAGCACGTACGCGCCCTCGAACTTGTTGTCGATCGCGACGGGCGTCGGCGTGCCGACCGCGCGCAGCCCGTCCGGGGACAGCTCGGTGACCGAGATGCCGCCGTAGTAGCTGCCGTAGTAGAGCCAGTGCCGGCCGTCGGCGCCGGTGAGCTGGCTCGGGTCGATCGTCCACAGGTAACCGCCGCCCCCGCCGGGTCGCGGCGCGACCACAGGCGTGTCGGCGAACGTCCACGGGCCCGCCGGGCTCGGCGCGGTGGCCACGCCCACGGCTGTGTCGAACGTGTCGTCGGAGACGGTGGTGTCGGTGACCGTCACGTACATGACCCACCGGCCCGCCACCCGCCGCACGTCGGGCGCCCAGAACGCGGCGCCGGGAGCGGCGTAGGCGGGCCGCTGGTCCGGGGCGAACGCGTCGCCGACGTAGGCCCAGTCGACCAGGTCGGCGGAACGCGCGATCGGCACCCGGTGGGTGCGGCCCTCGCCTTCGCGCAGCGGGTCGGAGGTGCCGAAGGCGTACCAGAGTCCGTCGTCGCCGCGCACCACGACCGGGTCGGCGAAGGTGTCGGCGAACCCGGCGGAGACCGGGTTGCGGTAGCGGTCGGGCCCGGCGGCGGACGCGGGGGGCGCGCCGGCGAGCAGAAGCGTGAGTACGGCGGCGAGCGCGCCACCGCGGCGGAGGTGTCCCATCGGGCCTGCCCTCGGGGATAGACGGAGGTGCGGTGCCATCGTTTCTACAACGTTGGAGAGAGTGCTGTAAAGCACCGGGCACCGTTCGGCGCGGCCCGAACCGTGCCCGTGTCAGCATGGGCCGATGACCACCGGTGCCGACGGCCGTGGACTCGCCGGGTTCGCCGCGCTGCTCGCCGACCCCACGCGGGCCGGCTTCTGCCTCGCCCTGCTCGACGGCCGTGCCTGGACCGCCGGGGAACTGGCCCGTGCCGCCGGGGTCGCCCCGTCCACCGCGAGCGACCACCTCACCCGGCTGGTGGCCGGCGGCCTGCTCGTCGAGCAGCGGCAGGGCCGCCACCGGTACGTCCGCCTCGCCGACCCGGGTGTCGCCCAGCTCGTCGAGGACCTGGCCGCGCGGGCGCCCGCCCCGGACACCCCGCCCCGCACGTTGCGCGCCGCGTCGGCCGGCGCCGCCCTGGCGTACGCCCGCACCTGCTACGACCACCTGGCCGGGCGGCTCGGTGTGCTGCTGCACGACGCCCTGCTCGCCCGAGGCGTGCTCGACCGCTCCGGCGGACTGGCGCTCACCGGCGCCGGCGTGACCTGGCTGGCCGGCCTCGGCGTACCCGTCGAACCGCTGCGCGCGACCCGGCGACCGCTGGTCCGCGACTGCCTGGACTGGACGGAGCGGCGCCCGCACCTGGCCGGCGCGGTCGGCGCGGCGCTCTGCGGACGCTTCCTCGACCTCGGCTGGACCACGCGCGGCACCGGCCGGGCGGTACGCCTCACCCCGTCCGGGCGGGACGCGCTGGCCGAGGCGCTCGGGCTCGACCCGGCGCTGCTGGCCCCGCCCACCTCCCGCGACAGCGGCCCGGCGCGAGCCTGACCCGGACCCGGCCGCGGCGCGACCGGGGCCCGGCGTGGCGCTGACCGGGGCGGCGCCCGCGCGGATCGTTCGGTCCGGACCGAACCGTTCCCGCCCTACCGTCGGGCGATGCGACTACCGACGATCACTGCTCCCACGGGCACCCCGCCCTGCGGACCCCCGACGCTCGGAGACGACGGCTGGGTGGTCACCCGGCACGCGGACGTCCTCGCCGCCCTGACCAACAGCCGCTGCGTGGTGCCGCCCGTCGCCGGCGGGCCGGAGGGCACCCTCGCCTGGCTGCGCGCCTCGGTGAGCCGGTTCAGCCCGCCGGACCGGCACGCCGCGCGACGAGCCGTCGGGGTGGCGGCACTGGACGCCCTCGGCCCGGGGGAACTGCGCCTTCACGCCGCACGGTTGACCGAGCGGATCCTCGACCGCCTGCCGGGTGGGGAGAGCGTGACCGTCGAGCCGGCTCGGCGCGTACCCCTGCTGGTGCTCGCCGAACGGCTCGGCCTGGCCGACCCGGCGGCGGCCGCCACGGAGGTGACGGCGGTGGCCGCCGCGTATCACCCGGGCGCGGCGGAAGCGGTGGTGCGGCGGGCGGACCGGGCAGTGGCGGCGCTGCTGACGATGTCCCCGCCCGCCTCGGCCGAGGTGACCGCGAACCGGATCGGCCTGCTCGTGCAGGCCGCCGACGCCACCGCCGGGCTGATCGACGCCGCCGTCCGGCACGGGCTCGCCGCGCCGGACGGGCTCGCCACGGCCACGCTGCTCGCCGAGGTGCTGCGGCTGGATCCACCGGTACGGCTCACCCGCCGGGTCGCCACCGGCGCGCTGAGCCTGGGCGGCCGGGAGGTGGGGGCGGGGGACCGGCTGCTGCTCCGGTTCGACGCGGCCAACCGCGACCCGGCTGCCTTCGGAGAGCCGGACCGGTTCCGGGCCGGCCCGGCGAGGGCGGTGCTGACCTTCGGCGCCGGTCCCCGCGGCTGCCCGGGGGAGCGGCACGCGCTCGCCCTGGCGACCGGCGTGGTCGGCGTGCTGCGCCGCCGCCGACCGGCTTCCACCGATCTGGTCGAGGAGGCCCGGCGATGACCGACAGGTACCGCGCGTTCCGCGAGCTGCACCGGCCCGGCGACCCGCTGCTGCTGCCGAACGCCTGGGACCACGCCTCCGCCGCGGCGCTCGCCGCCAGGGGTCATCCGGCGATCGGCACGACAAGCCTCGGCGTGGCGGCGGCCGCCGGCCGGCCGGACGCCGTGCGGGCCACCCGCGCCGAGACGCTGGAGCTGGCGTACCGGCTGCGGGGCCTGCCGGCGCTGCTGACGGTGGACGTCGAGGACGGCTTCCACGACGAGCCGGCGGAGGTGGCGCGCTACGTCGGCGAGCTGGCCGCGCTCGGCGTGGTCGGCGTGAACCTGGAGGACGGCCGCCCGGACGGGCTCCTGGCCCCGGCCGAGCACGTCGCCGCCGTGATCGCGGCGGTCCGCGCCGCCGTGCCGAGGATGTTCGTCAACGCCCGTACCGACGCCTGGTGGCTGGACCTGCCGTCGCCGCTGGCGGAGGCGCGGCGGCGGGCGGCGGTGTTCCGGGCGGCCGGCGCGGACTGCCTGTTCGTGCCGGGCGCACCCGACGACGTGGTCGGCGTGCTCGCCGCCGGGGCCGGGTTGCCGGTGAACGTGCTGTACCGGCCGGGCGGCCCGGACCCGGCCGCTCTGGGCCGGCTCGGGGTGGCCCGGGTCAGCACGGGCTCGCTGCTGTTCCGGGCGGCCCTCGGCGCGGCGCTGCACCTGGCCGACGCAATCGGCGCGGGACGCGATCCCGGCCTGCCGCCTCCGCCCGGGTACGCGCAGGTGCAGGAGCTGGCCCTGCGGTCCGCCACCTGATCGGGCACTTCGGGAGAGATGGGGCGATTGACGCTCCCTCGGCTCATTACGGTGTGTGCAGTCAGAATCACGCCGTGTCCTGACCGAGAGGGGACGGAGACCATGCGAGTGCCCAGCCGCAGCCCCGGTCGCCAGCCCGGTCCCACAGTCACGCCCACCGCCCCCGCCCGACGGGTGCCCGCCGGTGGCCGGCACGCCGGCGCGACGCCGGACCTGGCCGCCTACCGGGCGGCGGTGGCGGACCTCCTGGTCGAGGTGGGTGCGCTCGCCGACGCGCCGTCCGCCACCGCCCGCCAGGTGTTGCTCGACCAGCGGCTGCGCGAACCGGCCATCGCCGCCGTCCTCGACGCCACCCCACAGGGCCTGATCGGCGCCCGGGAGACGCTGCTGCTGGAGATGGCCCGCTACCAGCCCAACGCGCGCAGCTCCGCGCAGGATCTCACCGCGCTGGTGCGGATCTACCTGCTCTCCCGCGTCGACGTGCTCTGGTGGCGGGACAGCCCGACGTTCCTCACCGACGACCAGGTGCGCGCCAGCACCGAACTGGTCGACCTGGAGTGGTTGCGCCGCCGCGGCCTGCTCGAATTCCGCTACCGGGAGCAGGCCGCGACGGTGGTGGGACGCGGGCTGCGGGCGGTCCGGCGGCGGCTGCGCCCGGACCTCGCCCCGCGTACCGCCGGCCTGCTGTTCCGCCGGGCCCGGCGCGAGATGATCGGGTTCCTCAACGACCTGGCCCGGGAGTTCACGGCGATCGCACCGGACGGCACGCCGCCGCTCTGGGTGACCAGCCTGGCCCGCAGCGCCGAGCACCAGTACCGGCTGCGCCGCCTCGGGTACGCGGCGATGGTGCCCAGCGGGCACTGCCTCGGCTGGGCCGCCGACGTCGAACTGGAGTGGTACGACCGCTTCGGCGCCCGTCCCGCGCTCGCCGGGCTGCTGCTGGCCCGCCAGGACGCGGGCGAGGTGAACGTGGTCGACGAGGGACAGGCGTGGCATGTGTGTCTCGCCCCGGCCGCCCGCCGCCGGTACCGGCGCGCGTACGAGGCCGAGATGGGGGTGTGACCGGTGTGCGGCATCGCGCTGAGCATCGGCCCCGACGCGGACCCGGCCACCTTCCGGCGGATGCTCGCCGCGCTCGCGCCGCGCGGTGAGGTCACCGAGACCCGGCAGGAGAACGGTCTGCTCGCCGGCGTACGACGGTTGAAGATCGTGGACCGGGACCGGTCCGTCCAGCCGTGGATGTCACCGGACGAGCGGCACCTGCTGTGCTTCAACGGCGAGATCTTCAACCACCACGAGCTGCGCGCCGAACTGACCCGGCTCGGGCACGGGTTCCGCACCGCGGGGGACACCGAGGTGGTGCTCGCCGCGTTCCGCCAGTGGGGCGGGAACGCCGTACGCCGGCTGCGCGGCGAGTACGCCTTCGTGATCGTCGAGCGGGACACCGGCCGGGCGTACCTGGCCCGCGACCCGCTCGGGGTCAAGCCGCTGTACTGGTCCCGCCTGCCCGGCTGCCTGCACCTCGCCTCCGAGGTAAAGGCCCTGGTCGGGCACGGGGCGCCGATCGGCGAGGTGGCGCCCGGCCACCACGGCTGGGTCGAGCCCGGCCGTCCGGTCCGGCTGGGCCCGCACGTCGACCTGCTCACCCTCGGCGACGGCCTGCCCGTGATCGACGACCCGGAGGAGGCGGCCCTGCTGGTCCGCGTCGCGCTCACCGACGCGATGCGCGCCCGGCTGGACACCGACCTCACCGTCGGCGTGGTGCTCTCCGGCGGCCTGGACAGCTCGCTGGCGCTGCTGCACGCCCGGGAACTGCACCCGGACTGCGTGGCGGTGACCATCGGCGTGCCGGAGAGCCCGGACGTCGCGTACGCCCGGCGGCTCGCCGCCGACCTCGGCGTACCGCACGAGGTGATCGAGCTGCGCCCGCGCGACATCCGGCTCGCCGACGTCCGCGAGGCGATCCGGATCTCCGAGCTGACCGAGTACGGCGACATCATCAACGCGGTCGTCTCGGTGCCGATCTTCCGGCGGCTGCGCGAGCTGGGCGTACGGGTGGTGCTCACCGGCGACGGCTCGGACGAGCTGTTCGGCGGCTACCCGATGTACCACCGGGTCGGGCCGGAGCGGTCCCGAAGGCTGTTCCTTCACAAGATCCGTAACCTGTGCCGGACCGAGCTGCAACGGGTGGACCGGGCCAGCATGGCGCACGGGGTGGAGGCGCGGGTGCCGTTCCTCGACCTCAGCGTCGTCGAGCTGGCCATGCGGCTGCCGCTGGGCCTGAAACTGCGCGACGGGCAGGAAAAGTGGATCGTCCGGCGGGCCTTCGCCGATCTGCTGCCCGCGTACGTCCGGCAGCGGCCGAAGAACCCGATGTCGTACTCCTCCGGGCTGCACGAGCGGGCCCGCCTCTACAAGCCGCTGTTCGCCCGCCTGCACCGCTCCTTCGGCTACGACCTGCTGGAACCGGTCCGGCGGGACTTCGACAGCGTGCTCACCCGCTGCGGCAACGACCTCGACCGGGCCATCGCCGAGGGCATGGCCCGGCCCGACTACACGGTGCTCGAACACGCCCGGGACCTGGTCGGCGCGGCCCGGTGGAACGCCGCGCCGATGGTCCGTCGGCTGGTCAACCCGCGCCGCACCCGAGGTGACGAGGCGCCCCTGCCCGGGTGAGCCCGTGTGGCCCCGGTGGCCGCAGCACCGGTCGCCGGTGGGTCAGCGCCGCAGGTCCACGTCGGCGGCCACGCCGGAGACCGGGTCCATGCAGTGCACTGTCGGGCCCGGACGCAGCCGGGCGTCCGAGGCGTACCGCCGGGCCAGCTCCCGCTCGGCGGCGGCGTCGCCGCGGTCGGCGGCCACCAGCAGCGCGGCGACCTCGTCGACGAGCGTGAGATCGGCGCCGGTCAGATCCTCGGTCATCGCCCCGAACTCGTCCCAGAGCAGCACCTCGTCCTTGTGCCGGTGGGCCAACTCCAGCAGCACGTAGTCGTGGATGAGCCAGTCGCCCCGGATCGGCAGCGACGGGTCCACGCCGTAGGTGTCCGGGTCGATCCGGCCCGCCCGGTACGCCAGCCACACCCGGGCCGCCGACTCGAAGTGCCCCGCCTCCGGGTCGATATCGTAGCCGTCGAACGGCCAGTCGCCGGCCGGGTCCAGCTCCGGGTCGGACCAGACCCAGCGTTCGCCGTCCCACCACTCGGCGAGCACGTGGTCGTGGTGCCAGCCGGGCACGAAGTAGCTCACGAACCCGACCCGGCTGCGCGCCGGGATGCCGTGCTGGCGCAGCGTCGCGACGGTGAGCAGCGTGTGGTCCCGGCAGCAGCCGGCGACCCGCTCGGCGGCCGGGCGCTCGGCGGCCAGCGGCAGCGGGAACCGGGACTGGTCGGCGTCGAGGATGCGGTCCAGCCAGCGCAGGTTCACCTCGGCCCGGCGGGCGTCCGGTAGCTCCACACCACCGGCGCGGTAGTGGATGATCACGTTGCGGGCGGTCGCCGCGATGGTGGGCAGGTCGGCGGGCACGGCGTCGAGCAGTGCCGCGCGGTGGCGGGGGTCGCTGTACGGCGAGTGGGTCCGGTAGTCGTCGAGGTCCATCCGGCCATTGTCGGCGCGGCACGCGGCCGGCAGGTGCCCGCTCGGCGCGCAATTTCACGGTGCCCGAACGCCAGGTCCGATCACCGCCAGCGCCGCGCCCGGGGCCGCGCCAGGCTGGGACCGTGACGACCACCCGTACCGCATTCCGGATCCACCCGCTGCCCGCCGGGACGCTCGCCGAGCTGCGCCGCACCGGCCGCGACGCCACCGGGCAGCCGCCCGAGCACCGGCGCGCCACCGGCGGCGAGCCGCTGCGTTGCTGCCTGCGCGACGCCCGGCCCGACGAGGAGCTGCTGCTGTTCGGGTACGCCCCGCCGCTGCCGCCGAGCCCGTACCGCGAGGTGGGGCCGGTGTTCGCGCACGCCACCGGCTGCGCCGGCCCGGACGACGTGACGGCGTACCCGTCCCGGTGGCGCGGACGCGAGCAGGTGCTGCGCGCGTACGACAGCCGGGGCCGCATCGTGGGCGGACGGCGACACGACGGCGGCGACCCGGAGGCGGTGATCGCGGAGCTGTTCGCCGACCCGGCGGTGGACCTGCTGCACAGCCGCAACGTCGTGTACGGCTGCTGGATGTTCGCTGTCGTGCGGAGCTGACCTGGTCCCGGATGGACATCGGCGGACGCCTCTTCTAGCGTCGCTGTCATGCGGAGGACCATCATCGCCGGCGGGCTCGCGCTGCTCCTGCTCGGCGCGGCCTGCGGGGAGAGCCGCCGGTCCGACCCGCCGGCCGCGGCCGGCTCGCCGACCGCCTCACGGCAGGATCCGGGGCAGGTCGAACGGACGCTGGCCAGCCTCCGCAAGATCGACGATCTGCCGATGTACGAGATGACGTACGACGGCGACTACGACCCGACCGCCGGGCTGGCCGGGTCGACGCCGCCGAGCCCGTTCGGTTGCTCGCTGTTCGCCGCCCTGGCCGACCGCGACCGGCCGCTGTTCGCCCGCAACTTCGACTGGGAGCCGAACCCCGCACTGGTGCTGCGCACCGACCCGCCGGACGGGTACGCCTCGATCTCCCTCGTCGACATCTCGTACCTGGGCGTGGCCGCCGACCCGACGGGCGACCGCCGGCTGCTGGACGCGCCGCTGCTGCCGTTCGACGGCATGAACGAGCGGGGCCTCGCGGTCGGGCTGGCCGCCGACGACGGCGCACGCGCCGAGCCGGTGCCCGGACTGCCGAAGGTGGGCTCGGTGCGCATCCTGCGCCTGGTGCTCGACTCGGCCGCCACCGTGGACGAGGCGGTCGCCGTGTTCCGGCGCTACAACCTCGACTTCGACGGCGGGCCGCCGCTGCACTACCTGCTCGCCGACGCGACGGGCACGTCGGCGGTGGTGGAGTTCGTCGACGGGAAGATGACAGTGGACCGGCGACAGGGCCCGTGGCAGGCGCTCACCAATGTGCCCGCTGTCGGGGTGCCGGACCGGGAGCTGCGCCAGGACCGTAGGTACGGGGTCCTGGCAAAGGAACTGGACCGCACCGACGGGGTGGTCGACGCGGCCGGGGCGCTGCGGCTGCTCAACGCGGTACGCCAGTCGCACACCCGCTGGTCAGTGACGTACGGGCTGCGCAGCGGCGAGGTGCGGGTGGTGACCGCCGGTGGCGGCACCCGCGACTACCGCCTGCCGATGAGCTGATCCGGGCCGGGTGGACCGCTGCGGCCGAGGTCGTCGCCGCTGATCACGAGGCAGCCCAGCACATCGGCGAGCACGGTCCGCTGAACCGGTGTCAGGGTGTTCACGAAGACGGCCGCGTCGACGCCGGCCTCCCGGCACGCCTCGGCGATCTCGCGGAGCCTGCCGTGCGTCAGCAGCGTCCGGCGGGAGAACGGCCGGGACATCCGGGCAGCACCGCCGGGACGCGCGTGCCACCGGTCGGAGACGCCTCGGCGTTGCACGAACCGGCCCACCACCCGGGCGCCGCGTTCCTCAGCCACGGCGGCGAGCCGGTCGAGGCGGGCCTCGTAGTCCTTGTCCTTGGCCGGGAAGAGCCCGACGAGCACGACGTCGGCGCCGTCGAGCGGGTCGCTCACGTACCGCTTCACGCAGACAGGATGGCCCGCGGCGGCCGGTGCGGCCAGGGGTTTCCGGGCCCACGCACGCACCGGGCCCGGCGTCCCCGCGAGGGGAGCGCCGGGCCCGGGACGGGTCAGCGGGTCACCAGCTCAGATAGCCCGCCTGGGTCTGCACGTTCAGCTCGGGCACCAGCAGGAACTGCGCCAGCCAGGTACGCGGGTCACGCAGCTCCAGCACGTCCAGTCCCTTCTGGATGTCGCTGGAGTAGATGTGGCCGTTGTACCAGTAGGCCGACCAGGATCCGCCGGTACGAAGCTGTGCGGCGTCCAGCGGCCCGCGCTCCCAGTAGGCGATCTCGGTCGGCTTGCGGGAGTCGGTGAAGTCCCACACCGAGATGCCGCCCTGGTACCAGGCCTGGACCATGATGTCGCGGCCGGGCACCGGGATCAGCGAGCCGTTGTGGGCCACGCAGTTCTCCGTGTCCGTGTTGGCCCGGGGGATCTTGTAGTAGCTGCGGAACTCCAGCTTGCGGGCGTCACCGCGGCCGGTGATGTCGTAGATGGCGTCCGCACCCCGATTCGGGCCGACCACCTCGTTGCAGGTGGCCGCGCCGCCGCCGCCCAGTTCGTCGGTGAAGACGACCTTGGTGCCGGCGTTGTTGAACGTGGCCGAGTGCCAGAACGCGAAGTTCTCCGCGTCGGTGACCCGTTCGATCACCCGGGGGACCTCGCGGTTGGAGATGTCCAGCAGGATGCCGTCACCCATGCAGGCGCCCGCGGCCAGGTCCTTCGCCGGGTACGCGGTGATGTCGTGGCACCCGGTGGTGGCCGACGTCTGGCCGGGGATGCCCGGGTAGCCGCCGTCCGGGAACAGGTTCGGCGTGGCGACCACGGAGGCCGTGGTGGGGTTCTTCACCGGCACCTTGACGATGGAGATGGAGTCGTGCGGCGGCTGGCAGTCCGGGAACTCGGCCCGCGGGCTGTACGAGGAGACGTACAGGTAGACGTTGCGCTTGTCCTTGCCGGGCACGAGCGTGTGGGTGTGTGAGCCGCACGCCGTCTCGACCGACTTGATGTAGCGCGGGTTGCGCTTGTCGCCGATGTCGAAGATCTTGACGCCCTCCCAGGACTCCTTCACCGACGCCGGCTGGGTGGTGCTGGCGCAGGAGTCGTCGCTGCGGGAGGAGTCGGTCGACAGGAACAGCAGGTTGCCGTGGACCGAGATGTCGTTCTGCGAGCCGGGGCAGAGCACCTGCGACACGATCGTCGGGCGGTTCGGGCGGGAGACGTCGTAGACGACGAACCCGTCGTAGTTGCCGACGAAGGCGTACCGCCCCTGGAAGGCGATGTCGGTGCCCAGGGCGGCCGTGGTGTCGAACGGCGCCTGCTTCGGCAGGTTCGCCACCTGACGCAGGTTGGGGCTGCTGGCGATCTCGTCGACACCGGGGACGGCGTTGTCCACCGTGGCCGGCGCGGCCTCGGCGCGGGGGACCGCCTGCGCGCTGCTCGGCGGTGCGGCGAAGACACCGGCGAGCAGCAGGCCGGCGGCGGCGAGACTGATGATGCGGGTGCGGGACGTGCGGATGCTTATCACCGGCAACACCCTTCGAAAGGGGGTCATGATTCGCCACACCTTACCTATTTGTGACGACCATCAATGTGATCTGGGTCACTCTTGGGAACTTTCCTCTATGGATAGGATCGCTGTCACCTTGACCGGAGGAGGCGTCGTATGACCAGCCGGCAGGCGCGTGTCTGGGTGGGCGTCACAGCACTGGTGACCCTCGTGGTGGCCGGCGGGTTCGCGCTGACCGGTCGCGAGGACACCCGTACCCCGGAGGCGGTCACGACCACGGCGGTGGCCGCGCCGAGCGTGAGCGCGGCCGCGTCGGCGCCGCCGGTGGTGGTCCCCGGCAGACCCGGGGAGCCCGCCGCGACCCGTCCGGCCGAGCAGGTCCGGGGCGCCACCACGCCGCGGTGGAACAACCTCGACGTCTGGTACGTCCGGATGATGATCCCGCACCACGAGCAGGCCCTGGAGATGGCGGCCCTCGCGCCAGAGCGCGCCGCCGACGCGCGGGTGCGCGCCGTGGCCGAGCGGATCCGCGCCGCGCAGGGTCCGGAGGTCGGCCTGCTGCGCGCCTGGCTCAACACGCGCGACCTGCCCGCCGACGTGCCGGGACACGACCACGGCAGCATGCGCGGGATGCAGTCCGCCGAGGCGATGCGGCGGCTCGCCGATGCCCGCGGTGCGACGTTCGACAGGCTGTTCGTGCAGATGATGTCCGATCACCACCGGGGTGCGATCGTCATGTCCACCGACCTGCTGAAGGTCGGCGTCGACCAGCCGATGCAGGAGTTCGCCACCGCCGTCGCGGTCGAGCAGTCCGCCGAGATCACCCGCATGCAGGCCCTCCTGACCCCCTGACCCCCCTGACCCCACCCCCACCCCGCCCTCGCCCCGTCGATCATGAGGTTGGCTGCGACATATCGGACAGCAATCGCCGCCAACTTCATGATCGACGGGTGGGAGGCGGGGGTGGGAGGCGGGGGAGGGTGGGGAGGGGGAGGGCGGGCCTAGGCTGGGGGATCGTGAACCGCCTGATCCTCGGTCGTCCGCTGCGGGGCGTCGCGTTCGACGCCGCCGTGTGCGGGCTCGTCGTGTTCTTCGCGCTGTCCGGGTACCTCGCCGGGCAGACCGGGCTCGCGGCGTGCGCGGTCGGCCTGGCGATGGCGGCGGTGCTGTTCTTCCGGCGTACCCACCCGTCGGCGGTGGGCGCCCTGGTGGCCGCGCTCGCGCTGGTCCAGGTGATCGCCGGCTGGGGTCCGCTCAGCTACGACATCTCCGTGCTGATCGCCCTCTACAGCGTGGTCAAGTACGCCGATCGGCTCCGCGACGGCATCGTGGCCGGGGTCGTCGCCGTGATCGGCGGGGTGCTCGCCGCGCTCCAGTCGCCCGGCGCCGCGCCCTGGTGGATGGGCGCGTTCTTCTACGCCCTGATCGTCGGCGCGGTCTGGCTGGCCGGGCTGAACCTGCGGACCCGCCGGCTCTACGTGGTCAGCCTGGAGGAACGTGCCGCCACGCTGGAGCGGGAACGGGAGGCGGAGGCGCGCGCCGCCGTCGCCGAGGAACGCACACGCATCGCCCGTGAGCTGCACGACGTGGTCGCCCACAGCATGGCCGTGATGATCGTGCAGGCGGACGGGGTGCGGTTCACCCTGGACCGGGATCCGGCCACCGCCCGGGAGGCGGTCAAGGTCGTGGCGGACACCGGCCGGCAGGCGCTGGAGGACATGCGGCGGCTGGTCGGCGTACTCCGGGAACCCGAGCACCCGGAGTCGCCGCCGGCGGTGGACGAGCCGGCCGCCGAGCCGGCGCACCGGCGACCCGCGCTGGTGGAGCTGCCAGCGTTGCTCGACCGGTTCCGCGCTGCCGGGCTGCGGATCACCTGCGGCGGCGCCGGCACCCCGCGGGCGCTGCCGCCCGGCCTGGAGCTGACCGTCTACCGGGTGGTGCAGGAGAGCCTGACCAACGCGCTCAAGCACGCCGGCGTCGGCGCGTCGGTGGAGCTGACGCTGGACTGGGGCGCGGACGCCGTCGTGGTGCGGGCGGTGGACGACGGTGGCGGCCGACCGGTGGTCCGCCCGGCGCCGTCCGGCGGGCACGGCCTCGTCGGCATGCGGGAACGGGTCGGGGTGTACGACGGCAGCCTCGCCGCCGGCCCCACATTCGCCGGTGGCTGGCGGGTGCAGGCGCGGCTGCCACTGCCGGCGGCGGCCGGCATCGAGGAAGGGAGCGCGGCGGCGTGACCGTGCGGGTGATGATCGTCGACGACCAGGCGCTGGTGCGGGCCGGGTTCCGGATGGTGCTCGGCTCCCAGCCGGACCTGGAGGTGGTCGGCGAGGCCATCGACGGCGCGGACGCGCTGCGGGTGCTGAACCGGGTCGAGGCCGACGTGGTGGTGATGGACCTGCGGATGCCCACCATGGACGGAGTGGAGGCGACCCGGCGGATCTGTGCCCGTTCGGCCGGCGGCGGCCCGCGCGTGCTGGTGCTCACCACGTTCGACACCGAGGCCGACGCGTTCGCCGCGCTGCGCGCGGGCGCGAGCGGGTTCCTGCTCAAGAACGTGCCGCCGGAGGAGCTCATGGCCGCGATCCGGGTGGTGGCACAGGGCGACTCGGTGGTGGCCCCGTCGATCACCCGGCGGCTGCTCGACCGGTTCGCCGGGCAGCTCGGCCCCGCGCCGGCGGCGGACCCCCGGCTGGCGCAGCTCACCGAGCGGGAGCGCGAGGTGCTGCTGCTGGTGGCGCAAGGGCTCTCCAACGCCGAGATCGCCGCCCGGGCGCACGTCGCGGAGGCGACGGTGAAGACACACGTGGGCCGGATCCTGGCCAAGCTCCAGCTCCGTGACCGGGTCCAGGCGGTGGTGCTGGCGTACGAGAGTGGCCTGATCACGCCCGGCGGCTGACCGGTCGTACGTCTCAGGTCGTACGGGTTTCCCCGGTGGGGACGACCGTGGTCGCACCGAGGTCGAGCGCGCAGGTGGAGATCAACGAGCCGGTGCCGGACCTAGCGTCGGAAGGGTCTTCAGGCCGTGTCCGACAGGAGCACCACCGTGTCCGCAACACCGACCACAGGCGTCGCCCTCGCCGCCCGCGCGCTGCGCAAGGAGTACGGCGCCGGGCAGTCCCGCGTCGTCGCACTCGACGGCGTCGACCTCGACCTGGCCGCCGCCCGGTTCACCGCCGTCATGGGCCCGTCCGGCTCCGGCAAGTCCACCCTGCTGCACTGCCTCGCCGGCCTCGACCGGCCGACCGCCGGGGCGGTCCACATCGGTGACGCCGACCTGACGCGCCTCGACGACCGGCGGCTCACCCGGCTGCGCCGGGACCGGATCGGTTTCGTCTTCCAGAAGTTCAACCTGCTGCCCACGCTCACCGCCGAGGAGAACATCGTCCTCCCGCTGGCGATCGCCGGCCGTCGGCCGGACGCGACGTGGCTGCGTCAGGTGGTCGCCGCGGTGGGCCTGACCGACCGCCTCGCGCACCGTCCGGCGGAGTTGTCCGGCGGGCAGCAGCAGCGCGTCGCGGTGGCCCGCGCGCTGATCACCCGGCCGTGGGTGATCTTCGCCGACGAGCCGACCGGCAACCTCGACTCGCGCTCCGGCGCGGAGGTGCTGCGACTGCTGCGCGAGGCGGTGGACATCCTCGGCCAGACCGTCGTCATGGTCACCCACGACCCGGCTGCCGCCGCGCACGCCGACCGGGCGGTCTTCCTCGCCGACGGCCGGCTGGTCGACGAGCTGCACGCGCCGACCGTCGGCGACGTCCGGGACGCGCTGAGCCGGCTCGACCCGGCCGTGGCCCCGGCGGGGCGGTGAGCGGCATGCTGCGCCTGACCCTGCGCCAGGTCCGCGCCGACGGCCTGCGCCTGCTGCTGTCCTCGCTGGCGATCGTGCTCGGCGTCGCGTTCGTCGCCGGGACGCTGATGTTCATCGACGGCATGCGCGCCGGGGCGTACGAGCGCGCCGGTGAGTTCGACAGACACACCGACGTGGCCGCGTACGCCGGGACCGACCCGCTGCCCCCGGCGCTCGTGGACCGGGTACGCGCCGTCGACGGGGTGGCGGCCGCCGCGGGCGAGCTGACCGGCTCCGCCGGGGTGGTCGGCGCCGACGGCCGTCCCGTGCTCGGGTACGCGGTGCTCGCCGCGATCCCCACCGAGGCGGACCTCCAGTCCTACGACGTGGTGGCCGGGCGGCTGCCGCAGCGCCCCGGCGAGGTGGTGCTGGACGACGAGACCGTCGCCGAGCAGCGCTTCACAGTGGGCGGCCCGGTGTCGATCGGCGGGCGGGACGGTGCGGCCCGCCCGTACACCCTGGTCGGCGCCGTCGACGTGGACGGCAGCTCCCGCGACGTCGGTGGCCCGTACATCGGGCTGACCGGCCCGGACGCGCTCACCGTCAGCGGCGAGAAGGGCTATGGCCGGATCATGGTGGCGGCGCGGCCCGGAGTGGACGCGGCGGCGCTCGCCGACCGGGTCCGCGCCGTGGTGGGGCCGGACGTGACGGTCCGGGACCGGGACGCCGTCCTCGACGCGGCCGTCGACGACGCGGTACGCGACCTGCGGCAGTTCGGGATGCTGCTGGGTACGTTCGCGGCGGTGGCGGTGGTGGTGGCCGGCTTCGTGATCGCCAACACCTTCGCCATCGTGCTCGCCCAGCGCTCCCGGCGTACCGCGCTGCTGCGCCTGGTCGGCGCCACCCGGGGTCAGATCTACCGGGCCACGCTGTCCGAGGCGGCGGTGACCGGCCTGCTCGCCTCCGCGGCCGGGGTGCTGGCCGGTGCGGCGGTGGCCGTGGGCCTCGGCCTCCTGCTCGCCGGCGCCGGGGCGCCGCTCGGCGGCGGACTCACCCTGACCCCGCGTACGCTGCTGCTCTCGCTGGGGCTGGGGACGCTGCTCACCGTCGCGTCGGCCGCGTTGCCGGCCTGGCAGGGCACCCGGGTCGCCCCGGTGGCCGCGCTCACCGACGCGGCGATCAACCCGGTCCGCCCGGCCGGGCGGCTCCGGCTGGCGGTCGGCGCGCTGGCGCTCGCCGCCGGTGTGGCGGCGCTGGCCGGCGCCGGGGCCACCGGTCAGGTGGTGCTGGTCGCGGCCGGCGGGTTGCTGGCCTTCGGCGGCATCGTGGCGTTCGGCCCGGTGCTGGTGCCGGCGCTGGTACGGGTGCTCGGCTGGCCGTTCCGCGCGGCGTTCGGCGCCACCGGCGGGCTGGCCGTGTCGAACGCGGTGCGCAACCCGCGCCGGGTCGCCGCCACCGCGACGGCCATGGTGATCGGCATCGGGCTGGTCTCGGCCTTCGTGGTCGGCGCGGCGAGCGTCAAGTCCGGCATCGAACGCGCGGTGGACGCGCGGATCGGCGTGGACTTCCTGGTCACCGGCATCGGCGGTGACCTGCCGGCGACGCTCGCCGGCGACCTGGCCGCCCGCCCGGAGCTGGGTGTGGTGCACGAACAGCGCAGCCGGGTGGTCGGCGACGTGCAGCTACGCGCCGCGCATCCGGCGCTGGTCCGGCGGACGCTGTCCGCTGTGGACGCCGGTGACCCGGCGGACCTGGGGCCGGGCTCGGTGCTGGTGCACCGCGAACTGGCCGCGGACCGGGGCTGGACGGCCGGCTCCACGATCACCCTCGCCGGGCGGCCGTTCCGGGTCGCCGCGGTGGTGGCCGACGAGGAGCCGGTGCTGGCCGGCAGCCGGGTGCCCGCCGGTCACCTGGTGGACGTGCTGGACACCGACTTCAGCGCCCTGTTCCCCGCCGAGCGCGGCTACCTGGCCGAGGTGGACCCGGTCGCCGGGGTGAGCGTCGACGCGGCCCGGGCCGCTGTCCAGTCGGTGCTGGCCCGATACCCGACGGTGAACGTGATGGACCAGGCCGCGTACAAGAAGATGCTCACCGGCACGGTCGACCTGGTGCTGGGGTTCGTCACCGCGCTGCTCGGCCTGGCCGTGGTGATCTCGCTGGTCGGGGTCGCCAACACGCTCAGCCTGTCCGTGGTGGAACGCACCCGGGAGACCGCGGTGCTGCGCGCGGTCGGCCTCAGCCGGGCCGGGATGCGGGGCGTGCTCGCGGTCGAGGCGGTGCTCACCGCGCTCGTCGGCACGCTGCTCGGCATCGCGCTCGGCGCCGGGACGGCGGCCGGGGCGATGGCCGTGGTGGCCCGCATCGGCGGTGACTTCACGCTGGTGCTGCCCTGGGGACGGATCGGACTGATCGTCGCGGTGTCGGTGGTGGCCGCGCTGCTCGCCTCGGTCCTGCCGGCCCGCCGGGCCCTGTCCCGGCCGGTGGTGGCGTCGCTCGGCGCGGACTGACCGCCTCGGTCCGGACACGGACGAGCCGGCTCCGCCGTGGGCGGGACCGGCTCGTGGGTGCCGTGGGTCAGGGCTGCGTGGCCGGCTGCCCGCCGGTGTCTCCGCCGCCGGTGCCGGTGCCGGGGTCGGCGGTGGTCGGGTCCGGCGCCGGCGCCGTGGTGGGTGCCGTCGTCGTCGGCGCGCTGGACGGCGTGCTGCTCGGCTCGTCCGTCGGGGCCGGCTCGTCAGTCACGCTCGGCTGCGCCGACGGGATCGCCGAGGCGCTCGGCGTCACCGATGGCGTGGCCGACGCCCGGCCGCCCGGACCGGCCGGGCGGTAGGTGTAGTAGTCGTCGTCCGCCGACGGCTCGTCGGCGACCGGCTCGGCGGCCTGGTCGCTCGGCGCCACCGCGGGCGCCGTCTTGTCGATCTTCGTAGCCGGTTCGGCCGTGTCGTTCGCGGCCGCCAACAGCGCGCCCAGCGCGCCAATCGCCACCAGCACCGCGCCCAGCGCCCCGACGAGCGTGCCGCGCCGGCCCCGCCGCCGCGACGTCGCCACCGCGGCGCCCGGGCGGACCGCCGGCTGGTCGTCGCGGGACCGCCCCGTACCCGCCGCGCCGCGCAGCGCCACCGTCGCGGTCGACGTGTCGGTACGCGCGGCCCGGGCCGCGTCGGCCATCGCCGCAGCGCTCGCGTAGCGGTCGGCCGGGTCCTTCGCCAGCGCCCGCGACACCAGTTCCCGCACCGACGCGGGGATCTCCGCCGGCAGCTCCGGCGGCTCGTCGTCGAGATGGCGTACGGCCACCTGGAGGGGGTTGTCGCCGGTGAACGGCGGGCTGCCGGTGAGGCAGCAGTACGCGACGGCGCCGAGCGCGTACACGTCGGTGGCGCCCGAGACGGGCCGGCCGGCGGCCTGCTCCGGCGCCATGTAGAGGGCGGTGCCGGGCACCGCGTTCGTGCTGGTGATGCTCGTGACGTTGGTCGAGCGGGCCACCCCGAAGTCGACCAGGACCACGGTGCCGTCGTCCTGCACGAGCAGGTTGCTCGGCTTCACGTCCCGGTGGACGATGCCCCGGCCGTGCGCCGCGTGCAGCGCCTGCGCCACCTGGGCCACGATCGACATTGTCTCGGCGACCTCGAGCTGCCCGGCGGTCTCGATCCGCCGCGACAGCGGCTCACCGGCGACGAACTCCATCACCAGGTAGTCGGCCCGCCCGCCGCTGGGCAGCTCGTCCTCGCCGCAGTCGAAGACCTGGACCACGCCGGGATTGCGCAGCGAGGCCATGATCCGCGCCTCGGAACGGAATCGGGCGATGAAGTCGGGGTCGGACACCAGGGCGGGAAGCAGCACCTTCACCGCGACCTGGCGACCGAGGACCAGGTCGGTGGCACGCCAGACGTCGCCCATGCCGCCGGTGGCGACACGGTCATCCAGGCGGTACCGACCGCTGAGTACGACGTCTGAGGACAGCACCCCCATACCGTACCCACAGCAGGCGCGAAGTATTTCCCGCGATATCCGCGTCCGGCTCCGCCGGCCCGAACGGCCGGGTGTCCGGCAGCCGGGACGCCGATCGGCTGATCGTGATCGACCCGGTACGATCGGCCAGAAAGTCAGGCGCCCCCGCGCTCGCGGTCCGCCGTACCGGCGGTGATCCGTCCGGGGGAGCGTCGCGACCGCCCTGAGTGTTACCCCGACACGCCGATGGCAGGGCTAGACATTTCTCTCTGTTTTCCCCGCCTCCGACGGCTTGCGAAGCACCCGGTCCCTCCCGGTGTCGGCCCGACTCCCGGCTGCCCCGGGGCGCCGGTACGGTATGTCCCGCCGACGCCCGTGCCGCGCGGCAGTGTCCAAGGCGCACCGCACGCTCGTGCGCGTGCCTGATCAGCTCACCGGGGGGCCGAGTGCGGATGGCGGTGTGGTCGGCTCCCGTCGACGCCCGGCGTCGGGCCGTCACGGGACGGCGAGCGTGACGGCCGAGCTGAACGAGGCGGTCGCCGGGGCGCAGGCGGGCGACGAGGAGGCGTTCCGTTTCCTCTACCGCAGCCTGCAACCCGCGCTGCTGCGCTACCTGACCGCGCTCGTCGGCGCCGACGCCGAGGACGTGGCCTCGGAGGCGTGGCTCCAGATCTCGCGCGACCTGCCGTCGTTCACCGGCGGCGAGTTCCGCGCCTGGGTGGTCACGATCGCCCGCAACCGAGCCATGGACCATCTGCGCCGGCAGCGGCGGCGTCCCTCCGTGCCGGTGCCCGTGCAGGCGCTCAACGACCTGGCCGCCGACGTCGACACCGCCGACCGGGCCGGTGAGGCGATCGCCACCGAGAGCGCGTTGGCGCTGATCCGTACGCTGCCGCCGGCCGAGGCCGAGGCGGTGATGCTGCGGGCCGTCATCGGCCTGGACGCGGAGACGGCCGGGCGGGTGCTGGGCCGGCGTCCCGGTGCGGTTCGTACCGCCGCGCACCGGGGCCTGCGCC
Source organism: Micromonospora sp. NPDC005686 (assembly GCF_042871665.1). Lineage (NCBI taxonomy): Bacteria > Bacillati > Actinomycetota > Actinomycetes > Micromonosporales > Micromonosporaceae > Micromonospora > Micromonospora sp. NPDC005686. The sequence continues at coordinate 582,116 of NZ_JBIAIY010000003.1, forward strand.
GGCTGGCCGCGCTGCTGGAGCGCTCGGCGGCGCAGGCCGCGCCGGACGACGCCCGGGACGCCGTCGCGTCGCGTCCCCGTACCGACCGCCAGGTGCCGCACGCGCCCGAGGCCGAGCCGGCGGAGGGCTGACGTGAGGGGAGACGACGGCATGCACGCTCGCCGGTCCGGCGGGCCCGCCGACCGGGCGGAATCCGACCGCCTGCTCGACGCGGCGCGTGTCGGCACACCGCCGGGGACCGACGCCGACCCGCTGACCCGGCTGCTGTCCGCCGCTGCCGGACCGGCGGTCCCCGGCGAGATCGCCGGGGAGGAGCGGGCGCTCGCCGCCTTCCGGGCGGCCCGCGAGGCGGCCGGGACGGCCCCGGCGGCGGCAGCGGTGGCCGCGCCGCGCCCGCGTCGGCGCCTGCGGATCGCCGCCGCGCTGTCCGGGCTGGCCGCCACCGCGGTCGCCGGGGTGGCGTTCGCCGCCGTGCGCCTGGACCGCCCTCCCGAGCCGGTTGTCCCGCCCGCGACGACGGCCGGCCCCACCGGCGCCGGACCGACCGGCACCGGCCCCGCCGTCACCGGGCCGTCCCGGCCGGCGCCGAGCACCCCGGCCGGTGACGCGTCCGACGCGGCGTCGCCACCGGCGCCGTCCGGGACACCGAGCGCCAAGGCCGGGCCACCCGCGTCCCCGGCCCCCACGGGCCGGATGGCCGGCCACTGCCGCGCCTACCTGGCCAAGTCGGAGCGGCAGCGGGAGAAGGCGCTCACCACGCCGGGCTTCGCCGACCTGGTGGCCGCCGCGGGCGGCCCCGAGCAGGTGGAGAGCTACTGCCGGAACCTGGTCGGCGCGCCGGCGGACGACCCGGACGACGAGCCGGAGCCCGAGCGCCCGGGTCCGCGGACGGACGACTGAACGCCGCGGCGCAATCAGATTCCGGACAAAATTTCATCTCTCCGGGCAAGCGGATCTCGTCTGCTAGACAGAGGATGGTGGGGCGGCGTCCCGTGCCGTCCCGGCCGGGCGCGTCGCGACGACGTCGTCGCCCATCGCCGAGGAGGAGCCGTCCCATGGTGATGTCGCCGGACCTGGACCGGGCAGTCGTCCTGGGGGACGAGGAGGCGGCCCGGGGCCACCTCGCCCGGATCTGCTTCAAGACCGGGCCCCCCGCACTCGTCGGCGTCGAACTGGAGTGGACCGTGCACGACGCCGCGGACCCGGCCCGGCCGGTCGACCGCGAGCGACTACGCGAGGCGCTGGGGCGGCACAGCCCCGTGACCCTCGATCCCACCAGCCCGGCCGACGAGCTCCGGCGCGGCGGCGCCGTGACCGTGGAGCCCGGCGGGCAGGTGGAGATCTCCGCGACACCGCGATCGTCGGTTGCCGCGCTCATCCTGGCCACCGAGGCAGACGTCGCCGAGCTGCGGGCCCGGCTGGACGCCGCCGGCCTGGTGCTCGGCCGCAGCGGGATCGACCCCTGGCGTCTGCCCCGGCCCGTCGTGGAGACCCCCCGCTACCGGGCCATGCGCTGCGCCTTCGACCGGCGCGGCCCGGCCGGACGGGCGATGATGTACAGCACCGCCGGCCTCCAGGTCTGCCTGGACGCGGGCGAGCCGCACCACTTCGCGCAGCGATGGGCCGCCGCGCACGCCGTCGGCCCGCCGCTGCTCGCCGCGTTCGCCACCGCCGACCGGCATGCGGGCCGCCGCACCGGCTGGGCGTCCGCCCGGATGGCCACCTGGCTGGCCATCGACCCGGCCCGGACCAGGCCGGTGTGGTCGCCGCAGCGCGCCGACGAGGACCCGGTGACGGCCTGGACCGGGTACGCGCTCGCCGCGCCGCTGCTGTGCGTACGCGGCGACGGCCCGGACTGGACCGCGCCGCCCGGTGTCACGTTCGCCGACTGGCTGGCCGGCGCGCTGCCCCGCCCGCCCACCACCGACGACCTGGAATACCACGTCAGCACGCTGTTCCCGCCGGTGCGCCCGCGCGGCTACCTGGAACTGCGCTACCTGGACACCCAGCCCGGCCCGGAGTGGACGGTGCCGCTGGCGGTGCTGGCAGCGCTCTTCGCCGACCCGGCCACCACCCTGGACGCGCTCGCCGTGGCCGCTCCGGTCGCCGACCGGTGGCGCGCGGCGGCCCGGTGCGGGCTGGCAGAGCGTCCGCTGGCGAGCGCCGCGGCGGCGCTGTTCGACCTGGCCCTGACGGCCCTGCCCCGGCTCGGCCTGCCGGACGGCATCCACGACGAGACCGAACGAGCGATCCGGCGGCGCCGCGCTGCCGCGGAGAGGGGACACCGGTGACCACCACCGAGCGACTACGCGACCGAATCGCCGCCGAGATGGAGCGGACCCGGGCCCGTACCGCCCTGCTGACCGATGCGGTGGACGACGACGACCTGGTCCGGCAGCACTCCACGCTGATGTCGCCGCTGGTCTGGGACCTGGCGCACGTCGGCAACCAGGAGGAGCTGTGGCTGGTCCGCGACGTCGGCGGCCGTGACCCGGTGCGCCACGACATCGACGACCTCTACGACGCGTTCAAGCAGCCCCGCAAGGACCGGCCGGCGCTGCCGCTGCTGCCGCCCGCCGAGGCCCGCGCCTACGTGCGGACCGTGCGGGACAAGGTGTTCGACCTGCTCGACGGCATCCGCTTCACGGAGGGGCCCCTCGTCGCCGACGGGTTCGCGTTCGGCATGATCGTGCAGCACGAGCAGCAGCACGACGAGACCATGCTCGCCACCCACCAGCTGCGCGCCGGCGCCCCGGTGCTGGACGCGCCGCCCCCGCCGGAGCCCCGGGCCCGGGTCGGCGGGGAGGTACGGGTGCCGGCCGGGCCGTTCACGATGGGCACCTCCACCGACCCGTGGGCGCTGGACAACGAGCGTCCGGCGCACACCGTCGACCTGCCCGCGTTCTTCATCGACGCCGCGCCGGTGACCAACGGGCAGTACCGGGCGTTCGTCGCCGACGGCGGCTACGACGAGCCGCGCTGGTGGGGCGAGGCCGGCTGGCGGCACCGCGTCGAGGCGGACCTGAGCGCGCCGCTGCACTGGCGGCGCGACGGGGACGGCTGGGCGTACCGCCGGTTCGGCCGCTGGTCGGCGGTCCGCGACGACGAGCCGGTGGTGCACGTCTGCTGGTACGAGGCGCAGGCGTACGCGGCGTGGGCCGGCAAGCGGCTGCCGACGGAGGCGGAGTGGGAGAAGGCGGCCCGCTGGGACCCGGCGACCGGCCGGTCCCGGCGCTACCCGTGGGGCGACGAGGACCCGGCCGGCGAGCACGCCAACCTGGGCCAGCGGCACCTGTGGCCGGCGCCGGTCGGCGCGTACCCGGCCGGCGCCTCGCCGCTGGGCGTGCACCAGCTCGTCGGCGACGTCTGGGAGTGGACCTCCTCGCCGTTCCGGGGGCACCCGGGCTTCACCGCGTTCCCGTACCGGGAGTACTCGGAGGTCTTCTTCGGCGACGACCACCGGGTGCTGCGCGGTGGCTCGTTCGGCACCGACCGGTCCGCCTGCCGGAGCACGTTCCGCAACTGGGACTACCCGATCCGGCGGCAGATCTTCAGCGGCTTCCGCTGCGCCCGCGACGCCGGGCCGGAGGAGTGAGCCGGCTCGATGTGCCGTCACCTCGCGTACCTCGGTCCACCCGTGCTCCTGCGCGACCTGCTGTCCGACCCGCCGTACGGGCTGCTGCGCCAGTCGTGGGCGCCGCGTGACATGCGCGGCGGCGGCACGATAAACGCCGACGGCTTCGGCGTCGCCTGGTACGCGGGCGACGGCGACCCGGTCCGTTACCGGCGGGCCCAGCCGATGTGGAGCGACACCACGCTGCCGGAGCTGGCCGCCGTGACCCGCGCGGGCGCGGTGCTGGCCGCCGTCCGTTCCGCCACCGTCGGCATGCCGCTGCACGAGACCGCCGCCGCCCCCTTCGCCGAGGGGCGGTGGTTGTTCAGCCACAACGGCGTGGTGCGGGGCTGGCCGGACAGCCTGGTCCCGCTCGCCGCCGGCCTGCCCGTCCGCGACCTGATCACCCTGGACGTGCCGACCGACTCGGCCGTGCTGTGGGCGCTGGTCCGGCACCGGCTGCGCGGCGGCGCCCCGCCGGACGTGGCGGTGGCGGACACCGTCGCGGCGGTGACCGCCGCCGCTCCCGGCTCGCGGCTGAACCTGCTGCTCACCGACGGTACGACGGTGGTGGCGAGCACGGCCGGGCACGCGCTGTCGGTGCGCCGCGGCCCGGACTCGGTGCTGCTGGCGTCCGAACCGTTCGACGACGACCCGGCCTGGCGGTCCGTGCCCGACGGCCGGCTCGTGGTGGCGACCGCGGGCGGGCTCGACGTGCGGGAGACTACCGCCGCCTGACGATCCGTACCCACCGTAAGAGAGGACACTCGATGAGCGCGGAGCCGCTGGAGATCCACCTGGAGCAGCAGGACCTCGACCGTGGTCTGCGGGAGGACGTGCGGGTCGGGCTGGCCGACACGCCGAAGTGGCTGCCGCCGAAGTGGTTCTACGACACCCGGGGCAGCGAGCTGTTCGAGGAGATCACCCGCCTGCCGGAGTACTACCCGACCCGGGCCGAGCGGGCGGTGCTCGCCGCGCACGCCGCCGACGTGGCCACGACGACCGGCGCGAAGACGCTGATCGAGCTGGGCTCGGGTTCGTCGGAGAAGACCCGGCTGCTGCTGGATGCGTTCACCCGCCACGGCGACCTGGGGACGTTCGTGCCGCTGGACGTGTCGGTGAGCGCGTTGCGGTCGTCCACCGAGCAGATCGCCGCCGCGTACCCGGGGCTGCGGGTCCGGGGGATCGTCGGCGACTTCACCCGCCACCTGGACCGGCTGCCCACCGGGGGCCGGCGCCTGGTGGCGTTCCTCGGCGGCACCATCGGCAACCTGCTGCCGGCGGAGCGCGCCGGGTTCCTCACCGCGATGCGCGCGGCGCTGGAGAGCGGCGACTGGCTGCTGGTCGGCACCGACCTGGTCAAGGACCCGGGCGTGATCGTGCCCGCCTACGACGACGCGGCGGGCGTGACCGCCGAGTTCAACCGCAACGTGCTCCGGGTGATCAACCGCGAGCTGGGCGCGGACTTCGACGTCGACGCGTTCCGCCACGTGGCCGTCTGGGATCCCGAGCGGGAGTGGATCGAGATGCGGTTGCGCACCGAGCACCCGACCCGGGTGCGGATCCTGGACACCGACGTGCTGTTCGCCGCCGGTGAGGAGCTGCGTACCGAGGTGTCGGCGAAGTTCCGCCCGGAGGGGATCGCCGCCGAGCTGACCGCCGCGGGGTTCGACAGCCGGGCGTTCTGGACCGATCCGGACGGGTTGTTCGGGGTGAGCCTGGCCCGGGCCGACTGAGGGGCGCCATGATCCACACCCGGTGACCGGGCCGGCCGGCGATCGGCTAGGCTGGTTGGCGCGAAGGGGAGTAGCCCCCAATGTCGTGGTCGACACACTGGTGCGTTCCGCACCCGGCCACGCGGCCCCGGTCTCCGGGGCGGGCGAGACCTTCGACTCAGGCTGTCGCAGCCGGGTCGAGGGCGCCCCCGTTCCTCCTCCCGGCTTGATCGGGAAGGTTCACATGGAGGGTTTCCTCGTCGCGCTGGTGGTCAGCTTCGGCGTCATCTTCGTCGCCGAGCTGGGCGACAAGTCCCAGCTCATGGCGCTGACGTTCGCCACGCGATTCAAGCCGGTGCCGGTGCTCATCGGCATCACGATCGCCACCGCCGTCGTCCACCTGGCCTCGGTGGCCATCGGGTACGGCCTGAACGCCGCCCTGCCCACCGGGTGGATCTCGCTCATCGCCGGTCTGGCGTTCCTCGGCTTCGGCGCGTGGACGCTGCGCGGCGACCGGCTGACCGAGGAGGAGAAGCGCAAGGCCGAGCGTGGCGGCCGCTCCGCGGTCATCGCCGTCGGCGTGGCGTTCTTCCTGGCCGAGCTGGGCGACAAGACCATGCTCGCCACCATCACGCTGGCCACCAAGTACGGCTGGTTCGGCACCTGGCTCGGCTCGACGCTCGGCATGGTCGCCGCGGACGCGCTGGCGATCATGGTGGGTCGGATGCTCGGCCGGCACCTGCCGGAGCGGGCCATCCGCTACGGCGCGGCGGTGCTGTTCGCCATCTGCGGCCTGTGGTTGGTCTTCGAGGCGGTCACCGAGCTGAACTGACCGCAGCGGCACCGGCCGCCGTCCCCCCAGCGGGGACGGCGGCCGGTGCCGTCGCCGTCAGGCCGGGCGCTCCTGGTAGACGTCCGGAATGCCGTCACCGTCGGCGTCCCGGCTCTCCCGTTCGCTGATCCGCCGGTAGGCCCGGTTGCGGCGGACCAGCACCACCGAGGCGAGCAGGGCCGAGGTCAGCGAGGCGAGCAGCACTGCCACCTTCACGCCGTCCTCCTCCGGGCTGCCGGCGCCGAAGGCCAGCTCGCCGATGAGCAGCGACACGGTGAAGCCGATGCCGGCCAGCAGCGCCAGCCCGAGCAGATCGGCCCAGGTGATCTCCTCGTCCAGTTCGGCCCGGGTGAACCGGGCGAGCAGGTACGTCGAGCCGAACACGCCGATCACCTTGCCGAGCACCAGCCCGGCGGCCACCGCGAGCACCACCGGGTTGCCGAGCACGCCGCCCAGGTCCACACCGACCAGCGTCACCCCGGCGGCGAAGAAGGCGAAGACCGGTACGGCCAGGCCGGCGGAGACGGGCCGCCAGCGGTGTTCCAGCCGCTCGGCCAGGCCGGGTGCGCCGTCGCGCCCGCGCAGCACCGGCACGGTGAACCCGAGCAGCACGCCCGCCACAGTGGCGTGCACGCCGGAGGTGTGCACCAGCGCCCAGGCGGTCACCGCGAGCGGGATCAGCGCCCACCACCAGGTGCGCCGCCGCTGCACGAGCAGCCCGAACGCGGCGATCGGCAGCAGCGCGGCGAGCAGCGGCAACGGCTGGAACCCGGCGGTGTAGAAGATCGCGATGATGGTGATCGCGAAGAGGTCGTCGACCACGGCGAGGGTGAGCAGGAAGGCACGCAGCCCTTGCGGCAGGTGGGAACTGATCACGGCGAGCACGGCGAGCGCGAAGGCGATGTCGGTGGCGGTGGGGATGGCCCATCCGCGCAGGCCCGTGCCACCGGCGCTGAGCGTCACCGCCAGGTAGATCAGCGCGGGGGCGACCATGCCGCCGAGCGCGGCGATCACCGGCAACGCGGCCCGCCGGGGGTCACGCAGGTCACCGGCGACGAACTCGCGCTTGAGTTCCAGACCGACCACGAAGAAGAAGATCGCCAGCAGCCCGTCGGCGGCCCAGGTGCGCAGGTCGAGGTCCAGGTGCAGCCCGGCGCCGCCGGGCCAGGGCACCCAGCGGCTCAGTTCGGTGTACCCGGCCCGCCACGGCGAGTTGGCCCAGATCAGGGCGAGCACCGCGCCGAGCAGCAGCAGGCCGCCGCCGACCGTCTCGGTGCGCAGCACGTCGGCCAGGAAGCGGGCCTCCGGCCAGGAGCGGCGGGACAGCAGGCGGGGGCGGCGCGGGGTGTGCTGGTGCATGTGGGTCCGTTCGGAAGCTGGGGTCGGCGGAGTCATCGCCGACCAGGCTTCCCGGCACACCTGGGCCAACCCTATCGAGCACCGGCCGTCCGCGCGAGCCGGTCTCCGGCCGACGGGACGCCGATCCCACCTCGTGGGTGCGGCGTCCCGTCGTCCGGCAGTCAGCGTTGCCCGGGCAGCGCCGGCAGGGGCGCACCGGCCGGCTCGCAGAAGGCGGCCATCCGCTTGACCAGTTCCTCCGGGTCGGCGTACGGGTCCAGCCCGCGGACCTCGTCCGGATCCAGCTCGGGCACCGCGACGTGGGAGATCAACGGGTGCAGCGGGCGGCTGTCCACCTCGTCGGCGCCGAACAGGTGCTCGTGCAGCTTCTCGCCCGGGCGCAGGCCGGTGAACACGATCTCCACCGGCCGGCCCGCCTCGGCGGCCAGCCGGCGTGCCACGTCGGCGATCCGGACCGGCTCGCCCATGTCGAGCACCAGCGCCTCGCCGCCCCGGCCGATCGTCGCGGCCTGGAGCACCAGGTGCACCGCCTCCTGGACGGTCATGAAGTATCTGGTGACCTCGGGGTGGGTGACGGTGATCGGCACGCCGGTCCGGATCTGCGCCTGGAACGCGGTGAGCACCGAACCTCGGCTGCTGAGCACGTTGCCGAACCGGACGCTGAGGTATCTGCCGTCGAGCCGCTGCGCGTGGTAGGCGGTCAGCCGCTCGGTGATCCTCTTGGAGTAGCCCAGGACGCTCGCCGGGTTGGCCGCCTTGTCGGTGGAGATGTTCACGAACTCGGCGACGTCCCGGCACGCCTCCAGCACGTTGAGCGTACCCAGGATGTTGCTCTTGATCGCCTCGCCGGGGTGGCGCTGGAGCAGCGTGAGGTGCTTGAGCGCCGCGGCGTGGAACACCACGTCGGGCTGCCGGTCGGCGACCACCCGGGCGATGCCCTCGGCGTCGCGGATGTCGGCCAGGATCAGCTCCGGCCCGTCCAGCAGCGCGCGCCCGTGCAGGGACATCTGCAACGCGTGCAACGCGGACTCGTCGCGGTCGAGCATCATCAGCTCGTCCGGCTCGCAGCGGGCGATCTGCCGGCACAGTTCCGAGCCGATCGACCCGCCGGCGCCGGTGACGAGCACCCGGCGGCCGGCCAGCCCGCCGCGCTCCACGCTCAGCTCGGCCACCCGGTGCGCGCGGCCCAGCAGGTCGGTGGGCTGGAGGTCGCGGACGTCGGTGGCGGCCACCGGGCGGTCGAGCACCTCGCGCACCGGCGGCAGGACCTTGAACGCCGCACCGGCCTCCAGCGTGCGGGTGCGCACGTCGCGCAGCAACCGCGGGTCGGAGCCGCTCATCGAGAAGATGACGGTGCTCGCCCGGGTGGTCCGGACGGCGGCGCCTACCTGCTCCCGGCCGCCGAGCACGCGCAGGCCCTCCAGCCGCAGGCCGCGGCTGTCGGGGGCGTCGTCGAGCAGTCCCACCGGCTGGTAGCTGCTGTCCGGGTCGTGCAGCAGCACCCGGACGAGCCGCTCGCTCGCCGCGTCCACCCCGTAGACCAGGCAGCGTTCGGCGTGCCGGGCGGTGGTCGGCCGGCGGTCGGCGTGGGCCCGCCAGAGGCCACGGGCGGTCGCCATCACCACGAGCGCCACCGCGCCGCCGACCAGCGGCGTGCTGGCCGGGACCGGGTGCTCTGCCCACGGCAGCAGGGTGGCGAAGCCGGCGGCCGCGACGAGCGCGACGGTGACGGCCAGGCCCTGCGCGTCGCCGGCGCTGCCGATCGGATACCTGCCGTAGATCCGGAACCGCAGCAACGTGAGCACGGCGTACAGCGCCGCGCAGGCCAGCGCCAGGCCGAGGGTGCGGAGGCTGACCGCGGCGGTGAGGTCGAACTCGTACCGGGTCCAGGCGGCGCCGAGAAAACCTCCGCACCACGCGGCCGTGTCCAGCGTTAACAGGGAGGAGGTGGCGGCGCGGTGGGTGATCCGGCCGGAGGGTTGTACGGGGGTGATCGCGTCACGATCCATGTGCTGTCCCTGCATCCTATCCGTATTGAAAGGATTAGACCGTCTATGCCTGTCCGGTCGTTTACTGTCGTCTCATCACGCGAAGTCGTGAATGGGCGATTCGATCCTGGCACGGTTACTGGGGTATTTAGGGGGCTTTCGTGCAGTTTCATGGGCAGACCGGCGTGTCGCGAGGGGGGGCGTGATGGACGTTCTCGGCTACCTGCGGCTGGTCCGACGCCGCTGGTGGATCGTGCTGGTGGTGGTGATGCTCGGTCTGGGCGCCGCCGCGCTGGTGACGGTCCGGACGGCGCCTCGGTACGAGGCCTCGGTGACGTTCTTCGTCACCACGCCCAGCCAGGGGGTCACCGACGCCTACCAGGGCAGCCTCTTCCTCCAGCAGCGGGTGAAGTCCTACGGTGACCTGCTCACCAGCGACCGGCTGGCGCAGAGCGTGGTCGCCGACACGCCGCTCGGCCTCACCGCCGACCAGGTGCGCAGCCGGATCAGCACCGCCACCACGACCGGCACGGTCCTGCTCAAGGCGACGATCACCGACACCGACCAGACCCGGGCGCTGAAGACCACCGAGACGCTCGCGACGAAGTTCACCGAACTGGTCCGCAAGGTCGAGACGCCACCGGACGGCAAGGCCCCACCGATCAAGATCGAGGTGGTGAGCGGCCCGCGCGTCACCTCCAGCCCGGTCTCACCGCAGCCCACCCGCAACCTGGTCCTCGGTGGTGTGCTGGGCCTGCTGCTCGGCGCCGGCCTGGCCGTGCTGCGCGGGCTGGCCGACGTCCGGATGCGCGACGGCGCCGCCCTGCAACGGGTGACCGGCAGTCCGCTGCTGGGCGAGGTCCCGTACGAGGCAAGCGCGCGGTCGGCGCCGCTCATCGTGGGCGACGCGGCCACCTCGGCCCGCGCCGAGGCGGTCCGCAAGCTGCGCACCAACCTGCGCTTCGTGGACGTGCACGAACCGGCCCGGGTCATCGCGGTGACCAGCGCGGTGCAGGGCGAGGGCAAGACCACGATGGCCTGCAACACGGCCATCGCGCTGGCCGAGGCGGGCTGGCGGGTGCTGCTGATCGACGCCGACCTGCGCCGCCCGAAGGTCGCCGACTACCTCGGGCTCGACGGCGGCGTCGGCCTCACCGACGTGCTCGTCGGCGACGTCCAGGTCGGTGACGTGGTGCAGCGCTGGGGGGAGAAGTCGATGCTGGTGCTGCCCAGTGGCGCCACCCCGCCCAATCCGAGCGAGCTGCTCGGCTCCAAGTCCATGGCGGACCTGCTGGTCGCGCTGCGGGACTCGGCGGACATCGTGGTCATCGACACCGCCCCGCTCCTGGCCGTCACCGACGGCGTGGTCGTGGCCGTGCAGGCCGACGGCGCGCTCCTGATCACCCAGCAGGGGCGTACCTCCCGCAGTCAGGTGGCCGCGGCGGCGCACGCGCTCCGCTCGGTCTCGGTACGCCTGCTCGGCTGCGTGCTCAACATGGCCAAGGTGGGCAAGGCGGACGCCTACCAGTACGAGGCGTACAAGGTGGTCCTGCCGCCCGCGGCGCCCTCCGTGCCGGCCGACCGGGCCGGTACCCGCCGCGGCGCGAAGGCCGTGGGCGACCGGACGCAGGAACTCACCCGGCTGTCGCGATGAGCGCGAGCACGGGCCGGATCGACCGCTCGATCTCCTCGGCGCAACGCCGGAAGTCGGCGGGCGAGCCGCCGATCGGATCGCGCAGGTCCTCCGCGTCGGGGGCGGCGGGTTGCAGCCGCCCTCGGGCGCGGACGGCCGCCGACACCGCCGCTCGCAACGGCGTGCCGGCCTCCGCCTCGGCGGGCCGGGCGGCGGTGGCCAGCCGGGCGAACTGCCGCAGCGTGAACGTCCGGGCCAGCGCGGCCGGGGCCAGCGCGGTGCAGGCCGAGCGTTGCCGGCGGGTCGCGGTCAGCACCAGCGCGGCCCTGGTCAGGTGCTCGGGGCGGAGCCGGCGGGTGCGGAAGCCCGCCGGGTCCGCGCCGGTCCGCGCGGTCACCTCGACCGCGTACGGGTGCATGGCCGCGCCGTCGATCGCGTCGGTGCCCGCGCTGGCCACCGCCAGCGGCAGGCCGGCCAGCATCCGGCGGGCGATGAACTCGGCCATCGGTGACCGGCACATGTTCGCGTGGCAGACGAACAGGACCTCGTCGACCATCTGCACCCCTCTCGTCGGCGCGGCCGCGACGGAGGGCGCCGCGACGGCGTTCTTCCGGCGGTCGCGGCCGGACGCAGAGGGGATGCGGGAATGGTACGCGGCGCGGCGCCCGGCCGTCCGGCAAGCCGCGCCGGGAGCGCGGCCATGAGGGTCGGCATCCTGTCCTACCACTTCCCGCCGGAGCCGGCGTTCATCCCCGGCAGCCTGGCCGAGGAACTGGTGGCCCGGGGCCACGAGGTACGGGTGCTCACCGGTTTCCCGGACTACCCGGGCGGCCACGTCTATCCCGGCTGGCGGCAGCGCTGGCGGCACCAGACGCAGAGCGAGCGGCTGACCGTGCGCCGGGTGCCCCGGTACGCCGCTGGTGACGGTTCCGCCCGTGCCCGTACCGCGAGCTGGCTCTCCTTCGCCGCCGGTGCCGCGCTCGCCGGCCGGGGCCTGCTGCGCGACGTCGACGTGCTCTACGTCCACGGCCACCCGGCGGTCACCTTCGCGGCGACCGGGCTGCTGCGGCTGCTCGGCCGTACGCCCACCCTGCTGCACGTACAGGAGGTCTGGACGGAACGGGACCGGCGCACGGCGCCGGACAGCGGGTGGCCGGCGCGGCTGGAGACCGCCACCGGGCGCCTGTACCGGGAGGCCGCGGTGGTGGCTGTCGGTTCGCCGGCCATGGCGGATCTGGTCCACGCCGCCGGCGCCGATCCGGGCCGGGTGCGCACGGTGCCGAACTGGACCGACGAGCGTGTCTTCCGACCCACCCAGGCCGGTCCGGCGGTGCGGCGGCTGGTCCGCCGGGACGACCGCTGCGTGGTGATGCACGCCGGCACGATCGGCGCGCGCCAGGATCTGGAGACGGCGGTCCGGGCGGCGGCGGCGCTCGGCGACCGGATGGACCTGGTACTGGTGGGCTCGGGTCCCGCGGAGCGGCAGGTACGTGGGCTCGCCACCGATCTCGGCGCGGCGAACGTCCGGTTCCTGGAACGACGGTCCGCTGTGGACATGCCGCAGCTCTACGCCGCCGCCGACTACCAGCTCGTGGCGCAGCGGGATCTGCCGGAGCTGCGCGGACGGGTGCCCGGCAAGCTCCAGGCCGCGCTGTCCTGCGCCGCGCCGGTGGTCGCCGCCGCAGCGGGGGAGACGGCGGAGCTGGTGGAGCGGGCCCGCGCCGGCCTGTCCTGCCCGCCGGAGGACTGGGCCGCGCTGGCCGACCGCTTCTGGCTGGCCGCGGCGATCCCGTCGGCCGCCCGGACCGACATGGGCAGGCGGGGCCGCGACGCGTACCTGCGGGACATGGCGATGCGGACCGGTGTGGACCGGATCGAGGCGCTGATGCACGAGGCGACTGAGCGGGCGCCGAAAAGAACAAAAGCCGCGAAGAGCGACTAACCCCGCATGAAGCCTTGAACGGGCACTTACTCGTGCTAAAAACCACTCGACCGCGCATTGTGTCCGATTCGACCGACAGGCAGGGGGAGATCCGTGACCGAAGCTGGGACCACGCCCGGGCGGCGGCGCCGCTCGCGACGGCGCCGGCGCGCGCGGATCCGCCGGATCCTGCTGACCGGGCTGGTCGTGGTGTCGGTGCTGCTCAGCGTCGGCGGTTGGGTCGCGTTCCGGGGCTGGCAGGCCCGGGCCCACCTGGTCAACGCCGCCGGGCTGGCCAAGGAGCTCAGTGCCCAGGTGCTCGACGGCGACGTGGTCCGGGCCCAGCGCACGCTCGCCGCCTTGCAGGAGCAGGCCGCCGCCGCGCGCGGCGCCACCGGGGATCCGGCGTGGTGGGCCGGCCAGCAGACCCCGTACGCGGGCGGCAACCTGGCCGCGGTCCGGCAGATCTCGGTGGCGGTCGACGACCTGGCCCGGCTCGCGTTCCCCACGCTGCTGCGGGTCGACCTCGCCTCGCTGGTGCCCAAGCAGGGCAGGCTGGACCTGGCCCGGTTGCGCGCCGTCTCGGCCGAGGTCTCCGCCGCCGACCAGGCGGTTCGCAGGACCGCCGACCGGCTCCGGCAGGTGACCACCGACGACCTCGTGACGCAGGTACGCGACGCGGTCACCGCGCTGCGTGCGGAGCTGGACCAGCTCGGCGAGCTGACCTCGGCGGCTGATCGCGGGGTGCGGCTGCTGCCGCCGCTGCTCGGCGCGGACGGACCGCGCAGCTACCTGCTGATCTCGCAGAACCCGGCCGAGTTGCGCGCCACCGGCGGCATGTTCGGCGCGTACGCCGTCCTGCGCGCCGAGGACGGCCGGATCAAGCTGGTCAAGCAGGGCAGCTCGTCGGACATGGGCTTGTTCGACCCACCGCTCACGACAGACGCGGAGACGCGGCGCCTCTGGGGGGACCTTCCGGGCATCTATCCGGCGGACGTGAACCTCAACCCGGACTTCCCGGCCGCCGCCGCGCTCTACCGGGACATGGTGCGCCGCCGGATCGGCACCACAGTGGACGGCGTGTTGGCGGTGGACCCCGTGATGCTGTCGTACCTGCTCGGCGTCGTGGGGCCGGTGGCCGTGCCGGACGGGCCGTCGCTGGCGGCGAGCACCGCGGTGCGCACGCTCCTCAGTGACTCGTACCGGGACCTCGGCACCGACGCCCAGGACCGGTTCTTCGCCCGGGCCGCCTCGGGCGTGTTCGACTCCCTGTTCACCAGGGCGGTGGATCCGCGTGCGCTTTTGACCGTTATTGCCCGTTCGGTCCATGAACGCCGGATATTGTTCTGGAGTGTCCGATCCGAGGAGCAGCGCGCACTGGCCGGCAGCGGGCTGGCCGGTCAGCTCCCGGCCAAGGACACCACGCCGACCGTCGGCGTGTTCCTCAACGACGGCAGCGGCGCGAAGCTCGGCTACTACCTCAGGTTCTCGGCCACCGTGACGGTCGGTGAATGCCAGCCGGACGGACACCGCGAACTGAAGCTGCGGGTCACGGTGCACTCCACCGCCCCGAGGTCGGGCCTGACCGAGTCGGTCACCGGGCTGGCCCTGGCCGGCGACAAGTACACCGCGCGCACCTTCGTCTCCGTGCACACGCCCACCGACGGCGCCGTCCTCACCGGCCGGTTGGACGGGCGGGACACCGCGATGGGCAGCGGCACCGACGGCCGCCGCCAGGTGGCGGTGGCGCAGGTGGACACCCGCCCGGGGCAGACCAGGACGCTCGACGTCACCGTTCTCACCGGCCAGACCGGCGCCGGGACGGCCGAACTGGTGCACACGCCCACCGTCACCCCATGGACCACCCAAGTAGTCAACGCATCAAGCTGTGAACAGTAGGAGGGAAACCATCATGCGGCTATCCCGCATCATCATGGCGCTCACGGTGGGCCTGGCCGTCGCGGCCGCGCCGACCGCAGCCGGGGCGGCGCAGTCGCACCCCCCGGTCTACCCGCCCCACCACGGCGCGTGGCTGACCGTCTCACCGCACACCATCTGCGTCGGCGAGACGTTCACCCTGAGTGGCTCGAACTTCGCGCAGAACGAGACGGTACAGATCGCCGTGGAGATCTCCGGTCGGCCCGTGGCCGCCCCCGCCGAAGGGGCCGCGCGGCGCAGCGACGGCAGCACCGTGGCGATGGCACCGGTCGCCTACACGCCCGGCCGCGCCCAGCCGCAGCCCGCGCCGACCACGTTCACCGTGACGACCGACGCCAGCGGCAACTTCACCACCACCTACCGGCCGGACCGGCCGGGCCGGTACACGTTCACCGCCACCGGCAAGCGAACCGCCAGCGCCACCGGTATCGTCCGGCCGCCGCGGCCGACCCCATCGCCGCACCACGGCGGACTGCCGGTCACCGGTGACAGCGTCGGCACGCCGCTGAAGCTCGGTGGGGGCCTCGCCGCCGCCGGCGCGGTGCTGCTGCTGGCCTCCATGGCCTGGCGCCGCCGTCGCCTCGGCTGATCCGAGGCGCGCCGGGCACGACCCGTCCCGCACGTGAGTGCCCGCCGGACCCGGTCCGGCGGGCACTCACGTGTCCGCGCCACGCGACACAATGAGCCATGGACGCGACACCGTGGACCGACCCGGCCGGCCTGCTCACGCTGCCCGGCGGCGCCACCGTCCGCGGGCGCCGGATCGCCGGGCCCGGTTCACCGGCCGACTTCGCCCTGCTGCTGGCACCCGGTCCCGAGCCGGCCTGGCCGTCCCGGCGAGTCCGCTGGCCCGACTTCTGGATCCCGTCCGACCGCGCCGACGCCCTGGACGCGTTGCGGGAGGCGTGGCGGCGCGCGTACGCGGGCGAGCGGGTCGAGATGGCCTGCCACGGCGGCGTCGGGCGCACCGGCACCGCGTTGGCCGCCCTCGCCGTGCTGGACGGGCTGCCGCCCGCGCGGGCGGTGGCCTGGGTCCGGTCCCGCTACCACCGGCGCGCGGTGGAGACGCCGTGGCAGCGGTGGTGGCTGCGCGGCGTGCGCTGAGACCCGCGCCGGTCACCGAGCGGGGCCACGCGATCGGCACGGCGTCACGACACCGGTGAGCCGTTCCGAGCCGATCATCGGGCTCGGTAGGGTGCCTCCTCATGACAGCCCGGGTCCTGGCCGCCGCCACCGCCGTCACCCTGCTCGCCACCGGGGCACCCGCCCCGGCCGCGACACCCGCCACAGTCGCCGCCCCGGGCGCCGCTCCCGCCACCACGCCCTGCCCGCGCCTGCCCGCGCCGAAGGTCAGCCGGCCGCCCCGGCCGACGCCGCCGCCCTCGACGCCCGAACAGCAGGCGGTGGGCGGCGCGGCGCTGGCCGGCGCCGGGCTGGCCATGCCCCCGGGCAGCCCCGCGCCCCCGGCGGTCACCGCCACCACCTGGCTCGTGGCCGACCTGGACACCGGCGCGGTCCTCGGCGCGTGCGGCGCGCACCTCCCCGGCACCCCGGCGAGCACCCAGAAACTGCTGCTGGCCGCCACCATGCTGAGCCGGCTGGACCCGAAGCAGGTAGCCGTGGCGACCCGGGACGACCTGGACATCGAGCCGGGGAGCTCGGCCGTCGGCCTGCTCGTCGGCGGGCGCTACAGCGTGGCGACGCTGTGGCTGGGTCTGCTGCTCCAGTCCGGCAACGACGCCGCGAACATGCTGGCCCGCCTCGGCGCGGGCAGCGCGCAGGCCGGCGTCGCCGAGATGAACGCCGAGGCCCGCCGCCTCGGCGCACGGCAGACGCACGCGGTCACCCCGTCCGGACTCGACGGTCCCGGCCAGTTCACCACCGCGTACGACCTGGCGCTCATCGCGCGCGCCTGCTTCGCCGACGCCGCGTTCCGCCGGTACGCGCGCACCGAGCGCACGCAGATCCCGGCCCAGCCCGCGCTGAAGAAGGGCGGGTTCCAGATCCAGAACGAGAACCAGCTCATCTACCGCTATCCCGGCGCGCTCGGCGGCAAGACCGGCTTCACCGAGCTGGCCCGGCACAGCTACGTCGGCGCCGCCCAGCGCGACGGACGCCGCCTCGTCGTGACGCTGCTCGGCGGCGAGGCCCGCCCGGTGCGCGGCTGGCAGCAGGGCGCCCAGCTCCTCGACTGGGGCTTCCGGTTGCCCCGGGACGCCTCGGTCGGCCGGCTGGTCGAGCCGGGCGAACCGGCCGCCGAGGCGGTGGAGCCCCGGCAGGCGGCGGCCGCCGAACCCACCCGTACCCCCGCCGAGCCCTGGCGGGGGCCGGCCGGTACGGCGCTGCGCCGCATCGGCGACGGGGACTGGCGGATGATCGTGCCGGTCGCCGGTCTGCTGGCCCTCACTGTCGGCGGAGTGGTCGCGGTGCTCGCCGCCCGCCGGGGCCGGCCCGGCCGACGTGGGCGTCGCCGCGCCTGACCCGACACGGGCCGATGACCCTACCGCCTGGCAGCGGCGCCGAGGCCCGAATCCCGGAGCCGGTGACCCGTTCGGGTCGGCGTGGCTAGCGTGCGGGTCATGAGGACCTGGGGATCCTTCGTGGCGCTGGCCGCCGCCCTGCTGCTGCCGGCGTCGGCGACACCCGCGGTGGCCGCCGTCCGCGCGCCCGTACGCCGGCTGCCGTCCGCGCCGCCCTGCCCGAACGTGCCGGCCCCGGCGACCCGGCCGCCCCAGCCGCCGCCGGCGCCCGACCCGGCCGCGCGGGGCGTCGGCGGCGCCGCGCTGGACACCACGGGTCTGGTCGTCCCGCCCGCGTCGACCGCGCCGCCGGCGGTGACCGCCACCTCCTGGGTGGTCGCCGACCTGGACAGCGGCGCGGTGCTGGGCGGCTGCGGCCCGCACGAGTACGGGGTGCCCGCGAGCGTGCAGAAGCTGCTGCTGGCCGCCACGATGCTGCCCCGGCTGGACCCGAACCGGGAGGTGACGGTGACCGCCGGCGACCTGGCAGTCGAGCCGGGCAGCTCGACGGTCGGGCTGGTCGAGGGCGGGCGCTACCGGATCGAGACGATCTGGCTCGGCCTGCTGCTGCGCTCCGGCAACGAGGCGGCGAACGCGCTGGCCCGCCTCGGGGGCGGCCCGGACGGGCTGGCCGGCGGGATCCGAGCGATGAACGAGGAGGCGCACCGGCTCGGCGCCCGGCAGACGCACGCGGTCACCCCGTCCGGGCTGGACGGGCCGGGGCAGTTCACCAGCGCGTACGACCTGGCGCTCATCGCGCGGGCGTGCTTCGCCGACCCGGCGTTCCGGCGGTACGACACCACCCGGACCGCGCCGATCCCGGCCCAGCCGGCGCAGCGGGCGAAGGGGTTCGCCATCTCCAACGACAACATGCTGCTGGACCACTATCCGGGCGCGCTCGGCGGCAAGACGGGCTTCACCGACCTGGCCCGGCACACGTACGTCGGCGCGGCCGAGCGCGGCGGGCGGCGTCTCGTGGTCACGCTGCTCGGCGCCGAGGTGACCACCCAGCGCGGCTGGCAGCAGGGCGCGGCGCTGCTGGACTGGGGGTTCGCCCAGCCCCGCGACGCCTCGGTGGGACGGCTGGTCGAGCCGGGGGAGCTGGACCGGGCCGCGCCACCGGCGGGCGGGGCGGCCTCGGCCTTGGCCGGGCACGCCGGCCTGCGCGGCGGCGGGGCGGCACCCGGACCACGGCCCGGCCCCGGAGTGACGGTCGCGGTGGGCGCGGTGCTGACGGCCGGGGGAGCGCTGCTGCTGGCCCGGCGCCGCCGCAACGCCGCAGCCGTCGCCATGTCGACCGGGCCGGCCCTGCGGGAGCCGGAAATTCCGGAACAGGAGTGAAAGCGGCGGCCCGGATCAGCGGCAGGCGGGCCCCGCGGTGCTGTCCCGCACCACGAGTTCGGTCGCCAGCTCGACCCGGGGCGAGTCGATCTCCTCGCCCTGGGCCAGCCGCAGCACCGTGCGGGCGGCGAGCCGGCCCATCTCCACGAGCGGCTGGCGCACGGTGGTCAGCGGCGGTGAGGCCCACCGCGCCTCGGGCAGGTCGTCGAAGCCCACCACGCTCACGTCGTCGCAGACCCTCAGCCCGCGGCGGCGTATCGCCTCGTACACCCCGAAGGCCATCTGGTCGCTGGCGGCGAAGATGGCCGTGGGCGGGTCGTCGAGGTCGAGCAGCGCACCACCGGCGGTGAACCCGGACGCGTGGTAGAAGTCGCCGGGCTGCACCAGCCGGTCGTCGGCGGTGACCCCGGCGGCGGCCAGCGCGGCCCGGTAGCCGTCCAGCCGGGCCCGGCTGCACAGCAGGTGCGGCGGGCCGGCCACGAAACCGATCCGGCGGTGGCCGAGCTTGAGCAGGTGCTCGGTGGCGGCCAGGCCGCCGGTCCAGTTGGTGGCGCCGATCGCCGGCACGTCGGTGGAGGCCACGCCGGCCGCCGGGTCGACCACCACCACCGGCACGTTCAGGCGCCGCAACTGGGCCTGCACGGGCGGGCTCAGGTGCGAGGTCACCACGATCACGCCGTCGGACGCGCGGGCGCGCAGGTTGTGCAGCCACTGCCGGGTGGAGCTGGACTCGCGGTGGATCGCCGAGACGACGGTGCCCACCCCGGCGGCGTGGCTGACGTCCTCCACACCGCGGATGATCTCCACGGCCCACGGGCTGTCCAGGTCGTTGAAGACCAGGTCGACCAGGTCCGCCCGGCGCACCGTACGGCTGCCCCGGCGCCGGTAGCCGTGGTGGCGCAGCAGCTCCTCGACCCGTTCCCGGGTGTCCGGTGCGACGTCGGAACGCCCGTTGAGCACGCGCGACACGGTCGGGACCGAGACGCCGGCCTCCCGTGCGATCGCGGTGATGGTCACCCTGCGCTCGTCGTCCGCGCTCACCCGTGTTCCCTTCGCCGGCTGCCGGAACCGACCGGTAGACCGTCCCGCCCCACGCACATCTTGCCGTACGGCGAGGGCTTGACGACAGGCCGGACCGGCCCTAGCGTTCGCACGAGTTGCGGAAACGTTCCGGAAACGTGCCAGTCACCTCCGGCGGCTCGCCGTCCACCCCCGACGAACGACGAGGAATCCGAGGCGTGTTCACCGACCTTGCCGAGGCCGGACTCCGTGCCTACCGCAGCGACCTGCGCGAGCCGCCGGACTTCGACGCCTTCTGGGCTGACACGCTGGCACAGGCGCGCTCCTGCGGTGACCCTGTGTCGGTGACCCCGCTGCCCACGCCGCTGGCCGGGATCGACGTGTTCGACGTGACCTTCCCCGGCTTCGCCGGCCAGCCGATCCGAGCCTGGCTGCGGGTGCCGCGCGGGGCGACGCAGCCGCTGCCCACGATCGTGCAGTACGTCGGGTACGGCGGCGGGCGCGGCCACGCGCTGGAGAACCTGCTCTGGTCCGCCGCCGGCTTCGCCCACCTCCAGATGGACACGCGCGGCCAGGGCTCGGGGTGGAGCCGGGGCGACACGCCGGACGTCGCCGCCGGCGGACCGCAGGCGCCGGGCATGGCGACCCGGGGCATCGAGGACCCGAACCGGTACTACTACCGGCGCTTCCTCACCGACGCGGTCCGCGCCGTGGACGCCGCGTGCGAGGTGCCGGCGGTGGACAGCGACCGGATTGCCGTCCTCGGGCACAGCCAGGGCGGCGCCGCAGCCCTCGCCGCCGCCGCGCTGGCGCCGAAGGTACGCGCGGCCGTCGCGCTCGTGCCGTTCCTCTGCGACATCCCGCGCGCGATCACGATCACCGACGCCGCGCCGTACCGGGAGATCCGCGACTACCTGGCCGTGCACCGCGACCGCGAGGAGCAGGCGCTGCGCACGCTCGGCTACGTCGACGGCGTCGCGTTCGCCCGGCGCGCGAGCGTGCCGGCCCGCTTCTCCGTCGCGCTGATGGACGAGATCACGCCGCCGTCCACCGTCTACGCCGCCTACCACGAATACCGGGGAGACAAGGACCTGACGGTGTGGCGGTTCAACGGCCACGAGGCGGGCGGCATCGACGACGACGCCGCCGCCGTCGACTTCCTCCGTACCGTCCTGGGCGGCTGACCAGCAGTTCCGCCGATGCCGGCGCGCCAGGGCTGGTAGACACGGCGGGTGGGCACCGGCAGACGCGCGACGGCGGTACTGGCCGTCGCGGCCACGCTGCTCGCCGCCGCCTGCCAGCGGCCCGCGCCGTCGCCGTCGCCGTCCGCGCCGCCGTCACCCACGCCGACCGGCCCGCGCGCCCCGGCGGACTTCGTGGATCTCGCCACCGTCGACCCCACGGTCCGCACCGACATCCGGTACGCGGGCCCGCACAACTTCGTCGGCCGCCCGATCGACGGGTACGCCGAGCCGCGCTGCCTGCTCACCCGCCCGGCGGCGCAGGCGCTGCACCGGGTGCAGACCGCCGCGCTCGCCGGCGGGCACAGCCTCAAGGTGTACGACTGCTACCGCCCGCAGCGCGCGGCGGACGACTTCGTCGCCTGGGCGAAACTCCCCGGCGAGCAGCGGATGAAGGGGGAGTTCTACCCCGCCGTGCCCAAGGACCGGCTGTTCGCCGACGGCTACATCGGCGCCCCCACCGCGCACAGCCGGGGCAGCACCGTCGACCTGACCCTGGTCCCGGTCTCCGCCGCCGCGCAGCCCGCGTACACGCCCGGCCGGCCGCTCGTGCCGTGCACCGACCCGGCCGGACGGCGCTTCGCCGACGACTCGATCGACATGGGCACCGGGTTCGACTGCTTCGACCCGCGCGCCCACACCGCCGACGCGCGGATCAGCGACACCGCCCGCGGCAACCGCGACCTGCTGCGCCGGCTGATGTCCGCGCAGGGCTTCGAGAACTATCCGCTGGAGTGGTGGCACTACCGGTACGTCGACGAGCCGTACCCGGACACCTGGTTCGACTTCCCGGTGGCCGGTTCGTCGCTGCGGTGACGCGGTCGTTCCACCATGATCGGTTGCGGCTAGGCTGGGCGCTCATGGACACCGAACGGATCGGCCCGCCGCTGCTCGCCGACGAGCGGGAGTCGTTGCGCGCCTTCCTCGACTTCCACCGGGCCACGCTGGCCCTCAAGTGCGAGGGGCTGACCGGCGAGCAGTTGCGCCGGGCGGCGTCGCCACCGTCCACCCTGTCCCTGCTCGGCCTGGTCCGGCACATGGCCGAGGTGGAGCGCACCTGGTTCCGCCGGGTCATCGCCGCCGAGGACGTGCCGCTGGTGTGGTCGGACAGCGGCGACTTCCAGCAGGCGTACGACGCCCGCGACGCCGACGTGGCGGAGGCGTTCGAGGCGTGGCGGCGGGAGATCGAGCACGCCCGGCGCATCGAGCGGGAGGCCGCCTCGCTCGACGTGACCGGTCACCAGGCGCGCTGGGGCGAGGACGTCTCGCTGCGCCTGGTCATGCTGCACATGCTGCACGAGTACGCCCGCCACAACGGGCACGCCGACCTGATCCGGGAGGCGATCGACGGCACCGTGGGCGTCTGAGCGAGCCCGGTCAGCGCCCGCGCAGCGGCAGCCAGGCGAGCACGTCGGAGATCCGCGCGTCCCAGTACGCCCAGTCGTGGTCGCCCGGACCGAAGTCGACGGTGACCGGCACGTCGCGTTCGCGGGCCACGTCGAGGAACCGCAGGTTGTCCTCGTACAGGAAGTCCTCGGTGCCGCAGGCGACGTAGAGCGCCGGCAGGTCGTCGCCGGAGCGTTGCAGCAGCCCCACCGTGTCGTCGTCGGCGGGCACCGGGCCGTCCCCCCAGACGGTGTGCCACACCGCCGGGTCGACCGGGTGGGTGGGATGGTGACGGCGGCGCGTCACGTCCAGCGCGCCGGACAGGGTGGCCGCCGCCGCGAACCGTTCCGGGTGGCGCAGCGCCCACTTCACCGCCCCGTAGCCGCCCATCGACAGGCCCGCGACGAACGTGTCGTCCCGGCGGGTCGACAGCCGGAAGAACGACCGGCACACCTCGGGCAACTCCGCGCTGAGGTACGTCCAGTAGCGGTTGCCGTGGACCTCGTCGCAGTAGAAGCTCCGCTGCACCTGCGGCATGACCACGGCGAGCCCCAGCGGCGCGACGTACCGCTCGATCGAGGTGCGCCGGGTCCACACGGTGTCGTCGTCGGTCAGCCCGTGCAGCAGGTAGAGCACCGGCGGGTCACCGCCGGCGGCGGCCCCCGGCATGCCGATCCCGGCCGCGCCGTGGTCGGGCAGCAGCACCGTCATCGAGGTGCCCATGCCGAGCGCCTCGGAGAAGAAGTCACAGCGGATGTGCGCCATGAGGCGGCAGCGTACCCGGAGGGGTTCGATGAGGGCGTTCCTCTTGCCCCGGGCGGTCGGGCGGGACAGGATGGCCGTGCGTGCCGGAAACGTGTTCGTAACCTGCGCGCTGCTGGTCTCTGTCACAAGGAAGTGGGAGTCAGGCATGAGCGACGTGTCCGCCGCACTGGGTGTGCGCCTCTACCCGGACCTGGTCGAGCCGGGCGGTCTCGCGCCCGCGCTCGTGGCGACGGCCGCCGCGCACCAGCTCGACGTCGGCGACGTGACCGCGCCCGAGCAGGGGCGCAGCCGCTTCACCTGCGCCGAGATGACCTCCGCCCGGGGCGTCGTCTGCGTCAGCCTCGGCTCGCAGGCCCGCTACTTCATGATCGATTTGCGGGTGGACGGCGACGTCCAGGCCCGGGGCGACGCCACCGACCTGCTCCAGGTCGCGCAGGTGGCCGCCGCCTGGCGGGCCGGCATCACGCTCGCCGAGCTGACCGCGCGTTACCCGTTCATGGAGGAGATGCGCCGCCATCCGGTGGCGCAGGCCGGCTGACCACGAAGGAATATCGTGTTGCCGCCCGAGTGCGGCGGTCGTACCGTGAGCGGGCAACGTCGATCTGATCCAGGGGAGCGCACCGTGTCGCAGCAGAACCGCACCCGCGCCGAGCGGCAAGCGCCGCGCGCCGGTGTCCTGCTGCCCGAACCGGGCGCGGGCCGCCGCTGTGGCGAGTGGCAACCAGGGTGGTGGCGCGTCTAGCGCCGGCGCGACGATCCGCGCGAACCGCCCGCCCCGACACCGGAGCCGGGCGGTTCTCCGTGTCCGGGGCGTTCCTGCCGACGGCGCCGCGCCGTCCAGGGGCCGTTGGAGCAACTGGCAGCTCACCCGGCTCTCATCCGGGAGGCTACGGGTTCGAGTCCCGTACGGCCTACGTCGAATGGACACGAGCAAGGAGACGACGATGGGTTTCACCCCGCTGGCCGGTACCCGGGCGCCGGTCCGGGTCTGGACCGACCCGTACGCGATCGAGGCGCAGGCGGCCCGGCAACTGCGCAACATCGGCGCGCTGCCGTGGGTGCAGGGCGTCGCGGTGATGCCGGACGTGCACTTCGGCAAGGGCGCCACTGTCGGCTCGGTGATCGCGATGCGGCAGGCCGTGTCGCCGGCCGCGGTCGGCGTGGACATCGGCTGCGGCATGTCCGCGGTACGGACCTCGCTGACCGCCGCCGACCTGCCCGACGACCTCGCGCCGCTGCGTTCGGCGATCGAGGCGGCGATCCCGGTCGGCTTCGCGATGCGCGACGACGCGGTCGACCCGCGCCGGGTCCGAGGGCTGGAGCAGGCGGGCTGGGACGACTTCTGGCGGCGGTTCGGCACGCTGGACCGGAAGGTCGCGCAGCTCCAGACGCGGGCGCAGCGGCAGCTCGGCACGCTCGGCGGCGGTAACCACTTCATCGAGGTCTGCCTGGAGCAGGGCGGCCCGGACGACGGCCGGGTCTGGCTGATGCTGCACTCCGGCTCCCGCAACATCGGCAAGGAGTTGGCCGAGCGGCACATGGCGGTGGCGCGCGGGCTGCCGCACAACACCGGCCTGCCGGACCGCGACCTCGCGGTGTTCCTCGCCGGCACGCCCGAGATGGAGGCGTACCGGCGGGACCTGTGGTGGGCGCAGGAGTACGCCCGGCGCAACCGGGCGGTCATGCTCGCCCTGCTGAGCCAGGTGGTCCGGGAGGCGTTCCCGCACGTCGGCTACGACGAGCCGATCTCCTGCCACCACAACTACGTGGCGGAGGAGAGCTACGACGGGGTGGACGTGCTGGTGACCCGCAAGGGCGCGATCCGGGCCGGCAAGGGCGACCTGGGCATCATCCCCGGCTCGATGGGCACCGGCTCGTACATCGTGCGCGGTAAGGGCAACCTCGACGCGTACTGCTCGGCGTCGCACGGCGCCGGGCGGCGGATGTCGCGGGGGCAGGCGAAGCGGACGTACAGCACCGCGGACCTGGCCGCGCAGACCGCCGGGGTGGAGTGCCGCAAGGACGCCGGGGTGGTGGACGAGATCCCCGGCGCGTACAAGGACATCACCGAGGTGATGGCCCGGCAGGAGGACCTGGTCGAGGTGGTCGCCCACCTCAAGCAGGTCGTCTGCGTGAAGGGCTGAGTGATGGGGCCGGCGTCGAGGGGGCGCCGGCCCTACCGGGTACGCCGGGCGACGCGCACGCCGACGGCGACCGCGCCGATGACGAGCAGCGCGGACAGGAGTTGGAGGCCGGGGGAGTCGTCCGCCTCCCCGTACACGAAGCCGGCGACGCCGAGCGCGACGGCGAGCAGGGCCACGGCGGCGGCCAGGTATCTCATCACTCCTCCTCGTCGGCGACCCATTCGAGCAGGTCGCCGGGCTGGCAGTCGAGCACCCGGCACATGGCCTCCAGGGTGCTGAACCGGACGGCCTTGGCGCGGCCGTTCTTGAGCACGGCGACGTTGGCCGGGGTGAGCCCGACGCGCTCGGCGAACTCGCCGACGCTCATCTTGCGCTTGGCCAGTTCGACGTCGATGCGCACGACGATCGGCATCAGATCACCGCTTCCATGTCGGTGCGCAGCGTGGTGGCCTGGCGCAGCAGCGCGCGCAGGACGACCATCAGCAGCCCCAGCACGCTGACGCCGGTGACCAGCAGGAACAGCAGCAGCGGCAGTCCGGGGTCGTCGGCGTTGAAGCCGACGTAGAGGAACACGCCGACGAGCACCACCCAGGCGGCGGCGACCGCCCAGACGATCCCGTCGACCCAGCCCAGGGACGCCTCGGTGAAGATGCGGTCGCGCTTGACCAGGGTGAGCAGCTGCCAGGTGCAGACGATCACCACCTGCACGCACAGCACCCAGAAGATCGTCACCGCGGTGGCGGGCCATCGCAGGTACGCCATGTCCGGGTCTTCCCGGGCCATGTGTGCGAACTGACCGGGCAGCGACATGGTCTGGAACAGCACCAGGATCGCGAACAGCAGGACCAGGAATGCGCGGAGTGGTGTCACCGCGCGTGTAGCAGTAAGCATGCATCGACTATCGCGCGGAACCTATCGAAAGTCAATCGGTACCGCTCGCGCGGCGGTCGATGGCGTAGCGGACGTGGACGGCGTACCGCGAGTGGTGCACCGCGCGGATCTCCAGATCGACGTCCCGGTCGAAGCCGTCGAAGAGCCGCTTCCCGTGACCGAGGATCACCGGCGCGGTGGACAGGCCCAGCTCGTCGACCACGCCGGCCGCGAGCGCCTGCCGGATGACGTCGGCGCCCCCGCCGATGACCACCGCGCCGTCACCGGCCGTACGCCGGGCCGCCGCCAGCGCCGCGTCGAACCCGTCGACCATGAGGAAACCGGCGCTCGGATCGGGCTGGTCGGCGGTGCGGTGGGTGAGCACGACCAGAGGCGCCTGGAACGGGTTCCGGCCGCCCCAGGCGCCGGCGGCGTCGTACATGCCCCGGCCGCACAACGCGGCGCCGACGCCCGCCAGCAGTTCGTCGAAGTACGCGCGGTCCTCGTCGGTCATGCCGGTGCCGGGTTCGCGTGGCGAGTCGTACGTCCACGGTCCGCCCATCACCCAGTGGTGCAGCCGCTCGCCGCCGACGCCGAGCCCTTGGCCCGCGTGGTCGTCCGGACCGGTGACGTAGCCGTCCAGGGACACGGTGACGAATGCCCGCACCCGGCCCCGCGCTTCGCTGGTGCTCATGTTTCCTCCCGGAGATCGGAGAACAACGACTCAGGGAAGACCGCGCACCGGCCCCGGACTCATCGCCGCCTTCGGTCCGGCGTCAGCCGTACACCGGATGTTCGGCCTGGAACGCCAGCCGGCGGTCCGCGCCCGCGGCCAGCTCGGCGAGCACGTCGTCCAGCTCCAGGAACGTCTGCCAGCGCTCCTGGCCGGTGATGGCGGCCAGCCGGTCGACCACGAGCTGCTCCAGATCGGTGACCCGGCGGCCCTTCCACACCTTGTCGGCGAGGCTGACCAGCAGGTCCTCCAGCTGCACGCCGGGGGAGTGCCAGGCAGCGTGGGTGACGGCGAAGCGGGCCCGCTCCTCGGGTACGCCGAAGCGCAGCAGCAACTGGTAGCCCGCCTCCTCGTGCGCGGAGCCCGGGCCGGTCAGCTCGGCGGGATGCTCGACCTTGCCGAAGTCGTGCACCGCCGCGCCGAACAGCACCGCCTGCCTGTCGAACGGCACCGCGGCGAACCGGTCGGCGAACGCGGCGGTCAGGTGCCAGGCGACGTCGTGCACCAGCCGCAGGTGCGCGCCCAGGCGCGGCGGGGCGGCGACGGCGGCCAGCAGCTCGACCGCGACGCCGGGCAGCGGGAGCAGCGGCGGGTCACCCGGCTCGGTGAGGGCGTGGCGCAGGGCGTCGGAGGTCATCGGAGCGAGCGTACCGGTCCTCGCCGCTCTCACCGGCGGTGATGGACGAGCAACCGAACGTGAAGGAGCCGCTCGTCCGATTCCGGTCGATCGATCCACTCGCGAGGGTGAGGGCCACGTCTCTCACGGGGGTTGTCGAATGACAGCAATGAATCGTCGTGCCCTGCTGCGTACCGCCGCGCTGACCGGGGTCGCGGCCGCGACCGGGCTGGCCGCCACGTCCACCGCCGGGGCCGCCGCGCCCGCCGCCGAGGCGGTCAACGGGCCGTGGCTGGTCAGCGTCGGCTGGGGCGTGCTCCAGATCGACCCGGGCCACACCACTCCACGGGAGCTGCTGCCGAACGGGGACCACGCCAAGACCTCGCCGGACGGCCGGTACGTGGCCTGGGTCAACACGGCCCGCTCGGGCGACGGCTCGCTGGAGCCGTTCGTGGCGGTGTACGACCGGACCACCGGCCAGAAGCGCACGCTGCTCGCCGACCCGTTCGGCGTCCACTACGGCGCGCCGACCTGGTCGCCGGACGGCACCGAGATCGCCCTGGTCACCGGGGAGAACAACGACCGGCTGATCGCTGTCGACGTCGCGACCGGCGCCACCCGCGTGCTGATCCAGGGGCACCCCATGGCCGACCCGGACTGGTCCCGGGACGGCTCCATGATCGCCCTGCGGTGGCACAGCCGTTCGGAGGGCCCGCAACTGCGCGTGCTCGAACTGGCGACCGGCACGGCGCGGCGGCTCTACACGCCCGGTGCGCCGGGCGAGCTCTTCGGCTCGCCGGTCTTCATGCCCGACTCCGGGCGCGTGGTGTTCCGCACCGACCGCTGGTATCCCGACCTGGATTCCAGCAACCACTCGCTGGCGTCGGTGCGGATCGGGGGCACCGGCCTGAAGAGGCTCACCGGCGAACCCCGGTTCTACCTGTCGCCGGTGTTCTCCCCGGACGGCCGGTACTGCGCCGCGCTGTCGGTCCCGCCGGAGAACCAGTACCCCGACGGCGGCAACATCATCGTGTCCACCAGCGGCTTCGGCGAGCAGTGGTGGATCCCCGGCGACGAGTACGACGACAGCACCCGGCTGGACTGGGCGCGCGCGCTCTGACGCCCGCCCCACGCCCGGCGGTGCGGATGTGCGCACCGCCGGGCGCGACCGGTGCGAGGCTTGGTGCGGACGCCGCCGGCGGGGCCGGTGTCCGCTGTGGAGGGATGATGGCCGAGCCGCCGACCGGGACGTCGTCGCACCGTGCGCTGGCGCACGGCCGGCACGCCAACCACCGCCGGTACCACGACGGCGCGGAGGTCGACGGGTACGTCGACGACCCGTACCACCGGGTGCGCCGCGCCGTCGCGGCCCGGCTGATGGCCGAGGGGGTCACCGGCGGCGGGCCGGTGCTGGAACTGGGCTGCGGGCCGCGCGGCATGCTCGACCCGGACGCGCTGCCCGGCCCGCTCGTGCTCGCCGACATGGCCGAGGCGGCGCTGGGCACGGCCCGCGCGGTGACCGGCGGCCGGGCGCTGCCGGTCTGCCTGGACGCCACCCGCGGGCTGCCCTTCCGCGCCGGCAGCTTCGCCGGGCTGCTCGCCGGGGAGCTGATCGAGCACGTGTACGACCCCCTGGCGCTGCTGCGGGAGTGTCACCGGGTGCTGGCGCCGGACGGGCTGCTGGTGCTCACCACCCCGAATCTGGCGCCGGTGCAGGACCGGCTGGCGTTCCTCGCCGGCCGGGCGCCGCGCCAGGTGGACCCGCTGCACCCCTATCTGTGGCTGCACATCCGCCCGTTCACCGCCTCGCTGCTGCGCCGGACGCTGCGCCGGGCCGGGTTCACGCCGGTGGCCCTGCGCTCCAACGAGGTCGGCTGGCGGCTGCCCGGCGGCCGGTGGGTGACCTCGCGCCGGCTCGCCCGCGCCGCGCCCGGGCTCGGCGGCTCCCTGATCTGCGCCGCCCGCCGGCAGGGCGGGGCGCCGCCGGCCGGAAACAGGGTGTGATGGTGACATTGACAGCGGGCTATCATGGAGGTTCCGTCGTCGACCGGGGGATGTCATGACGCGCCTGCTCGCCTGGGTCGTGACCAATCTCGACGCGTTCATCGGCCTGGTGCTGGCGCTCACGGTGTCCGTGCTCGGCCTGACCAACGCGGTCGACCAGGAGGTCGTCAACAGCGCGATCCTGCTGGTCCTGGGTCTGCTCGCACAGGCGATGCTGCGCGACCGGCTGCGCCGGCGCACCACCGAGCGGGAGGTCCGCCAGGTCATCTCGGACACCCGCGACCGGCTGACCGACCTGGTGCCGCAGATGCAGGAGATCACCGGCCCGGAAGGCGCGCTGAACCGGGCCCGCGAGGCCATCGACAGCGTGTCCATGGTGCGTGTCCTGCACGGCAGCGAGGTCGGGCAGGCGCTCGCCGACGCGCGCCGGCACACCGACCAGTGGAGCTTCAAGGGCGGCACCGGCACCTTCCTGCGCGCGGTCACGCTGCCGGACTGTCTGGAACACGCCCGGCGGCGCAACGCCACGCTCACCGTCGCGATCGAGATCATCGACCCGACCGACGAGGAGGTCTGCGAGCGGTACGCGCGGTTCCGGCGCAGCCTCGACCCGGACGCGCCGGGCGAGCCGTGGACCGTCGACCGCACCCGCAAGGAGTCCTACGCGACGGTGCTGGCCGCCTGCTGGCACCTGCAACGCTCCGGCCTGCTCACCGTCGACGTCCGGCTCTCCGCGCAGATGACCACGTTCCGCTACGACCTCTCCTCCTCCTGCGTCGTCATCACCCAGGAGAACCCGCAGACGCCCGCGCTGCGCATCGACCGCGGCGAGGTCTACTACAACCGCTTCAACATCGAGCTGGACTACAGCCGCCGGCAGAGCCGGCGCGTGCCGATCGAGGCCGCGGCCCAGGTCAAGCTCGACGACGAACCGTCGGTCGAGCAGGTACGGCGGTTGTTCGCCGCGCTCGGCCTGACGCTGCCCCGCTCCTTCGGCGACCGCGAGGTGGCCGACATCATCGGCAAAGCCGTCCAGGCGAGGAATCCGTACTCATGACCAGTTACACCGACCTCGAACGGGAGATCGACCGGGGCACCCGGCCGGAGCTCCTACGCGGCTGGGTGCTGGACGTGCTCGACGACGTCGCCGAGGGGCGGCGCCCGCTGCGCGCGGTCCGGCATCCGCTCGGCTTCACCTGCCTGCCGGTGGAACGCGACGGCCCCGACGGCGTCTGCGTGCACGCCTGGCCCGCCGGCCCGCCGCAGGTGCGCCCGACCACCTCCACCATGCACTCGCACAGCTGGGACCTGCTCAGCCACGTGCTGCACGGCACCGTCCGCAACGAGCTGATCGAGGTCGACGACGCGCCCGCCGACCCGTCCTGGCGGGTGTACGAGGTGCGCAGCCTCGGCGAGGTGGACGAGATGGCCGCGACCGACCGGCTGGTCACCGCGATGACCGCCACTGTGGAGACGCACTCGGCCGGCGACTCGTACGCGCTGCGCGCCGGCGGCTTCCACACCTCGGAGGTCGACGCCGGTGAGCCGGCGGTGACAGTGGCGCTCGGCCGGACCACTCCCGGCGCGTGCGACCTGAGCCTCGGCGCGGTGGACGGGCGCAGCCACCGGGTACGCCGGGACCGATGCGACGCGGCGGAGACCGCGCGGATGGCGCGGGCGATCGCGCGACTTGTGGCACGGGGCTGACTGGCTGGAGGAGCCATGGACGTGGAGCCGAGCAGAGGCGGGCCCGACCTGCGCGAGGCGCACCGGTTCGCGGTGGAGGCCGCCCAGGCGGCGGGCCGGCTGCTGCGCCGGGGCACCCGGGGGGACGTGCACGCCCGGGCCAAGAACGACACCGGCGACCTGGTCACCGACCTCGACCTGGCGGCCGAGCGGCTGATCGTCGACCGGATCCGGGCCCGCTGGCCGGAGCACGGCGTGATCGCCGAGGAGGGCGGCGAGTACGCCCCGGACAACGCCTTCGCGTGGCTTGTCGACCCGCTCGACGGCACCAACAACGTGGCGATCGGGCTGCCCGCGTACGTGGTCGGGATCGCCCTGTGCGACAACGGCTCGCCGGTGCTCGGCGTGGTCCACGACCCGGTCGCCGGCCGTACCTGGTCGGCGGTGCGGGGCCGGGGCGCGTTCGTGCACACCTCCGGCGTGGCCGGGCGGCCGCTGCGCGCCGTGCACCGCCCGGTGCCGCCCGCGCCGGTGCTGGCCTGGACCCAGGGGCACGAGGTACGCCGGGACGACAGCACCGCCCGGGCGCTGAAGGTGGTGCTCGACACGACTGCCCGCCGGGTGCTGCAACTGTGGGCGCCGCTGCTGTCCTGGGTGATGCTGGCCCGCGGCGACATCGACGGCATCGTCGGCTACCGGCCCGAGGCGGTCGACCTGCCCGCCGGGATGCTGCTCGCCGTCGAAGCCGGCATGGCGGTACGCGCGCTCGACGGCGGCACGTTCGACGACAGGTACGGCTGCCCGGCGGACCAGCGCAGTTTCGTGGCGGGGCCGCCGGAGACCATCGACCGGCTGGTCAAGCTGGTCACCGCGGCACAGTGGATCGAGCCGCAGGTGCGCCGCCTCACCCCGGTCAGCCTCGGCTCGGTCGGCTGGTGAGGCGCGATCCGCTAGCCTCGGCCGGATGGCCGCCAGACAACTCAAGGTGGGGCTCCGGGTCCGCGACCTGGACCGCTCCCACCGGCTCTACCTCCGGCTCGGCTTCAAGCAGATCCCGCAGCCCGACCAGCCGAACCTGCGTTACCTGACGTTCGGCCACACCTGGCTGATCCTGGCCGACCTGCACCGTCACGGCCACCACGACGCCGAGCGGGAACGCGAGGTGAAGGCCGGGCCGCCGGGGCTCGGTGTGGTGCTCACAGTGCCCACTGCCGACCTGGACGCCACGTACGCGCTGTGGCGCGACGAGGGGCTGCCGGTCACGCTCGAACCCGAGGACGTGGGCTGGGCGCGGATTTTCTACGGCCTCGACCCGGACGGCTACGAGGTCATGTTCGAGCAGTTCCCTCCGGCGTCGCGCTCCGCCGACGCCTGACGGGCGTCGCGGCGGGTCAGGGCCTTGGCGGCGTCTGGGCGGCCAGGAAATCCGCCCAGGTCCGCACGCCTGTCGTGGCGCCCGGCCGGGCCAGGTTCGCGCCGTCCCGGCACGCCCGGCCGGCCCGCCCGGGGATGCGCACCGGCAGCCGGGCCCGGCGTTTCCCGGTGGCCGTCAGGTAGCCGGTCAGCAGATCGCCGATGCCGTACGTGTCCGGCCCGGCCAGGTCCGGCACCAGCCCGGCGGGCGCGCCGAGCGTCAGCTCGGCCAGCCGGGCCGCCACCTCGGCGGCGTCGACCGGCTGCAACCGCAGGCCGCCCGGCACCGGCGCAACCGGCAGCCGGGTCATCGCCGTCAGCATGGTCAGCACCAGGTCGTGCGCCTGCGCGGCGCGCAGCACCGTCCACGGGACGCCGGAGTCCGCCACCGCGCGTTCGGCGTCGAGCTTGGACCGCATCCAGGCCAGCGGCACCCGGTCGGCGCCGGTCACCGAGATGTGCACCAGATGCGTCGCCCCGGCCCGGCGTGCGGCCCGGACCAGGTGGGCGGCGGCCCGGTCGTCGCCCTTCGCGCCGCCGGCCAGGTGCAGCACCGTGCGCACCCCGCGCAGGGCGGGGCCGAGGTCGGCGCCGCTGAGCAGGTCGGCGGTCACGTGGGTGACGCCGTCGCCGGCCCGCCCGCCGCGTCGGCTGAGCACCCGCACGGGGTGCCCGGCGGCGCGCAGCAGCGGTACGACGTGCCGGCCGATCGTGCCGGTGCCGCCGGTGACCAGGATGTGTGGGTTCATCGTCTTCCCCTCCGTCGCCTGTGCTGCCACGTCGACCCGCGGCGGCCCGCCGACGTGACAGATGTGACAGCGGTCACCTCCGGTCACATCCGCGGGCCGTGGCGGGTCGAGACGACGTGCGGGAGGGGAGGCTCAGGTGATGGACCACGGGCTGGCGGAGCGGTTCGAGCGGGAGCGGCCGCGGCTGCGCGCGGTGGCCTACCGGCTGCTCGGCTCGCTCACCGACGCCGAGGACGCCGTGCAGGAGACCTGGCTGCGGCTGGCCCGCACCGACCCGGCCACAGTGGACAACCCGGACGCGTGGCTGACCACTGTGGTCGCCCGGGTCAGCCTGAACACGCTGCGGTCCCGCGCCGCCCGCCGGGAGGACCCGCTGGACGTCCGCCTGCCCGACCCGGTGGTGGACACCGGCGCCGACGACCCGGCGCACGCCGCGGTCCTCGCCGACTCGGTGGGGCTGGCGCTGCTCGTGGTGCTGGACACGCTGAGCCCGGCCGAGCGGCTCGCGTTCGTGCTGCACGACATGTTCGGGGTGCCGTTCGACGAGATCGGCCCGCTCGTCGACCGCTCACCGGCGGCGGCCCGGCAGCTCGCCAGCCGGGCCCGCCGCCGGGTACGCGGACAGGCGCCCGCGCCGGACCCGGACCTGGCCCGCCAGCGGGCGGTGGTCGACGCCTTCCTCGCCGCCGCCCGCGACGGTGACCTCGACGCCCTGGTGGCGGTGCTGCACCCGGACGTGGTGCTGCGTTCCGACGCCGGCAGCGCCCGTGCCCGGCACACCGTCGTGCTCACCGGCGCGACGGTGGTGGCAGCGCAGGCCACCACGTTCGGCCGGCTGTTCCCGCACGCCCGCCCGGTGCTCGTCAACGGCGCCGCCGGGGTGCTGGTGAGCGCCGGGAACCGCCCGCTGTCGGTGATGGCGTTCACCGTCATCGGCGGACGGATCGCCGCCGTGGACGTGATCGCCGACCCGCGCCGGCTGGCCGCGCTCGGTCTCGCCGGCTGACCCGGAGCTGCTTCAGTCGACCAGAACCAGGTTGGCCATGTCGACCACCGGCCGGAAACCCAGCCCGGCGTAGAGCCGGTTCGACACCGGGTTGGCCTGGTCGGTGAACAGGCACACGCGCGCGCCCTCGGCGGTGAGCAGCCGGCACACCTCGGCTACCGCGTTGCCGGCCCAGCCGCGGCCGCGCTGCTCGGGTGGCGTGTAGACCGGTCCGACACGGGCCACGCCGTACGACGGCGGGTTGGCGGCGGTCAGGTGCACCGGGACGCCCGACCCGTCGGTCCAGAACCAGACCCGGCCGTCCCGGATGCGGCGCAGCAACTCGGCGCGGTCGGGCGTCTCGTGTGCGCTGGCGCCGCGCGGGCGGCCCGCCTGCTCGTCGGCGTCGGCCATGAACGCGGCGAACCACGCGGCGACCAGGTCGACCTCGTCCGGCCCGGCGGCCCGCAACGCGCCCGGCACCGGCGCGGGCGGCGTGAGGTGGTCGAGCACGTGCAGCCGGGTGTGCTGGGCGACCTCGACCCGGCCGCCGTCGAGACGGGCGACCTCCTCGGCGCAGGCGCGCGCGGCGGGCAACGCGCCGTTGACCGCGCGGATCCGTTCGCCGCGCCGGTGCCACGCACGGGCCAGCGCCACGGCGGCCTCCGGCGGCATCGGCAGCAGGAACGGCGGTCGCGGCGGGAACGGCGCGGTACGCATCGCGGCGCCCACCACCGCCCCGGAGCCGTCGCGCACCACCAGCCACCAGTCGTCCTCGGGCAGCGCGACGCCCTCGGCGCGGCGGGCCGCCATCCGGCGCGTGACGCTGGCGACGACGGTGTTGATCACCGGGTCGGCGGCCAGGTACGCCTCGGCGGCGGCGAGGAACTCGTCCGGGTCGGCGTAGAAGTGCAGGGTGGGCGTGGCGGTCATGCGGGCACGGTAGTCACTGCCAGCGGCCGGGTCGTAGCGGTTTTCCCGCCCTCGGGTCAGGGGGCGATGCGCAGCCGGCGGATGTGGGTGTCGTCGTACTCCTCGAACCGGAACCGCAGCCCCGCGAACGGGCTGCCGGGGAAGTCGCCGCTGATCGTGGCCGTCACCACCGTGCCGGCCGGCGTCTGCTCGACGTCGGTGATCTCGTACGACACCAGCGGCGTGCGGCTGCGCCAGGCGCGGATCTCCGCGATCCCGCGGTGGGTGCGGCCCTCGTCCTCGACCACCGCGTCGTCGGCGAACAGCGCCAGGTAGGGCTCCTTGTCGGCCTGGCCGGCGAGCGCGAAGTAGCGGCGGACGATCTCGGGCGGATTGCTCATGGTCGCGATGCTAGGCGCCGGGACCGACAAGAAGAGCCGTGACGGTGGCGGCGGTGGCCAGCACGGCGAGCACGGCGCTGGTCGCCACGAACCGGCCCAGCGGCACGCCCACCCCGGCGGCCCGGCAGCGCTCGTACCAGATCAGTGTCGCCAGCGACGCCCACGGCGTGGCCAGCGGACCCACGTTCGTGCCGATCAGCAACGCCAGCAACTGGGTGTGCCGGTCGGTCGCGATCACCGCCTCGCCGGCCAGGTACGCGGGCAGGTTGTTCACCACGTTGCTGAACAGCGCGCCGACCGCGCCCGCCCGCAGCGCGCCCTCCGCGCCCGGGTCGGTGCCGATGAGCGTGCCCATCACGGTGTCCAGGCCGAACCGGCCGATGGTCTGCACCACCAGGAACAGCCCGGTCACGAACACCAGCAGCCGCCACGGCACCAGCGCGAGCCGCAGCCGGTGCCGGGCCCGGACCGCGAAGCCCGCGACGAGGATCGCGGCGGCCACCCCGGAGGCGATGCCGATCTCCACCCCGGCGAGGATCCCGGCCACGAACAGCACGCAGGCGGCGAGCGCCGTGCGGTACAGCGCCCGGTCCGGCGGCACGTACGGCGGCGGCGGGTCGAACGGGTCGGCACCGGCGCGCGCCGGACGCCAGTACCACCACCACAGCAGCAGCGCGGTCACCGCGACGGCGACGAGCTGCGGCCACCACATCCGGGCCGCCCAGGGCACCGGGTCCAGGTCGACCCGGTCACTGGCCAGGATGTTCGTCAGGTTGGACACCGGCAGCAGCAGGCTCGCCGTGTTCGCCAGCCACACGGTGGTCATCGCCAGCGGTGTCGGCGGCACGTTCAGCGCCCGGGCCAGCGCGATCATCACCGGCGTGAGCAGGACCGCCGTGGTGTCCAGGTTGAGCGCGATCGTGGTCACCGAGGCGAAGCCGACGCAGAGCCAGAACAGGGCCCGGAAGCTGCCCCGCGCGGTCACCGCGACCCGGGTCGCGAGCGCGTCGAACACCCCGGCCACAGCGGTCAGCTCGGCCAGCACCACCACCGTGCCGAGGAAGATCAGGATGGGGACGATCCGCCGCATGGTCGCTTCGGCGTCGGCGCGGGGCAGCAGCCCGGTGAGCACGCACACCAGCCCGACCACGGCCAGCCCGATCGCGATCCAGTCCAGCACGTGCAGACGGCCCCAGCGGGAACGGTCGGGCACGGCGTTCGGCGGATCGCCCGGGGTCTCCACGAGTGACGATCCTCGCACACGGCGGCGCGGGCGCAGGAGCCCGACGCGGTCGCGATCCGGGCTGCCGAGGGTGTCGATCTGTTGACCGTCGGTGGCCATAATGACCATGTGGCTGTAGGCGCGCACCCCACCCGGTCCGACCGCCCCATCGACTTCTTCATCAGTTACTCCCCGGCCGACGAACGCTGGGCGACGTGGCTGGCGTGGGAGTTCGAGGCGGCCGGCTACCGCACGCTGCTGCAGGCGTGGGACTTCGTGGCCGGCACCAACTTCATCGACTTCATGGACCGTGGCGTCCGTGAGGCCGAGGTGGTGGTGGCGGTGCTGTCCGAACGCTACCTGCACTCCACCTACGGCAAGCTGGAGTGGCAGGCCGCGCTGCGCGCCGACCCGGACGGCACCGGCAACAAGCTCGTCACGGTACGCGTCGAGGACTGCCCGATCGACGGGCTGCTCGCCACCATCACCTATGTGGACCTGGTCGGTGTGGACGACCCGGCGCAGGCCCGCAACCGGGTGCTCGACCGCATCCGTGAGGCGCTCGACGGCCGGGCCAAACCGATGCGGCAGCCGGCGTTCCCGCACCACCCGGCCGACCCGCACGGGGTGCTCGCCGCGCCGGCCGCCGGAGCGCCCGCGCCCCGCCGCGCCCGGCGTACCCCGATCAACCCGCCGCCGTTCCCGCCGGCCGCCGTGGCGCCGCCGACCGCCCGGGACACCGTCACAGTGCTCCAGGTCGCCGGGCCGCGCTTCGGCCGGGGCGTGATCACCCCCGGCGCGCCGGTCACCCCCGGCGAGGTGCAGGAACACCTGATGGGCGACCTCACGCTGCTGATGAACGACGGCGTGCCCCGGCCGGACCTGCTCGTCGTCGCCGGCAACCTGACCGAGTCGGGCAGCCCGCGCGAGTTCTCCGACGCGCTGAGCTTCCTCACCGGCCTGCGGGTGCTGCTCGGGCTGGAGCCGCACCGCCTCGTCGTGGTGCCCGGCCCGCGTGACGTGACCATGGCGGCCTGCCGCGCGTACTTCGCCACCTGCGAGGCCGACGACGTCGACCCGCAGCCGCCGTACTGGCCGAAGTGGCGGCACTACGCGCGCCTGTTCGACGACCTCTACCAGGGCCTCGACGACCGGATCTTCGACAGCGAGCAGCCCTGGACGCTGTTCCCGGTCCCGGACCTGCGGGTGGTGGTGGCCGGGCTGAACTCCACCATCGCCATCACCCACCGCGAGGAGGACCGGTACGGCTTCCTCGGCGAGGCGCAGTCCAGCTGGTTCGCCCAGCGGCTGCGCCACTACCAGCAGTCCGGCTGGCTGCGGCTGGGCGCGATGGCGCACGCCCCCGGGGCGCGCAGCCCGTACGCCGACGAGGTGCCGCCGGACCCGGTGTCGCTGCGCGACCGCGGCGCGGTCAACCGGCTCGTCGGCCCGATGCTCAATCTGCTGCTCTCCGACGCCGCGCCGTCGGCGCGGGTGGACCCGGTGGTGCCGCTGGCCGCGGCCCCCCGCGACGGCCGGGCGCAGGTGCTGCGGCTCGGCGGCGACGGCACGACCCGCTGGGTGCTCGGCCGCGACGACCGCCTCGACTCCGGCACGGTGACGGCGGTGAACTGGCCGAATGCCGAGGCCACATTCGGCGCGTCCGGTCCGGCCCAGGTGCCGGACCCGCGCCGCCCGGTCGCCGTCGAGGGAGCCACCCAGGGCGCGGCGGTGGCTGCCGCGCCGGTCGCCCCGGTGCAGCGCCTGCTGGACCGGCTCGCCGAGGTCTGCGAGGCCCGCTACGACCGGGTGGTGGTACGCCGCGTCGACACCGAACCGCCGCACCTGTACATCAGCTACCGCTCCGACGGCGTGGTCCGCCAGCAGCGGGTCGGCGCGCACGTGGGCACCCCCACCGCCGCCGACCTGGACGTCTTCGCCCGCCGGGTGCACGCCACCGATCCGGACATCGCCTCCGAGCTGGTCTACGACGGTGACCGGGTGCCGCGCGGACTGGCCGAGGAGGCGCAACGCCGGGGCGTCCGCGTGCTGCACCTGACCGAGTTCCAGGGCCTGCTCGACCTGCGCGAGTACGTCGCCGCGCAGACCGCCCGCCTGCAGGCCGACCGGCTCTACCCGCCCGGGCAGTACGTGCCGCAGCGCTACCGCCACCTCGTCGGCGCCGACCAGCGCGTGCGCGACGACGTGGTGGACGAGCTGCTGGAGACCGTCTCCGCCCCGGACGGCCGGTTCGTGCTGGTGCTCGGCGACTTCGGCCGCGGCAAGACGTTCGCGCTGCGCGAGGTGGCCCGGCGGCTGCCCACGGCGGCGCCCGACCTGATCCCGATCCTGGTCGAGCTGCGCGCGCTGGACAAGGCGCACTCCGTCGACGGCCTGGTCGCCGCGCACCTGGCCAACCACGGCGAGCAGGTCATCGACCTCAAGGCGTTCCGCTACATGCTGCGCCAGGGCCGCATCGTGCTGCTCTTCGACGGGTTCGACGAGCTGGTCGCCCGGGTCACCTACGACCGGGCCGCCGACCACCTGGAGACGCTGCTCCAGGCCGCCGAGGGCAACGCGAAGATCGTGGTGAGCAGCCGTACCCAGCACTTCAAGACCAACTCCCAGGTGCTGACCGCGCTCGGCGAGCGGGTCGGCCTGCTGCCGCACCGGCGCGTGCTCGCCGTGGAGGACTTCACCCCCGGGCAGATCGAGGCGTTCCTGCGCAACCGGTACGGCGGCGACGAGCGGGCCGCCCGCGAGCGGATGGACCTGCTCGCCGGCGTGAAGGACCTGCTCGGCCTCTCCCGCAATCCGCGCATGCTCGGGTTCATCGCCAACCTCGACGAGGGTCGGCTGGCCGCCGTGGCCGGGGCGGGCGGCACGTTCAGCGCCGCCGGGCTGTACCGGGAGATCCTGGAGTCCTGGCTGGACTTCGAGGAGCGTCGCACCCAGGGCATCCCGGGCGCGCCGGTGAGCCTGCGCCGGCCCGAGCTGTGGCAGGCGGTGAGTCGGCTGGCGTTCCAGCTCTGGGAGAGTGGCGAGGCCTATCTGCGCCTGGCCGAGCTGGCCGACTCCACCGGCCGGCTCGCCGGGCGGGCCGACTCGCGGCTGTCCGGCCCGCAGGCGGCGCACGCCGTCGGCGCGGGCAGCCTGCTGGTCCGCACCGATGACGGGCTGTTCGGGTTCATCCACACCTCGGTCATGGAATGGCTGGTCGCCGAGGGGGTGGCCGAGCAGCTCAACCGGGGTGAGGAACCGGCCGCGCTGGCGGTGCGGTCGCTGTCCGCGCTCGCCGTGGAGTTCCTCGGCGACCTCGCGGACCCGGCCCGCTGCACCGCGTGGACCGCCCGCGTGCTCGGCGACGAGTCGGCCGGCGAGACGCTGCGCGCCAACGCGCTGCGGCTGTCCGCCCGGCTGCGCCTGCCCGACCGGGCCGACCTGCGCGGCGCGGTGCTGCGCGGCGAGGACCTGTCGCACCGCGAACTCGCCGGCGCCGACCTGACCGGCGCCGACCTGACCGACGCGCGGCTGGTCGCCACCAACCTGACCGAGGCGCGCCTGGAACACGCCCGGCTGCGCGGCGCCCGCCTGGACCAGGCCCGCCTCGCCGGGGCGGACCTGCGCGACGCGGAGCTGGCCGGGGCGCGGCTGTTCCGTACCGACCTGCGCGGGGCCCGGGTGGCCGGCAGCAGCTGGCACCGCACCGCGCTGATCGACGTCAGCGCCGACGCGGCGCTGCTGCGCGCCCCGGAGCTGCGCGGCGCCGTCGTCGCGCCGGGCCGGCCGGTCGCGCCCGGCCTGGCCCCACCCGCCGTGGGCGTCGGCTACGGCTTCGAGGTGGGCCGGCTGCCGGTGCCGGTGGCGTACAGCCCGGACGGCGCGGTGCTCGCGGTGGGCAGCGACGACGGTGGTGTGCTGCTCTGCGACACCGCTACCGGGCTGCCGGTGCGCACGCTCCAGGGACACCGGTCCCGGGTGTACGCGGTCCGCTACGACGCCGCCTCGTACCAGCTCGTCACCGGCTCGGCCGACCTCACCGTACGGCTGTGGGACGCCGACCACGGCGACGTGCGGCACGTCATCGAGGACGTCTTCGCCGGCTGGGTGTGGCCGCTGCTCACCGACGGCCGCCGGGGCCGCCTGGTGGTCGGCGACGCCGCCGGCGTGGTGCGCCTGTACGACACCCGCGGCGCCCGGCTGCGCCACGAGTGGCCCGGCCACGCCGCGCCGATCTGGGGCACCTCGTTCAGCCCGGACGGGCGGCGGGTGGTGGTCGCCGACAGCGCCGGCACCGTACGCGGCTGGGACGTCCCCACCGGCAAGCTGGCGTTCGAGGTCCGCGAGCCGGAGGTGGTCTACCGGGTGGTGCACTCGCCGGACGGCCGGCTGCTGGCCGCCGTCGGGCAGCACGGCCGGGTCTGGGTCCGCCGGGCCGCGGACGGGGAGTTGCTGCGCGCGCCGCGCGGTCACGAGGCCGACGTGTACGCCCTGGACATCAATCCCGACGGCACGCTCATGGCCACCGGCGACACGCACGGCGCGCTTCGGCTGTGGGAGACCGAGACGGGCCGCCCGGTGCGGGTGCTCGGGCGGCAGCGAGGCGCGATCTACAGCGTCCGGTTCAACGGCGACGGCAGCCTGCTCGCCACCGCCGCCAGCGACGGCGCGATCCAGCTCTGGGACACCGACGACGGGCAGGTGCGGCACGAGCTGACCCGGCACCGCGGCTCGGTCTGGCCGGTGGTCTGGCGGCCGGACCAGAACCAGGTGGCGACCAGCAGCAACGACGGCACCACCCGGCTGTGGGACGTGCGTACCGGCCAGCTCCAGCACACGCTGCGCGGGCACGGCCGCCGGGTCACCGCGCTGTCCTTCCGCGACGACGGCGAGGTGCTCGCGGCCTGCGGCAACGACGGCGTGATCCGGCTCTGGGAGCCGCGTACGGGCCGCCTGCTGCGCCAGCTCGCCAGCCCGGCCGACCGGCTGCTGTCGGTGGTGTTCTGCCCCGAGGAGCCGCTGGTCGCCACACCCAGCGGTGACGGCGGCGTGCACCTGTGGAACACCGACACCGGTGCCGACGAGCGCGAACTCAACGTGGACACCGACCACGTCTGGGCGGTCGCGTTCAGCCCCGACGGCGACGCGCTGGCCACCGCGAACGACGACGACACGGTACGCCTGTGGTACCGCCGTACCGGCCGGCACTTCGCCACGCTCACCCCGCACCGGGGGCGCGTGCGCACCGTGGCGTTCAGCCCCGACGGCGAGACCATCGCCACCGGCTGCGACGACCAGACGGTACGGCTCTGGGACGCCGCCACCGCCACCTGCCGGCTCACCCTCGACCACCACACCGACCGGGTCTACTCGGTCTGCTTCAACAGCGAGGGCACGCTGCTCGCCAGCGCCGGCAACGACGGCACGGCCGTGGTCTGGGACGCGGTCACCGGCGAGCGGCGCCTGGTGCTCACCGAACACGACGGCCGGCTGTGGTCCTGCGCGTTCAGCCCGGACGGCAACCTGCTCGCCACCGCCGGCGACGACCTGGTGATCCGGCTCTGGGATCCG
Organism: Micromonospora sp. NPDC005686; assembly: GCF_042871665.1. Taxonomy (NCBI): domain Bacteria; kingdom Bacillati; phylum Actinomycetota; class Actinomycetes; order Micromonosporales; family Micromonosporaceae; genus Micromonospora; species Micromonospora sp. NPDC005686. Next base: position 624,693 of record NZ_JBIAIY010000003.1, read on the forward strand.
GTCACCGGCCGGCTGCACGGCACCCTGGCCGCGCACACCCGGCGCGTCTGGTCGGTGCACTTCAGCCCGGACAGCAGCCTGCTCGCCAGCGCCGGTGACGACGGCACGGTACGGCTGTGGGACGTCGCCGACCCGGAGCACGCCCAGTTGCGGACCACGCTGATCGGCCTGCCGGACGGGTGGGCGGCGGTCAGCCCGGACGGCCGGTACAAGCTGGACGGCGACCCGGGCGGCCAGTTCTGGCATGTCATCGGCACGTGCCGCTTCGAGGTCGGCGAGCTGGATCCCTACCTCACCCAGGTCCGCCGCCTCCCCGTGGACGCCCCCTTCTAGCCCTTACGCCTTTCCCGGTGATCAAGGGGCCCGGTCCAGCGGACCTCGCCGTCCTGCCACACGTCGGTGGGGGCCAGGCCACAGGCCGTGGCCACCGCCGCCGACGCGCGGTGGTCGGGATGGACGTGGGCCATGAGGGTACGCACACCGCGTCGCCCCAGCCAGCCGACCATTCCACGGGCGGCCTCGGTGGCGATACCGCGCCCCTGCCAGGGCGTCCCCACCACCCAGGCGATCTCCGCGACCGGTCCCGCGGTGGCCGGTGTCGCCTCGTCGAGGTGCCGGTGGCCGACCGCGCGCGCACCCGCCGTGGCGGTGTCCGCCGCCGTCCCGGCTGGCTCGGTGACTGTGGCCTGGACGAAGCCGGCCAGCCGGCCGTCGTCCCGGAGCTGGATCACCCAGTTGCACCACGACTCGGCCGGGTCGGGCGAGCCGGCGACCAGCCGTTCGTAGCGGGCCCGCAACGCCGCCGGGGCCGCGGGCTCGCCGCCGATGAACGTGTGCAGCGCCGGGTCGGCGAGGACGGCGGCCATCTCCTGGGCGTGCTCGACGGCCAGGGGCAGCAGGTTCAGCCGTGCGGTGGAGATCGTTTCCGGCGTGAGCCCGCCCGTCGGCGTCGGCGCGCCGGTCGATTCATCCATGATCACGCTTCCAGGAGATCGAGGACCCGGTCTCGCGGGAGCGAAACGGACCTCACGGTAACCCAGACCGCCCACCGGGACGCAACGCCATTCGTGCCGCCCCCGGGGCGGGCGGGGTGTGGCGCCCGCCCCGGGCCCCGGGGGTGCCGGTCAGCGCCGCCACTTCTGGTTGGCGGCGCCGGTGCAGTCCCAGATCTGCAGCCGGGTGCCGTCGGCCGAGCTGGGACCGGTGGCGTCCAGGCACTTGTTGGCCTGGGGATTGACGATGTCGCCGGCCGCGCTGAACACCCACTTCTGCGCGCCGGTGCCGTTGCAGTCGTAGAGCTGCACCTTGGCGCCGCTCGCGGTGGATCCGGCGGCCACGTCGAGGCACTTGCCGAGCGCGCGGACCGAGCCGTCGGCGTTCCAGGTCCACCGCTGGGCGGCGGTGCCGTTGCAGGTCCAGAGCTGCACCGGGGTGCCGTTGGCGGTGTTGGCGCTGGCCACGTCGACGCACTTGTCGCCGTACCCGACGATCTGCCCGCCGGTGCCCCCGCCGCCGTTGTCCCAGGCCTGGACCCGGACGTAGTCGATCGTCATGGTCTGCGGGAACGTGGTGCCGCCGTCCGGCGAGCCGGGCCAGTTGCCGCCGACCGCGACGTTCATGATCATGAAGAACGGGTGGTCGAAGACCCAGCGGTTGCCCCCGATGTCGGCGGGCGTCTTGCGCGAGTACGCCACGCCGTCGAGGTACCAGGTGATCGAGTCCGGCGCCCAGTCCACGGTGAAGGTGTGGAAGGCGTCGGCGAGCGCCTGCCCGCCCGGCAGCGAGGTGGACGCGCCGACGCCGCTGCCGCCCGAGTAGCCGGGGCCGTGCAGCGTGCCCCAGACGGTCGACGGCGCGTAGCCGACGTTCTCCATGATGTCGATCTCGCCGCTGCCGGGCCACGGGTTCGTGCCGATGTCGTTGCCGAGCATCCAGAACGCCGGCCACAGTCCCTGTCCACGCGGGACCTTGATGCGCGCCTCGAACCGCCCGTACGCCTGGGCGAACGTGCCGTTGGTGAGCAGCCGGGCCGAGGTGTACTGGCAGCTTCCGTACCAGCAGGAGTAGCCGGACGGGTTCTCCTTGCGGGCGGTGATGACCAGGTTGCCGTTGCCGTCGAGCGCGGCGTTGCGGGTGCTGTTCGTGTAGTACTGCAACTCGTTGTTGCCCCAGCCACCGCCACCGATGTCGTAGCGCCACTTGCTCGCGTCGGGGGCGGCGCCGGCCGGGCCGTTGAAGTCGTCGGACCAGGTGACCGCCCCGGGGGCGGCGATCGCGGGGGAGTCGGGGACGGTGGCGAGGGCGGCGGTGAGGCCGACCGCTGTCACCGCCAGGGCGGCGAGGGTACGGATGGTGCGCACGGGGCGCCTCCTGCGGGATGGTGGCCGTCACCGTCGCGGCGGCCGGCCCCGCCCGACGGTTAACAAACCATACAAATAGACTTCGATGAAGGTATGAACGAAGTCGGTCGATGTCAAGAGAGCGCTTCCCGCTGGCGCTCCGGCGTCGGCTCGGGCTCACGCTGCCGTACCACTGTGGGCCGGCGCATGTCCCGCCACGGACCGCCCAGCAGCGGTGTCAGCACCACCAGCAGGTAGCAGGCGCCCATCACGACGAGCGTGGACGTGGGGCCGAACCGGTCCGCGGCGAATCCCGCGCCGACCGCGCCGGCCGGCATGGCCGCCCACGCGCCCGCGCCGATCACGCCGTACACCCGGGCCCGCATGGCCGGCGGCACCCGCTCCAGCTCGACGGCGCCCATCAGCGGGTTGAGCGAGCCGGCGGCCAGCCCGGCCACCGCCACCACGGCGATCACCACCGGTAGCGGCGGCGCGGCGGCGAGCGCCCACAGTGGCGGCGCGCCGCACAGCGCGAAGGCGGTGACGAACGTGGCCCGCCGGGGCAGCCGGTGCCCGATCGCGCTGAACACCAGCGAGCCGACCAGTGCCCCACCACCCATGACGCCCACCAGCAGGCCGAACGCCGCCGGTCCGCCGAGTTCCCGGTCGGCGACCACCGGCAGCAGCACCTGGCTCTTTGCCGCGTCGAACAGGTTGGTCACCAGCACCAGCAGGACCATGGCGCGCAGCAGCGGCTCGCGGACCAGGAAACGCAGCCCGGCGGCGAACTGCCGCCAGTAGCCCCCGGCCTCCGGCTCGCTCTCGTCGCCGCCGGGGCTGAGGTCGCGCGGCACCAGCAGCGTCACCACGAGCGCCGACACCGCGAACGTCACCGCGTCCACCGCCAGCACCGGCAGCGCGCCGAACACGCCGACCAGCAGACCGGCCACCGGTGCGCCGATCATCCGGGCGCCGCGCGCGGTCGCCTCCGCCCAGCCGACCGCCCGCTCGATCGGTACCCCGGCCGCCTCCGCCGCCTCCGGCAGCAACGCGGTGCGCGCGGTCTGCCCCGGCGTGTCCAGCAGGCCGCTGACGAAGACCAGGGCCAGCAGCGCCGGGAACGGCAGCCCGACGGTGGCGTGCAACAGGGGTACGGCGGCGATGGTCACGCCGGAGACCACGTCGGCGAGCACGCTGGAGCGGCGGTAGCCGATCCGGTCGACCAGTACGCCGCCGAACGCGCCGCCGAGCACCACGGGTGCGGTGGCGAACGCGCCGGCCAGCCCGGTGGCCGCCGGTGAGCCGGTCTCGGACAGCACGTAGAGCGGCAGCGCGATCAGCGTGAGCACGTTGCCGGTCAGCGAGACGGCGTGCCCGATCAGCAGTCCGGTCAGGGGCCGGCGGTCGCGGTTCACTGCGGCCCCCGGTACGCCTGCCAGATCAGCGTGACCATCTCGGCGCCGGACCGCCCGGGTGCGCCGCGTTCCTGCCAGCGCCGGCCCAGCGCGGACAACTCGTCGCGCAGCTCGACCAGTTCCTCCGGCGTCAGGCGCAGCACCATGTCGCTGCTGGTGGTGCCGCGTACCCAGGCCGGGTCGAGGCTCGCCTCGGAGTCCAGGTACGCCTGGTAGCGGTCCACGTAGCGCTGCATGGCGGCCTGGCGCAGCAGGTTGCCGGCGAGCCGTCGCTCCGGGTCGTCGAGCAACTCCAACGGATCCCAGTGGGTGGTGGCGTGCGCGGCCCGCCACCACCGCTCGCGCCGGTCCCGGGCCAGGTCGGGGGCCTCGGCCACGAAGCCGTGCTCGGCCAGCTTGCCGATGTGATAGCTGACCGAGCCGACCGCCTCGCCGGTCCGCTCGCTCAGCATGCCGACCGTCTGCGGGCCGCGCAGGCGCAGCTCGCCGAGCAGCCGTAGTCGAGTGGGGTGGGCCAGCGCCCGCATGGCTCGCGGGTCGCTCACGCGCCGGTTGCCGGTCTCGTCCGCCATACCGGCAGGCTAGAACAACAAGAAATGATGTACAAGACGTCTTGTATATCGGCGGAGTCAGTCCAGGCAGAACTCGTTGCCCTCCGGATCGGTCATCAGCAGGTGGCCCGCGTCCAGCGGGGGAGCGGGCTCGTGGCGCTCGACGCGCGTCGCGCCGAGCGGGACGAGCAGGTCGGCCGTCGCCTCCAGCGCCGCCATCCGGGCCTCGCCGGTCAGCCCGGGCGCGGCCCGGACATCCAGGTGCACCCGGTTCTTGACCCGCTTGGGCTCCGGCACCCGCTGGAAGAACAGTCGCGGACCGGAGCCCTCCGGGTCGACCACGGCCGAGGCGTCGTTGTGCCGCTCCGGCGGAACGCCCATCGCGGTCAGCGCCTGCTCCCACGAGCCGAAGCCCTCCGGCGGGCCCTGGATCCGATAGCCGAGAACCTCGGCCCAGAACGCCGCGAGCTTCGCGGGATCGGCGCAGTCGATGGTGATTTGCACGTCGCGAGCCATGGCAGCTCCCCTTCCGTCCGGTCCACCGGCGAACCGGCGGTAGGTGTGATCGGTCGCCCTCCACCCTGCCGGAACCAGCGGACAGGAACTGTCCGCGACATGTGGCGGATCAGGTGCGACGGCCGGCTGCGCGGCCCTTGAGGCGCCGGCCCATCTCCCGGGCGATCTCCTTCTTGGCGTCCCGCTCGGCCAGCGCCTGGCGCTTGTCGTACGAGCGGCGACCCCGGGCCAGGCCCAGCTCCACCTTGGCCCAGCCGTCGGCGAAGTACATCGACAGCGGCACCAGCGTGACGCCGCCGTCGCGCAGCTTCTCCAGGATCCGGGCAATCTCCACCCGGTGCAGCAGCAGTTTCCGGGTGCGCCGGGGCGCGTGGTTGGTCCAGGTGCCGAAGCCGTACTCGGCGATGTGCAGGCCGTACAGCATGATCTCGCCGTCGCGCTCCTGGGCGAACGCGTCGACCAGCGACACCCGCCCCTCACGCAGCGACTTCACCTCCGTGCCGGCCAGCACGATGCCCGCCTCGTACGTCTTGAGGATGTCGTAGTCGTGCCGTGCCTTCTTGTTCGAGGCGATCAGCTTGCGCCCGTTCTCCCTGGCCACGCGAGCAGGGTACCGGCCGGCGGCGGCTGCGGGCCGGTCGCCGGGCGCGTCGCGGTCACCCAGCCGGTGGTGATCAGCAGCAGCGCGGCGCAGTAGGTGACCATCACCAGCAGGCCCCGCCCGGGCAGCTCCACCCCGGCCGCGCCGATGCCGATGAGCAGGTCGGAGACGAGGAAGAGCGCCCCGCCCACGGCGACCCGGGCGGACACCCCGGTCGCGGCGGCGGCCATCAGGCACAGCGCCAGGCTGTAGCCGAGCACCGGCAGCCGCAACGGCCCGAGCATGCTCCACAGCAGCGCGTTCGCGCCCGCCCAGGCGAGCAGGTAGCCGGCCCACGCCACGGCCCGGGCCCGCCGGTACCGCACGAAGGCGGTGATGAACGCGATCTGGGCGACCAGGAAGAAGCCCATGCCGGCCAGGAACGCGGTGTCGCCCCGCAGGAGCAGGGCGACGTCGCCGGCGGTGGCGGCGACCAGGCCCACCGCCACCGCGTCCCACCGGCGCCGGTGCGCCAGGAGGTACGCCAGCAGCACCGGCGCCAGCAGCGGCTTGGCCAGCCACTGGAGCACTGACGAGTCGAGCGCGACGCCGATCAGTTCGACGGCGGCGACCAGCCCGAACAGGGGCAGCAGCCGCCTCATCGGACGGGCTGCCAGCCGGGACGGCCGAGCAGGTAGCCCAGCCGGTGCCGCCAGCAATCGGCCCGGCGTACGTCGGACCAGATGGCGGCGAACTCGTGGGTGGCCACCCGCAGCGGGTTGTAGGTGCCGATGTTCCTGGTGAGCCCGTAGCGCGCGGTGGCGCGCTCGGGCTCGAAGCTGCCGAACAGCCGATCCCAGACGATCAGGATGCCGCCGTAGTTGCGGTCCAGGTACTCGGTGTTCGAACCGTGGTGCACCCGGTGGTGCGACGGGGTGTTGAAGATCCATTCGATCGGCCGGGGCAGCACGTTGATCCTCTCGGTGTGCAGGAAGAACTGGTAGAGCAGACTGACCGACTGCTGCAGGAAGATCATCCACGGTGGGATGCCGAGCAGCGCCAGCGGTAGCCAGAACGGCAGCGAGGTCATCGGCGTCCAGCTCTGCCGCAGCGCCGTCGACAGGTTGTAGTGGACGCTTGAGTGGTGCACGACGTGGCTGGCCCAGAGCACGCGTACCTCGTGGTGGGAGCGGTGGAACCAGTAGTACGCCAGGTCGTCGGCGAAGAACAGGATCACCCAGGTCCACCAGTCGCCGGGGGACAGCTGCACCGGCGCCACGGTCCACAGCCCCGCGAACAGGCCGACGGTGAGCAGCTTCCACGGGATGCCGATGATCTGGCTGCCCAGCCCCATGGACAGGCTGGTGGCGGTGTCGCGCACCTCGTAGCCGCGTTCGTCGTCGTCGGGCAGGAAGCGGTAGGAGACCGCCTCGATCACGATCAGGAGCAGGAACGCCGGGACCGCGTACAGCACGGCGGGGATCATGCGCGCGCTTCCCTTCGGGGGGTGGGGGAGAGGGGGGTGGTGACCGGCGCGGTCAGCAGCGCCCGGGCGTGCCGGGCCGCCGCCGCGCCCTGACCGGAGGCGACAGCCGCGGCGAGACTGCGGTGCCCGGCGACGTCGAGCAGTTCGGCCGCGCGGGCGTCCGGGGGTACGTCGCCTACCGCGAACGTGCCGGCCACCAGGCTGTTGAACGCGAGCTGGTAGGCGGTGTTGCCGCTGCCGCGCACGATCAGCCGCCAGACGGCGATGTTCGCCTCGTGCATCAGGTCCAGGTCGGGGGCCAGTTCGCCGTACTCCTCGGTGGCCCGGACCACCGCGGCGACCACCGCCGCGTCCCCGCGCTCGGCGCAGAGCCGGGCCGCGTCGGTCCCGACGCAGGCCCGCATCTCCAGCATGTCGCGCACCAGCGTCTCGACCGGGAGTACGTCACCGGAGCGCGCCAGGGACAGCGCCAGGTCCAGCCCCGCGTGGACCCGCCAGTCCAGTACCCGGGTCGCGCCGCCCTGACTGACCCGGACCAGGCCGAGCTGTTGCAGGCGGCGCAGTGCCTCCCGGACCGCGTGCCGGTTGACGGCGAACGCCCCGGCCAGCTCCCGCTCGCCGGGCAGCGTCTCGCCCGGCGCGTAGCGGCCGGACACGATCGCGTCCCGAAGCCGGCCGAAGACGTGGTCGGAGACCGAGACACGAGGCGCGGGATCGAAGGTCATGCGCAGCAGTGTGGCCCGAACAGATCAACCCGTCAACTGGTTGGACCAGCCGGTTTCGGGGGCGGCCGGTGCGTGCCGCGATGGTCACGCCTCGTATCCTTTCCGCCGTAGGCCCGCCAGAGTGGAAGGGAGTCGGTGTGAGCGAGACGTTGGAGTTCCAGGCCGAGGCCCGTCAGTTGCTGCAACTGATGGTGCACTCGATCTACTCGAACAAGGACGTCTTCCTGCGCGAACTGATCTCGAACGCGTCCGACGCGCTGGACAAGCTGCGGCTGGAGTCGCTCGTCGACAAGGAGCTGTCGGCCGACACCGCCGACCTGCACATCGAGATCGAGGTCGACAAGGACGCCCGTACGCTCACCGTGCGGGACAACGGCATCGGCATGACCCGCGACGAGGTGGTCGGCCTGATCGGCACGATCGCCAAGTCCGGCACCGCCGAGCTGCTGCGCAAGCTGCGCGAGTCCGCCGACGCCGCCGCGTCCCAGGAGCTGATCGGCCAGTTCGGCGTCGGCTTCTACGCCACGTTCATGGTGGCCGACAAGGTGACGCTGCTGACCCGCCGCGCCGGGCGGTCCGGCGGCACCCGCTGGGAGTCCAGCGGCGAGGGCACGTACTCGATCGAGGAGGTCGAGGAGGCGCCTCAGGGCACCTCGGTCACGCTGCACCTCAAGCCGACCGACACCGAGGACAACCTGCACGACTACACCGCCGAGTGGACCATCCGCGAGATCGTCAAGCGCTACTCCGACTTCATCTCCTGGCCGATCCGGATGACTGTCGACAAGCCCGGCGAGGACGGCGCCACCATCCGCGAGGAGCAGACGCTCAACTCGATGAAGGCGCTCTGGGCGCGCTCGCGGGACGAGGTCGACGAGGCCGAGTACAAGGAGTTCTACCGGCACGTCGCGCACGACTGGGCCGACCCGCTCGAAACCATCCACATGCGCGGCGAGGGCACCTTCGAGTACGAGGCGCTGCTGTTCCTGCCCTCGCACGCCCCGCTCGACCTGTTCTCCCCGCAGGGCCGCCGCGGCGTGCAGCTCTACGTCAAGCGCGTGTTCATCATGGACGACTGCGACGCGCTGATGCCCAACTACCTGCGCTTCGTCAAGGGCGTGGTGGACGCGCACGACCTGTCGCTGAACATCTCGCGGGAGATCCTCCAGCAGGACCGGCAGATCCGCGCGGTGCGCCGCCGGCTGGTCAAGAAGGTGCTCGCCACACTCAAGGACATGTCCGCCGAGTCGTACCGCACGTTCTGGACCGAGTTCGGGCCGGTGGTGAAGGAGGGTCTGCTGGAGGACCCGGACAACACCGAGACGCTGCTGGAGCTGGTGCGCGCCGCCAGCACCCACGACCCGGCCGAGCCGACCTCGCTGCGCGCGTACGTGGAGCGGATGCGCGACGGCCAGACCGAGATCTACTACGCCACCGGTGAGAACCGGACCACCATCGAGAACTCGCCGCACCTGGAGGCGTTCCGCGCCAAGGGCTACGAGGTGCTGATCCTCACCGACCCGGTGGACGAGGTGTGGGTCGAGCGCGTCGGCGCGTACGACGGGAAGACGCTGCGCTCGGTCGCCAAGGGCCAGGTGGACCTGGAGACCGAGGAGGAGAAGGAGAAGGCCGAGGCGGACCGCCAGGAGTACGCCGACCTGCTCATGTTCCTCGGCGGCGCGCTCGCCGACAGCGTCAGGGAGGTGCGCCTGTCCACCCGGCTGACCACCTCACCGGCCTGCGTGGTGGGCGACGCGCACGACATGACGCCGACGCTGGAGAAGATGTATCGGGCCATGGGCCAGGAGGTGCCCCGCGTCAAGCGGATCCTGGAGCTGAACCCGGCCCACCCGCTGGTCACCGGGCTGCGTAAGGCGCACGGGGAGGGCGGCGACACGGCCGCGCTGACCGAGACCGCCGAACTGCTGTACGGCATGGCACTGCTGGCCGAGGGTGGCGAGCTGGCCGACCCGGCCCGGTTCACCCGGATCCTCGCCGACCGCCTGGCTCGCGGCCTGTAGCCGTAGGGAGGGGCCCTTTCTTGTCGCCTGCGCGACAGAGAAGGGCCCCCGTTCAACGCCTGGCGCTCAGGGGAGCGCGGGGTAGAGCGCGGCCACTCCGCCGGACAGTCCGGCCCGGACCCGGCGCGCGACGTCGTCGGCCAGGATCTCGTAGCTGTCCGACTCGATGCCGTCCGCCGCGAGCCGGGCGATCTTGGCCGGGTCGGTCTTCGGGCCGGTCACGGCGGCGGTCATCTCGGTGTCCGTGTAGCCCACGTGCGGGCCCGCGACGCGGACGCCCCGGCCGGCCAGCTCGAGGCGCAGGGCGTTCGTCATCGACCACGGTGCCCGGGTTGCGGGCGGCGGCCCAGACCGTGGCGCCACGCGCGACGAGTTCGGCGGCCAGGTGCCGGCCGAAGCCGCGGTTGGCGCCGGTGACCAGGGCGGTGCTTCCAGCGATCTTCATGTCTCGCTCCGGGGTGTGGGAAGGGGTGCGTCAGGCGGACAGCAGGCCCGGGCCGGGCAGAACGGCCAGCTCACCGGGCGGTACGTCGTGCCCGGCGTCGCAGCGCAGCCGGGCGTGCACCGCCGCGCCGCACTCGTCGTGGGTCACCCGGACCGCCGGGCCGGCCCCGTCGGCGGCGTACGCGTCGCCCCACTGCCGCAGCGCGACGAGCACCGGGATGAGGTCGCTTCCCTTGGCCGTGAGCACGTACTCGTCGCGGGTGCGCTGCCCGGGCTCGCGGTAGGGGCGTCGGTCGAGCAGCCCGTCGCTGACGAGCTGCTTGAGGCGTGCGGCGGCCACCGGCTCGCTGACGCCGACCCGCCGGGCGAAGTCGTCGAAGCGGCGGGTGCCGAACGACGCCTCCCGCAGCAGGAGCAGCGTGGTGCGGTTGCCGACCACCTCCAGCGCCCGGGCGATCGAGCAGTTGGCGGTGGACCAGGAGTCACGCTGGGCGAGGAGGTCCGTCACGGCGTCGACGGTACCCCCTGACTTAGGAAAGCAAAAGTCAGCTGTCTCACAGCTGGCCGGGGAAGAACCCGTACCGGGCCAGCGGCTCGACGATCTGGTGCTCCTCGTACGACAGGTGCGACAGCAGCGTGTCGGTGAGCAGGTCCACCGCCTCCTGGAGGCCGGTGAAGTCCCCGGGCCGGCGGACCAGCTCCACGAGCGCCCGGTCGACGCTCTCCACCACGCCGTGGATCACCACGTGCTCCTCCTCCAGGCGGTCCAGCACGGCGGCCAGCCCGGCCTCGGAGCGGCGCAGGTGCGGGAAGATCGAGGCGTCCTCCAGCCCGTGGTGCTGGGTGACCATGGTGCAGTACGCCGCGCAGTACGCCCCGAGCGTCCAGTTGTTCTGCCGCATGGTCATCTCGTTCAGCGCGGCCCGCGCCCGGCCCGGCGACACCGTGCCCCGCTTGACCTGTTCCAGCAGGTCGCGCACCTGGGCGAGCTCCTGGCGCAGGTGGTCGTGCACGTCGACCAGGTGCTGCCCGGCGGCCTGTCCCCGGGGCGGGTAGGCGTGCCCGGCCGGCGGCGGCGGGGCGCTCGGGCGGGTGGACTCGTCCCAGGGGCGGCGTGCGCTCAGGCGTACCCCCGGGTCCGGGGTGGGGGTGACCCCGAGCGTGCCGGCGCCGCCGCCGGCGGCCTGTTGTCCAGCGGCCGGGCGGGGCTCGGGCGCGGTGCGCTCGGCGGCGACCAGCTCGCGCACCGCGGGCGCGACCTCCTGGCCGAAGATCTGGATCGCGCGCGGCTCGTCGCTGCCGAGGATGAACGTGGTGATGCCGTGCTCCAGCGTGAGCCCGGCCAGTTCCTCCACCCACTGCTCCGGCGGCCCGGCCAGGAGGCCGCCCGACGAGCGGGCGAACGTGCCGGTCACGTTGAGCATGCGGCGGATCGCGGCCGGATCGCGTCCGGCGGCCCGGGCGCCCTCGTCCACCAGGGCGTTCAGGGCGGGCAGCTCGTCGGGGCCCTTCGGCAGGTACGACAGGGACGGCAGCCAGCCGTCCGCGGCGCGGCCGACCAGGCGCAGCATGCGCGGCTTGTACGCGCCGACCCAGATGCCCACCGGGTGCGCGGGCGCCGGGCCGCGCTTGGCGCCGACCACCTGGTAGTGCTCGCCGTCGACGCGGATCATGCCGCGGCGGTCGGTGTCCCAGACCTCGCGGATCACCCGGATCGCCTCGTCGAGGGCATCGACGGCCGCGCCCGGGGACAGGCGTCGCCCGCCCGCCGCCTCGATCGCGTCCCAGAACGCGCCCGCGCCGAGTCCCAGCTCGACCCGGCCGCCGGTGAGCAGGTCCAGGCTGGCGACGCTGCGGGCCAGCACCACCGGCTGGCGCAACGGCAGGTTCAGTACGTTTCCGGCCAGGCGGACGCGTTCGGTGGCGGCAGCCACGTAGGACATCAGCGTCCAGGTGTCCAGGAAGCCCGGCTGGTACGGGTGGTCCTGGAACGTGACCAGGTCCAGCCCCACCTGCTCGCAGAGCCGGGCCAGCGCCACCACCTGGTCCGGCTGCGCGGCGGCGGGGGTGAGGAAACCGCCGAAGGTCAGCTCGTGTCCGTGATCGGTCATCTGTCCCGCCTCCCGTGATCTTGCCCAGCCCTGCCACGGTAGCGCCCGGTAGCCCGGCCGGGTGAAGGGCATCACAAGAAGTGGACGATCGACGCAAAGCGCTCTTAGCGTCGGTTTCGTTCGCAGTAGCGGACACCGCAGGCCGGAAACGCCAAATCCCGCCGTCGGCCGCGGTCACCGAACCTCGTGCGGGAGCGGGGGAACCACACGTTCCACGGTGCATCGTCACCTCGGGGTGAAGCCGCCACCGGCGGCCGGGCTCCTCGGCCCGAACCCGACAGCTCACCTCGTCGGCGTGGAGGAATCCACATGGCAACTGAACACTCAGCCCGAGGCCGCCGTACCGCTCTCGGAGCGGTGATGGCCGGCGCCGCCCTCGGCGCCGCGACCCTGTTCGGCTCGGCCGCTCCGGCCAGCGCGGGCGTCAACTGGGACGCTGTCGCTCGCTGCGAGTCGGGCGGCAACTGGAAGATCAACACCGGTAACGGCTACTACGGCGGGCTCCAGTTCTCCCGCGCCACCTGGAACGGCTACGGCGGCCAGAAGTACGCCGCCCGCGCCGACCTGGCCAGCCGGTCCGAGCAGATCGCCGTCGCGGAGAAGGTGCTGCGCGGGCAGGGCATCGGCGCCTGGCCGGTCTGCGGCAAGAAGGGCGGCTCGGCGAAGAAGGGTTCCGGGTCGGCCACTGCCGACAAGCGGTCAGGCGTGAAGAAGGCCGCGCCGCGGCGTCCCGCCACGAAGAGGGCCGCACCGGAGCGGGCCCTCGTCGCGCCGCGGCCCGGTACCGGCGCCGGGACGTACCTGGTCCGGCCCGGGGACACGCTGTCGGAGATCGCCGTGGCGCAGCGCGTCGACGGCGGCTGGCGTGCCCTGCACGAGCGCAACCGCACGGTGGTCGGTGACGACCCGGGGCTGATCTTCCCCGGTCAGCGGCTGCGCCTGCGCTGAGCGGCTCCGGCGGCGCCCGGCCGGGTCACCCCGGCCGGGCGTTCGCCCGTCCGCGACACGCCGCGTCAACGGGTCTCCGCCCGGGCGCGACACGCCGCACCACGGGCGTCCGGCCTGCTCGCGGCACCGGGAGGCGACCCACGCCGGCAGGCGAGCGCGATTCGTCGGGGCCGGTTGCTAGGGTCACGGTGCTCGGCTAAGACGTGAGGAAAGCGCGGATATGACCAACGACCCGTTCTCGGCGGCCGCGAGCCTCGATGAGCTGCTGACCCGTACCCAGCAGGCGCTCACCTCGATGCGCTCGCGGGCCTCGGCGCATGCCGACGGCGAGGCGGGCGACCTCCTGCGCGCCGAGGGCACGGCCGCCGGCGGCCGGGTCCGCGCCGTCGCCGTCCAGGGTGGCCGGCTGGATTCCGTGACGATCGACCCGGAGCTGGCCGGCGAGCCGCTGGGCGTCCTCTGCGAACACCTCGTCGCCGCCGCCAACGCGGCGCTGTCCGAGCTGGACGCCCAGGTCAGCGCGTCCGCGCGGGCCGACGCCGACGCGCTCGCCGCCCGGCTCGGCAGCATGGGCGACCAGGCCGAGCTGTTCGGCCGCGCGATGCACGAGGCGGCCGCGCGGATCCACCGCGACCGGGGCGCCGCGTCCCAGGGCGCGTGCCCGGCCTGACGCATCGGTGCCGGCCGGACGACGCGCCCGGCCCGGCGCGACGACGCGCCCGGCCCGGCGCGACGAAGCGGCCGGCCCGGCGCGACGACACCCGGCCGGGCGCGACGAGGCGGCCGGCCGTCGGGAGGACGACGACCGGCCGCGCTACGCCACGGTCAGCTCAGGTTGACCGCGGTGTCGTCGACGACGAAGGACGTCTGCAACGAGCTGTCCTCCACGCCGCTGAACGAGATGGTCGCCGTGGTGCCGGCCAGCGACGAGATGTCGAAGGACCGCTGCACGTAGCCGGTGGCCTTGTTCAGGTTGGAGTAGGTGGCCAGCGTGGTGCTGCCCGCCTTGACGGTGAGCTTGTCGTACGCGGTGCTGGTGGTCGACTCCGCGCTGTCGATGTGCAGCCAGAAGCTCAACGTCGCACGGCATCCGGCCGGGATCGTCACCGACTGACTGAGCGTGTCGGTGTGCGACGAGCCGTATCCGTCCAGCCACGCCTTGTACGAGCCGCCGTGCGCGGCCTGGCCGCTGTTGGTGGTGATGACGCCGGACGAGGCGCTCCAGCTCACGTTGCCCGACTCGAAGCCCGGGTTGGCGAGCTTGTTGCCGGAGCAGCCGCCCGGCGGCGGGGTGGTCGTGGTGCTCGGGGTGGGCGTCGGGCTGCCGCCGGAGCAGGTCGGGTCACCGGACTGGGCGGGCACGCTCACCGCGTCCCAGGCGGCCTTGACCGTGTTGAACTCCGCGCAGCTGCCGGGGTAGAGGTTCTTGGCCGCCTGCAGCGTCCAGGTGCGGTACTTCAGGTACGACGAGGACGAGGTCTTCAGCAGCATGCCGTTGTACATGATCTTGATGGCCTTCTGGATGCCCAGGCCGGTCACGCTGCTGCTGTTGCAGGTCGAGCTGGACGGCTGCCCGTTCGTCGGGCTGCTGCCGTTCGCCAGCAGGTAGAACCAGTGGTTGCCCGGCCCGGCCGCGGCGTGCACCTCGGTCGACGGGATGCTGCTGGAGTAGCAGTTCGGGTCGCCGAGCGCCGACGGGTTGTACATGTTGCGGATCGGGCCGGAGCCGACCAGGTTGATCTTCTCGCCGACCAGGAAGTCCGGCGCGTCGTAGCTGGACGGCTCGTTGGCGAACCACTCGGTGGCCGCGCCGAACGTGTCCGCCACGAACTCCTGCGTGCCGCCGCCGGAGATGCCGCCCGGGGTGTTGTCGTCGATGCCGTGGCCGATCTCGTGCGCCACCACGTCCAGCGAGCCGATCCACTGACCGGCGGTGTTCTTGCCGATCTGCACCTGGCTGCCGTCGTAGTAGGCGTTCTGGTCGTTGAGGCCCACCCGGATCGGCCAGTAGCCGCCGTTGCCGTTGGCGCCGTTGCGGCCCAGCCACTGGGCGAGCATCTTGTGCTCGGTCTGCGCGGAGAACAACGCGTCCACGCAGCCGGTCTCCTTGTTGGTGCCGGTGCCGTTGCCCCACACGTCGTCGGAGCCGCTGAACGTGGTGTTGTTCGCCGCGTCCTGGCAGCTCAGGTTCGTGACGGTCGGGTCCTTCATGGTGTACGTGGAGCCCGACTGGGTGGTGTTGAGCGTGAGCGGGCTGGGTCCGTTCCAGGCGCCGGTGCCGGTGCCGCGTACCACGTGCTCCTGCTGGCGCAGGACCGCGCCGGTGCGGGCGTCGACGTCGACGGTGAGCCGGCTGGGGCCGTCCGCGCTGGTGCCGCGTACCGTGGTCTCCCAGGCCAGCGCCGGTGCGGCGCCGAGCGTGTAGACCACGAGCGTGGTGCCCTCGACCGCGCTCACGGTCTTGAGCTGTGCGCGTGCCGTCTTCGCGGCGGCGGCCCGGGTCAGCGCGGGCGTGGTGGCGAGGGCGCCGATCGGGCGCTGCTGGGCGACCGAGGCGTACTTCAGGTTGCCGGCGGAGTCCGTGGCGAGCACGAAGTCGCCGCCGACCACCGGCAGTCCCTTGTAGGTGCGCTCGTAGGGCACGTACTGGGTGCCCTCGGAGGAGATGACCGGCTTCTGGACGAACGCGTCGTCAGTGCCGGCCTGCAGGTACGCGGGGCGGTCCGCGACCAGGGCGCGGGCCGAGTCGGCGGCGGCCGCACGGGCCTGGGCCGGGTTCGGGGCGGCGGGTCCGGGTGGCGCGGCCTGCACGGCCGCGGCGGTGCCGGCGGCGAGGATGCCGGCCGCGGCCGCGCCGGTGAGCGCGGCGAGGCGAGGTGAGAGTTTCACGGAGGTCTGCTCCTGTTCTACAGGTGCGCCGCACGGAGCCCGGTGGGGTCGGGCGGCGCGGTGGTGCGAGGCAGGGTGACGGCCGGTCACCGGAGCTGCCGGCGTGGCTCCGGGTCGACAGATCGACCGTCGTGAGTCGCCGGGGGTCGGCGGCTCGCTGGTGCACAATCACACGCCGCCCGAGCCCGGAGCAATGGGTGACCTGGGCAACCGACACTCGCCGTGCGCCCCGCCGCGGACCTCCACGCACGCAGCCATGATCTTCAATAGCCCCTGATCAGGGCGAATATCGTCGATGGTGAATGGGTGCCGGTGCAAATTGCGGACGTTGCCGCTGTGCGCGGATGGCGCACATAGACGCGAGGCGACAGCGGGTCAGCGCGGACCGCGGGTCCGCGTCGGCGCCCCGGTGGGCGGCGGCGGTAGTGACGGCGTCAGCGTCGGCCGCGAAGTCGGCCGTCCGGTCGGGTCCGGGCTGGGGCTCGACGAGGAGGGACTCGGGCTCGGGCTCGGCGACTCCGACGGCGTCGGCGCGGCGGTGGTCGGCGGCGGTGGCGCCGACCGGGTCGGCTCCGGGGTCTCGCCGGGGAACTTCGGCTCACCGAAGCGGTACTTGTCCGGGTCGAGTCTCATCGCCTCGGTGGCCTTGGTCATGAACTGCCGCCAGATCGGCGCGGCGCCGGTCGAGCCGTACACCTCGTAGCTGCCGCCCCTGGTCCGCAGCGGTTTGCCGTCGGTGGTGCCCAGCCACACCGCCGAGGCGAGCGCGCCGGTCCAGCCCACCATCCAGGTGTGCACGTTCTGCGTGGTGCTCTGCCCGGCCTGCCAGGTGCCGGTCTTGCCGGCGGAGTCCCAGCCGTTGCCCAGTTCGGCGGCCCGGACCCGGCGCAACGTCCAGTCGAGCTGGTCGATCGCCTCTCGGTCCAGCCCCAGGTCCGTCGTGCGCAGTTGCTCGGTCCACACGTCCTCGTCGTCCTTGCTCACCGACCGGACGAAGTGGGCGTCGGCGCGCTTGCCGCCGGCCGCGAACGTGGCCATCCCGTTCGCGTGGTCCTGCACGGTGATGCCGTACTGCCCGATCCCGACCTCGGTGGAGAACCGCTTCGCGACCTGATCGGCGGGGTCGCTGCGCAGGTCGACCCGCTGCGGCCGGGGGTTGCCCCGCACCGTCTCCCACATCGACTCCACGCCGGCCTGCCGCGCCGTCTCGATCACCTTCGCCGTGCCCAGCTTCTCGGTCAGCTCGAAGTAGGTGACGTTGAGCGAGGCGACGGTGGCCTCCCAGAGCGCGCAGTCCGGCTGGCAGGCAGCGTGCTCGGCGTTGCGGATCGGCCCGGCCGGGCTCCCCTTGGTGCGCCCCGAGGCCGGGAACTCCTTGGTGTCCGGCGAGTCGAACCGCTGCTTCACCGAGATCCCGTCGCGGACGGCGGCGGCCAGGTCGTACACCTTGAACGACGACCCCGGCGGGTGCTGGCCGAAGCCGCGGGCCTCGCCGTTCTCGTCGGAGTACCAGCCGGCGTAGTCCGCGCCCGAGCCCTTGTCGCCGCCGTAGTAGCCGAGCACCCGGCCGGTGCCCGGCTCCACCGCCACCAGCGCCGCCTGCCAGTTGCGCGGCTGGCCGCGTACCGCCCGGGGCGCGGTGTCCCGGCGGATGTCCGCCGCCGCCTCGGCCGCGTCCTGCACGCGCTTGTCGATGGTGGTGACGATCCGGTAGCCGCCGTCGCGGATCACCTCGTCGGGCTTGCCGCGGAACGGCTCGATCCCGCGCAGCTCGGCGAGCACGTGGTTGACCACCAGACCGGTCGGGCGGTCCAGGTCGGACCGCCCCGCGTCCTTGTCGATCGGCCGGACCGTGTCCGGGTACGCGAGATCGGCCGCCTGCTGCGGCGTCAGATAGCCGAGCTTGACCATGCCGTCGCGGATGTAGTTCCACCTGTCGATCGAGTTCTGCCGGGCCAGCGCGTTGCGGCGCGGGTCGTAGCCGGGCGAGCCCTCGGGGTCGGCCGGGTCCGCCTCCGGCTGCTTCACCATCGCGCAGAGCACCATCGCCTCGGCCGGGGTGAGCTGCCGGGCAGCGGGCCCGTCCCGGCGCACCGTCTTGCCGAAGTACGTCTGCGCGGCCGCCTCGATGCCGTACGCGCCCCGGCCGAACGGCACGGTGTTCAGGTAGAAACCGAGGATCTCGTCCTTGGAGTACGCGTCGTCGAGCTTCCAGGCGATCACCGCCTCGCGCAGTTTCCGCGAGTAGGTGACACCGCGCAGGTCGGCGGCGATGCGCGCGTACTGCTGGGTGAGGGTGGACGCGCCCTGCCGCTGCCCGCCGCTGACGTTCGCCCAGGCCGCGCGCAGTACACCCTTGAAGTCGATGCCCTGGTTCGTCCAGAAGGTGCGGTCCTCGGCCGCGACGATCGCCTGCTTCGCCGAGTCGTTCATCTGGTCGTACGGCACGATGGTGCGGTTCTGCGCGCCCAGCTTCGCCATCGGCGTGCGCCCGTCGGCGTAGTAGACCGTGGTGGACTCGGGCAGCTTCAGGTCGCTGGGCGTCGGCACGCTGTCGAAGTAGTACCCGCCGGCGACCAGACCGCAGCCGGCCAGCAGCGCGCAGACCGCGAGGACGACCAGCAGACGCCGCCGCCTGCGCCGGGGACGCGCCGCAGGCGCGTCGCCCGGTCCCGGTGTGGTTCCGCTGTTCCGCACGCGATACCTCCGACTGCTCGGCTGAGTCGTGCCCGGCTCGCAGGCTAACCGAGCGGCGCCGACGGCACCGGCCGACGCCGTCGACCGGTGTGGCGCGGGCGGAGCGCTCGACCGGTCAGCGCGCCGTCCACCCGGCGGCGCTGTCGTCGCGTTCCCGTCGACCGGCGCGGCGGGTCCGCCACCTGTCGTTGGCGCTCGCGTGGAACGGCGCCGGCCGCCACAACGACCACACCCGTGTGCCGTCCGGGACGGCGAAGGTCTCCCGTTCGGCGTACCCGAGCCGCCGCAGCAGCTCCTCCTGCTGCCCGGCGCACGGGTGCGCGTACGTGGGCAGGCTCAACGTGTCCATCCGGCGCTGCGCCGCGGTCAGCGCCTGCGTCGCGCCGCCCCGGGGCGCGGCCAGCAGCGCCAGATGGTTGTGCGCCTCCACCGGCCGGCGTGCCGCCAGCTCGTCATCGAGGCGGCGGAACCGGCCCTCGTCCGGCCCGGCGGCGCCGGCGAGCCGGTCGGCGTACCGGTGGGGGGCGGGGATCGGCCGGTAGCGGTGGAACCACACGCTGGCGGCGCTGCCGTCGGGCAGCAGGAACGCATCGCCGAACAGCATCGCGTGTTCGGTCCAGATCCGCGCCACGGCGGCGAGGACCGGCAGGCGGCGCGTCGTGTCGGGGACGAGCCAGGCGGCCAGGGCGGTGGGCGCGAGCGCCTCGGCGACGAGATCGGCGATCCGGCCGATGTCGCACCAGCGGGCGCGGACGACGGTCAGGGCTGTGCTCATGGACGGACTCCTGTGTCCAGGGTGGTCGGGTGGGGTCGGTTGCGGGCGCCGGACGACAGTCGACGGCGCGGCCGCGGCGGGCGGCGGTCGGACGGGACGCGTACGTGCTCCGGGGTCGGAGCCGGCGCCGGTGGACAGCCCGCTCAGGCGGGCCTGGTGTCGGGGCGCGACGTGCGGGAGGGCGGCAGCGGTTCGGCCGCGGTCGGCGCGTACCGGTGGGTCAGCGTCGGCAGCCGCCAGCGGTTCGCGTCCGCGTCGGCGACCTCGCTGTGCACCGCGCCGCCGCTGTGGGTGACCCGTTCGTGCGGCGGCACCGCGGGACCGGTCGTGGCGTGCGCCGCCGGTGCCCGGCTGCGTGCGGGGCCCACCCACCGCGTGCTCGCGGCGGTGAGGGAATACGCCGCCGGCGGTGTGTCGCCCGCCCGCGCGGGAGCCGGTGCGGGGGATGCGGCCGGACCGGCCGGATCGGCCGGGCCGACCCGATCAGCCGGACCGGTCATCGCCTCCGGCGTGTGGGGGAGCGCCCCGGCGGTGGCGGTGAGCGGGCCGGACGGCTGCCGGTCGGCGGCGAGCGCATCCGGGCCGGAGGTGACCCCCTGGGTGCCCCAGGCGACGGCCAGGCCGCCGAGCAGCAGACCGAGGCGCAGCGTGTAGCGCGCCACCCGACCGGTCCGTCCCGACATTCCGCACCCTTCGGATCCGCGCCCGGCGGCACGGATCGACGTTCCGCACTGTACCGAACGTGGTGGCCCGGGCACAGGAACGCCGCCGCCGGGGCGCCGGGCGCGTCGCGCCGGGCGCAGGCGTGGGAAACCGGCGGTCCGGGTACCAGCGGGGCCATGGACACGCGCACGGCCGAACGCCCGGACACCGCCACCGCCCTCGCCCCGCCCCCGGTCGGTGTGGTCGCTGTCGTCGCCCACCGGAAGAAGACGTTCGGGGGCGGCCTCGACGAGCTGCGCTCCCGCCTCGTCGGCGCCGGCGTCGGGAAGCTGCTCTGGTACGAGGTGCCCAAGAGCCGCAAGGCGCCCGAGCGGGTCCGCGCGGCGCTGGACGAGGGCGCCGAGCTGGTGCTGGTGTGGGGCGGCGACGGCATGGTGCAGCGATGCGCCGACGCGCTCGCGGGCAGCGGCGTGCCGATGGGGATCCTGCCCGCCGGCACCGCCAACCTGTTCGCGGTCAACCTCGGCATCCCGGTCGACCTGCCCGAGGCGGTCCGCATCGCGTTGCACGGCCGCCGCCGCGACCTGGACCTGGGCCGGATCAACGGGGAGCACTTCGCGGTGATGGCCGGCGCGGGATTCGACGGCGACCTGATCCGTGACGCCGACCGGCAGCTCAAGGGCCGCTTCGGCCGCATCGCGTACGTCTGGACCGGGCTGCGTCACGTGCGCGGCGAGTGCGTGCGGACCCGGGTCCGGGTCGACGGCGCGGACTGGTTCGACGACGAGGCGAGCTGCGTGCTGTTCGGCAACGTCGGCACCATCACCGGCGGCATCCCCGCCTTCGACGACGCCCGCCCCGACGACGGGGCGCTGGAGGTCGGCGTGTCCACCGCCAGCGGTGCCGTGGACTGGGCGCGCACGCTGGGCCGGATGGCCGCCGGGCGCTCCGAGGAGTCGCCGTTCGTGCGGATCACCCGGGGCCGCAGGATCACCGTGCGGTTCGACGCGCCGAAGACGTACGAGCTGGACGGCGGCGCCCGGGGCAAGGCGAAACGGCTCAAGGTCAAGGTCGTCCCGGGCGCGCTGACCGTGTGCTGCCCCGACCCGGCGGACTGACCGCGCCCGGCCCGGGGCAGGATGCCGGAGTGCCCGACGACATCCGCGACTACCTGGCCGAACTGCTCCGCCGCTGCCGGGACGTGCTCGGCGACGACCTGGTCGGCGCGTACGCCACCGGGTCGGTCGGGCTGGGCGCGTACCAGCCGGGACGCGGTGACGTGGACGTGGCGCTGCCGGCCGCCGCGCCGTTGCCTGAGACGACCAAGCGGACGCTGGTGGACCGGCTGCGGCACGAGGCGCTGCCCTGCCCGGCGCGCGGCCTGGAACTGGTGGTCTACCGGCGGGACGTGGCCGCCTCCGGCACCCCGGAGCCGGGCTTCGAGGTCGAAGTGAACACCGGCGCGGCCATGCCGTTCCGGGCCACCTACGCGGCCCGCCGCGGCGGCCCGCCGCCGTCCGGCCCGGCTGCCCGAGCGTGCCAGCGGCGGGTGCTGGACCTCATCACCGCGCAGTGAGCCCCGCCGTGCGTGACTACTGTGAGTCGGGGAGGTGCGGTGATCATGACGGAGTTGAGCGCGTCCGCGCGGGCCGGACTGGAAGCGGTGGTGCCCGGCGGCGTGACGACCCGGGCCGCGGACCGGCTGCGGATGGCCCACGACGCCTCGCACTACCTGCTGCACCCCGGCGCGGTGATCACCCCGTCCGACGCCGGCCAGGTCGCCGCGCTGCTGGCGTACGGCGGCCGCACCGGCACGGGCCTGACGTTCCGCTCCGGCGGCACCAGCCTCAGCGGCCAGGCCGTCACCGACCGGCTGCTGGTCGACGTGCGGCGGCACTTCCGTGACCTGAGCGTGCTCGACGACGGGCGGCGGGTACGGGTGCAGCCGGGAGTGGTGCTGCGGCACGTCAACGCGCGGCTGGCGCCGTACGGCCGCAAGCTCGGTCCTGACCCGGCCAGCGAGTCCGCCTGCACCGTCGGCGGCGTGGTCGCCAACAACTCCAGCGGCATGACCTGCGGCACCGAGTTCAACACCTACCGGACGTTGGAGTCGCTGGTCCTCGCCCTGCCCAGCGGCACCGTGCTGGACACCGGCGCTCCCGACGCCGACGCCCGGCTGCGCGCCGCCGAACCGGACCTGCACGCCGGGCTGCTGCGGCTGCGCGACCGGGTGCGCGGCGATTCCGACTCGGTGCGCCGCATCCGCGCCCAGTACGCCATGAAGAACACCATGGGGTACGGGGTGAACGCGTTCCTCGACCACGACGACCCGGCCGACCTGCTCACCCGGCTCGTGGTGGGCAGCGAGGGCACGCTCGCGTTCGTCGCCTCGGCGACGTTCCGCACCGTACCCGTGCACCCGCACGCCGCGACCGGCCTGCTGGTCTTCGACTCCCTCGGTGCGGCGATGGCCGCCATGCCGGCGCTGGTGGCCGCCGGGCCGGCGGCTGTCGAACTGCTCGACGCCGCCGCACTGCGGGTCGCCCAGCGCGACCCGAAGGCGGACGCCACGCTGCGCGGCCTGGCCGTGCGCGGGCACGCCGCGCTGCTCGCCGAGTGGCAGGAGTCCGACCCGGCGGCGCTGGCCGACCGGGTCGCAGACGCCGGGCCGGTGCTGGCCGGCCTGCCGCTGAGCGCCCCGGCCCGGCTCAGCGGCGAACCCGCCGCCCGGGCCGCGCTGTGGCACATCCGCAAGGGCCTGTACGCGGCGGTGGCCGGCGCCCGCCCGTCCGGCACCACGGCGCTGCTGGAGGACATCGCCGTCCCGGTCGAGGCCCTGGCCGCCACCTGCGCCTCGCTGGCCGAGCTGTTCGAGCGCCACCGGTACGCCGACAGCGTGATCTTCGGGCACGCCAAGGACGGCAACCTGCACTTCATGCTCAACGAGCGCTTCGACGGCGGGCAGGCTCCGGCACGGTACGCCGACTTCACCGAGGAGATGGTCGACCTGGTGCTCGGCCACGGCGGCACGCTCAAGGCCGAGCACGGCACCGGCCGGGTGATGGCCCCGTATGTGCGCCGCCAGTTCGGCGACGAGCTGTACGAGGTGATGCGCGAGTTGAAGACGCTCTGCGACCCGGCGGGCGTGCTCAATCCCGGCGTGCTGATCGGTGACGACCCGGAGATCCACATGCGGCACCTCAAGACCGTGCCGACGGTGGAGGAGGAGGTGGACCGCTGCGTCGAGTGCGGCTACTGCGAGCCTGTCTGTCCCAGCCGCGACCTCACCACCACGCCCCGGCAGCGCATCGTGCTGCGCCGGGAGATCGCCGCCGCGCGGGCCGCCGGCGACACCGCACTGGTCCGGGAGCTGACCGACGCGTACGACTACGACGCGGTGCAGACCTGCGCGGTCGACGGCATGTGCGCCACCGCCTGCCCGGTGCTGATCAACACCGGTGACCTGGTCAAGCGGCTGCGCGCCGAGGAGCACGGCCAGGCGGCGGGCACCGCGTGGCGCGGCGCGGCCCGGCGCTGGGACGCCACCACCCGGGGCATGGCCCGGGGACTCGACCTGGCCGGGGCACTGCCGCCCGCGCTGCCCGAGGCGGCCACCCGCGCCGCCCGCGCGGTCCTCGGCGCCGACCGGGTGCCGCGGTGGCAGCGGGACCTGCCCCGCGGCGGCACCCCACGCCGCCCTCAGCCGGCCGACGACCCGGACGCCGTTTTCGTCCCGTCCTGCCTCGGCACGCTGTTCGCCCCGGCGCGGGGCGGCACCGGCGTGGCCGCCGCGCTGCTCACGCTCGCCGAGCGGGCCGGCGTGCGCCTGCTCGTGCCGGACGGCGTCGGCGACCTGTGCTGCGGCACCCCCTGGTCGTCGAAGGGGCTCACGGACGGCTACCGGGCGATGCGCGACCGCGTGCCGCCGGTGCTGCGCGCTGCCAGCCGCGACGGCACGTTGCCGGTGGTCAGCGACGCCGCGTCCTGCACGGAGGGCTTCGAGCGGCTGCTCGACGGCGCCGGGGACGTGCGGGTCGTCGACGCGGTCGCGTACACCGCCGGCACGCTGCTGCCCCGGCTGACCGTGCGCCGCCGGATCGGCTCGCTCGCGCTGCACCCGACCTGCTCGTCGGTCCGGCTCGGCCTGGACGACGCGCTGCTCACCGTGGCCCGCGCGGTCGCCGACGAGGTGGTGGTCCCGGAGGGCTGGCAGTGCTGCGGCTTCGCCGGTGACCGAGGGCTGCTGCACCCGGAGCTGACCGCGTCGGCCACCCGGGCCGAGGCCGCCGCCGTCGCGGCACGCCCCTTCGACGGGTACGCCTCGGTGAACCGCACCTGCGAGATCGGGCTGGCGCGGGCCACCGGGCAGCCGTACCGCCACCTGCTGGAGCTGCTGGCCGAGGTAACCGCCTGATGCGCAGCTGGCGGCTCGCCGCGCTGATGCTGGCCGTCGGCGTGGCGGTGGGCGCCGGTCAGGACACGTGGGTGTCGTCGGTGGTGGGCTTCCTCGCGTTCGCCGCGGTGGCGGTGCTCTTCTCGCCGCTGGCCTTCCCCCGGTCGCTGACCGCGGCGCAGGCGCGGCGGCGCAGCGCGGACGACGGCCGGCCGGTCATCTACTGACGGCCCGGCTGCACGTACTGCCTGCGGCTGCGTCTCCGGCTGGGCGGGCGGGCCCGGCGCGCGTACTGGGTGGACATCTGGCGTGACCCGGAGGCCGCCGCCGCTGTCCGGGCGGTGACCGGCGGCGACGAGACGGTCCCCACAGTGGTGCTGCCGGACGGGGCGGTGGTCAATCCCGACCCGGCGTGGTTGCGGGCGCGGCTCGGGGCCTGACCGGCGAACCCCGGCTCGGGGCCTGACCGGGCGAACCCCGGCACGGGACGGCCCGGCGGGCATACCGTGCGAAGAGGGCGTCACGGACGGTGCCCGCGGAGGGGGAACGATGTCGGCCGGGACGTTGTCGGGGCGGGTCGCTGTGGTCACCGGCGCCGCGCGGGGGATCGGCCGGGCCGCGGCGGTGGCGCTGGCCGAGGCCGGCGCGGACGTGGCCGGGATGGACGTCGCCGGGCCGGTCAGCCCGATCCTGGACTTCCCGCCCGCCATGCCGGAGGACCTGGCCGAGACCGGCCGGCGGGTCACGGCGGCGGGTGCCCGCTGGTCGGCGCACCAGGCCGACCAGCGCGACATCGGCGCGGTACGGGCGGTGGCCGAGGCGGTGCAACGGGAGCACGGCGGCGTGGACGTGCTGTTCGCCAACGCCGGCATCCAGGCGTTCGCGCCGCTGCTGGAGATGACCGACCAGCACTGGCACGACCAGATCGACGTGAACCTCACCGGCGCCGCCAACGTGCTGCGGGTGTTCGCGCCGCTGCTGGTACGGCGCGGCGGCGGGCGGATCGTCATCACGTCGTCCACCCAGGGGCAGCACGGCACCACGAACGGGTCCGCCTACTCGGCGTCCAAGTGGGGCCTGATCGGCCTGATGAAGTCCGCCGCGCTGGAACTCGGGCCGCACGGCGTGACGGCGAACGCGGTGATCCCGGGCCTGGTCGACACCGCGCTGACCCGGCACCGGGACCGTTACGTGCAGGCGCTGGTCGAGGCGGCGAAGCCGGCCTCCGGCGACCTGGCCGAGGTGGAGCAGGCGGCGGTGGCGGCGCTGCGGTCGAAGACACCGCTGGGCGTGCCGTGGGTGGAGCCGGAGGACGTCGCGCCGCTGGTGGTGTTCCTCGCCTCCGACGCGGCGCGGATGGTCAGCGGCACGTCCTTCGCCGCGACGGCGGGCGACAGCGCGCACGTGACCGCCTGACCGCGCCGGGGTGCCGGTGAGGGCGGTCCTGGCTAGGCTCGGGCGATGCATCGATCGCGGTTGTACGCCCTGATCATCGACGCGCCGCGGGACGAGGCGGGGGAGGCGGCCGCGTTCTGGTCCGCCGCGCTCGGCGCGGAGCTGCGCACCGAGCCGGCCGAACCGGAGTTCACCGGCCTGGCCGACGTGGTGCCCGGGCTGGTCACCGCCGTGCAGTCGGTCGGCGACGCGCCCCGCTACCACCTCGACATCGAGACCGACGACGTGGCCGCCGAGGTCGAGCGGCTGTGCGCACTGGGCGCCACGCCCGTCTCCCGCTGGCTCGACTGCCACGTGCTGCGCGCGCCGGGCGGGCACCTGCTCTGCGTCATCCCGGTGGCCAGCGACAGCGAGCTGTTCGAGACCACCGCCGCCCGCTGGCCGTGACCTCGGACGTGAACCGGCGCCCCGGCGGTGAGCCGGGGCGCCGGAACCGGTGCCGTCAGCGGTACGGCAGCGTGACCGTCGAGGTGTTGCCGACGCCGAGGACCGTGGGCGCGCCGCCGATGGCGTTCCACACCTCGACGCGTACCGTCCCGCCCGACAGGTTGCCGAGCGTGCCGGTGGCCGAGAGCAGGCCCTGGGTCTGTAGGTAGCGCTCCGCGCCCGCGATCGGGTCGGTGGCGAAGTACCGGTAGGTCTCCACCCGCTCGGCGCTGCCGTTGCCGGTCAGGTCGTAGGAGACCCGGATCTGCACGCCGTTGCCGACCGCGGTGCCCGCGTCGACGGCCAGGTCGAACGCGGTGGCGCCGCCGGTGAACGTGCCGGTCAGCCCGGTGGCGGTGAACACCTGCGGGTTCTTCGGCGTGCCGTCGGAGTTGCCGTTCGCCGCCGCCACGTTCACCGTGCCGCTCGTGCCGGCGGCGCCGTCGAGCCCGCCGCCGGAGCGCAGGTACCGCACCGGCTTCAACGTCGCCGGGCTGCTCGTGCTCGGGCTGGGGCTCGCGCTGGTCGGCGTGGGACTCGCGGTGGTCGGGGTGGGGCTGGGCGTCGAGGTCGTCGGGGTGCCGGTCGGCACGGTTCCGCCGCCGGTGGCGTTGCCGCCGCTCCAGGTGTACGCCCCGGAGGTCGCCGTCTTCCCGGCCGGCACGGTGAGCGTGACGCCGGTGGAGAACGTGACGGTGAGCGGCCGGGCGGTGATGTTCGACGCCACGTAGGTGCGGACGCCGTTCTTGACGAACACCTTCGCCAGCGGGTGGTTCGCGGTCACAGTGGTGTCCACCGTGCCGAGCGCGGCCAGGTTGCGGATCCAGTGGAACGTGTGCGCCTTGCTCTCGCCCTCCTCGCTGGTGAATCCGCTGTTGGCACGGAAGTTGCGCAACGCCTGCTCGCCGTCGCCGAGGGCCAGGAACTCCCAGACGATGTCCTGCCACACCGTCGGCGGGCCGCCCTTGTTGGTGACCAGCTCGGCGTAGTTGGCCTTGACGTACTCGGGGAAGTCGCCCAGGTAGAGGTGACCGCCGGTGATCGGCAGCATGTTGATGCCCTGGATCATCTCCGGCGCGGCGGAGAACCACGTCGAGTACGACCCGCCGTCGCCCCACACCATGCCGACGGTCTTGTGCCCGAACGCGGACGGGAAGTTCTGGTCGTACACGTCGAACCAGTACTCGGAGATGGCCGCGGACTGGGTGGTCCACAGGTAGACCCCGGCGTCGCGGACGGCGGTGTCGCCGGTGGCCTGACCCCACTGGATCAGCGCGTTGGCGAAGTTCATCCCCTCCGAGGAGGACTCCTGGTTGTTGCCGGCGAAGAACGGCGCCAGGCCGGAGGCCCAGTCGTGCCCGGCGTAGATGTCGAAGTCCCGCAGGTAGGGGAAGCGGCTGTCGGCGCGGTCGTAGTTGTTGGCGTCGCGGATGAGCAGGTCCACCATGCCGCCGTAGCGGCTGTCGTCGGCCCAGCCCGAATCGAACTTGGCGAGCGTGGCGGCGGCGGCGATGAAGTAGCCGTAGTGGAAGTGGTGGTCGTTGAGGTCCTCGTCGGAGCCGTACGACGCCGGGTAGCCGATCAGCGTGCCCCAGTTGCGGTCGTAGTAGAACAGCTGGCCGCTCTCGCCGGAGCCGGCGGTGAGCCAGTTGGTCAGCCGGTTCCGTATCGCGTTCAGCGCCGCGTCGCGGACCGAGGTCTGCCCGAGCTGGTCGGCGATCTCGGCGATCCGGGCGGACCGGCCGAGCCCTTTGCCGGCCCAGTACGTGTCCGGGCCGCTGACGCCCTCCGGGTTGCCCTGCTCGGCGTTGAGGTAGCCGGTGACGGTGGACAGGTCCGCGCCGCTGGAGTCGCCGACGGCGGGCACCTCGGGCAGCACGCCGGTGAAGCGCATGGTGGTGGTGAACGACGGCACGCCGGTGAGCACTCGCATGGCTCCGCGCGCGGAGACGTACGTCTGACCGATCGGGGTGGCGCCGGTGAGGCTGCGCCACTGGTGCGGGTAGAGCGAGATCACGGTCTTCGTCTCGCTGCCCTCGCGGGGTGTGGTGGTGAACGCGTACGTGGTGCGCACCGTGCCGGCGGACGGGTCGTACGCGTAGCTCATCCGGGTGCCGGTGACGTGGGCGTGGGCGTACCGGCCGTAGGTGTCGGCGAGGGCGGCCCGGTCTCCGCCGCCGGGCAGCACGGCGACCGAGAAGTATCCCTTGCCGGCCAGCGTCGAGCTGATGTCGGTGCCGCTGACGGTCCAGGTCGCGCCGGTCGGCGCGTACGCGACGTAGTCGTGGCCGCGGACGGTGAAGCCGATGGTGGCGCCGGAGTTGCGCCAGACGGTGGGCGTCCCGGCCGTGGTGAGCTGCGCGGTGCCGCCGTTGACCGTGTAGTAGCTGAACGGCAGTCCGTGGCCGATGGTGGCGCGCATGGTGCGGCTGCCGTCGCTCCAGTCGGCGGTGACCGTCCAGTCGGTCCAGCCGGCGGCCTTGACCACCGGCGCGGCCAGGCCGGGCATCCCGACGCGCACGTCCTCGGTGTACGGGTAGTGGAACTCGCCCACGCCGGTGGCGGTGCCGCTGATCGCCGGCGTGGTCGTGTAGGACAGTCCGAGCCCGTTGTTCTCGGCCTTGTACGCCAGCGGATGCGCGTGCAGGACCTCGCTGCCCGTGCAGTTGTTGCGCTTCCAGATCAGCGAGGACCACCAGTCGTTGGTGGGGATCGCGCCGGCCGGGGCGTCGGCGGTGGTGAACGTCCTCGGGTTGGTGCTGATCGCGCCGCAGCCCTTCGGCAGCAGGGCGCCGGCCGGTCGCGTCTCGGTGTAGCTGCCCGCGCCGACCGCGCCGGCCGTGGCGGTGCCGCCGCCGCCGACCACGACGCCGAGGAGGCCGGCGGCGAGCACTGAGGCGGCGACGAGGGCGGCGGCCCGCAGGCCACGTCGGCGGGCCGGGGACGGGCCGGTTGCGGTCGGGGGCACGGGGTCGGGGGAGAAGTCCCGCAGGAGGGTCATGGAGGTCCCCTTCACGAGGAGAAGGCGGGGGTTCGGGGTGATGGTCCGATGTCGTGAGAGCGCTCTCTTGAGATGCGACATTAAGGTTCGGGTTACGGATCCGTCAATGTCCTGTTACCAAAGAGAGCGCTCTCCGGCGTTCACGACCGACCCACCGGTCCTCTCCGGAGGCGCGCTGACCAGCGTCGACACGCGCCAGAGCGCCGCCCCCGGCCGGGCGGCCGGGGGCGGCGCGAGGGATACGTGCGCCTACCCGCAGTCAGGCGGCGGTGGCGGTGAGGCTGCGCGCGTCGGTCCGCGCCGCGACCGTGCCCGGCGCACCGGGCTGCCCGGCGACGACGGGACGCGGCGAGGTGGACTGCGGCGAGGCGGCCGGTTGCCGGGGCGCGGCGGGCTGCCGCGGCGTCCGGGCGGCGCTCAGCCCCGCCTGCGCGTTGTTCCAGGCGGCGCACGGCCACGCCGCCCCGGCGCAGCTCGGGCTGGCGCAGACGCGCGCGTCGTCCGGCTGGTGCGCGTCGGCCACCGCGGCGGCCAGGTCCCACAGCAGCGGATCGGTCACCTCCGCGGGGCGGTCGGCGACGCGGTCTGTGCTGGCTTCGGACATGATTCGGTCCCCCTGTCGTGAACGGCCCCCACCTGTTTCCGGAATCCGCCCCGCCCAAACCTGCGCCCGCCGGGGCGCGGACATAGGCTGGCCGGCGTGGCGAGGTACTACGACCTGCATCCGGACAACCCCCAGCCCCGCGTGATCCGGCAGGTGGTGAACCTGCTGCGCGCCGACGGGGTGATCGCCTACCCGACCGACTCCTGCTACGCGCTCGGCTGCCGGATCGGCAACCGCGACGGCGTGGAGCGGATCCGGGAGATCCGGCGGCTCGACGACCGGCACCCGTTCACGCTGATGTGCGCCGACTTCGCCCAGCTCGGCCAGTTCGTCAAGCTCAGCAACGCGGTCTTCCGGCAGGTGAAGTCCGTCATCCCGGGCAGCTACACGTTCCTGCTCCCGGCCACCTCCGAGGTGCCGCGCCGGTTGCAGGACCCGCGGCGGCGGGTGGTCGGCGCGCGTGTGCCCCGGCACACGGTGACCCAGGCGCTGCTGGCCGAACTCGGCGAGCCGCTGCTCACCAGCACGCTGCTGCTGCCCGGCGAGGACGAGCCGATGACCCAGGGCTGGGAGATCAAGGAGCGGCTCGACCACCTCGTCGACGCCGTGGTCGACGCCGGCGACTGCGGGCTGGAGCCGACCACTGTCGTCGACCTGTCCGGCCCGGAGCCGGAGATCCTGCGCCGGGGCGCCGGCGACCCGGCCCGCTTCGAGTAGCGGTCACCGATTCCGTCCCGCCGGGCCGCCGCCGTAGGGCACGGTGGGACCGGCGGACGGTGACGGGGGTACGGCGTGGAAGCACTCGTGCTGATCACGGTGCTGGGCGCCACTGTGCTCGTCGGCACCACCATCGGCGGGCGGTACAGCGTCGCGCCGCCGGTTCTGCTGATCGGCATGGGCGCGCTGATCGGCCTGCTGCCGCCGTTCGACGACCTGGTCCTCGAACCCGAGGTCGTGCTGGTGCTGTTCCTCCCGGCGATCCTCTACCGGGAGAGCCTGGTCGTCAGCCTGCGGGAGATCCGCGCCAACCTCACCGTGATCGTCGGGCTCGCCGTGGTGCTGGTGATCGTCACGATGGCCACCGTCGCGTACACCGCGCAGGCCCTCGGCGTGCGGCCGGCCGCCGCGTGGGTGCTCGGCGCGGTCCTGGCCCCGACCGACGCCGCCGCCGTGGCCGGCCTGGCCAAGCGGATGCCCCGCGGCATCCTCACCACGCTGCGCGCGGAGAGCCTGGTCAACGACGGCACGGCGCTCGTGCTGTTCGCCGTGGCGGCCGGCGTCGTCGCGGGCGGGACGGTGCCCGGCGCGCTGACGCTCACCGGCGAGTTCGTCGGCAAGTCCGCCGGCGGGGTGGCCGCCGGCCTGCTCGTCGGCACGGTGGTGGTGCTGATCCGCAAGCACGTCGACGATCCGATGCGCGAGGGCGGGCTGAGCATCCTCACCCCGTTCGTCGCGTTCCTGCTCGCCGACGCGGTGCACGCCAGCGGTGTGCTCGCGGTGGTGGTGTCCGGCCTGCTGCTGTCGTACGCCGCGCCCCGGGTGATCCGGGCCCGGTCCCGGATCACCGCGTTCGCGTTCTGGGACCTGGCCACATTCATGATCAACGGCGGCTTGTTCGTGCTGCTCGGCACGCAGGTGCCGCGCTCGCTGCGCGGCATCACCAGCCACTCGCCCGCCGCGTCGCTCGGCATCGCGGCGCTGGTCGCGGTGGTCGTGGTGGTGATCCGGCTGGCCTGGGTGCACCTGTCGGTGTCGGTGCTGCAACGGGTGGACCGGCGGGAGTCGAGCCGGGCGCGGCACTTCGACGGCCGGATGCGTACCGCCGCGGGCTGGGCCGGCTTCCGCGGCGCCGTCTCGCTCGCCGCGGCGCTCGCCGTGCCGGTCACCATGCACGACGGGAGCCCGGTGCACGAGCGCGACCTGATCATCTTCGTCACCGTCGTGGTGATCGTGCTGATCATGCTGGTGCAGGGCACCACGCTGCCCGCCGTGGTCACCTGGGCGGGCCTGACCGGCGACCGCGAACGCGACGAGGAGGTGCGCTGGGCCCGGATCCGGGCCACCGAGGCCGCCCTGGAGGCGCTGCCCCGCGCCGCCAGCGACGTGGGCGCCGCGCCGGACACGGTGGACAGGCTGCGGGCCGACTACGAGGAGCACCTGGCCGCCGTCCGCGATCCACGCGGCGAGGACGCGCAGGGGGAGCGGGAGCTGGCCCGGCAGTTGCGGCTGCGAGTGCTCGACCACAAGCGGCAGGAGATCACCCGGCTGCGCAACACCAGACAGATCGACGACGTGGTGCTGCGGCAGCTCCAGGCGGCCATCGACATCGAGGAGATCCGGCTGCTCGGGCCGGAGATGGAGGACTGAGCCGGGCCGGCCGCCACCGGACGGGTGGCGGCCGGCGTGGCTCAGCGCGCGTCGACAGCGACCACCGTGTACGGGGTGGTCGGCGTCGGCGGGGTGGTGAACCGGCCGTTCGGCAGGTAGAGCCGGCCGAGCGCGGCGGCCACGGTGGTCGGCACGTCGAAGCCCGGGTCGGTGATGACGCCGCGCGCGACGCCGGCCGTGCCGGAGCGGTTCAGGTCGACCACGGCGACCTGGTTGAGGAAATTCTGCACCACGTACAGCGTGCGGCCGAGCAGCAGCAGACCGTCACCGTTGAGGAACGTCGCGCCCGGCACGTCGATGGCGGTGGTGACGCCGGTGGCCGGGTCCACACGGAACAGCGTGCCGGTGTTCGACTGCACGACGATCAGGGCCCGGCCGTCCGGGGTGGGCGCGATGCCGTTGAGGTTGACGCCGGTGCCGGTCTGCTGGAAGTCGCCGGTCAGCGGCAGCGTGGTGAAGCCGTCGGCGGGCGGCAGCGTGCCGCCGCGTCCCAGCGGCAGGCGGTAGAGCACCGGCCGGTTCGAGTCGGTGAACCAGGCGGCGTCGCGGGTGAGCGTCACGTCGTTGACGAACGTCGGCGCCTCGGCGAACCGGTAGCTGGCGAGCACGGCGCCGGTGCGCGTGTCGATCACCCGGGCGTCACCGGCGGTGCCGCCGGCGACGAAGAGCCGGCCCCGCGCGTCGACCTTCAGGCCGAGTGAGGGCGTGCCGGTGGCGGGGCTGACCTGCTTGCCCGCTCCGGTGATCAGGTCGGCGCGGTAGATCTCGCCGGTGGCCCGCGACCCGAACCAGGCGTACCGGCCGGCGGCGGCGACGCCCTCCGGCTGGAAGCCGTCCGGCAGCGCGATGACGCTCGGGCGGCGGTCGTGGGCGGTGGCGGGGGCCGGGGCGGCGGTGGTGACGAGGGTGGCGGTCAGGGCGACGCCGAGGGCGGTCCTGATGCGTCGGTTCACTGTGGTCCTTCCGGCGAAACGGTGGAACAGGACCTACCCCACTGTACGGTCGCGGACCCGTGCCCGCCGGGGACGCGACCCGGCACGGTGGTCCCGTGCCGGGTCGCGCCGACTGTCAGCCGGCCGCGCAGGTCGGCGTGCCGGAGGGCGCGGTACCCGTGCCCTGGAATCCGAACTCGGTGGTGCCACCGGCACCGACCTGGCGGTTGTAGTCCACGTTGCGGAAGGTCACCGCACCGCTGGTGCCGCTGGCCTGGGCGCTCCAGGTGTTCGTGATCGCCGAGCCCGACGGCACGGTGAGCGACACGGTCCAGCCGTTGAGCCCGCTGGAGCCCGCGGTGATGCGGACGTTGGTGACGAAGCCGCCCGGCCACTGGTTGGTGGTGAACGTGGCGGTGCAGGCGCCGGTCGGCGGGGGAGTCGTCGGCGGCTCGCTGGTCGGCGGCGTCGAGGTGGGCGGGGTCGAGGTGGGCGGGGTGCTGGTCGGCGGCGCGGTGCTCGGCGGCGGGGTGCCGCCCTCGTTGAGCGCGTTCAGCACGGCGGTGTACGCCTGCTTCTTGTTGCCGCTGCCGTCGAACAGCAGCGGGGTGCCGCTGGCCCGCCAGGAGTCGGTGTCCCGGATGCCCCAGACGGTGATGCCGTTGCAGCGCGCCACGGCCAGGCAGTCCCGGGTCACGTTGCCGTACGAAGTGGCCTGGCTGCTGCCCGAGCCCTCGATGTCCAGCTCGGTGATCTGCACGTCGACGCCGAGCGCGGCGAAGTTTTGCAGCGTGGTGCGGTAGTTGCTCGGGTACGGCGACCCGCTGTTGAAGTGCGACTGGAAACCGACGCAGTCGATCGGCACGCCCCGGGACTTGAAGTCCCGCACCATGTTGTAGACGCCCTGGGTCTTGGCCCACGACCAGTTGTCGGTGTTGTAGTCGTTGTAGCAGAGCTTGGCGCCCGGGTCGGCGGCGCGGGCGGCACGGAACGCGGCCTCGATCCAGTCGCCGCCGGTCTGCTGGAGGTTCGAGTTGCGGCGGGCGCCGTTGTTGCCGTCGTCGAACGCCTCGTTCACCACGTCCCAGGAATAGATCTTGCCCCGGTAGTGGGTGGCGACCTGGGTGACGTGGTTGAGCATCGCCTCGCGCAGCGCGCTGCCGGACAGGCTTCCCGTCCACCCGGGCTGCTGCTGGTGCCAGAGCAGCGCGTGGCCGCGTACCCGCATGCCGTTGGCCTGGGCGTGCGCGACGAGCCGGTCGCCGTTGGTGTAGTTGAACTGGTTGCGGGACGGCTCGGTGGCGTCCCACTTCATCTCGTTCTCGGCGGTGACCATGTTGAACTCGCGGTTGAGGATGCCGACGTACGTGCTGTCGGACAACTTGTTCACCGCGACCGCCGTGCCGAAGTAGCGGCCCTGTTCCGCCGCCGACGCGCCGAGCGTCGTGCCGGCGCTGGCGCTGGTCGCCACCGCTATCGTGGCGGCGACCACCGCGGCCCCCGCCACCATCGCGACCACTGCGGTCCGCGGGCGTGACCGGGCTGCCGCGCTCCCGCTGCCGCGGGCGAGCACCTTGTCCATCTGTTCGCCTCTCTAGCCTGTCAATGGGATCGGCTCGCCTCGGCCACCGCCCGCCACGACGTCGGCTCCGCGCGGCCGCCCGGTGGCCGCGCCAGGTAGGGGAGTGACTCCCCGGCACATCGTGAGTGGATCGAAGCGAATCTCTGTCCGGAGCCTACCGGAAGAGTTCCGAAAACTTAATCACCTCGATACGTCGACATCGCCGCACGCGGCACGGGGTGGGTGAGTGAATCCGCGGGCAGGCGCGGCAGTCGGGCGCGAACGCGCCACCCGGCGCGGCTCCGGAAGTTTCGGAGACCGCCCGCCGCCCGGGCCGGCGCGGTGCTGCGCCACGAAGCCGGGCGGCTGCGCCCGCTCGTCGCCGGCGGCCAGGCGGTGCGGGCCGGAGCGCCCTCAGGCGCCCCGGCCGCTGCTCAGCCTGCGCAGTTGTTGTTGCGCACCGGCTGGGTCAGCCGCTCCTGGGCCCCGAACGCCGCGTAGACCCGCAGGTAGCACGGCAGGTCCACGTCGCCGTAGTAGCTGACGACCTGGTCGTCGTAGTGCGTGGTGCCGCTGTCGGTCACCTGCCACACGCCGCCGTCGCCGGACCGGATCTCCCAGTAGACGTCGCCCGCGCAGCCGTCCAGGCCGCGCGACCAGGCGATCATGTTCGCGCCGTTGTAGATCTCCGACTGCACCAGGGTGCAGGTCGCGGCCTGGGCCGGTGTCCCGGCCGCGACCAGGCCCGCCACAGTCATCGCTGACACACCGAACGCCGCCATCAGCTTGCGCATGCTCCAGCTCCTCCACGGTGGATGGTGGATCTTCCCGCCGAGGGTAGCGGGGGCTGAAGACAAGCTTCAATACCTGGCGGCAAACGGTGGGAAAGTTTCACCTCAGGCGCCGCCGGGCACCGCCATCTCGCCCAGGCGCGACCAGTCCTGCTGCGGCACCGTCACGTTGACGATCCGGGGCGTCTCGGTCAGATGCGGCGGCAGCGTGCGCTGGGCGGCCCGGAAGTGCTCCGACTGCACGTGCGCCGCGCCCGCCTCGTCGTCGCGGAACGCCTCGACCAGCACGTACTCCGTCGGGTCGTC
Source organism: Micromonospora sp. NPDC005686 (assembly GCF_042871665.1). Lineage (NCBI taxonomy): Bacteria > Bacillati > Actinomycetota > Actinomycetes > Micromonosporales > Micromonosporaceae > Micromonospora > Micromonospora sp. NPDC005686. Next base: position 660,710 of record NZ_JBIAIY010000003.1, read on the forward strand.
CAGGCTGCGGGACCAGTCGAACCACAGGCAGCCGGGCTCGGCCCGGGTCGCGGCGGTGAAGTCCGCGGCGATCTGCGGCCAGCGGTCGGCGTCTTCCGGGCGGACCCGGAACTTGGCGGTAATGAAGATCATGGGATCAGGCTACCCAGGCCCGGCTGCCGCCGGGCCGCATCAGCTCCCGGCCGTGCGGCGTCAGCTCTTGGCCGCCGGGCCGAGCAGTTCGGCCGCACGCCGGTCGGCGAACGCGGTGACCGCCTGCTGCCCGGCGCCGAACACGATCGCCAGGCCGAGCAGCGCGGCGGTGCTGCTCACGCTGGTCTCCACCAGGCCGCCGACGACCAGCATGATCCCGACCAGCGCCACCAGCGGGCCGACGGCGAGCTTCAGCAGCCCCTGCTGGAACGGCAGCTTGTAGGGCAGCCCGCCGGACCGCGCGGTGATCATCGAGGGCAGCGCGCTGAGGAACGCGCCGAGCGCGCCGGCGACCAGCACGAAGAACAGCAGCCGCCAGGCCGGCACGCCACCGGCGTCGCCCGGCGCCTCCAGCAGCCGCACGTCGGTGCTGCGCCACTGCACCACCACCATCAGGACCTCCGCCACCAGCGCGAACACCGACAGCCCCAGGATCCGGTTCCGCAGCCGCCGGGCCGACTCGTGGAACTGGTCGGACGCGGAGTGGTAGCGGGTCAGCAGCCCCTGCACCGGGCGCGCAGCAGCGCCTCGGACATCCCGCCGGCCACCGGGTCGAGGTCGGTGAACACCTTGTCGTCCGGCGGCAGGATCGCGCCGCCGCGCTGCGGTACGCGGGGAGCAGCCCGATCAGTTCGTCCCCGGTGCGCAGCGCCACCATGGCCCGCTCCACGGAGTGGATCGTCTGCCACGCGTACTCCAGCTTCCCTCCGCGCAACCACTCGACCACGCCGCTGTGTCCGAGCACCCCCTCCACCCGCGACAGCAGCGCGAGCAGCGCCGCAGCCCGCCCGGGGTCGCGCTGGGAGAGCGCGGTGAGCTGCTCGTACAGGTCGTCGAGCTTGGTCCGCACGCGGACCTCCCAGACCGCGCGGGGAACCGGCGCGGTGGGCGGGGCCGCCTGGCCCGCCGGCGTGCGGGGCCCGGGTATGACCCCCGGCTGGGTCTCGTGTCCGATCATGTGCCCCACCTCTTCCCCCCACCCGACGCGGGGCGGGCGCGAGCCTGCCACCAGTATTCGCAGGTCAGTGCCATCATCGCCAGACCACAACGGAGAGTCGTCCGGGCCGCGACGACGCCCGGGCCGACCTGACGGACGACACCGCCGGGGCCGGGCGGTCGATAGCCTGAGCCGGTGACCGTCTACGCCCTCGCGCAGCTCACCATCCACGACCGGGCGCGCTACGACAGGTATGCCGCCGCCTTCCCGCCGGTGCTGGCCCGCTACGGCGGGAAGCTGCTCGCCGCCGACATCGCCCCTCGCGTGGTGGAAGGCGACTGGCCGCACCAGAAGGCGGTGCTGCTGTCGTTCGACAGCCGCGAGGACTTCGAGCGCTGGTCCACCTCGCCGGAGTACCGGGAGATCTCCCGGGACCGGGAGGCGGCCACCGAGGGTGTCGTCCTGCTGCTCGACGGGATCGGCCACGCCTGGCCGGCCTGACCGGTGGGCCCGCCCGGAGGGGGTGCCCGCACCACACGTCGGGCTCGACGTACGCGGCGCGGTCGTGGTCGACGTCGACGCGGCCCGGACCGCATGCCGGTCACCGTCGCGCCGCTGGTTAGGCTGCCGGCATGGCAGATCCGTTCCGGGTACGCGTCACCGTGCGCGGCTACGAGCTCGACACCCAGGGCCACCTCAACCAGGCGGTCTACCTCCAGTATGCCGAGCACGCCCGCTGGGAGTGTCTGCGGGCGTCCGGCGTCGGCCAGGAACGGCTGCTCGCCGGCGGTGTCGGGCCGGTCGCGCTGGAGGTGACGGTGCGCTACCTGCGGGAGCTGCGCGGTGGCGACGAGGTCGACGTCACCTGCGAGTTCCACTGGGGCGAGGGCAAGACGTTCCGGATCAGCCAGGAGTTCACCCGCGCGGACGGCATCCCGGTCGCCTCGGTCAGCGGCATCGGCGGCCTGCTCGACCTGGCCGAGCGGCGGCTGGTGCCCGACCCGCGCGAGCGGTTCCGGGCGCTGGTCACCGACCCGGCGCCGATGAGCCTGTAGCGCCGGTCAACTCTCCGCGCGCAGGTAGGCGAGCACCGCCAGCACCCGGCGGTTGCTGTCCTCGTCCGGCGGCAGGCCGAGCTTGGCCAGGATGTTGCCCACGTGCTTGCCGACGGCCGCCTCGGTGACGTGCAGGCGGGCCGCGATCGCGGTGTTGGAGTGGCCCTCGGCGACCAGTCCCAGCACCTCCCGTTCCCGCCGCGACAGCGCGGCGAGCGGGTCACGCGGGCGGCGCAGCAGGTGCCGCACCACGTCCGGGTCGACGGCGGTGCCGCCGGCCGCCACCCGGCGCAGCGTCTCGGCGAACTCCGCGACGTCGGCGACCCGGTCCTTGAGCAGGTAGCCGACCCGGTTGCCGTCGCCGCTGTCGAGCAGCGCGGCGGCGTACCCGCTCTGCACGTGCTGGCTGAGCACCACCACCGCGAGGTCCGGGCGTTCCGCGCGCAGCGCGACCGCCGCGCGCAGGCCGTCGTCGCGGTGCTGCGGCGGCATCCGGATGTCGGTGACCAGCAGGTCGGGCCGGTGCGTGCGAACCGCGTCGAGCAGCTCCGGGGCGGAGCCGACGGCGGCGTCCACAGCGAAGCCGAACCGGGTGAGCAGGCCCACCAGGCCCTCCCGGAGCAGCACCTCGTCCTCGGCCAGGACGGCCCGGATCACGGACGGCACGGCAGCTCCACCCGCACGAGGGTAGGCCCACCGGGCGGGCTGGACAGCAGCAGCCGCCCGTCCACCGCCGCCACCCGGTCCGCGAGCCCGGTCAGGCCGGTGCCGCGCGCCGGGTCGGCGCCGCCCCGGCCGTCGTCGCGCACCTCCACCACCAGCCGCCGGTCGTCGCGGGTCAGCCGCACCTCGGCCCGGCCGGCCCCGGCGTGCCGGGCGACGTTGCCGAGCGTCTCGGAGACCACGTACCAGGCGGTGGTCTCGACCAGGTCGGGCACCGGGCGGGTCAGGTCCGCGCGCACGGTGACCGGGACGACCGACCGCGCGGCCAGCTCGCCGACCGCCCCGGCCAGGCCGAGTTCGGTGAGCTGCTGCGGGCGGATGCCCTGGACGATCCCGCGCAACGTCACCATCAGCTCCTTGGCCTGCTCGTGCGCCACCGCGAGCGGCGTCGCCGCCGGGGATTCGTCCGGCACGTCGAGGCGGGCCAGCCCGAGCTGAAGTGTCAGGGCGGTCAGGCGTGGCTGCGCGCCGTCGTGCATGTCCCGCTCGATGCGGCGGCGCTCCGCTTCGTAGGCGCTCACCAGGCGGGCGCGCGACCGGGCCACCTCGCGCAGGGCAGCCCCGCCGGGCGCGTCGTCGAGCAGCCGGCGGGCCACCGCCGCCTGGGCCGCGACCAGCAGCCCGGCCAGGTAGACCAGCGCCGGGACGGCCAGCAGGCCGGCGAGCGCGTACGGGACCGCCTCGGCCGGGGAGTCGACGGTGGCCCAGACCAGCACGATCCGGTCCTCGTCGCCGGCCAGCCACGGACCGGCGACGAGCGCCACGTCCAGCAGCACGAGCAGGCCGAACATCCCGTACGCCAGCGGCACCGCCACCCCGAGCACGGCCAGGTACGCGCCCTCCCGCCATCCGGTGGCGGTGGTGAGGCGCGCGGCGAGCCCTCGCCACCTCGGCGCGGTCACCGGACGGTCGTCGACCACGCCGAGGCGCCACCGCTCGACCGCCGCGACCGGCGCGCCGGCCAGCGGGGCGAGCGCCACCACCGCCAGTGCCACCACGGCCAGCACCGCCAGCACCCCGGCGTCGACCGGGCGGCCCCGCCGCAGCGCGCCGACGACCAGCAGCAGCGGCGCGGCGACCACCGCCGCCCCGAACGCCGCCGCGCCGGCCAGGGGCAGGGTCGTGAGGGCGTACGCCAGGGCCCGCCACGGCCACGCGGAGAGCAGGTAGCGGCGGCGGCGTAACGCAGCGGCCAGCCCGTGATCAACGGTCATGGCCCGACGCTAGCCAGGCCCCGCCGCCCGGCCCAGCCGGCTGGACCCCGCTTCCCGGGTAGGTCTGGCCCTACCCCGAACCGGCCCGCCACGCCCCGTGCGCCGGGCCGCCCCGCGACGGTGCACTCGGCGGATGAGAAACCGCCTCGCGGGCGCCTGCTGGCTGCTCGCCACCGCGTCGTTCCTGGTCACCAACGTCATCGTGGGCCTGGCCTGGGAGCAACCCGGGTTCAGCTGGGCCGAGCACAACATCAGCGACCTGGGGAACGTGACCTGCGGCGTGTGGGACACCAGCCGGCCCCGCCCGGTCTGCTCGCCGTGGCACCCGGCCATGAACGCCGTGTTCGTCGGCGCCGGGCTGCTGCTCGCGCTCGGCGCGCTGCTCGCACACCGGGCGCTGCGCCCGGGCCGCGCCGCGGCCGTCACCGTCGCGTCGATGGTGGCCGCCGGTTTCGGGTACGTGCTGGCCGGTGCCTATCCGGCGGACGTGGACGAGAACCTTCACGTGCTCGGCGCGCTGCTGGTCTTCGCCCTCGGAAACGCCGCGATGCTCGCCGCCGCGTTCGCCGGGCGGTCGCCGCTGCTGCGCGAGCTGCGGGCCGTCAGCACGTTCCTGGGCCTGCTCGGGCTGGCCGGCGTCGTGCTGTTCCTGTCCCGGGTGGACGCCGGCATCGGCGTGGGCGGCATGGAACGCGTCGCCGTGTTCCCGCTGTTCGCCTGGGTGACGGCGGCCGGGCTGCGGCTGCTCCGGTTCCGTCGGTCCCGGCCCCTATCCTGAGCCGATGGAGCTGGCGTTCAGCGGCGAGGTGTGGTTCTGGCGCGGCCCGGCGCCGTACCACTTCGTCACGGTGCCCGACGAGCAGAGCGCGGCGATCGAGGCCGCCGCGGCGTCGGTCACCTACGGCTGGGGCATGATCCCGGTGACGGTGAGCATCGGCGGCACCGACTGGCGGACGTCGCTGTGGCCGAAGGACGGGCGGTACGTGGTGCCGCTGCGGGTCGCGGCGCGCCGGGCCGAGGGCATCGAGCTGGGTGACCGGGTCGACGTGCGGCTGACGGTGGACGTGTGACCGGGCCGGAGCCGGCCGAGGCGGGCCGGCTGCTCGCCGCCGCGCGGCGGCCGGTGGTCTTCACCGGCGCCGGCATGTCCGCCGAGAGCGGCGTGCCGACGTTCCGGGACGCCCAGACCGGGCTCTGGCAGCGCTACGACCCGCAGGAGCTGGCGACCCCTGCCGCGTTCCGGGCCGACCCGGCGCTGGTGTGGGGCTGGTACGAGGCACGGCGGCGCGGGGTACGCCGGGCCCGCCCGAACCCGGGACATCTGGCCGTGGCCGCCATCCAGGCCCGGCTGCCGGAAACCGTGGTGATCACGCAGAACGTCGACGACCTGCACGAGCGCGGCGGCGTCCCCGCCCCGGTACGCCTGCACGGCAGCCTGTTCGCGCCCCGCTGCTCGGCCTGCGCCCGCCCCGCGCCGTTGCCGTCCGATCTGCCGCCGCCCTCCGATCCGCCGGTGCCGCCCGGCGAGCCGGAACCGCACGGCGGGGTGGAATCGCACGCGCCGGAACCGCCGGACGGGCCGCTGACCCCGCCCGCGTGCGCCGGATGCGGGGCGCCGGTACGGCCCGGCGTGGTCTGGTTCGGCGAGGCGCTGCCGGAGACCGCGCTCAGCGCGGCGGTCGAGGCGGCGTCCGCCTGCGACCTGCTGTTGACAGTGGGCACCTCGGCGCTCGTGCATCCGGCCGCCGAGATCCCGCTCGTGGCGGCCCGCCTCGGCGCACCGGTGGTGCAGGTGAACCCGGTGCCGACGCCGCTGGACGCGATCTGCGCGGTGAACCTGCGCGGCCCGGCCGGCGAGGTGCTGCCGGCGCTGGTCCGCGCCGCCTGGCCGGACGCCGGCTGACCGTCGGGCCGCTCCGCCCCGATGGGCCGCGCAGCACCCGCGGAGGGGTGAGTCTCACGGTCGCTGCCCGGGCGGCCGGCCCATCGCCGCGCCCAGCTCGGCGCGGCTGGCGATGCCCAGCTTGCGGTAGACCCGGGCCAGGTTCGCCTCGACCGTCTTCGGGCTGATGTAGAGCGCGTCGGCGATGAGCCGGTTCGTCTGCCCCCGGGCGGCGAGCCGGGCCACCCGCTCCTCCGTCGCGGTGAGCGTCGTCGGGGCCGGACTGCGGGCGCCGATGCGGCCCAGCTCCGCCCGCGCCCGATCGGCGAAGGCGGACGCGCCGAGGGCGTCGAACTCGGCCACCGCCGCGTCGAGCGCCGCCCGCGCCTCCCGCCGGCGACGCACCCGCCGGTACGCCCGGCCGGCGGCGAGCAGGCAGCGGGCCCGGTCCAGCGGCAGTACCGCCTCCGGCACGGCGGCCCGGGCCTGCGCCAGCGCGTCCAGCGCCTCGCCCGGGTCCGCTCCCGTCGCACCGGCCAGCAGCACCCGGCTGCGGGCCAGCCCGAGCGTCGTCCACGGTCGCGGCAGCCGCCCGTGCCGCCGGGCCAGCCGGTCCAGCGCCGCGTGCGCGGTGTCCAGGTCACCGGCGCCCACGCACGCCTCGATCCAGTCCGGCTCGAACCGCTGCCCCAGCGGCTCGGCGATGCCCGAACCGTCCAGGTCGGCCGCGAGTGAGCCGTACGCCGCCGCGGCCGTGGCCCATTCGCCGGAGGCGAGCGCCACCAGCCCGGCGAGCTGGCGGTGCAGCCGGCGGCTCCACGCGTCGCCGTGGTCGTCGTCGCGGCGCAGTCCGGCAGCGGCGGCGCCCGCCCGCGCCAGCCGGCCACGGTGCGCGTCGAGCATGCCGGCCAGCCAGCTCTCGCCCACCAGGCCCGTGCCCAGCTGCTCACCCAGGTCGCGGGCGGCGGCGATGTGCGTACCGGCCTCGGCGAAACGCCCGGCCAGCAGTTCCGTCTCGCCGAGGTGGGTGAGCACCTCGTGCCGCAGCGGGTCGTCCCCGCGCGCCACCGCCCGGTCCAGCATGAGGTGCAGCCGGGCCCGCGCCCGGTCGTGGTCGTCGACGGCCTTCCACCAGATCGCCGGCACCGAACCGGCCAGGTAGGACGGTTCACCGGCCTCCAGCGCCAGCGCCCGGTCGAGCAGCCCGGTCGGCGCCTCTCCGCCGGCGCGTACCTCGTGGAAGAAGAGCAGCAGCAGCGCGGCGGTGAGCAGCGGGCGGTGGTCGTCGCGGTCGGAGAGCCGGGCGATCGCCGCCCGCGCGTGCGCCCGCGCGGCCTCCGGCTGGTCGTGGAACATCGTCAGGTGCGTGTGGATCCGCCCGGCCAGGTGCCCGTCCGGTCCGGCCGCGGCGAGCGCCTGCTCGGCCACCCGCACGGCGGTGACCAGGTCGTCGGCGCACCAGGCGACGAGCGCGCGCAGCAGCAGCGCCTCACCCCGCTCGGCGCCCGCCAGCTCCGCGGCCGCGGCCTCGGCGGCCCGGCCGGCCGCTGCGTAGTCCCCGCTGTCGATGCGGCACTGCACCGCGTCCAGGCGACGCCGGTTGCGGTCGGCGGTCGCGGCCGGCGGGGTCAGCTCGGCCGCCCGCGCGAACCAGTCGGCGGCGAGCGCGGGCGCGCCACGCATCCGCTGCCGGGCCGCCGCGGCGGCCAGGTCGGCGGCGACGTCCGCGTCCGGCGCGACCGCGCACCGGGCCAGTTGCCGGGCCCGCTCGTCCGGGTCGGCGACCGCGCGGGCGAGCACCGCGTGCAGGCGCCGCCGGGCCCCCGGCGGGATGCTCTCCCGGACCGCTGCCGCATACCGGGGGTGCGCGAAGCTGATCCGGCTCGGCGTGACCACGACCAGCCCAGCGTCCTCCGCCGCGTCCAGCGCGCCGGGCGGTGTCCCCGCCGCCGTCAGGTCCCGCATGTCCGGCACGGTGAGCAACGCGGCCAGCCGTACCGCCTCCCGGCTCGGGCCGGGCAGCGTCCGCAGCGTCTCGGCGAGCAGCCGGCGCAGCGACGACGGCACGGGCAGGTCTTCGTCGTGCGCGGGCGGGCGGGGCAGCCGCAGCACCGCCCGGGCCAGTTCGACGGCGAGCAGCGGGTTGCCGTCCGCGTCACGCGCCAGCCGCTCGACGAGCGGGCGGCTGAGCGTGCCGCCGAGGCGGGCTTGCAGGATGCGGTGCAGGTCGGGCGCGGGCAGCGGCGGTACGTCGGCGCGCAGCAGCGGGTGCCGGCCGGTCGGGTCGTCGTCCAGCCCGAGCGGCACCGGCGCCGGCGGGTTCCCGCCGGTGCGGTGGGTGGCCAGGACGGCGGGCCACCGGGACAGCCGGCGCAGCGCGAACCGCAGTGCCCGGGCGCTCGGCGGGTCCAGCCACTGCGGGTCGTCGACGGCGAGCAGGAGCCGGGGCGTGTCCGTCACCGCCGTGTCGAGCAGGGTGCGGGTGGCGGCGCCCACGGCCCGTTCGTCGACCGCCGCGCCGTCGTGCTCGCCGGTCAGGAGCACCATGTCGGCCGCGGCCCGCTGCGGCGCCGGCAGCCCTGGCAGCGCGTCGACCAGCGGGCGGAGCACGTCGGCGAGCGCCGCGTACGGCAGCGCCGTCTCGGCCTCGGTGGGCGCGGCGGACAGCAGCCGCCAGCCGGTGCGCCGGGCGTGGTCGAGCACGGCTCGCCACAGCGCCGTCTTGCCGATGCCGCTGGGACCGTCGAGCAGCACCGGAGTGCCCGCCGCCAGGGCACGCCACACCCGCTCGACGACCGCGTCGCGGCCGACCAGTGCGGCGTCCATGGCGGGATCGTGGCACAGCGGCGCCCGCGAACCCAGCGTCGGCGCGGCCTAGCCTGGAACCTGTTTGCATATCGAGACGGGCGGGATGACCTCCTCGTCGTGGTAGACGTCGGCGCGCCAACTCGGTCCGGCGGTCGCCGCGACCGGCGGGATCCGGGGCGCCCGGGACGGGCTGAGCAGGCTGAGGAACTTGTTGATCACCTGGATGACGGGTTCCAGGATCCGGTAGCCGATCCCGAATCTCGCCCGCACGCCGAGCCCGACACCCCGGCACAGCGCGTACGGCGCGCCGAGCGCGGAACCGATGGTGGCGCCGTACGAGGTGATCAGCTCGAACCAGATGCCGGCGGTGAACAGGAACGCGCTGATGCCCATGGTGAACCGCACGCCGTGCCGGACGACCAGGCCCATCACGCCGACCGGCACGCCGGTGAGCGAGTCGAGCAGGCTCACCCGGCGGGCGAAGCCCTCCGTCACACGCGAGCCCACCTGGCCGCCGGCGTAGCCGAACCCGAGCTTGCCGGCCAGCGCGTACTCGCCGGCGCCGCGGAACGTGCCCCGGCGTGCGCCGAACGCGGTGGCCACCTCCAGCGTCTGGCTCACCGTGAACGACAGCGGCAGGCCGGCGACCAGCCCGATCGGGAACGCGATGTCGACCGGCACCGGAAACGTGCGGCGGTGGTTCTGCCCGCCGTCGATGCCGGCGGTGAAGTCCACCTTGATGCCGAAGCCGCCGCCGATCTCCAGTTCGGCCCGATTCACCTTGCCCGCGCCGATGGCCAGGTGGAACGACGCGGCGGGCCGCCCGACCGTCAGCGTCGCGGTGCCGGCGAGCCGGAGCCCGCCGTCGTCGTACGTGAAGTGCGTGCCGACACCACCGGCGCAGCAGAACGTCCGCACCCGGTAGCCGTGTGCGGTGGCGCCCGCCTGCCCGCCCGGTGCCGGTGGCGGTTGGGCGGGCGCCACGGAGAGCGGGCGGGAGCGGCCGAGCGTGCCGCCGGCCGCCGCGGTCTCCCGGGTCCACGACGGCTCGCCGGCCACGTAGACCGTCGGGCGGTCGAGGGTGACGTCGTCCCCACCGAAGGTGCCGTCCCGGATCACCTCGGTGAGCGTGACCGGGCCGATCGTGACGACCAGGTCGCCGCCGTCCTCGGCCAGGTCGAGCACCCGGCCCACGCCGCGTCCGGTGAGGAACATGACCCGGCCGGGTGCGAGCCGGTCGGCGTCGCGCGCGTCCGGGTCCAGCCGCCAGATCAGCCCGTCCGGGCTCACCGACCGCACGGTGCGGCTGCCCCCGCCGACAAGCACCACGTCCGGTTGCAGCGTGACGTCCTTCCCCGGCGCCGGCGCCCGCCCGTACCGGGGCTGCTCCCCGTCGCCCGCGCCGGCCGGGTCCGGCGTGGACCCGCCGCAGCCGGTCACCAGGAGCAGCACCGCCAGACCGGCCGCGAGCAGCCGCCGGCCGCGCACCGCCGCCGTCACATCCGGCCGGCGACGGTACGGGCGAGTCGTTCCAGCGGCGCCCGGTTCTCCTGTGGGTCGTTGAGCCGCACCAGCCGCACCGCGACCCACAGGTCCCCCTTGCGGAGGAAGAACGCCTCATAGGTGAGCAGTGCCTCGTCGGCCACTCCGGTCAGCTCGCGGATCTCGTGCCCGAGCTGCCGCTCGATGTCGAGGTACTTCTTGGCGCCCTCGCCCACGAACACCTCGACCTGGGCGGTCGGCCCGCTCGTCGGTGCGGTGAAGGTGCAGGACTGCCCGGCCACCACCGGTTCGTCGAGCGGCGTGCCGGCGAGGCGTTCGGCGTCGGCCTCGGGCACCAGGGCGCAGGCGTCCGGCGCGTCGGCGGCGTCCACCGATTCGGTGCTCGGCTCGGCCGGCGCCTCCCCGGTCGGGTCCGCGACCGGCGTGCCCGCGCCGGGCGCTGCGCCACCGGCGGCCGGCGGGTCGTCGCCGCCGCAGCCGGCCGGCGCAATGAGCAGGGTCGCGGTCAACGCGAGCGCGATCAGTCGGCGGGTTCGCACGCCTGCCCCGCTCAGGCCGGGATCGCGTCGAGAGCGCGACGCAGGATCTGTTCGTTGCCGGTGGTGCCGCCGCTGAAGCTGCTGATGGTCACCGTGTACGCGCCCTTGCCGTCGATCAGCACCGCCTCGCCGCGCACGTCCTTGACCGCGAGGTAGCCCTGCTCGCCCCGGTCCAGGTCGACGACCTTCTCGTACTGCTCGACGGCCTGGTTGTGCTGGTAGTTGTAGGTGGTCTTGCCGGCGGTGACGGAGGCGGTGGTGACCGACAGTTGGGCGATGCCGTCGCCGAACGAGCAGTTGCCCTCGTCGCGCAGCTTCCGGTCGACCAGTTCGGAGACCTGGGCGGCGGTGAACGGGCACGGTGGCCGCACGTCGTCCACCGCGCCCGCGTCCGGGTCGCCGCCGTCCTCGCCCGCCACGGTGTCGGCCGAGCCGCCGTCGAACACGTCGCCGCCGGAGTCGCACCCGGCCGGCGCGAGCAGGGCGAGCAGCACCAGGGGCAGCGCCAGGCGGGCGCGGTGGAGACGGGCGGTCCGGACCGGGGTGAGCGCGTCAGTTGCCATGCCTGCGACGCTAGGCGCGACGTCACCGCCCGTAATCGGGGATTTCCCTATGCGGTGACCTTGGCGACGGGCTCGTCCGCCCCGGCGGGCGGCGCGTCCGCGTCGCTGCGCCGCCCCACCCGGATGGCGAGCCGCTCCACGTAGCCGATCATGAGCGCGGCGAACAGCAGCACGAACAGCACCAGCATCGGCAGCGGCAGGATCAGGCCCAGCGGAAGCTCACCGCCGCCGCCGAACGCGCGGTTCGCGATCATCGTCACCAGCGCGGGCGCGGTGAGGCTGTCCGGACCCTTACCCACCAGTGTCGTCCACAGTGGCGACTGGGCGTGCGCCAGCCAGGTCAGCAACGCGGTCACGGCCAGCATCGGCAGCGCCGGCAGCAGCAGCGTACGGCTGGCGCCACCGCCGGAGCGCCACCGCTCGTGCTGGCCCCGGAACAGCAGCGTGAACGCGAACAGCGCGGGCACCGACAGCCAGGTCGGCGGCACCAGGGCGAGGAACAGGCCCAGCTGTTCGCGCTCCATTGTGCGTTCGAAATTGGCGATGGCCAGCGGGCCGGCACCGACGAACAACCAGGGCGCGAACGGCACCAGCAGCAGTTCGCTCCAGCGTCCGAGCGGTCGCAGCGCGCCGATCCCGAATCCGGCCAGCGCGGCGAGCGTCACCGCGACGAGTGTGGACAGCAGGGGCGGCACCCAGGTGTTGGCGAACACGTTGGTGGTCTCGATCCCCCGCGGCAGGGGCCCGGTATCGGCGGAGAAGTTCCGCAGCCACGGCAGCGACGCCCAGACGGTCACGCCGACGACCACGACGAGCGCGGCGACGGTCGACCCGACGAGCAGCGGTCGGCGGCCGGCGAAGGACTCCGCCTCCCGGACGGCCGGGCCGTCCCGCCAGCCGTCGAATTCGATGCGCAGCCGGGTCGCCAGGATCAGTCCCACCGCGGCCAACCCGAGCAGCCCGAGCAGAACCAGCAGCAGCGTCGACGTGGCCGATCCGACGCCCAGGCGCAACGTCCGGAACGAGGTCTGCGCGATGCTGAACACCGGCGTCGCCGTGTAGTCGCCGCCCGGCCCGGCGCCGGTCAGGATGTACGGGGCGGTGAACGTCTGCAGGCCGACCGCGAGGACGCCCAGCCCGAGCAGCCCGCCGACGGCCAGCATGGCGGGCGCGGGTCGCTGGTCGAGGTCACGGCGGCGCAGTGCGCTCAGGTACAGCGTCGCGGCTACCGCGACGACCAGCCCGAACGTCACCTGTGCCAGCGCCGAGACGAGGAACGTCCGGGGGGACTGCAGATTCTCGGTGTAGGTGCCGCTCTCGATGTTCTCGGTGCGTCGGCCGAGGTACACGGCGACCGGCGCGTACGCGGCGAGCGGCAGCGCCAGCACGCCCCGGGTGACCAGGCGGGCGACCCGGCCGGCCCGGTCGGCGAGGACGGCGAGCAGCGGTGCGGCGAGCAGCGCCACCGCCAGCGGGATCAGGCTGAGCAGCACCGCGAAGCCGACCTGTCCGACGAACCCCGAGGCGAACACGGACTCGTAGTTCGACGCACCGGCCGCCTGATCCGGGCGGCGCGGCCCGTCGTTGTCGAAGCTGCGGGCCACTGTGGAGAGGGTGGGCAGGACGTACGACCAGATCCAGGCGATCACCGCCGGGACGACCAGTGCCAGCCCGATCAGGGTCCGCCCCGGACGACTCCGCGGTGCGGTCGGGGGACCAGGAACTGTCGCCTGCGGCGCTGCGGGCTGACTCATCTGGACAACCACCCTCCAAGCTCGATGATCTCGACCGCCGCGACGATAACCGACCCGCTCAACACCGGCAGTGCGACCGGCCCACGGCCGCGGGCGGCTACTGTCGCACCCGTGCGGACCAAGCAGGAACTGTCGGCGGCGATCCGGGAACGGCGGCGGGCGGCGCTGGTGGTCAACGCGCACTCCCGCCGTGGCCGGCGGCTCTACGACACCGTCCACTCGCGCCTGCGCGCGGCCGGGTTCACGCTGCTCGGCGCCTACCCGGTGGACCGGCCGGGCGAGCTGGACCAGGTGCTCGCCGAGGCCGCCGGCCTCGGGCCGGACCTGCTGGTCACCGGCGGCGGCGACGGCACCGTCGGCGCGGCGGCCCGGCTGCTCGCCCACCGGGACATCGCGATGGGCCTGCTGCCGCTGGGCACCACGAACAACTTCGCCCGCACCGTCGGCGTCCCGCTCGACCTGGACGCCGCGATCGGAGTGCTCACCGACGGCAAGGTGATCGACGTCGACCTGGGCCTGATCGGCGACACCCGGTTCACCAACCACGTCGGGATCGGGCTGTCCGCCGACATCATGCAGGCCGCGCCCCCGGCGCTGAAGCGGGTCGTCGGGCGGCTCGCGTACCCGCTGACCGGGCTGGGGCTGCTGGCCCGGCACCGCCCGCTGGCCGTGACGGTCCGCGCCGAGGGCCGCGAGCACACCTTCACCACGCACCAGGTGTACGTGGCGAACGGCGGCTTCCACGCCGGCCGGCCGATCACCGCCGACGCCACCGCCGACGACCGGCTGCTGGTCGCGTACCCGGTGGGCGGGCCGACCCGGCGCGGGCTGCTGCGCGAGACGGCGCGCAACGCGGCGGCCGGCCACCGCCGCACGCTCGGCGAGGAGCCGTTCCTGGCGGTACGCCAGGTGTGGCTGGACACCGACCGGCCGGCCCGCATCGAGGTCGACGGCGAGCCGTACGGGCGGACCCCGGTCCGCATCGGCCTGGACCCGAACGCGCTGCGGCTGATGGCCCGCCCGGACAGCCCGGATCACTGACCGGTCAGATACCTGGCGCTCTGGTCGGCGACCTCGCCGTACTCGGCCGGGAGTTGCCCGACGACCTGGGCGTAGGCGGCCGGGTCGACGGCGTCGCGCAGCACGTCGAACACCGCGGTGACCCCGTCCCGGGCGGCGTCCGCGTCCACGTCGGCGCGCCCGCTCACCCGCTCCACGAACACGTCGAGGCCGAACGGCTCGGCATCCTCGGCCGGGCCGAAGGCGTACGCCCGCAGCGCCTCCGGCAGCCGGTCCGCGAGGTCGCGGGCTTCCCCGCCGTCGATGCGCTCGGCCAGCGTGGTCAACGTGGCCCGGGTGACGGCGGTGGCCTGCTCCGCGGACGCGCCGCACCGCTGGGCCACCGCGTCGATGAACTGGTCCTGGTCCATCTCGCCGCCTTCCTCCGCCGGGAGTGCGGGATTCCCGCCCTGGACCTCCGCAAACGGCCGGTGCGCCCTCGGGTGCCGGCGTCGTCGGGCCCGGGTAGCGTGCAGCGCGAACCCGCAGCGAGGAGGCCCCGACAGTGCAGCCGACGACCGTGGACGTGCCCACCCCCGACGGGACGGCCGACGCCTACCTGGCCGTGCCGGAGGCCGCCGGGCCGTTCCCGCCCGTCCTGCTGTTCATGGACGCGTTCGGGCTGCGGCCCCGGGTGGCGGAGATGGCCGCCACGATCGCCGCCCGCGGCTACGTGGTGCTGGCCCCCAACCTGTTCCACCGCTCCGGGCGCGCGCCGCTTGTCGACCTCGGCGCGCTCGCCGACGACAGCCGCCGGGCCGCCCTGTTCGAGCGGCTCGGGCCGATGATGGCCGCGTTGACGCCTGATGCGGTGGCCCGCGACACCGCCGCCTACCTGGACTTCCTCGCCGCCCGCCCGGATGTCGCGCCGGGCCCGGCGGTGCTCACCGGCTACTGCATGGGTGGCACGAACGCGCTGCGCGCGATCGAGGCGCTTCCGGACCGGATCGCCGCGGTGGCCGCGTTCCACGCCGGGCGGGTGGTCACCGACGCCCCGGACAGCCCGCACCTGGCCGTCGGCGCGGTGACCGGCGAACTGTACTTCGGGCACGCCGACGCCGACCCGTCGATGACCGCCGAGCAGATCGCCACGCTGGAGAGGACGCTGGACGACGCGGGTGTGACCTACCGCTCCGAGGTGTACGCCGGCGCCCGCCACGGCTACACCCAGTCGGACACCCCGATGTACGACGAGCGGGCCACGCAGCGGCACTGGACGGCCCTGTTCGACCTGCTCGACCGCACGTTCGGGCGCTGACCCGCCCCGGCGTGCGGGGTCCGGCCGGGGGAGGATCCACCGGGCCGGGCCGGGCCGCAGGCCACCGGGTGCCGACTGGCACCTGCCCGCGCCGCTCCGGCTGGTTAGCGTCGGCGCATGGACACCCGTCACGACGAGCCGGCCGCGCGCTTCGCCGCGCTGAGCACCGCCCACGTCGCCGACGCCTGCCTGCGCGCCGGCGTCCCCGTCCGCTGCGCCCCGGCCGCCGTCGTCCCGGTGCTGCCCGGCCGGCGCCTGGCCGGCCGGGTTCGCCCGGCCCGGCACGCCGGTAGCGTGGACGTCTTCCTGGAGGCGATCGAGCAGGCCGCCGACGGGGACGTGCTCGTCGTCGACGACGGCGGGCGCACCGACCGGGCCTGCGTCGGTGACCTGGTGGTGCTGGAGGCGCGGGCCGCCGGCCTGGCCGGGCTGGTGGTGTGGGGCGCGCACCGCGACACCGCGGACCTGGTCGCGGTCGGCCTGCCGGTGTTCAGCCTCGGCGCCACCCCGAGCGGGCCGCTGGAACTGGACCCGCGCCCGGACGGTGCGCTGGAGCAGGCCCGGGTCGGTCCGTTCACTGTCGGCCCGCGGGATCTGGCGCTGGCCGACGACGACGGCGTGCTGTTCGTACCCGCCGATCGGGCCGGGGAGCTGTTCGAGCTGGCCGAGTCCATCCGGGACACCGAGCGGCGGCAGGCCGACCGGATCCGGGCCGGGCAGTCGCTGCGCGCGCAGGTCGGGTTCGGCGCGTACCTGGCGGCCCGGGCCGCCGACCCGGCGCTGACGTTCCGGGCGCACCTGCGCGCGGTGGGTGGCGCGATCGAGGAGTGACCCGGTCAGTCCGGCAGCCGGGGCGTCTCGACGCCCGGGTCGCGGCCGAGCAGCACGCCGCGGGTCAGCGCCCGTGATCCGAAGCGGTCTCGCACCGCGTCGACGGCGGCGTCCAGCGCCGGGCCCGGGTCGGCGGTGAACGGCAGGGTGAGCTGCGTGTGCCCGCCGCCCAGGTTGCCCACGGAGACGCCGAGCAGCGTGACGCCACGTTCTGCGATCTGCGGGAGCGCGGCGCGCAGCAGGTCACCGGCGGCGGCACGCAGCGGCCCGGTCTGCGCGGTCGGCTCGTCGAGCGTGTGCGACCGGGTGGCCCGGGTGTAGTCGGCGAAGCGCAGCCGCAGCGTCACGGTGCGGCCGGTGCGCCGGGCGGCGCGCATCCGCCCGGTGACCCGGTCGACCAGGCCGGCCAGCACCGCGTCCAGGTCGGCGGGGGAGTGCGGCCCGCGTCCCAGCGCGTGCTGCGCGCCCATCGAGGAACGGCGGCGGCCCACCTGCACCGCCCGGGGGTCGCGGTTGTGCGCCAGGGCGTGCAGGTGCCGGCCGGCGCCCGCGCCGACCAGCGACACCAGCGTCGGCTCGTCCAGCCGGGCCACCTGCCCGACGGTACGGATGCCGCGCTCGCGCAGCCGGGCGGCGGTGACCGGGCCGACGCCCCACAGCCGTTCGACGGGCAGCGGGTGCAGGAACGCCAGTTCCCGCTCCGGCTCCACGACCAGCAGCCCGTCCGGCTTGGCCACGCCGCTGGCCACCTTCGCCAGGAACTTCGTCCGGGCCACGCCGACGGTGATCGGCAGGCCGACCTCGCGGCGTACCCGATCCCGCAGCACGGCCGCGATGCCGGCCGGCGGCCCGGCGAGCCGCCGCAGCCCACCCACGTCGAGGAACGCCTCGTCGATGCTGAGCCCTTCGACGAGCGGGGTGGTGTGCCGGAAGATCTCGAACACCGCCCGGCTGGCGGCGGTGTACGCGGCCATCCGGGGCGGCACCACTGTCGCGTCCGGGCAGAGCCGCCGCGCCTGCCGGCCGCCCATCGCGCTGCGCACGCCCCGCGCCTTGGCCTCGTAGCTGCACGCGAGGACCACGCCGCCGCCGACGATCACCGGCCGGCCGCGCAGCCGGGGGTCGTCGCGCTGCTCGACCGACGCGTAGAACGCGTCCAGGTCGGCGTGCAGGATGGTGGCCTCGCTCGACACCCCGACATTCTCGCACACATGTTCGAATTGGCGGGACTGACCTGCCCGGACACAGGCGACCGGCCGGCGGGAGCACCCGCCGGCCGGTCGCGAGCGGTCACCGTCCGTAGACCTCGAACTCGTAGAGCGAGAAGCCGTACGAGGTGGCCCGCGTGACGCCGTACATCCGTACGTAGCGGGCGCCGACCGGGGCGAACGTCGCGTTGTCGACGCCGCCGTTGCCGGTGGTGGTGCTGAACACCGGCTGCCAGGAGTTGCCGTCACCGGAGACCTCGATCCGGTAGCCGGTGGCGTACGCCGCCTCCCACCGCAGCACCGCCCGGCTGATCGTCCGGGCCGAGCCGAGGTCCACCCGCAGCCACTGGTTGTCGTTGTAGCTGCTGGACCACCGGCTGCCGAGACTGCCGTCGACCGCCTTGGCCGGGGTGTTGCTGGTCAGGAGTTGGGTGCTCGACGCGGTGGCGGTGCGGCCCTGCGCCAGGTTGGTCACCGCGTCGCCCCGGCGCGCCGGGAACGAGACGACCTGCTGGTAGGTGGGCCGGTTCTGCCAGGCGATGAGCGGGTGGGTGATGCCGCCGAGCCCGGACTGGGCGATCGAGTCGGCGCACCACTGGTCGCCGGCCCCGCAGGACGAGTCGCCCGGGTAGACGGTGGTCGCCGGCGCCGCCGCGGCTTGGCCGAGCGTGTCGAGCAGCGCCTGCCGGCACGCGCCCAGGTTGCCGTTGCCGCAGTAGGTGCGCCCGAGCCCACCGGCCACCGGGTCGCCGAGCACGGCACGCAGGTCCTTGTCGACGTAACCCCACCAGCCGTACTGGAACGACGAGCCCTTGTGCGCCTGCCCCTGCGACGCCCAGTTCACGGTGCCGTCGCGCGCCGCGTTCTGGCCGCCCGAGGGCGACTCGTTGACCTGGAGGGCGCCGACGAGCGCGCCGTACAGGTCGGGGCCGAGACCGGGCCGGAACTGCGCCGAGGCCAGCAGCGGCCACCAGGCGTCGAAGATCCGGATGGCGTCGGCGTGCTGGTAGATCTTCGACCCGGGCGACGTCTCCACCCGCCGCGACCCGGCCTGCTGCCAGGCCCGCAGCTTGCTCACCGCGGCGGCCAGCGCCGGATCGGTGACCGGCGTGCTGTCCAGCACCCGCAGCAACTCGCCGAGGACCTGCTGGCCGCGCAGGTCGGTCACCGCCGCCTCGGCGGTGATCCGCACGACGTCGGCGCGGCCGACCTTGCGCTGGGCGATGGCCGCCTTGACCGGGCCGTCGAGAAGTTGGGCGCGGTGCACCGCGCCGTAGCTGAAGTTGCCGTCGGCCGCGCCGAAGTCGCGCGCCTGCTTGTTGTTCCAGCTGACGTAGTAGTCCTGGTTGACCGACTGCGGGTGGGCCGACGCCGGGGCGTACGTGGCGTCGTTGGTGTCCGGGTTCCAGCCGGCCCACTCGTACGCCGGCTCCGCCTTGGCCGGCAGGTTCGGGTCGAGCCCGGACGGGCGGACCGGGTTCGCGCCGGAGTTGAAGTACGCCGCCTCGGTCGAGTTGACGTAGAACCAGTTGAACGCGTACCCGACGCTGGCCGCGGACGCCTGGAACGCCGCCGCGCTGCCCATCGCCGCCGGGTCGTTGTACGCCTGGAAGCCGATCGCCGAGTCGGCCTCGTGCCGGTAGGTGGAGCGCAGCTTGGTGAACGCGGTGGGCTGCCCGTTCACCAGCCCCCGGTAGGCCACCAGCCCGTACTTGGTGCGCAGCGAGCGCAGCGTGTACGCGCCGGCCGGGGTGGAGTCGGCGAGCGTCGGCGACCAGGAGTTGCGCTTCTCCAGCACCTCCATCGCGACGCACTGGCCGCGGTAGAGGTAGCGGTTGGAGCGCAGCGTCGGCGCGGTGCCGTCGGTGGTGCACAGCGGCACCGCGTACGTGTCGGTCAGGTCCTGGTTGGCGGAGGTGGCGCTCCACGCGTAGTCCTGGCCGCGGCCGAGCAGCACGTAGAGGTTCAGCCCGGCGAACGCGGCGCCGCGTGCGCTGATCCCTGGCCCTTGGAGTTCCTGGAGCATCAGCAGCTGCGGAGCGAAGTAGCCGGTCTGCGGGCCGAACACGGCCACCGGGTTGCCGCTGGTGGTGTGCCGTCCGGAGACCACCACCGCGTTGGACATGCCGTGCGACCGCAGGGTGGACAGGCCGCCGAGCAGGTCCTTGGTGGCCGCGCTGGTGCCGGTGCGGGCGGCGGCCCCGCCGGTGGCGTCGTACGCGAGCGGCTCGGCGACCACGGTGCCGGCGTCCGGCAGCACCGCGCTGGTGGCGCCGGGCGGCGTCGCGCCGTAGGGGAAGCTCTGCCCGGCGTGCAGCGTCAGCACGGTCTCCGGGTCGTTCTGCGAGCGGAACGCCGTCCAGACCCGGTCGCCCTCGGTCGGCCCGTACTTGGCCCGGGCGGCCACCCGGACCAGCGCGGACTGCATCTCGCTGCCGCCGCCTCCGCCGAACAGCCCGCCGATGACACCGGCGGTGGCGATCAGGTCGGTCATGGTGAAGTGCTTCGGCTTGCCGGCGCCGGTGAGCACGTACTCGCCGGGGTAGTTGTCGTCGGCGATCGACTTGTCGATGTAGGCGTTGATGCCGGCGATGTAGTCGGCCACGTCGGTGTGGAGCTGCTGGCCCCGGGTGCCCTTGAGGCGCAGCGCGTCCACCTGGGCCTGGAGGTCGGCCTCGGTGTAGGGCGAGTTGGCCCAGACGCTCTGCTCCAGCTCCCGGTTGCCGGGGGCGCCGCCGGCGAACGAGGTGACGTTGCCGCGGCCGACGTGCCGCAGCAGGTCCATCACCCAGAGCCGGTCCTGGGCGCCGGCGTAGCCGGCCCCGAACATGGTGCCGGCGCGGGTGGTGCCGGTGACGTGCGGGACGCCGGTGGCCTTGTCCCGCACGATGGTGACGTCCGAACGCGGCGAGATCCTGCTCTCGACCTGCGCGTCGGGGACGCCGAACGAGGCGTCGTTGTAGAAGTGGGCGATCTGCTCGTCGGTCAGCCCGGCGTAGTTGTAGACCAGGTTGGCGTACTCGTCGAGCTGGTCGCTGGAGTGCGCGGGCCGGGTGCCGAGCGCCTGGTGGGCCAGGATGCCGGCGAGCGTGGCGTTGCCGTTCTGGCCGGGCGGCAGGATGTCGGCGCACTGGCCGAGGCAGTAGTCGTCGGGGGTGAACGTGGTGTCGGCGAGCGCCGGTGACGGCGGGGTGACCGTCAGGACGCTCGCGGTGAGGACGGCGGCGGTGAGCGCCGCGAGGCGGGCACGGATGGCGGGTCGTGGCATGGCGATCCTCCGGGGACGCGGAGTCGGGCCGTTCGGTACGCCCGGCTGACGGTGTCTCGCCCTCCGCGCCGGGCGTCGTGCCCGGAGGTGAGAATGACTCATATCTATCTGCGGGCAATGATCGGTGCATCACCGGCGTCCGGGATAGCCGTTGTTCACCAGTCGTCAATGCCGACGTTTCGCCGCGTTCCGCACCACAACGAGGCGGTGGGGGTGGCGCGTCGCCACCCCCACCGCTCTCCCCGCCGGTGCGCCGTCAGTGCTTGTGGAACGACTGGCGCACCACACCCCCCACCAGCGCGCACCAGGTGGTGGTGCTGATCTTGCCGTTGGGCGGTAGTCCGTGCAGGTGCTGGAGGTCCTTCACCGCCGTGCGGGTGGCGTGGTCGTACTCGCCGGTCGGGACGACCTCGGCGTAGCCCTTGGAGGCGAGCATGAACTGCGCGGCGGTCACCGGGATCCCGCTCGACTTCTGGTCCAGCTCCGGCGCCAGGGTCTCCCAGGTCGGCGCCGTGAGGGTGGCGTCGACGTCGACAGGGATGCCGTTGCGGGCCTGCCAGTCCTGCACCGCCGCGACGGTGGCCGCGTCGAACACGCCGGTGACCGGCACGGTGTAGCCCTGGAACGTCAGCAGGTACTGCGCGACCCGGACCACCGGCCCTCCGACGAAGCGCCAGATGTCCGGCCAGCGGCGGGCCGGCACGTCGCCCAGGTCGGTGCCGAGTTCCTTGAACACCGCGCGGCGCAGCGCCGGGAACTCCCGGTAGAACATCGCGCCCGGGCAGAGTGTGGCGCGGAAGTCCCAGTGGCCGAAGATGTCGTGCGCGTGCAGTCCGTACTGCCGGCAGATCGCGGTGCACAGCCGGGCGAGGGAGTCGAGCAGCTCCTCCGGCGGCGTCTCGGTGACGTAGGTGCCCTCGTTCTCGATGCCGATGGCCCGCCCGTTCTCGCCCGGGCAGTGCGCGGCGATCATCTGCCGGTCGCCGGCCCGCAGCCGGTCCAGGCTGCCGTGCCGTCCTTCCAGGACGTGGCCGCCGCGGCTCACCGTGAAGTGCTGCCCGGTGTCGGACCAGCCATTGCCGTCCATGTGCAGGTCCTGGCAGTCGCGGGCGAGCTGCCTGGCGTGCTCCTCGGAGTAGTCGGTGACGTTCGGGAACGCCATGTGGTGCACGATGATCTTGTTGGTCGGGATCGCGCTCACCGACAGCGGGTCGGCCGGCGGGCGGGCGGCCCACTCGTCGCAGCTGATGATCCAGTCGAGGTTCGCGCCCGGCGCCGCCTGCGCGGCGGCCGGCAGGGCGAGCTCGCTCCCGACGACCGCGACCGCGGCGGCGCCGAGGCCGGCCCGCAGCAGCGTACGGCGGTCCAGCTCGGGGTGGTCGAAGTGCATCTCGCCTCCTCGATGGCCCGGCCAGCGCCGGGCGATGTAAAGGAACTGCAAAGAATGCGCGCGTGGTGGAGAATATTGCCGGGCGCGCGCGGTGCGCCAGAGGACAAAAGCGACGTTCGCCGGTCGTTCCTACCGCCGGAGTAGGCGATCTCATATTCGCTGACCGGGACGGACCATGTCCTTCCGCTGTCCGCCGTCACAGCCTGGGCCGGTGCAGTCGCCCAGCCCGGCCGGGATCGTCGTGCTCCTCGCGGTGCTCGTGGCCGCCACCGCGTTCGGCTGGTGGCGCCGCCGCCACGACGGGCGGCTGCGCGCCGTCCGGAATCGCCCATCGACCGCCGCCGACGCGCCGCACCGGGCCAGCCTCACCGCCCTCGGGGTACGCCCCGGCGAGGTCACGCTGGTGCAGTTCTCCGCCCCGGTCTGCGCGCCCTGCCGGGCCGCCCGCCGGGTGCTCGCCGACGTCGCCACCCGCCTCGGCGGCGTGACGGTGCTGGAGGTCGGCGTGGACGAACACCTCGACGCGGCCCGGGAACTGAACGTGTGGCGCACCCCGACCGTGCTGGTGGTGGACGCGGCCGGCCGCGTGGTGCGCCGGGCCGCGGGCGTGCCCGACCGCCGCGCTCGCCGCCCGGGTGGCGGTGCCCCCGCGTTGACGTTCCGCACGTACGCTGGCCCCGGCGGGATGGGGGAGTGGCATGGCGGGTCGCGGGCGGCTGGACCGGCGTAGCCTGCTCGCCGCCGCCGGCGGGCTGGCGGTCGCCGGGATCGGCGTGCCGGTGGGGCTGGCCGCCACGCACGACAGGCCGCCGCCCCCGCCACGCGGCCGGCGGCCGGTCAGCATGGCGATGCACCTGCACGCCTCGTTCAGCGAGGGCGTGGCCAGTTACGCCGCCCACCTGGACCAGGCCCGCCGCAACGGCGTCGACGTGCTCTGGTGGACCGACCACGACTTCCGGGTCGCCGCCCACGACCACCGCCGCGTCGTCCACTTCGACGGTCCGGAGGAACGCGAGGGCGGCCTGGCCTGGACCTGGCAGCCGGCCACCGAGGGGCGGCTGTCCGCCTCGGCCGCCGACTTCGTGGACGCGCCGGACGCCCTCGACGGCCCGGGCCGCGCGCTGCGCCTCACCGCCGCCGGTTCCGGCACCTTCTGGTATGCGGGCAAGGCGTGGAACTGGACGCACACCGCCAACATCTCCGACACCACACTGCACCTCGACGTCCGCCGCGAGGCCGCCGGCCGGGACGCCACGCTCACCGTGGAGCTGGCGCTCTCGCACCACCCGGCCGGACCCGGCCGGCCCGCCGGGCAGCTCGTGCTGCGCTACCGCCTCGGCGGAGTGGACACGGTCCGGCACACGGTCGACGGCCGGCACGGCACAGTGGAGCTGCCCGCGCCGGCCGGTGCGTGGCGGCCGTACACGTTCGACCTGCTCGCCGACGTGCGGCGGCTCTGGCCGGACCTGGTCGCCGGGGACAACTCGCTGCGCGGGCTGCGCCTCGGCGTGACGGTGGCCGGTGGCGCGCGCGGCGCGTACCTGGTGGACCGGCTCGTCTTCGACCGCGCCCGCCGCGCCGGGCAGGCGGGCGAGGAGTTGCGCGCCGAGGTGCTGCGCGGCTACGACGGGGCGTACCCCGGCGTCACCCACCACCGCGCGTACGAGGTGTCGATGGTGCGGCACCTCAACTGGTTCGGTGGCGACGGCACGCTGCCGCGCTTCCCGTCCCCGCCGCACCGGGACAACGACGTCGACGCCACCGAGAAGATGGTGGAGTTCCTGCACTCGCACGGCGGCGTCGTCTGTTGGAACCACCCGCTGGACGCGGAGCGCCGCGAGTCGCTGGCCCGGCTGCTGGTCAGCCGCGACGCGCTCGGCGTCGACCTGATCGAGATCGGCCGGAGACCGGTCGAGGACCACCTGTGGGCGTACGACGTGGCAGCCCGCAACGCGATCCCGCTCACCGCCGTCGGGGTCACCGACGACCACGACGGCACCGACTGGCGGGCCGGCCGGGACCGGAACGTCACGTCGGTCTGGGCGGCCTCGACCGGCCGGGACGACCTGGTCGCGGCGCTGCGCGCCGGGCAGGCGTGGTTCGCCGACCTGGCCGGCTACCGGGGCGCGCTGGACCTGGAACTGGGTGGCCGCAGCGCCATGGGCGCGCTCGCCGTGCTCGCCGAGGACACCGTCACGGTGCGGCTGCGCGCCACCGACCTGCCCGCGGGCGCCACGCTGGAGACGGTCACCGGCGAGGTCGACCGGGCCGGTGTCGCGGACCCGACACCGGCGGTCCGGGTCGGGCAGGTCCCCTGGCGGCAGTTGCGGCAGGGCTGGCACGACCTCCCGGTGCGCGTCGGCGCCGGCACGTACGTGCGCACCCAGATCCGCGACCGCGACGGCGAGATAGTGGGCGCGAGCAACCCCGTCTGGCTGCTCCGCACCCCTCCACCGGCCGGCATCCGCCCACCCCGCCGCTTCTGACGCTCCTTACCCCCGCCGCTCCGCTTCCTCTCCGCCGATCATGAGGTTGGCGGCGATATCTGCCCTTTTTATCCCTGTCAACTTCATGATCGATGAGGCGGGAGCGGTTGCCGGGGTCTGGTACTCGTGACGGTGTGTCCGATACCGACCACGTGCCGGGCGGCGCTGCGCCGTACCGGGAACCGGGCGCCGACCGGCGTCCGGAAGCAGCCGTTGCGGCGATGGCCGGCGGCTGCGCCACGGTGAGAATGACGAGCGAGGCGGCGTCCGACATCCGCCCCTGGGACGCCGTGGAGTCTGTCGCATGAGCGGCTGGGAACTGTCCGGATACACGCAGGTCCGCCGGCTCGGCGCCGGAGCGTCGGGCAGCGTCGTGCTCGCCATCCACGATCCGACCGGCACCCCGGTCGCGATCAAGTACCTGGTCCGCGACCTGGGCGCGGACTCGGCGTTCCGGACCGCGTTCCGCACCGAGGCCCGGCTGCTCGGCGAGATCGACGACCCGCACGTCAGCCGCCTCTACGAGTACGTGGAGAGTCCGCACGGCGCGGCGATCGTGATGGAACTGGTCGACGGCGTCTCGCTGCGCCAGATGCTGCGCGAACACGGCCCGACCACGCCCGAGGCCGCGCTGTGCGTCCTCAAGGGCTCACTCGCCGGCCTGGCCGCCGCACACGCCCACGGCGTCGTGCACCGCGACTACAAGCCGGAGAACGTGCTGGTCACCGGCGGCGGGGTGAGCAAGCTCGCCGACTTCGGCATCGCCATGCCGACCGGCCAGGGCTCCGGCGCCACCGTCTCCGGCACGCCCCGCTACATGGCCCCCGAGCAGTGGACCGGCGCCCCGGCCAGCCCGGCGTGCGACGTCTACGCCGCCACCGCCACGTTCTTCGAGTGCCTCACCGGCCGGCCCCCGTACCAGGGACCGGACCTGCTCTCCCTGCGCGACCAGCACGCCGGCGCGCCGATCCCCGCCGAGGCGGCGCCCCCGCCGGTGCACGACCTGCTGCGTCACGGCATGGCCAAACGCCCCGACGACCGTCCGTCGTCCGCCGAGGCGTTCCTGGAGCTGCTGGAGCGTGTCGCCGGCACCGGCTACGGGCCGGACTGGGAGGAACGCGGGCTGCGCGAGCTCGCGCGGCGGGCCGCGCTGCTCGCCGCGCTGTGGCCGTTCCCGGACCGGGCCGAGGGGGCCACCGCGGTGGCACACACCGCGCTGGGCGGCACCACCGGCCGGGGTGGACGGTTCCGCGGTGGCCGCACCCGTACCGCGCTCGCCGCGGGCGCCCTGGTCGCCGCCGTCCTGGCCGGGGGCGCCGGCTACAGCTACGCCGCCCACGACGGCACGCCCGCCGCGGGCCCGGCCGGCCCGGGGAGCGCCGGTCCCGCCACCACCGGCGCACCCACACCGGACCCGAGCGGCGCCGAGTCGCCGAGCCCGTCCCCGACGCCCAGCCCGTCCACCGCGTCCGCCGCACCGCCACCTCCCGCGCCGTCAGCCACCTCCGACCCTTCCGGGACGCCGACCCGTACCGGCACGCCCACTACCGGCGCGTCGCGCAGCAGCCCACCACCGCCGGACGTGACAGCGCCGGTCGTGGACGGCGTCCGCGCCGACCCGGGCGAGCTGGACCCGAAGGGCTGCCCCTACGGCGCCAAGAGCAGCACGGTCACGGCCACCGTCACCGACGACCGCAGCGGCCCGGCCGCGCTCACCGTCACGTTCGGCTACACCATCGACGGCGCCACCGGCACGATCCGGATGGTCGCCACCGGGCGCGGCGTGTTCACCGGCACGCTCGGCCCGCTGTCCACGCCCAGGCGCAGCACCCGGATCCTCGTCCGGGTCACCGCCGCCGACGCCGCCGGCAACGCGACCACATCGGCGTCACCGGTGTACGTGACGCTCTACCACGACTGCACCCCCGGCTAGGAGTACGACAGTGCCCACCGCAACGCACCGCAGCCCGTCCCGGGGAACCTCCGCGTGACCCGCCCCGACGAGCCCACCGAGGCGCTGCCCACCCGCGCCCTGCCCCTCACCGGGGACGCGGACGCCGCTGATTCGACCGTCCACCTGAGCGGTGTCCAGAGCGGGGACGACCGCACAGCAGACCTCGCCGCCTCGGCCACGCCGACGCC
The DNA here is from genome assembly GCF_042871665.1 of Micromonospora sp. NPDC005686. NCBI lineage: Bacteria > Bacillati > Actinomycetota > Actinomycetes > Micromonosporales > Micromonosporaceae > Micromonospora > Micromonospora sp. NPDC005686. The sequence continues at coordinate 687,522 of NZ_JBIAIY010000003.1, forward strand.
TCCAGGCGCGGAGCCGACCGTGCACCTGCACCCGGGCCGGGCAGACGAGGCGACGATTCGTCTCCGCGCAGCCACGGACAGTCCAGCCGGCGAGCCGACGGTGGGTCTGCGTCCGGCTCCGGCGAAGCCGATGGATGAGGCGACGGTCCATCTGCGCCCGGGAAACACGACCGGGCAGGCCACCGTCTACCCGCGTCCGACGGCGGGGCCGACCCAGCGCCCCGGCGCGGAACCGACCGCATCGTGGCAGCCCACCGCGTCGTGGCAGCCCACCGGCGTACCGCCCCGGGGCCACGCCACCGGTGCGGCGGCGGGCGCCGGGGCGTACCCGGATCGGACCGGCGACGCGCGGGCGGTGAGCGGCGGGCCGCCCTCGGGCGGCGAGCTGCGCTTCGGGCCGGGCGTGCCGGCCACGCCGCCGCCCGCGCCGCAGTGGCCCACCGCGCCCTCGATCCGCCCGCGTCCGGTCTGGCGCCGCGTCGCCTCGGTGCTGTCCACGCTGCTCACCGCGGTGCTGCTGCTGGCGGCCGGCCTCTACCTGTGGCAGCGGTTGCATCCGCTGGAGGTCGAAGGGGTTACCGTCGCGGTGTCCCGGCCGGCCGGTGTCGCCTGCGACGTGACAGTCGACGTGGTCGCCACGGTGCGCACCAACGGACGCGGCGGGACGATCCGGTACCAGTGGTTCCGCTCCGACGCGCCACCCGGCGCCGTGCTCACCGAACGGGTCGGCAGCGGGCAGCGGACCGCCGCGCTCACACTCAAGTGGACGTTCACCGGGGTCGGTGCCACCACCGGCATGGCCACCGTCAACATCATCGAGCCGGCGCCGGCGCAGGCGGGCACCCGGGTCGTCTATCGCTGCCCCGGCGGCTGACCGCGTTTCCCCGCGCGCCGGTCCGGGTAGCCCCACCCGAACAAAAACGTGACCATGTACGTGGAGGACCTTGATGAGAGACAACTTCGGGGACGCGGTGGGCGACGCGTTCCGTTCGGTGATGCTGTTCCTGCCCAAGGCGGTCGCGTTCATCGCGATCCTGGTCGCCGGCTGGCTGATCGCCAAGGCCGTGCTCAAGCTCGTCGACAAGGTGCTGGAGCGGGTGCACTTCGACCGGGCCGTCGAGCGCGGCGGAATCAAGACCGCGCTGGCCCGCTCGAAGTACGACGCCAGCGACATCGTCGCGAAGCTCGCCTACTACGGGGTGCTGCTGGTCACGCTCCAGCTCGCGTTCGGCATCTGGGGCCCGAACCCCATCTCCGACCTGATCGCCGGCGTGATCGCCTGGCTGCCCCGGGCGTTCGTCGCCATCGTCATCGTGGTGGTCGCGGCGGCCATCGCCCGCGCGGTCAAGGACATCATCTCCAGCGCGCTCGGCGGCCTCTCGTACGGCCGGGTGCTGGCCAACCTCGCCTCGGTGTTCATCCTGGGTCTCGGTGTCATCGCCGCGCTCAACCAGATCGGCGTCGCCACCACGGTCACCACGCCGGTGCTGATCGCGGTGCTCGCCACCGTCGGCGGCATCCTGGTCGTCGGCGTCGGCGGCGGGCTGGTCCGGCCGATGCAGAGCCGCTGGGAGAACTGGCTGACCCGGGCCGAGGAGGAGTCGCGCACCATCGCCACGCACGCCCGCGCCTACCGGGCCGGCCGGCGTGACGTCGAGGCCCGCCTCGCCGCCACCGGTCCGTACGCGGACTCCGAGCTGACTCAGCCGGTGAGCCGCGACGCCGAGGCGGACCGCACGCAGCCGGTTCCGGCGTACCCGGCCACCCCGTCGGTGCCGGCCGTCGCCGAGGCCACCGAGCCGGTGCCGTCGCAGGCGGGCGCGGAGGCCACGCAGCACATTCCGGCGTACGCCGACTCCGAGCGCACCCAGCCGACCACGCCGCGCCAGCCGACGGCCGAGCAGGCCGCGGACAGCGAGGCCACGATGGTCATCCCGCAGGCGGACGTGGAGAAGTTCCGCCGCTGATCCGGCCGCGACGAATCGGGGCGGGACCGCACGGTCCCGCCCCGATCTCGTGCCCGCCGGGGACCACCGGGGCGCCGCGCCGGACGGGCGGGACGCGGGCGACGAGCCGGGGAAGGGGCCGGGTGACGACGAGCCCGGCTGGCTGGACAGCCTGCGTCTCGGACTGGCCGAGGTGCGGGCCGACCGCCGTGTCCGCGCCGCCGTGCTGCTGGTCGCGGCCGTGACCGCGATCTGGGGCGGGCTCGACGAGTACACCGGGCTGCTGGCCGCCGACACCGGCATGGCCGAGGTGGGCGTTCCGCTGCTGCTCCTGCTCGTGTGGGCCGGGATGACAGTGGGCGGGCTGCTGGCGCCGCTGGGCGAGCGGCTGACCCGCCGGTCTGCTGGTGTTCGCGGCGACCGCGACGGCGGCCGGGGCGCTGCTGCGGCACCCGGAGGGGTTCGTGCTGCTGGCGGCCGCGTTCGCCGCGTTCCAGCTGGCCACCGTGCTCGCCGACGTGCGGCCCCAGGCCCGGATCGCCGGGTCGGCCCGGGCCACCGTCACCTCGCTGGCCGGGATGGCCACCGATCTGACAGTCGTGGCCTTCTACGGCGGGTACGGGCTGCTCGCCGGCGCGGTCGGTAATCCGGCGGCCTTCGCGGTCGCGGTGCTGCCGTACCTGCTGGTGGCGCTCTGGCTGCTCATCGGCCGGGCGTGAAACACCAGAAAGGGGACCAACGGTCGCCTTGGCGGCCTAGCGTTGGTCCGGAAGTTCGGCGACCCGGGAGACGATCGCGGTGACGTTGCAAGCAGAGCGCACCCTGCGCGACGAGGAGCTGACCGGGTTGGCCGAACTGGCCGCCCAGCTGCGGGTGGACGCCATCAGGTGCAGCACGATGGCCGGCTCCGGGCATCCCACGTCCAGCCTGTCGGCCGCCGATCTGCTCGCCGTGCTCGTCGCCCGGCACCTGCGCTACGACTGGTCCTACCCGGGCAACCCCGGCAACGACCACCTGATCTTCTCCAAGGGGCACGCCTCCCCACTGCTGTACGCGGTGTTCCGGGCCGTCGGCGCGATCAGCGAGCAGGAGCTGCTGGAGACGTACCGGCGGGCCGGCTCGCGCCTGCAGGGCCACCCCACCCCGGTGCTGCCCTGGGTGGACGTGGCCACCGGCTCGCTCGGGCAGGGCCTGCCGGTCGGCGTCGGGGTGGCGCTGGCCGCCCAGTACCTCGATCGCTCGCCCGCGCACGTCTGGGTGCTCTGCGGCGACAGCGAGACCGCCGAGGGCTCGGTGTGGGAGGCGTTGGACAAGGCCGGGCACTACGGGCTGCGCAACCTCACCACGATCGTCGACGTCAACCGGTTCGGCCAGCGCGGTCCCACCGAGCTGGAGTGGGACCTGGACACCTACCGGCGGCGCGTCGAGGCGTTCGGCTGCCAGGCGATAGTCGTCGACGGTCACGACCTCGGCGCGATCGACGAGGCGTACGGGCAGGCGCGTGACGCCACCGGGCCGACCGTGGTGCTGGCCCGTACGGTCAAGGGCAAGGGTGTGCCCGAGGTGGAGAACGACCCGTCCTGGCACGGCAAGCCGTTCGACCCGGAGCTGGCCGACCGGGCCGTCCGGGCGCTCGGCGGCCCTCGCCGCATCCGGGTCGCCGCACCGAAGCCACCTGCCGCGCCGCGTACCGCCCCGGCCGAGCACGGGCAGCCGGAGCTGCCCCGGTACTCCCGCGGCGCGAAGGTTGCCACCCGGGACGCGTACGGCGACGCGCTGCGCGCCCTCGGCGCGGCCCGGCCCGACGTGGTCGCGCTCGACGGCGAGGTCAGCGACTCCACCCGGGCGGATCGCTTCGCCGCCGCGTACCCGGATCGGTTCTTCCAGATGTTCATCGCCGAGCAGCAGCTCGCCGCCGCGGCGGTGGGGATGGCGGTGCGCGGCTACCGCCCGTTCGCGGCGACGTTCGCCGCGTTCTGGTCCCGGGCGTACGACTTCATCCGGATGGCCGGCGTCTCCCGGGCCGACATCGCGCTGGTCGGCTCGCACGCCGGGGTGGAGATCGGCCCGGACGGCCCGTCCCAGATGGGGCTGGAGGACATCGCGGCGCTGCGCGCGGTGCCGGGCTCCACGGTGCTCTGCCCGGCCGACGCGGTCTCCTGCGCGGCCCTGGTCGCGCAGCTGCCGGACCACCCGGGGGTCAGCTACCTGCGGACGACGCGCGGCGCGTACCCGGTGCTCTACGACGACGCCGAGCCGTTCCCGATCGGCGGCAGCCGGATGCTGCGCGACGGCGGGGACGTCGCGCTGCTGGGCACCGGCGTGACCGTGCACCTCTGCATCGCCGCCGCCGACGAGCTGACCCGTGAGGGTATCGAGGCCCGGGTGATCGACCTGTACTCGATCAAGCCGGTGGACCGGCAGCGCCTTGCCGAGGCCGTGGTGGAGACCGGCGGGCGACTGCTGGTGGTCGAGGACCACTACCCGGAGGGCGGGCTGGGCTCCGCAGTGCTGGAGGCGCTCGCCGACCTGGGCGAGCCGGCCCGGGTCAATCACCTGGCGGTACGCGGGCTGCCCGGCTCCGGCACCCCCGCCCAGCAGCTCGACCGGGCCGGCATCGGCGTCGGCGCGATCGTCTCGGCGGCGCGGGCCCTGGCCTGAGCCGGTGCTCGCCCCGGCGGCGCGGGGCGGTGTTTGCCGGGGCCGGCGGCGGGTAGCCACGCTGCCGGTGCGACGGGAGGACAGACGATGGCCGAACCGGAGTTCTACGCGCGGGTGTCCGCCCGCGCCGGCGTGCCGGTCGAGACGGCCCGCGCACTGACCGAGGCGACACTGCGCACGCTCGCCGAGCGGATCAGTGGCGGCGAGGCCGACGACCTGTCCGCGCACGTCGCGCACGAGCTGCGCCCGCTGCTGGCCCGCGCCCGGGTCGACGATCCCGAGGTCTTCGGGTATGACGAGTTCCTGCGCCGGGTCGCCGAACGCTCCGGCGCGACCCCGGCCGACGCCGAGCGCGGCGCCCGGGCGGTGTTGCAGGCGCTGCACCGGGTGATCGGGCCGACCCAGTTCAACCGGGCGACGGCGCAGCTCCCGCGCGAGATCGCCGAACTCGCGCAGCCCGCCCCGCGTCCGGCCTGACCGTGACCGGTCGGCCCGATCTCACTCGGGCAGCGCGTCCAGGTAGACCCAGCGGCCGTCCTCGCGGGCGAAGCGGCTGTGCTCGGTCAGCACGCCCACCTGCCCGCCCTCGCGGTAGTGGGCCCGGAACCGGACCGTCCCGGCGCTGTCGAACAGCCCGCCCTGCCCGGTCTCCACGATCTCCAGCCGGGCCCAGCGGGTGCCCGGATCCAGCTCCAGCCGGTCGGGCCGGGTGGTGGGGTGCCAACTGTGCCGCAGGTAGGCGGCGTCGCCGAGCGCGAACGCGCTGAACCGGGACCGCATCAGCGCCTCCGCTGTCGCCGCGGTCGCCTCGCCCCGATGGACCGGGGCGCAGCAGTCCGCGTACGGCCGGCCGGTGCCGCACGGGCAGGCCGCCGTCCGTTCACCCGCGCCCGCGCGCGCCTTCCGTCTCGCCACCCGGCGATTCTCTCCCACACCACGATCGCCCTCGCCGCCGGTAGGCCGGGGTATCCCGGACGGGACAGGGTGAAGGGGTGCACCTCGTATAGTCGCCTCCATGATCATTCGTGGGGCCACGGCCGACGCCACCACCGGCGGTTCCGGCGTCCGGAACTTCCGCGACGCGGGCGGCGTCGGATCGCTGCGCCGTGGGGTCCTGTATCGCTCCGGCGCCCTGCATCTCCTGACGCCCGAGGGTGCCCGGGAGCTGGAGGATCTCGGGCTACGCACGGTCGTCGACCTCCGCAGCATCCGAGAGGTGGCCGACCGGCCGGACCGGTGTGCGGGTCTCGACGTCAAGCACTGCCACTTTCCGGTGTTCACCGAGCAGAGCTGGCCGGACGACCAGGTGGCGCTGTACCCGTACATGGCTGAGCAGGCCGGTCGTGCCACCGTCGCGATCATCCGGCAGCTCATCACCCCCGGTGCGCTGCCTGCCCTGGTCCACTGCGCCTCCGGCAAGGACCGCACCGGAGTCGTCGTCGCCGTCATCCAGACCCTCCTGAATGCTTCCGACGCGGAGGTCACCCAGGACTTCCTGCGCTCGAACGCCGCGCTGGGCCTCACCGGATCGCCGGCCGGCGCGGCGATCGGACACGGCACCCGCCCGGTGACCGCAGCGCACCTGCTTCATGCCATGGTCTGGATCCGCAGCCACCACGGCTCGGTCTCCGCCTATCTCCAGGCTGCCGGCGCCACCGAGGCCGAGCTGGAGGCCCTGCGGAGGGCTCTTGCCTGAAGCGGTCGCGCTGCCGGCCGGTGCCGCACGTCTTCGCAATCGCTGCGCCCACGATGCAGCAGCAGGCGCTACGCTCCCCGGACCATGAGCGTGAGCCCGACTCAGCGTGCCCTCGACCCGGATCAGGTCTGCCGCTACCTCACCGCCTCGCTCGGACCCGGCGCCGAGATGGCCGGCTGTGGCCCGCTGACCGGGGGCGGCTTCGCCGCCGTCTGGTGGGCACGCCTCACCGACGGCCGCGACGTGGTGCTCAAGGCCGGTCCGCCGCCGCACGTGCCGCTGCTGCGCTACGAGCGAGACATGATCGGCGCGGAGGCGCACTACCTGCGCCTGGTGGCCGACCGCGCACCGGGGGTGCCCACACCGGCGCTGCTGCACCACGGCACCGACCCCGACCTCGGTGACTGGCTGCTCATGGCGCGACTGCCAGGTCGTACCCTCTGGGACCTGACCCGGGCCGGCGCGGACGTCGGGCCGCTGCGCGCCGAGTTCGGCCGCGCGCTCGCCGCGCTGCACACGGTCACCGGCGAGCGGTACGGCTACGACGGCGACCGGGCCTCCGGCCCGACCTGGCGGGACGCCTACACGGCCATGGTGGACGACCTGCTCGCCGACGCCGCGGACTGGTCGGTGCCGCTGCCGGTGCCCGCGTCCCGGATCCGTGAGCTGGTGGCCCGGCACGCGGCGGTGCTCGACGCGGTCGACCGTCCGGCGCTGCTGCACTTCGACGGCTGGGCCGGGAACGTGCTGGCCGTCGACGGGCCGGACGGCACGCCGCGCCTGAGCGGCCTGGTCGACGGCGAGCGGTACCTGTGGGGCGACCCGCTGATGGACCTCGTGTCGCCGCTGCTGTTCCGCCGCGCCGAGGACGAGCCGGACGACCCGCTGGTGCGCGCCTACCGCGAGGCGGCGCCGTTCCCGCTCGACGGCGGGGCGCGACGGCGGCTCGGGCTCTACCGGCTGTACCTCTACCTGCTGATGACTGTCGAGATGCCCAGCCGGAACATCACCGCCGACAACGACCCGGGCCGGGTGGACCTGCTGGCGGATCTGCTCGACGCGGAACTGGCCGACCTGGCGGGCTGAGCGTCACCGGGTCGCGGTGGCGAAGACGACGATGTTGTCCGGGTAGCTGCCGGTCCGCGGGTCGAACCGCCCGCCGCACGTGATCAGCCGCAACCGGGCCGCCGCGTCGCCGCCGTAGACCCGCGCGGTGGGGAAACGCTCCTTGGGGTACGCGCCGACGCCGTCCACAGTGAACGTCGCGGTCCGGCCGTCGGCCCGCAGCACCCGGATCGTGTCGCCGCCGCGCAGCCGCCCGAGGTCGAAGAAGACCGCCGGGCCGTGCTGCGAGTCGACGTGCCCGACCAGCACGGCGTTGCCGGCCTGGCCGGGGGCGGGACCGGGGTGGTACCAGCCGGTGACCTCCGGCCGTTCCAGCGGCGGCACCTCGAGCGCGCCGTCGGCGTCGGTGGCGACCGGGACGATGTCGGCGTCCACGCCGATGCGCGGGATGGTGACCCGCACCGGCGTGGCGCGGGGCAGCACCGGGCCGGTCGTGCCGGGGCGTTCGGTGGCCGGCGCGGCGGAGCCGCCGGGCTGCGGCGGTGGCGTCGACGTGCTGCCGAGCCCGGCCGAGACCAGCCCGGCGCCGGTGGCGGCGGCGAGCGTGACGGCGGTGACCACGACGACTGTGTGCAGGCGCGCCCGCCGCTGCGACTCCGACAGCATCCCATCTCCGTCCGACAGGGACGCGGCGCCCGCGCCGGGACGTCCGGCGCGGGCGGGCCGCTCGGCGGGCCGGTCAGGCTGCGGCGCCCGCGCGACGCCGGCGGATGACCGCGTACGCGCCGCCGGCGAGCGCCCCGGCGGCCAGCACGCCACCGGTGACGAGCACGCCGGTGTCGCCGTCGCGTCCGCCGCCACCGGCCTGCGCGCCGCCGATCGGCGTGACGGCGAACGTGGCGCTGCCGCCGTCGCTGCCGTCGCCGCACGTGGTGGCCACCGTGTACGTGCCGAGCGTGAACCCGGCGGTGAACAGTTCGGCGCTCAGGCCGCCGCCCGCGGCCGCGGTGGTGGACCGGACGTTCTGGTCCCGGTCCGGGCCGGTGACCCGGAAGATCGCGTCACCGGCGTTCGGGTTGCACGTGGTGGTCAGCACGACGGTGCCGCCGACCGGGGTGGTGGCGGGTGACACTCTGGTGTCCGCCAGCGCGGCGGCCGGGAGCAGCAGTGCGCCGAGGCCCACGCCGAACGCCGCCGATCCGAGAAATGACTGTGCCTTCATCCGCGTCTTCCCTCACTTTTCGTCCGCTGTAGGCGTGGGACGTCGTTCGGGTGGCCAACTCCGTGACGAGCACCGGTGTGGCCAACACTAGGAGGGTTGCGGCGGTCACTGGGGGTAATTGAGAAATCTTCGTTGCCGTCCGGTGTGCTCCCTGCCGCCACGAGACGGCGGACATGCCGGGCCAGGCCGGGCGGCGGAAGATCCCGATCCGGCGGGTCTGGGTCCGGTGTCCGATTGGCGCCTACCGGACCGGTGGCTCCGGCCGGACCAGCCCGGTGTCGTACGCGAGCACCACCGCCTGGATCCGGTCGCGCAGGCCCAGCTTGGTCAGGATCGCCGAGACGTGCGTCTTCACGGTGGCGGTGCTCAGGTGCAGCCGCGCGGCGATCTCCGCATTGGACAGTGCCCGTGCGGTGAGCGTCAGCACCTCCCGCTCGCGGGCGGTCAGCGCGGCGAGCGCGTCGCCGGTGGGCGCGGGCGCGGGCAGCCGGCCGGCGTACCGGTCCAGCAGCCGCCGGGTCACAGTGGGCGCGAGCAGCGCCTCGCCCCGGGCCACCACGCGTACCGCCTCGGCGAGGTCGGCCGGGCGGGTGTCCTTGAGCAGGAACGCGCTCGCCCCGGCGCGCAGCGCGGCATAGACGTGCTCGTCCAGGTCGAACGTGGTCAGCATGATCACCCGCGCCGGGTTGCCGGCCGTGACCAGGTCGCGGGTGGCGGCGATGCCGTCGCGCCGGGGCATCCGGACGTCCATCAGCACCACGTCCGGCCGGGTGCGGGTCGCCACCGCCACCGCCTCGACGCCGTCGGCGGCCTCGCCGACCACCGTGAGGTCGGGCCGCGCGTCGAGCACTGTGCGCAGCCCGGCGCGGATCAGCTCCTGGTCGTCGGCGACCACCACCCGCATGGTCACCGGCCCGCTCCCACCGGCAGTCGTGCGTGGACCCGGAACCCGCCGGCCGGCAGCGGGCCGGCGTCGAGCGTGCCGCCGAGCAGCCGGGCCCGCTCCCGCATCCCGACGATGCCGCGCCCGGTGGGCGTACCGGGCCGGCGGGCGGGCGCCGGGCCGTCGTTGACGACCTCCAGCCGCAGTACGCCGTCGAGGTAGCGGACGTCCACGTCGGCGCGTGTGGCGTGCCCGTGGCGCAGCGCGTTCGTGAGCGACTCCTGCACGATCCGGTACGCCGACAGCTGCACCCCGCCGGGCAGCGCCTCGCCGTCACCCTCCCGGCGCAGCGTCACGGGCAGGCCGACCGCGCGTACCGCGTCGGCGAGCGCGTCGAGCTGCGCCAGCCCTGGCTGTGGTCCGCCCTGCCCGGACCCGTCGTCGACGGCGAGCGCGTGCAGCATGGCACGCAGGTCGGCGAGCGCAGACCGGGCCGCCACGTCGATCGCGCCGAGCGCGGCCCGCGCCTGGGCCGGCTGCGTGTCGAACACGTCCTCGGCGGCGGCGGCCTGTACGGCGATGACCGCGACGTGGTGCGCCACCACGTCGTGCAGCTCCCGGGAGATCCGTTCCCGTTCGGTCGCGAGTACGTGCCGTTCCCAGGCGCAGCGCCGCTGCGCCTGGCCCCGCTGCAACTCGCCCAGCGTCCAGCTCAGGCCCAGTGCGGTCACCGCGAGCAGCAGGTCCCGCCAGCCGCCGGTGACCAGCTTCCACGGCGTGGGCGCCAGCAGCAGCCCGAGCGCCACCAGCGAGTACCGGGGTGGGCGCAGCCGGGCCACGTACGCCATCGGCACCGCGACCAGGCCGAGCCAGCCGAGCTGCGGGCAGAGGGCCTCCAGGCCGACGCCTGCCAGCGCGGCGGCAGTGAGGGCGTACCCCGGGTGGCGCCGGATCCACAGCAGACAGCCGGCCTGCGCGACGGCGAGGGCGACCGCGACGGCGGTCGCGCCGGTCGTGTCCGGGCCGGCGTCGGAGGCCAGCAGCGCGAGCAGGCAGACGGCGAGGCTCGCGGTGGCGACTCCGCCGTCGAGCAGCAGCAGGAACCGGGACCGGGACGCGCATGTCATGTCCGGATGCTAGGCCGCCGGTTCACCGCATCTCATCGGTCGCCAGACGGAGATCCGGGCCGGTGGTCGTTCCGGCGGCGGAGCCGGGAACCGCTCCGCCGCCCGATCCGCGCGACGCCCCGCCGGACCTAGCGTTTCCGGCAGTCGTCCCGATGTGGAGGAGTCACCGATGGAGACCACGATCCCGACCGTCGCCGCCCGCCCGAATCGCCGCCGGGACCGCCTGCTCACGGTGCTCGCGGCGACCGCCGCCACGCTGCTGGGCTGGGTGGTCGCGGTACCGGTGGGCGGGGTGGAGCTGATCGCGCGCACGGGCTCCACCGACCAGCGGGTGACCCCGGTGGCCGTGGTGGTGAGCACGCTGCTCGCCGGGCTGGCCGGTTGGGCGCTGCTGGCCCTGCTGGAGCGGGTCACCGCCCGCCCCCGGACCGCGTGGACGGTGGTCGCGGTGCTGGTGCTGCCGGTGTCGGTGCTCGGGCCGCTGGGCGGGGGAGTGGGCCGCGCGGCGACGCTGACGCTGGTGGTGTTGCACCTGGTCGCGGGCGCGGTGCTGATCACCGGCCTGCGCCGGACCGCCGCCCGCTGACGGCCGGGCGATCCGATGACGGGTCCGGGCCGCCGCGACGGGGGCAGGCGGCCTGGACCATCAGAACTAGCCTCCTAGGATGCCCTACGCGATGTGACGCCCGAAATTTCTCCGCCACCGATGTCGAGAACGCCAGAGCGGCTTCGTCCCCGGAGTGAACGCGGCCAGAATGGGTCGCACCCTCCACGAGGAGACACAGATGAAGTACCTGCTCCTGAAGCACTACCGCGGCGGCCCGACGCCGGTGTCCGACATGCCGATGATCGACAAGTGGACGCCGGAGGAGATCTCCGCGCACGTGCGCTACATGCAGGAGTTCGCGGCGCGGCTGCAGGAGAGCGGCGAGTACGTCGACGGTCAGGCGCTCGCCCCGGAGGGCACGTTCGTCCGCTACGACGGCGAGGGACGCCCGCCGGTCACCGACGGCCCGTTCGCCGAGACGAAGGACCTCATCGCCGGCTGGATGGTGATCGACGTGGACAGCTACGACCGCGCGCTCGAACTGGCCGCCGAGCTGTCGGCCGCGCCGGGGCAGGGCGGCAAGCCGATCCACGAGTGGCTTGAGCTGCGCCCGTTCCTGACCGGGCCGCCCACCATCACCGAGTGACCCGGCCGATGGACGAGGTCGCGCTCCGCAGCCTCATCCCGGGCGTGCTCGGTGTCCTCGTCCGCCGCGGAGTCGACTTCGCGGCGGCCGAGGACGCCGTGCAGGACGCGCTCGTGGAGGCGCTGCGTGTCTGGCCGGCCGACATGCCCCGCGATTCGAAGGGCTGGCTGGTCACCGTGGCGTGGCGGCGGTTCCTCGACGTGGCTCGTGCCGACGCCGCCCGGCGCCGGCGCGAGGACGCCGTGGATGAGGAGCCGCCGCCCGGCCCCGTGTCCGCTGTGGACGACACGCTGCGGCTCTACTTCCTCTGCGCGCATCCGTCGCTGAGCCCGTCGTCGGCCGTCGCGTTGACGCTGCGCGCCGTCGGCGGGCTCACCACCCGGCAGATCGCGCAGGCGTACCTGCTGCCCGAGGCCACCATGGCGCAGCGGATCAGCCGGGCGAAGCGCACCGTGTCCGGGGTGCGCTTCGACCAGCCCGGCGATGTGGCCACCGTGCTGCGGGTGCTGTACCTGGTGTTCAACGAGGGCTACTCCGGCGACGTGGACCTGGCCGCCGAGGCGATCCGGCTCACCCGGCAACTCGCCGCCGCCATCGACCACCCCGAGGTGGCCGGGCTGCTCGCGCTCATGCTGCTGCACCACGCCCGCCGCGCCGGCCGGACCGCGCCCGACGGCAGCCTGGTGCCGCTGGCCGAGCAGGCCCGCAGCCGGTGGGACACCACGCTGATCGCCGAGGGCGTCGGCGTCCTGCAGACCGCGCTGTCCCGCGACCGGCTCGGCGAGTTCCAGGCCCAGGCCGCGATCGCGGCGCTGCACGCGGACGCGCCCACCGCGGCCGAGACCGACTGGGTGCAGATCGTCGAGTGGTACGACGAACTCGTCCGCCTGACCGGCAACCCGATCGCCCGCCTCAACCGGGCGGTCGCCGTCGGCGAGGCGGACGGCCCGCGCGCCGGGCTGGCGGCGCTCGCGGCGCTCGACGACACTTTGCCCCGGTACACGGCGGTGGCCGCCTACCTGCACGAACGCGACGGCGACCCGGACCGGGCGGCCGCGCTGTACGCGGAGGCGGCCCGTCGCGCGGCCAGCCTGGCCGAACGCGACCACCTGAACCGGCAGGCGGCCCGCCTCAACTCCCGCCGCCCGCCGGGGGCGCGCGGATGAGCGGGACGCGGGCGCAGGTGCTGGCCCGGCTCGCCGACGACCTCGCCGCCCGGCACGCGGACGTGGTGCTCGACGTGGCCGATCCGCCCGCGCCGGTGGTGGTGGCCCGGCGGTAAAACCGGTCGGCAGGGTTCATCGTCGCTGGTAGGTTGCCTCGCCGTGACGGGGAAACGGCTCGGCGGGCGCTTCGCCCGACTGTGGACGGCGAGCACGCTTTCCGCGCTGGGCAGCGGGACGGCGACGGTGGCCGCGCCACTGTACGTGGCGTCGATCACCGACGATCCGCTGGTGGTGTCGGCCGGGGCTGCGGTGTCGTGGCTGCCGTGGCTGCTGTTCGCGCTGCCCGGTGGCGTGCTGGCGGACCGGGTGGACCGGCGCCGGCTGATGGTGCTCATCGACTGGGTACGCGTCGCCGCACTCGCCGCGCTGGCGGTGGCCATGCTGCTCGACCGGGCCGGGATCGCGCTGCTCTACGCGGTGCTGTTCGTGGTGAACACCGGCGAGGTGGTGTTCCGTACCGCCGCGCAGGCGGTGCTGCCGGCGGTGGTGCCGCGCTCGCTGCTGGAACGCGCCAACGGGTGGCTGGGTGGCGGCACGCAGGTGATGCAGAACATGATCGCCGGCCCGCTCGGCGGGTTCCTGTTCGCGCTGGCGGCGTCGCTACCGTTCGCGCTCAACGCCGGCACGTACGCGCTGTCCGCCGTCCTTGTCGGTCTGCTCGCCGGTACGTACCGTGCCGGGCCGGCGCCGCAGGAGCAGCCGTCGGTGCGGGCGGAGGTCGCGGAGGGGTTCCGCTGGCTGTGGGGGCAGCGGCTGCTGCGCACCATGACGGTGCTGATCGGCCTGCTGAACGTCACGCTCACCGCCGCGGTGGCGGTGCTGGTGCTGCTCGCCACCGAGCGGCTGGGGCTGGGCTCGGTGGGCTACGGCGCGTTGTTCACCTGCATGGCAGTGGGTGGCGTGCTCGGCTCGCTGGTGGGGGACCGGCTGATCGCCGCGATCACACCCACCTGGACGGTGCGGACGGGTCTGCTGGTCGAGGCGGGGTTGCACCTGGCGCTCGCCGCGTCCCGCAGCGCGATCGTGGTCGGGTTCGCGCTGTTCGCGTTCGGGGCGCACAGCGCGTTGTGGAACATCGTGGCGAACTCGCTGCGGCAGCGGCTCACCCCGCCCGCGTTGATGGGCCGGGTCGGCAGCACCACGTTGTTCGTCGCGGCGGGCGGCAACTGCGTCGGCGCGCTGCTCGGCGGCGTGGTGGCGGCCCGGTTCGGCATCACCGCGCCGTACTGGGTGGGCTTCGTGGTGGCGGTCGCGGTGATCGCCGCGACGTGGCGGGTCTTCGACCGGGCGACGGTGGCCGCCGCCTACGCCGAGCCGGCGCCGCAGAAGCCCGCGCCGGTGGCCTGAGCGCGGGTCGGCCGGTTGCCACCTCCGCCGATGTGACAGCGTGGCCGGATGCACGCATCCTTCCCGGTCGACGTCGACCTCGCGCTGGTCGGCGGCGGCGGCGCCGCGTCCCTGGTCCTGGCCGCGCTGGGCCGGCACGGCGTGTCCGGGCTGCGGGTCGCGGTGGTCGACCCGGTGCACAAGCGTGGCCAGGACCGCACCTGGGCGTTCTGGGGCCTGCCCGGCGACGACCTGGACCCGCTGCTGAGCGCGAGCTGGTCGCAGGTCGACGTGGTCACGCCCGCCGGCCGCCGCGTCCTGACGCTCGACCCCCTGCGGTACGCCATGCTCCGCTCCGCCCCGGTCTACGACCGGGCTGCCGAGGCCGAACGGCGGCTGGACGCGGTGCGGATCAGCGCCCCGGCGGGGGAGCTGCACGACGACGGTGAGACGGTGACGGTCCGCGACCCGGACGGCCGGGATCTGGTGCGGGCCGGGTGGGTCCTCGACTCCCGGCCCCGGCGGCCGAAGCGGCCGGGGCGCACCAGCTGGTTGCAGCACTTCCGCGGCTGGTGGCTGGCCGCCGACCGGCCGACGTTCGACCCGGATCGGGCGGTGCTGATGGACTTCCGCACCCCGCAGCCGCAGCGCGGCGTCTCCTTCGGGTACGTGCTGCCTGTCGACGACCGGTTCGCGCTCGTCGAGTACACCGAGTTCGGCCCGGCGGTGCTCGACGACGCCGGCTACGACGCGGCGCTGCGCGGGTACGCCGGCCTGCTCGGTTTGGACCTGACCGCGTTGCGGGTGCGGGAGGTCGAGGACGGCGTGATCCCGATGACCGACGGCCCGTTCGAGTCCCGCCCGAGCCCGCGCGTGGTGCGGCTGGGCACCGCCGGTGGGGCGACCCGCCCGTCCACCGGGTTCACGTTCTCCGCGATGCTGCGCCAGGCCGACCAGGTGGCCCGGGCGCTCGCCGCCGGCCGCCCGCCGGTGCCGGCGCCCGCGTATCCGGGCCGGCACCTGTGGATGGACGCGGTGGCGCTGCGCGCGCTGGACCAGGGCCACGTCGGCGGGGTGGAGTTCTTCGAGCGGCTGTTCGACCGCAACCCGCCGGAGCGGGTGCTGCGGTTCCTCGACGGCGTGACCAGCCCGGCGGAGGATCTGGCGGTGATGCGGTCCAGCCCGCTGCTGCCGATGACCGGCGCGGTGCTCGGCGACGCGGCCGGCCGGCTGCGTGCCCGGCTGCGCCGCTAGCCCGTACTAGATCATCCGGCGCCGTACCCGCCACACCACCACGCCGATCAGGACCGCCGCGACGGCGACGAACAGGGCCGCCTCGATGAGCTGGAACGTCCAGAACCGGTCGGCGGGGTGGTAGACGCCGAACTGCTGGATGCCCCGCGCGTGCAGGAACTGGCTGAGGTTGGTGCCGGCCCGGTCGGCGGCGCCTGCCAGCTCGTCGTACTCGGTCCGGCTCAGCCTGCGTCCGGTGGCGTCCGTGTAGCCGTGTTCGATCACCCAGTCGGCGATGCCGGGCACGGGCCGTTGCCGGTCGTCCGACCCCGCGGCGGGGATGGGTGCCGTGGCGGTGAGCGGCGTGGCGTACGCGGGGCGGGCCAGCAGCGCCACCGACATCCGGGCGGCGAGGAACGCCCCGAAGGCGACGCCGAACGCGGGCAGGCTGCGTCGCAGGATCGCCCCCGCGGCGGTGGCGACGCCGAAGGCGAACAGCGCGTACGCCACCGGAACAAGCCCTTCCAGGTCGAAGGCGTCGTACTGGAACCGCCCCTCCCACGCGTCGAACGGCTGACGGAACCAGGTGAGCACAGCGGTGAACATCCCGGTGAGCGCGACGGTGACGCCGGCCAGCGCGGCGAGCTTGGCCGCCAGCCAGCGCATCCGCGGCACGGCCTGCGTCCAGGCGAGCTGCCAGGTGCCGTCCTCCAGTTCGCGTGCGAGCAGCGGCGCGCCGAGGAACGCGCCGATGACGACGGGGACCAGGTAGAAGGCCGCCAGGAGGTTCTCGACGTAGCCGTACTCCTCGTCGAGCCGGCGGAAGGACGCCGCGCAGGCCTCGTCGACGCCGGTCTGCCCCGCGCACCGGGCGGGGCCGCCGGGGAACAGGTCGTGGGCCTGCGTCCCGAGCACGAGCAGGGCGACGCCGGAGATGCCGACGAGCAGACCCAGGACGCAGACCTCGGTCCGGTGCTGGCGCCAGATCAGCCACGTCATGCCGGCACCTGCGGCGTGAGCGCGGCGTCCGGCTGGGAGGGCCGGCGCAGGTACGCCAGCACCAGGTCCTCCAGCGCGACCGGCCGGGCCTGCCACCCGGGCGCGGCGGGGAGCCCGCCGTCGCGTACCAGCAGGGTGGTGTGCCGGTCGCTGTGGACGGCCTCCACCACGGCGCCGGACCGGTCGGGGTCGGTGGCCGTGCGCGGGCCGACGAGTAGCCGGTGCTCGGCGAGGAGGGTGTCGATGTCACCGGTGAGCGTGACCCGGCCCTGGTTGAGCACGACCAGGTGGTCGCAGGCGCGTTCCAGCTCGTGCACGACGTGGGAGGAGAACAGGACGGTCACCCCGCCTTCGGCCACCGCGCCCATGAGGACCTGCAGGAACTCGTGCCGGGCCAGCGGGTCGAGGCTGGCCACCGGTTCGTCGAGGACGAGCAGGTCCGGCCGCTTCGCCAGGGCCAGCGCCAGCGCGACCTGGGCCTGCTGCCCGCCGGAGAGCGCACCGGTCCTGCGGTCGAGCGGGATGCCCAGCGTCGCCAGCCGGCGCTCGGCCAGCCCGTTGTCGAACCGCAGGTTGCAGGCCCGGCCGAAGCGGAGCATCTCGGCGACGGTGAAGCGCTTGTACAGCGGGTGGTCCTGGGCCAGGAACCCGATCCGGGACAGCGTCCGCGGGGTGCTCGCCGTGACGTCGTGGCCGAGGACCTCCACCGTGCCGGTGCTCGGCGCCAGCAGCCCGACGACCAGGCGCAGCAGCGTGGTCTTGCCCGCACCGTTCGGCCCGACCAGGGCGATCACGCCGCCCTCCGGCAGGGCCACTGTGCAGTCGCGCAACGCCCAGCCCTTCCGGTACCGCTTGCCCAGACCGTCGGTGCGCAGCGCGAACCCGGTCGCCGTCACGCCACGTCCTCGTTTCTCGTCTGCTGGCGAACGGAGGCGAACAACGCGTCGACCGCCTGTTCATCGAGGCCGGCCGCGTACGCGCGGCGCAGCCAGGTCTCCAGGCCGCGGCGTAGCGACGTGTACGTCGACGCCGACATCGCGGCCGACTGCTGTTCGGTGACGAACGTGCCCTGGCCGGGCCGGCCGGTGACCAGGTTCTCCTGCTCCATCTGCCGGTACGCCTTGGCGACGGTGTTCGGATTGATGGCCAGGTCCTCGACCACCTCGCGGATGAGCGGGAGGCGGTCACCGGGTTGGAGGAAGCCCAGCAGCACCGCCTGGCGGACCTGCTGGACGAGTTGCAGGTACGGCGGCACGCCGGAGTGGGTGTCGAGCCGGAAGACGAACACGGTCAGCCCTTTCACTGCTTTACTAGGAGCATAGTAAAGCAGCCGGGTCGCGTGAGCGAGATTCGACCCTTACCGGTGGCCGGTCGCCTCGGCGACGCGGTCGCGCACCAGCGTCCGCAGCCGCTCCATCGGGTCGCCGTCGCCCGCGCCGAGCCGGTTGCGCACCGCCGCCACCGTCAACCCCAGTCCCGGGTACGCGAACGCGAGGCTGCCGCCACTGCCGGCGGTGCCGAACGATCCGTCGTCCTCGACCGCGTACCCGAGGCCGAACGCGCTCTCCTGCCCGAACACCCACTCCTGCGCGCGTACCGCCGGGGCGGACACCTCCCGCATCCGCTCGGCGGAGATCAGCCGTACCCCGTCGACCGGGCCGAGCAGCGCCGCGTACATCCGGGCCACCGCGCGGGCGCTCATCGTGCCGACCGACGGCACGTCGGCGCGCAGCACGTCGGGGCGTGAGCCGATGACGGTGTCCGGGCGTACCGCGGGCGGGGCGACCGCGTCGAAGTGCGGCAGGTTGGCCCCGGCCCAGGCCATCAGCGCGGACAGGCCGGCGTCCTCCAGCCGGGCCAGCCGGGGCAGGTCCGCTTCCGGCACGCCGAGGAACAGTTCCCGGTCCACGCCCAGCGGCCCGGCCACCTCCTCGGCGAGCACCCGCGACACCGGCACGCCGGTGACCCGCCGGACCACCTCGCCGAGCAGCCAGCCCCACGTCCAGGCGTGGTACGCCAGCCGTTCGCCGGGCGCCCACAGCGGCCGCGCGTCGGCCAGCAGCGCGCACATGCGCGTCCAGTCGGTGAAGTCCTCCGGCGTGACGTCGGCGGGCAGCGCGGGCAGGCCGGCGGTGTGGGTGAGCACGTGCCGCAGCGTGATGCCGCCCTTGCCGTGCCGGGCGAACTCCGGCCACACCGCTGCGATCGGCAGGTCGTAGTCGAGCCGTCCCCGCTCGGCCAGCACGTGCACCACAGTGGCGGTGAGTCCCTTGCCGGTGGAGACCGCGTGCACGGGCGTGTCGGCGGTCATCGGCCGGCCCGTCGTGGTGTCGGCCGGCCCGGCCTGCTCGGTGACGATCGCGACGCCGTCCAGGTACGCGGCCACCTGCACGCCGGCCTCCCGGCCGGAGGAGACCAGCTCGCCGATCGTCGCCCGCACCTCGGCCCGCAGGCCGTCCCACCGTGTGTCCACGATCCCGCAGCGTGCCAGACCGGGGCATCGGCGTCGTCTGCTTTTCGCCGCCACCGAGGGTTGGTTCGCTGTCGTCACCGGCGCTCGTCGGTGGCGCTCAGCGGGTGACCGCGGTCGGCGCGCTGCCGGCGGCGCCCTGGGCGGGCGGCCGGTTCGCGTCATCGGCGAGGAGCCGGGCGCGCAGCGCGGCGATCGTCTCCTCACCGACGCCGACGCCGACGCCGACGCCGAGCCGGCCGGTCACGTAGCCGCGCACCGAGCCGTGTGCGGCCCGCAGGTCGGCGAGCACCAACCGGATGATCTCGGCGGGCGCTCGCCCGTACGAGGAGAGCCG
Source organism: Micromonospora sp. NPDC005686 (assembly GCF_042871665.1). Lineage (NCBI taxonomy): Bacteria > Bacillati > Actinomycetota > Actinomycetes > Micromonosporales > Micromonosporaceae > Micromonospora > Micromonospora sp. NPDC005686. The sequence goes on from NZ_JBIAIY010000003.1 coordinate 706,906, forward strand.
GCCCCGGGCGACAGTGCGGCCGTCGCCGGTACGGCATCCGCCGAGGTCTCGGAAGTTGCAAAGTGTGGCGAGTCCGGGGGAGTGATCATGACGGCAGGCTAGCCGGGCGCGGCGGGTCGGGTGGTCCCGCGCGCTCGCGTACCCGGTAGGTTGCCGGGCATGGCGGAGGCGGAGACCGGCCGGGTCGTGGAGATCTGGACCGACGGCGCGTGCAGTGGCAATCCCGGGCCCGGCGGATGGGGCGCGGTGCTGCGCTGGGGCGGCCACGAGCGGGAGCTGTGCGGCGGCGAGGCCACCCCGACCACGAACAACCGGATGGAGCTGACCGCCGCGATTCGCGCGCTGGAGAGCCTGACCCGCCCGGTCACGGTACGGCTGCACACCGACAGCACGTACGTGCGCAACGGCATCACCGGCTGGCTGAACGCGTGGAAGCGCAACGGCTGGCTGACCGCCGCGAAGCAGCCGGTGAAGAACGCCGACCTGTGGCAGGCGCTGGAGGCGGCCTGCGCCCGGCACGACGTGACCTGGCTGTGGGTGAAGGGCCACAACGGGCACCCGGAGAACGAGCGCGCCGACGCGCTGGCGAACCGGGGCATGACCGAGGCGCGGGGCACCGGCCCGGCCGCCACCCCGCGCGCGCGTCAGCGCAGCGGCCGGCCCTCTTCGATCTCCTCCGGCTCCTCGGACGGGTCGCCGGTGCCGGAGACGGCCGCGACGTCGTAACCGGCCCGGCTCACCTCCCGTGCGGACCGCCGGTCCTCGGCGGGCAGGTCGGCGAAGTCGTCACCGGTGTCGTCGGTGGTGTGCAGGGACTCGCCCGGCGGGCGCAGCGACGCCTCGTACGCGGTCGCGCCGTCGGGCTCGTCGTCGGCCGCGCGGCCCAAGGACTCTTCACTGGTCATGTCGCACTCCTGCCCGCAGCGGGTGACGGCAAACGTTCAGTGGCCCGAGCCGGTCGGGTTGCCCGAGCCGGTCGGGTGGTCGGCGCCGGTCTGGTGGGCCGGTGCCCGTTCAGCGGGCGGCGTCCGGTCCGCGCGCCGCGTCCGGGTGGGTCGGCATCGAGGAGCCGCCCGAGCTGGTGCCGGAGGCGCCGCCCGCCATGCCGGACCCGTCGTCCTCGGTCACCTCGTCCGGTTTCGGCGTGCCGGGGGCGGGCGCCGGCACGTCGGTGTCCGCGGCCGTCTGCACCAGCGGAACCTGCCCGGCCTCGTCCTCGGCGTGCGCCGGGTCGACCGGCTCCTCACCGTCGCGTGCCCGATACCCCACCGGTGCCCTCCCGTCGGTCGGTCGTCGTCCGCGCCGCCTACCCCACCCCACCCCCACCAAACCCACCGTCCTCGCCCCCTGCCCTGTTCCGCGGTGATCAAGGAGTTCGTGTCCCGATCCCGCTCTGCGCCGGACGCAAACTCCTTGATCACCAGCCCGGGTCAAGGCGGGCGGGCCGGAGGGCTCGTCGATGGGCGGGCCGGTGCGGGAGCGAGTCCGGTCAGCGGCGGCGCGGGCGAGGGCGGGCCGGGGTCAGCGTCAGGGACCAGTGGGCCGGGCGGCGTAGCCCTGGCGGCAGGACCGTGCGGTGGTCGCCGCGCGCGGCGTCGAGCTGCGACTGGTGGGTGAACAGGCACTCGCCCAGGTCCGCGCCGCGCAGGTCGGCCCCGCGCAGGTCCGCGCCGGTCAGGTCGGCGGCGCCGAGGCGTACGCCCCGCAGGTCGGCGCCGATCAGGCAGGCGCCGCGCAGGTTCGCGCCGGCCAGCGGGGTACGGCGCAGGTTGACACCGATCAGCATCGCGCCCCGGCGGTCCGGGCCGGCCCGTCCGGCGCGGGCCTGTTCGGCGGCGCGGGACAGCAGGCGGTTGGCCCGGTTCCGGTGCGCGTCGGCGTCGAGGGCGAGCAGGTCGTCAGGGGTGCCGTCGGTGAGCCGGCCGGTCTCGTCGAGCGCGGCGGTCAGCTCGTCGCGCAGCGCGCCGGGAGGGGTCAGGCGTACCGCCTCGGTCAGGTACCACAGCAGCTCGTGCAGCGGTCGCAGCACGGCGAAGCTGTCGAACATCCGCTGTGCGATGGCCGGGTCGGCCCGCCAGTCGCGCCCGGCGAACGTGTGCTGGGTGAGGTGCTGACCGGCGCCGAAGCAGTCGAAGACGGTGCAGCCGGGAAAGCCGCGTTGCCGCAGCTCGGTGTGGATGCCGCAGCGGAAGTCGGCGCCCAGGTTCGGGCAGGGCCGCCCGGCCGGCTTGTCGATGGCGAAGTCGGCCGACGCGGTGAACGCCGGCGCTACGCAGCACACCCCGGCGCAGCGCGAGCAGTCCGCCCGCAACTCCCGGCCGCCCACCACGCGCACCCCCACGTTCCCCTCGCGACACCCCGACCCATTCTCTCCACCCACCCGTCCCCTCCAACCCCCGCCCCACCCCGCGCCAACCTCATGATCGACGGGCACGTACGGGGGAGGTGGGCGGTGGAATGGCCGAACGGCTGACAACGGCTTGAGCGCCTTGCGGCAACGCATTCCGAAACCGCTGTACAGGTGGCTGAAAGGCTGACAACCGAATCGCGCCGTTATTGCGCCGATGCATCCCGTAGGCCGGATCGTTGTCAATGCACGACAACCGGAACGGCCGTTATCGGAACGATTCTTTTCAGTGCTCCGGAGCGCATTACCGTCGGGTGGCAGGGCGTTTTCGTCCCCATCGGGAGGACTGCTCATGAGCGAACTGACGCACCCACCGGCCGCTCCCGGCCCCGACGTCGAGGTCGTTCCCGCCCCGGCCGGCCGGCCCGGCGAATTCGTCGGCCGGTCACCCAACCAGCTCGCCTGGCTGCGACTCAAGCGCGACCGTACGGCCCGGGCCAGCGCCGTGACGCTCGCCCTCGCCGCGGTGGTCGCACTCGGCGCGCCGCTGCTCGGCAAGCTCACCGGAATCGACCCGACCGACAAGTTCGCCGGCCGGCTCAACGATTTCGGAATGCCGATCGGGTACGCCGGCGGAATCAACGCCGACCATTGGCTGGGCCTCGAACCCGGCAGCGGCCGGGACATCCTCATGCAACTGGTCTACGGGCTGCGGACGTCCCTGTTCATCGCGTTCACCTCGGCGTTGCTGGCCTCGGGAATCGGGGTCGCGGTGGGCGTGCTCGCCGGGTGGGCCAGAGGCTGGCTGGACAGCGTCGTCAACTGGCTGATCGACCTCACCCTGGCGTTCCCGTTCCTCATCTTCGCGCTGGCGGTCATCCCGATCCTCCAGGACCGCTTCTACTCCGACCGGGAGGCGCCGACGCCCGCGTTCCGGGTGGCCCTGATCATCGCCACCTTCGGCCTGTTCAGCTGGACGTACACCGCGCGGCTGGTCCGCGGGCAGGTGATCTCGCTGCGGGAGCGGGAGTTCGTCGACGCGGCCCGGGCCGCCGGCGCCGGCACCGCGCACATCCTGCTGCGGCAGCTGCTGCCGAACATCTGGGCGCCGATCCTGGTCACCGTCTCGCTGATGGTGCCGCAGTTCATCGCCATCGAGGCGGCGCTGGCGTTCGTCAACATCGGCGTCACCGAACCCACGCCCGACCTGGGTCGCATGATCTTCAACAGCATCGGCTACGTCGCGAGCGACCCCTGGTACACCCTGTTCCCCGGGTTGACGATCTTCCTGCTGGTCCTGGCGTTCAACCTGCTCGGTGACGCGCTGCGCGACTCGCTGGATCCCCGCTCCACCCGGTAGTCCCACGGCCGTCACATGCCCGGCCGGCGGGGGCCGCCGGGCAGGAAGGAGCACGCAGTGCGCGCACGAACCCGGACACTGACAGGTGTCCTCGCCGCGGCGGCGCTGGCCGCCGCCGGCTGCAGCCCCACCACCGACGACAGCGGCGGCGGGGACCAGGAGACGAAGACCCAGAGCGGCTCGATCTCGTACGAGGCCGCCGACAACCAGGGCCCGGCGAAGGACGTCGACGGGGCGAGCCGGGGCGGCACGCTCACCGTGATGCAGCCGGCCGACTTCGAGCACCTCGACCCGGCCCGTAACTACGTGAATGTGCAGCAGGTCGCCGGCGGGCTGCTCTACCGCCCGCTCAACGGCTACAAGGAGGACGGCACCGGCAAGCTGCTGCTCGTCGGCGACCTGGCCACCAACCCCGGCAAGGACGTGAACGGCGACTGCAAGGTCTGGGAGTTCACCCTGCGCGACGGCGTGAAGTACGAGGACGGCACGCCCGTGACCAGCAAGGACGTCGCCCACGGCATCGCGAGATCGTTCGCGGCGAACCTCAACGAGGGCCCGCACTACATCCAGCAGTGGCTCTACCCCGGCGGGGCGTACAACGCCTCCTACAAGGGACCGTACGACGGCGGCAAGCCGGTGCCCGACGGCGTCACCACACCCGACGACCGCACCATCCGGTTCACCTTCCCGCAGCCGCACTGCGACCTGCCGTACGCCGCGGCGCTGCCCACCAGCGCGCCGGTGCCCGCCGCGAAGGACACCCGCGCCAACTACGACCTGCGGCCGTTCTCGTCCGGGCCGTACCGGGTGAAGGCCTACCAGCGCGACGTGTCGCTGGAGCTGGAACGCAACCCCAACTGGGATCCGGCGACCGACCCGGTCCGCAACGCGTACCCGGACGCGATCCGGATGACGTTCGGCCTGGAGCAGGCCCAGATCGCCGAGCGGCTGGTCGCCGACGGGCCGGCCGACCAGGCGGCGCTGAGCTGGTCGGACGTGCCGCCGTCGGTGCTGCCCCGCACCACCGGATCCGGCGTCGCCGGCCGGGTGGTGCGCGGCCCGACGCAGTACAACTGGGTGCTGAGCATCAACACCCAGCGGGTCACCGACCTGGGCGTACGGCGGGCGCTGAACTACGCGGTCGACAAGGACGCCCTGCTCAAGGTGCTCGGCGGGCAGGCCGCCGGCTCGCCGGCCAGCACGCTCATGTCACCCACCACAGCCGGTTTCGTCCCGTACGACGTGTTCAACGCCCCGGTCACCGGCGACAAGGCCAAGACCGCCGAACTGCTCGCCGGCAAGCGGCCGAAGCTGGTGCTCGCCCACTCCAACCTGGAACTGCGTACCCAGCAGGCCGAGGCGCTGCGCAAGAACCTCACCGATATGGGCTTCGACATCGTGATGAAGCCGATTGACAACAGCAGCTACTACGACGAGGTCGGCCGCAAGGACAACCCGTACGACCTCTACCTCACCGGCTGGGGCTCGGACTGGCCCACCGGCTCGACAGTCATCCCGCCGGTCTACGACGGCCGGGAGATCGTGGCCGAGGGCAACCAGAACATGTCGTACCTCAACGAGCCGTCGGTCAGCGCGGAGATCGACCGGGTCCGCGGCCTGCCGGCCGCCGAGCAGGACGCCGGCTGGATGGCGCTCGACCGCATGATCATGGAGAAGTACGCCCCGGTCGTGCCCTGCTACTACGACGCCACCTACGAGCTGCACGGCTCGAAGGTCGGCAACGCCTTCCTCAGCGACGCGTTCGGAATCATCTCGCTCAACGGCATCTACGTGAAGAAGTGACAGCCGCGCGGGGGCGGCGGTCACGGCTGCCGTCCCCGCGCCCCACCCGGGGGAGGTGCTCCCGTGCTCCGTTTCGTCGTGCGGCGGCTGCTCGTCGCCGCCCTGACCCTGGTCGTCATCAGCCTTGTCACGTTCGGTCTCTTCTTCGCGGTGCCGAGCAGCCCGGCGAAGGTGATGTGCGGCAAGAACTGCACGGCCGAGGACATCGCCCAGGTCGAGCGCCGCCTCGGCATCGACCAGCCGCTGCCCCGGCAGTACGCCGACTTCGTCAGCGGCGTCTTTGCCGGCCGCACCTACGGCGAGGGCGACTTCCGGCAGGACTGCCCGGCGCCCTGCCTGGGCTACTCGTTCCGCAACAACCAGCCGGTCACCGAGATCGTCGCCCAGCGCGCCCCGGTGACGTTCAGCATCGTCCTCGGCGGCGCCGTGCTCTGGCTCGGCCTCGGCATCTCGCTCGGCATGGTGTCGGCACTACGCCGGGGTACGGCGTTCGATCGCGCCGCCATCGGCGTCACGCTGGCCGGGGCGTCCATGCAGGTCTACTTCTTCGGGCTGATCCTGCTCTACCTGCTCGTCTACTCCACCGGGCTGCTGCCGTTCCCCAGCTACACCCCGCTGACCGAGAGCCCGGCCCGCTGGGCTGCCGGACTGCTCCTGCCCTGGATGACGCTGGGTTTCCTCAACTCGGCGCTGTACGCCCGGCTGTCCCGGGCGCAGATGTTGGAGACGCTGTCGGAGGACTTCGTCCGTACCGCCCGGGCGAAAGGACTGCCCGCCCGGAAGGTGCACACCCGGCACGCGCTGCGGGCGGCGATCACGCCGATCGTCACGATCGCCGGACTGGACATCGGCAGCAGCCTCGGCGGCACGTTCATCACCGAGACCATCTTCGGCCTCCAGGGTCTCGGCAAGGCGACAGTGGAGGCGGTGCAGTTCCTCAACCTGCCGGTCGTGATGGCGACGGTGCTGCTGGCGGCGGTGTGCATCGTGGTCGCCAACATCGTCGTCGACGTGCTGTACGCGGTGATCGACCCACGGGTCCGGCTGAGCTGACGGGAGGGATCGGACATGGTGGAGTTTCCGGCGCCGCGTCGCGGCGAAGGCCCGTACCTGCAGGTCAGGGATCTGCGGGTGCGGTTCGACACCGAGGACGGTGTGGTGCGGGCTGTGGACGGTGTGTCGTTCGCGGTCGAGCGGGGTCGCACGTTGGGGATCGTGGGGGAGTCGGGTTCCGGTAAGAGTGTGACGTCGTTGGCGATCCTGGGCTTGCACAACGCGAAGCGCACGTCGATCTCGGGGGAGATCTTCGTGGGTGGGCGTCAGTTGGTGGGTTTGGGTGAGGAGGAGATTCGTCGGTTGCGGGGCCGGGACATGGCGATGATCTTTCAGGATCCGTTGTCGGCGTTGCATCCGTACTATTCGGTGGGTAAGCAGATCGCTGAGGC
>NZ_JBIAIY010000004.1:0-16471 GCF_042871665.1 Micromonospora sp. NPDC005686
GCCCTCCAGCGCCGATGGTACTGCACTCGGGAGGGTGTGGGAGAGTAGGACACCGCCGGACAAACATTCGAATTCAGGGCCACCCCCAACCGGGGGTGGCCCTGAATCGCGTCATGCCCCGGAATCACCACGACGGGCCACCTCGGTCTCGTACCGTCGAGCCGGGACCGACGACGCACGCCCAGGTATCCCGCCGGCTCGGTGGCCGGGAAACGTGACGTGCCGTACGCCGGAACCGCGATCAGGTCCGACCACACGGGGTACAGGAGTGGGCATGGAGATCGGAATCATCGGGTCGGGGCACATCGGGGGCACCCTCACCCGTCGTCTGCGTTCACTCGGTCACGACGTCGCGGTAGCAAACTCCCGCGGCCCAGAGAGCCTGACCGACCTCGCCGCCGAGACCGGCGCCCGTGCCGTCTCCGTGGAGGAGGCCGTGCAGGGCGCGGAACTGGTGGTCATCGCGATCCCGCTGAAGGCGGTGCCGCAGCTCCCGGCGGCGCTGTTCGACGGCAAGCTGGTGGTCGACGCCGACAACTACTACCCCGAGCGCGACGGCGACATCCCCGAGCTGCTGGACCGCAGCCTCAGCTCCAGCCGCTGGACCGCTGACCACCTCAAGGGCGCGCGGGTGGTGAAGACCTTCAACAACATCCAGGCCGCGCACCTGATGGACGAGGGCAAGCCGGCGGGCACGGCGGGCCGGATCGCGCTGCCGGTGGCCGGTGACGACGCGGACGCCAAGCGGATCGTCATGGGGCTGGTGGACGAGCTGGGCTTCGACCCGGTCGACGCGGGCACCCTGGACGAGAGCTGGCGGCAGCAGCCCGACACGCCCGTCTACGGCACCGACCGCGACGCCGACGGCGTACGCGAAGGGCTGGCCACGGCGCGGCCCTGAGAAGCGTGAGCAGAAGGCCCCGTCGGCACGTCGCCGACGGGGCCTTCTGCGTTTCGCGGATCAGTCGTCGCCCGGCTCGGGAGCGCAGATGAAACGGGGCTCGGCATCGTAGCGCCAGCTGAACTTCTCCCGCTTGATCACCTTGCCGTCCTTCTTGATCACCCGGTACGCGTCCTGGGCGAACCCGACGCTGCCGGCGGCGGCGATGCAGGTCGGCCCGGGCGTCAGGTAGACCGTCTTCGGCTGGGTGGTGTCGCGGCGAGGGCCGTACTCGGTCTTCACGCTGTCGTAGATCTTCGTGCTCCAGATCGAAACGGTGATCGAGCTGGACGTGTATGACGTGTCGATCAGCACCCCGTGGGGCGTGTTGTTGCGGAACTTGAAGTCGAGCTGCGGCCAGTAGATGGTCGACTCGATCACCGCCGGGTAGCGGCTGAAGTAGAACGAGTGCGGCTTGTGCTCGACGTCCTCCAGCCCGGCGTAGTAGGTGGCGTTGAACAGCGTGGTGGTGAACTGGGAGACACCGCCGCCGACGCCCGGCACGAGTTTGCCGCCGACGATCGTCGGCGCGTCCTTGTATCCCTGGTCGTAGCCGCGTTCGCCGGTGTGCCCGTTGAGCGAGAACGTCTCGCCCGGCTTCACCAGCGCACCGTCCACGTCCTTCGCGGCCCGGACGATGTTCTGGCTGCGCGGCGAGGAGAGACCGCCGGTGAAGTGGGTGGTGAAGCTCGACACCCGCTCCTTGATGCCGAGCTTCGCCAGCTCCGCCTCGGTCAGCTCGGGGGCGGCCGGCTTCAGCTCGGCGGTGACCGTACGGCCCTCGGTCTTCGGGAGCACCGCGAGCAGGGCCGGGCCGAGCGCGGCGGCGTCGACCTGGCGTCCGGCCTTGCTGGGCACCACCTTCGGCTTGCCGCCGCTGATGGTCAGGCCGGCGTCCTTCGGCTCCACCTCGAGCTTCGTGAGCCGGTCCCCGAGCGCGGCACGCAGCCGCTTGACGTCGACCGTCGGGGTGAGTGTGCCGGCGTCGTCGGCGGAGAAGCGCAGCGACCGGGCGATGGCGGCGGGTGGGACGGGGACCGAGCCACCGTCGGTGGTCAGCGTGACAGGCGCGGCCACCGCGGGCCGGGCCAGCTCGGCGACGAGGCGGTCCACATCCTCGCGAGAAGTGGCCGGCCACTTCTCGACCAGCGGCACGGTGACCGGCTCGGCGGCCAGCCAGCCGGCCTTCACCACGGCGGTGGCGCCGTCGGTGTCGATCGTCAGCGCCGGCTTCGGGTAGACCGGCTTCGGTGTGGTGCCGGTCCAGATGATCGCCGGCATGGTCATCTCGCGCCCCTGCTCACCCATCGCCTTGCGCAGGGCCGCCCCCAGTTTGGCCTGGTCGACGGTGACCACCGGGTCGACCGTACGGGAGCTGACGAGGCGGCTCACCGCGTGCGCGTCGGCCTCGGCAGCCGCTGCCACTGTCGCGTCCACGTCGATGGCGAGGCCCACCTCGGACGGCTTCACCTCGGCCTTGTTCTCACCCACCGTGACCGCAAGCGGGGCGTTGAGCGTGCCGGCCCGGCGTTCCAGCTCGGCGCGCAGCGTCTGGGCCGCCTCCGCCTTGCTGCGCCCGCCCAGCTCGGCGCCGAGCACGATGGTGCCGCGTGGCACGTCACCGGCGTACGCGTAGGCGCCCAGGCCGACGCCGCCGGCGAGAACGGCCGCGACGATCCCGCCGGCCAGCAGCAGCCGGGTCCGTCGCGAGCGGGTGGGCTTGGCCGCGCCGCCTCCGGGTGGTGTGGCGACCGGCTCGATCTCGACGCCGGGCCAGCTCACCGCCGCCACCTTGATGGTGGGTCGGTCGTCGGCAGCCGGCATCTTGTCGCCGTACATCGTCACTGCAACCTCGATCGGAAGTACACGCGGGGACCGCTTCCCCCGCGGGAGACACCTACGGTAACCAACGCTCGGACCCACCGGGAGTGTCCGGCCCGGCGGTCGTGTCGGCTGACCGCCGGTGTCGCACCGATCACCCGTTTCGGGGCCGTGCCGCGGTGTGCAGCGTCGCACGGACAGCGGCGGGCGGAGGTCCGGCCGTGCGCCGACGCGCCGGTACGGCCATCAGCAGCGTGGTGACCACGGCCGTGACGAGGGCCGCGACGACCAGGCCACCGACGGTACGCGGGCGTACGACGACGGCGACCGTCACCAGCGCGGCGGTGCCCAACCACAGCGGTGCCGCCGCCCACCTGACGCCCCCCGCGAGACGGTCGTTGAGCAGCACGAACGTCACCGCGTAAAGCGCGCCGACGGCGGCGAACAGCGGCGCGTACCGGCCCAGCGCCGTGTAGTCGGGTCCGCCGACGAGCCGGAAGGCCAGCCCGCCGGCCACTGCCGACGCGCCCACCAGGACCAGACCGCAGGCGCCGGTCACCGCGAGCGCGACGGTGCGGCTGCGGCGATCCCCGCGGGCCAGGCGCGGCAGGGCCAGGACGGCGGCGACCTGCGGCGCCCAGAGCGCGCCCTTGGTCAGGACCGTCCCCACCGAGTAGGCGCCGGAGCCCGAGGGTGGCAACAGTTGGCGGGCCAGCAGCAGATCGGCGTAGGAGACGACGAGCATCGCCAGCGTCGCGCCGCATCCGGCGGTCACCTGGGCGACGGTCAGGCGCGGGACGGCAGAGGGACGCCGGGGCGTGCCGGTGAGCCAGGCCAGCGCCGGGGGTGCCAGCGCGGCGGTGAGCGCCCCGATGCCGAGCGTGCCGGTCAGGCCCGCGCCGAGCAGCAGCCCGACGATCACCCCGCCGTAGCGGGCGGCGGCGAGCAGCGCCATCGCGGCGGCGAGTCGCAGGAAGCGCTGGCCGCCCTGCAACTCGCCGAGCGAGCGCGACGAGAGCACCACCGAGGCCGTGGTGACAGCCAGCAGCGCGGGTACCACGACCGGCAGGTCCAGCGCGGCGACCAGCACGGGCGTCGCCAGCACCAGCGCCCCCGCGCACAGGGCGGCGGTCAGCACGGTGAGCCGCCGGGTGTCGGACGGGCCGTGCCGGGCGTGGTGCACGGCGACGGCCAGTTGCAGGCCGAGCCCGGGCACTCCGGCGATGGCCACCAGCCCGAGGGCGGTGGCGAGCGCGCCGAGGTCGTCCGCGTCGAGCCGCCGGGCGGCGAGGACCGGCACCAGGTAGGCCAGGCCGTTGACCAGGACACCGGCCAGCGTGACGGCGACACCCGCCGCCCTCAGCCCGGTTCTCCGGGCGTCCGCCGCCTGCGGCGGGCTCTCGCTCACGTGATCTCCGAGACGCGGGACACCGGGGTGGCGTCCGCCCCCGGTCGCCCGTCCGAGTCCGGCTCGGCGCGGTCGTCGAGGTCCGCATCCCGATCCGGAACCGGCTCGGCGTCGTTTTCCGGCGCCCGGGGGGCCGGCACGGCCGGGGCCGCCACCGGGCGGATCCGGCGTACGGGCCGTCGGCGGGCCGTCGTGGAGAGCCAGAGCGCGCCGAGGGCGGCGACCGTCACGAGCTGCGGCAGCGCGTCGGTGTGCCGGTCGGCCGACTCCAGGTAGATCCATCCCGCGAGCACCACGAGCGCCCCGGGAAGCCACGTCTCGGCGGCCCGGACGATCCGCCTGACCCGCCGGGGGTCGCCGCCCCAGGGCAGGCGACGCGGCCCGGGCACGGCGAGCATGAAGCCGGCCGCGACCAGCAGGCCGCCGAGCAGGCCGCTGTGGAGCACGAGCGCGGCGGCGCCGACTGCGAGCAGCGGCAGCGAGCGGGTGAGCCGACGCCGGGTCGCCGGCACGGCGGTGACCGCGCGATCCCCGGCGGGCCGGCGATCGGGCAGCACCGCGAGCAGGACCACCACCGCCAGCAGGACCCCGCCGAGCAACAGACCCATCCGGTACGGGGTGTCCGGCGTGAACCGCAGCACCACGTCCCCGGAGGCCCCGGCGGGCAGGATCCAGCCCTGCTGCCAGCCGTCCACGACGAGCGGGGTGAGCGTCTTGCCGCCGATGGTGGCCTGCCAGCCGGTGTTCGTGTTCTCCCGGACCGCGAGCACCCGGTCGACGGGGTGCTCGGTCACGCGTACCCGCCGCTCGGTGGCCGACCAGGAACCCACCTCGATGTCGCCGGCGGTGGCCGCCGCGACGGGCGTGGCGGTACGGGGCGCCAGCGCGACGCGGGTGGCCGTGGCGAGCGTGCCCGCCGTGGTGACGACGCGGTGTTCGCCGCTGCCCAGGTCGAGTTGCCGGGGCGTCTTCCGGCCACAGGCGGTGACCGGCATCTCGCGCAGTTCCAGCAGGTCGCGCACCGTGCCGGTGAGCGTGGTGGTGATCCGGGACGAGCCGACCTGAAGCGTCGGGCCCGATCCGCAGGGCAGCTTCAGCGGCGTCTCCGGGCGGGGTGCGACAGTGGTCCCGAGGGGCAGCACCGTCACCTCGCCGACCGCGATGGGCAGCGGCTCGGGCAGCCGCAGGCGGTACGGGTCGGCGCTGGTGGCGGACGGCTTGTCCAGGAACTGGATGGTGATCGAGTCGGTTCGCATCGGCGGGTCGAGCGTGAGCACACCGTCGTTGGTAAGCAGGTTGCTGCGGAACCCGTCGTTGCCGACCACCCGTACGCTGCCGACCCGGGTGGCGGCCGTCCCCTCCTCGACGGTGAAGCGGATCCGGCTGATGACCTGCGGTTCGAGCCAGGTGAGGCGGAGGATCGGCGCCTCGTCGTTCAGCGCCGGTGACCAGCTCGTGGCCGGGTCGCCGTCGAGAACCGCGCCGGGCCGGCCGGCCGGGTCGGGCACCGCCGTCGAGGACGCGGTGACCTGCGGCGCGAGGCGCAGCGGCTGGGCGTCGGTGACCAGCTTGTCCAGGGCGGCGTTCAGCTCCGGGCCGGGCGTCGGCCGCGCCCACAGCTTCGCGTCGTACGTCCCGGCCACCGGCAGCGTGAAGGTGCGGTCGATGGTGGAGGCGTCCTCCGAGCCGCGGATCGCGTCGGTGGAGCAGCGCGGGCGGCCGTCGACGGTGAAGCAGGCGGGCGTGGTGGGGGCCGCCGACACGACGACGCCGGCCGGCTGGTCGGTGGCGGGCGCGGCGGGCAACTGGAGCGTCCGACTGGTCTCGACGCCGGGGATCTTGATCTCGGTGATGCCGACCGACTTGTCGCCGAACGGGCGCAGGTCGAACGCGGCGTCCACGGAGACCTCGACCTTGCGGGTGGCGTGCACGCCCTGCAGCTCGAAGACCATGTGGTCGCCGAACTGCTCGACGGTGCGGCTCTCGTACCCGGCGGTCACGGTGACAGTGGTGGGCAGGGCGTCGGCCTTCAGGTCGAACCACACCTCCACCCGGGTGACCCGGGTCGGGTTCGCCAGGTTCACCTCGATCCACTGCCTGTCGCTGCGCGAGTGCGGCGCCGACCGCCAGGACGTGGCGGTGTTCCCGTCCATCGCCGCGTACGGCTGGTATTCGGGCCGGGCGCCGCCGGTGGCGTCGATCTGGGAGCGGGCGGTCGAGGCGCGGATCCCGCGGATGCCCTCGAAGCGGGCGACAGTCGACCACTCCGGTCCCCAGTCGGGCAGGTAGTCGTGTGCGGGCGCGGACACCGCGAAGGTGTCGTCGGCGGTGAGCGTCTGGGAGGAGTTGTCGCGCAGCCGGCCGAATGAGACGTCGCGCCGGCGCAGCCCGTCGGTCAGCACGACCCGGCCCGTGGACTCGCCGGCCTTCGCGTCGCCGGCCAGGACCGTCGGCGCGGCGCCGAGCTGGCCCGAGGCGGCCAGGTCGAGCAGCGACTCGGGACCGCCGACGACGGTGGTCACGTCGTCGCGGTCGTACGCGACCACCGGCTGGACGGCCCGGTCCACCCGGTACACCTCAAGCGCCCGCCCGGACACGTCCAGGCCCTGGTCGCGGAACTCGTCAGGGGAGTCGGAGCCGCCGCGTACCGGGCCGAAGGACGCGACGCGGCTCAGGCCGGGCGAGCGTTCCAGCGCCTGCCGGACGACCGCCGGGCGGGCCGTGTCGGAGCGGCCGTGGTCGAGGTCGGCGCGGAACAGGACGTGGCTGATCCCGGAGCGGGCGAGCAGGTCGGCCAGGCCGGCCGAGCCGGCGCCGGTGGCGAGCGTCGACTCGATCGCGTCCAGCAGCCGGATCGTGGCGGGCGGGGTGAACGGGATGGCGTTGCGCACCGCCCACCGGCTGTCCAGCAGCGGCTGGGCGATCTCGTCGGTGGTGCTGCCCCAGTCGTACGCGGGGAAGCGCGCGCCGGGAACGACGAGCACGCGCCCGCGGCCGGTGTTCGCGTCCAGCCAGTCGGTGGCCTCGTGCCAGTAGCCGGGCACGTCCTTCATCGCGCCCGGGGTGGCGAGGCCACCGGCGAGCGCCGGCGCCGCGACGCCCGCGACCGCGACCATGGCCGTGCCGGCGGTGAGCCAGGCGCGGGCCGTGGCCCGGCCACGGCGCTGCTCGGGGGCGGTCCGGGCGGCGCGTACCGCGAGGCTGACCAGGTGTGCCAGGCCGAGCGCCAGCGGCAGGCGGAGCAGGACGTCGAACTTGTGCACGTTGCGCAGCGGCGCGCCGATGCCGTCGAGGAACTGCTGCTGCGGCCCGGCGAGGATGTTCGGCAGGTCACCGGTGTGCCCGAGGCCGACGAGCGCGACGCCGAGCAGCAGGCCGGTGATGAGGAACCGGCGGTGCGGCATCCCGCGCCGGGACAGGCCGAGCACCCCGAGCGCGGCGACCGCCAGGGTGGCCACGACGAGCAGCGTGTCGTTCGCCAGCCGCGCGCCGGCCGGGATGTTCGGGCCGAACGGGGAGGCGAGGTACGCGACCCAGTAGGACGCGCCGCGCAGCGTCGTCACCGCGTCCGTGACGCTCGTGGTGTTGCGGGCGGTCTCGATGTAGTCCAGGAAGGGCGGGCTGTACCGGCCGAGGACGAGAAGCGGGATCAGCCACCACGCGGTGGCCAGGGCGACCGCGCCGCACCAGGCCGCGAGGGCGGTGACGCGGCGGCGCAGGGGCTTGAGCGTGGCGAGCCAGAGCAGGGCGAGCGGCACCACCGCGGCGACGGCGGTGGCGTTGACGCCGCCCGCGCAGGCGACGGCGACCGCCGACCCGGCGACCGCGCGGCGCAGCCGGGCGCCCCGGGCGAGCCCCACGAGCGGGATGAGCACCCACGGCGCGACGGCGCTGGGCCAGGACTCCACCGACGACCAGCCGAGCTGGGTGAGGATGCGCGGGGACAGCGCGAACGCGACACCGGCGATCATCCGGCCGGCGGGGCTGCCGATGCCGAGCCGGCCCGCCAGCCGCACCACACCGAGGTACGCGACGCAGAACAGCAGCGCCCACCAGAGGCGCTGGACGACCCACGGCGCGATGCCCAGTTCCGTGCCGAGCAGGAAGAACGGGCCCATCGGCCAGAGATATCCGTACGCCTGGTTCTGGAGCTGGCCGAACGTGCCGGTGGGATCCCACAGGTGCAGCGAGCGCAGCAGCCACCCGGCCGGATTGACGTTCAGGTCGACCTTGGTGTCCGGGACGACCTGCCCGGGCGCCTGCTGGAAGGCGAGGGCGGTGAGCGCGAGGCAGATCGTCAGGTGCCGGAACCGCCGTGCCGTCTGCCGGGCACGGCCGGTCTCCCGGACGGGGGCATCCGTCCCCGTCGGCGGCGTTGTCGTCCCGTCCGCCCGCATTTTCGGCTCCTGTCTCCGCCGGCCGTACGCGCCCTACAACTTGACGCGTGTCGCGCGACGTTATCCGGAACGGGCTCGCAGCGGCGACCGGGGGCCGGTGCTGGGCGTTATCGGCAGAACGGCCGTCCCCACGGCAGGTAAGCGTGTGGCAGGCTGCCGACCATGTCAATGCCACAAGCAGCGGCCGAGACGCGTCCGGCAGCCGTCGGCGCGGAGGACGACGGGCCCGGACCGATCGGTCGCTGGGTAGCTGCCGACCGGGTCCGCGCGGTCGCGATCGCCCTCATCGTCGTGTCCGTCGCGTCGCGCGCCGGGCTGGCCGCCCGTGGCTGGTTCTCGCAGGACGAGTTCGTCATCGCCGCGCAGGTGCTGGACACCCGGCTCGACGCCGACTACCTCCTGGGCACGTTCAACAACCACCTGATGCCGGCCGGGCTGGCGGTCGCGTGGCTGATGGTCCGGGCGGCCGGTTTCGCCGCCTGGCCGTGGATCCTGCTGCTGGCGGCGGGGCAGGCGGCGGTCGGGATCGCCCTGTACCGGCTGCTCCGTGACCTGCTGCGGCCCGGCTGGGGGTTGCTGGTCCCGCTGAGCCTGTTCCTGTTCAGCCCGCTGACGCTCGAGGTGTCGTCGCTGTGGCTGGTCGGGCTGCTCGTGCTGCCGCCGCAGCTCGCGCTGGTCCTGGCGGTGGCGGCCCAGGTCCGGTACGTGCGCACCGGGCGGAAGCGGCACCTCGTCCTGGTCGCGCTCTGGGTGGTGTTCGGCCTGCTCTTCGACACCAAGGCGCTGCTGATCGTGCCGCTGCTGTTCCTGCTGACCGCGTTCCTGTTCACCAAGGGACGCGCGTGGCGCAGCCTGGTGACCACCGTCGTGCGGTTCTGGCCGGCGTGGCTGCTGCTCACCGCGCTGTCCGGGGCATACCTGGCGTACTACCTGACCCGTCCGGCCCGGGGGCTGGACGAGCCCACCTCGGTCGGGCAGGTCTTCACCTTCCTCGGCGACCTGATCGGCGACACGGTGGTGCCGGGCCTGCTCGGCGGGCCGTGGCGTTGGACGTACGCCGGAGACGGGCCGCCGCTGTCCGACCCGTACGACATCGCGAAGTGGCTGTCCTGGGCGGTGCTCGCGGCGCTGGTCGTGGTCACCGTGCGGCGGCGGCCGTCCGCCGGGCGGGCCTGGCTGCTGCTCGCCTGCTACCTCGGCCTGGTCGCGGCGCTGTTCGCGGTGACCCGGCTCGGCGGCCCGCTCGGGCCGCTGGTCGGCGTCGTCCCCCGGTACGTCGCGGACGTGGTGCTGGTGGCCGCGATCTGCGTCGGGGTGGCGCTGCTCGGAATGAAGGACAGCGACGAGGGCGACGTGTCCGCGTGGCCGCTGCCGACGGTGCTGAGGGAGCCGGGGGCCTTCGCGGTCGGCCTGGTCTCCATGGTCGTGCTGCTGGCCACCATCGGCGTGGGCACGCTGTGGAGCACCGCGCGGTTCGGCGACAACTGGAGCATCAAGCACGGGCGGGACTACCTGGCCACGACGCAGGCCGAGCTGGCCGCCGCGCCGCCGGGCACCGTCTTCTTCGACACGACCGTGCCGGACCGCGTGGTGGCCGGGTACTTCTGGCCGGACAACCTCCAGTCCCACTTCTTCCGTCCGGCGGAGCGGCGGCCGACGTTCGTGACGATGAGCGAGAAGCCGTCGACGTTCGACGTGAACGGCCGGATCCGGCCGGTGGTGGTCGAGGGGCGCAAGGTCGCGCCCGGCACCGTGGAGGGCTGCGGGCACCTGGCCGAGGGCGGCCGGACCGCCCGGATCCCGATGGACGGCTACCTGGTGGAGTGGCCGTACGTGGTGCACTTCGGCTACGTCAGCTCCGGTGACTCGACCGCGGTGTTCAAGCTCGGCGAGGCGACCCGCGAGATCACGCTGACGGAGGGGCTCAACGACGTGTACTTCATGCTGGAGGGCGCCGGGTCCGCCGTCGAGCTCACGGTGAACACCCCCGGGGTCAGGTTGTGCACCAACCTGATCACCATCGGCAAGGCGGTGCCGAAGCCGTAATGACCGGACGTCCCGCCGAGGGTGGCGGCCCCGCGGCCCAGCGGTGGCGGGAGACGCTTCCGCTGTACCTCGTGGCGGTCGTCGCCACCGCGTTGATCCTGGCCCCGCTCGCGGCGCCGGGCTACGCGCTGCGGTACGACATGGTGTTCGTGCCCCGGCAGCCGCTGAGCTGGGATCTGGTGGCCCCGGCGCAGAGCCTGCCCCGGGCGGTGCCGATGGACGCGCTGGTCTCGCTGGTGACCCAGCTCGTGCCGGGCTGGGTGGTGCAGCGGGTGGCGCTGGCCGGTGCGGTCCTGTTCGCCGCGGTGGGCGCGGGACGGCTGGTGCCGACGCGGCGGCGTGCGGTGCGGCTGGTCGCCGCGGTGGCGTACGCGTGGACGCCGTACCTGGCCGAGCGGCTGCTGATCGGGCAGTGGGGGCTGCTGCTGGCGTACGCCGCACTGCCCTGGCTGGTGCGGGCGGCGCTGGACCTGCGGGCGGGCCGCGACGGCGCGCTCGCTCGGGTGGTGCTGCTCGCCGCGCCCGCCGCGATCACCCCGACCGGCGGCCTGATCGCGCTGGCGACGGTGCTGGTGCTGGCGACGGACCGGGCCCGGCTGCGGCTGTCCGCGGTCGCGGTGGGCGGTGTCGCGTTGCTGAACGCCCCGTGGATCGTGGCGGCCCTGGTGACCGGCGCGGGCGGCACGTCCGATCCGGCCGGCGTGGCGGTGTTCGCGGCACGCGCGGAGAACTGGGCCGGCCCGCTGGTGGCGCTCGCGGGCACCGGCGGCATCTGGAGCGCGCAGGCCACCCCGTCCAGCCGGTCCGCCATGTTGGCCCCGCTGGCGACTGTGGTGCTCGTGGTCCTGGCCGTGGTGGGCGTCGGCCTGTTGCGACGCCGGCTGCCGGCGGGCGCGGCGGTACGGCTGGGTGTGCTGGCCGGTGGCGGGTACCTGCTGGCCGCCCTCGCGGTGCTGCCCGGTGGGCAGGCGGCGTTGAGCTGGGCGGTGGCGCACGTGCCGGGGGCGGGGCTGCTCCGCGACGGCCAGAAGTTCCTCGCGCCGTACGCCCTCGTGCTGGTGGTGTGCGCGGCGCTGGGCGCCGAACGGCTGGTGGCCCGGATCGACCGCGAGGTGGGTGGGATCGTGCTGGCCGGGCTGCTGCTCCTGCCGGTGGCCGCGATGCCGGACCTGGCGTTCGGCGGGGCCGGCCGGATCAGCCCGGTGCGCTACCCGGCGGACTGGCGGGCGGTCGCCGAGCGCCTGCCCGACCATCCCGGTGAGATCCTCGCCCTGCCGCTGACCACCTACCGGGCCTATCCGTGGAACCCGGGCCGGGTGGTGCTGGACCCGGCGCCCCGCTATCTGCCGGGAACCGTGCTCACCGACGACACGCTCGTGGTCGACGACATCGCGGTGGCCGGGGAGAATCCGCGCCTGCGCGAGGTGCGCCGGGTGCTCGCCGAGGGGCGGCCGGTCTCGGCCACCGGCGTGCGCTGGGTGGTGGTGCAGCACGGTACGCCGAGCACAGTGGACCCGGCCGTTCTGGCCGGTCTCGACCTCCGGTACGAGGGGGAGTCGCTGAGCCTCTACCGGAACCCGGCCGCCTCGGGTTCGCCGCCGCGGGCCGGAGCGAGCCGCTGGCTGGTCGTGCTCGCGTGCGGAACTGCCGTTCTGGCGGTCATGGCTGCCGCCTTTTCGACCCTACGCCGGCGAGCTACTGCGTGGTAACGTCCGCTCGCACGTCTCACCATCGGAGGAATGGCATGCGTAGAGCTTTGACCCTTGTCGTGTCCGGCCTGGTGGCGGCGTTGCTGGGGATCCTGGCCCTCGGCGGGCTGTCGGCCGCCGCGACCGCCACGGCGGAGGAGGCCGCGACCGAGGCGCGTAACGCCTCGGAGGCGGCCAAGCGGGCCGGGAAGCAGGACCCGTACGCCCCCGAGGTCTACGGCAACAGGTAGGACGGGTCGCCCCGCCGCTGGACCGGGCGGGGCGAGTCCGCGGTCTCCAGCAGGGTCGCGAAGCGTTCCCCCGCCGTCGGCCAGGTGAAGTTCGCCGCGTGCTGCCGGGCCTGAGCGCCCATCTCCTGACGCATCTCGTCGTCGTGCAGCAGCGCGCGCACCTTGGCCAGGTAGTCGTCGATGTCGTCGGCCAGCAGGCCGGTACGCCCGTCGACCACCGCCTCCGCGACGCCACCCGCCTCCCGGAACGCC
The DNA here is from genome assembly GCF_042871665.1 of Micromonospora sp. NPDC005686. Lineage (NCBI taxonomy): Bacteria > Bacillati > Actinomycetota > Actinomycetes > Micromonosporales > Micromonosporaceae > Micromonospora > Micromonospora sp. NPDC005686. The sequence continues at coordinate 12,804 of NZ_JBIAIY010000004.1, forward strand.
ACTGTCGGCGTGCCCGCCGCGCCGGCCTCCACGATCGTCAGCCCCCAGCCCTCCTTGAGCGACGGCGTCAGGGCGACCCAGGCCGAGGCGAGCAGCGCGGCCTTCTCCTCCTCCGTTACGAAGCCCCGGAAGTCCACCCGGTCGGCGATGTCCAGCTCGGCGGCGACCTCGCGCAGGTGCGACTCCCACCAGCCCTGCCCGGCGACCACCAGCCGGAGCTGGGGTAGCTCGTCGGCGAGCGCCGCGACCGCTTGCAGCGCCACCTCCACCCGCTTGTGCGGCACCAGACGGTTGAGCGTCACGAGCAGCGGGAACGGGGCGCGCTCGGCGTCGGTGCGGGGCATCTCCGGCGTGCCGTTGTAGACCACCGAGACCTGCTCCGGCGGTACGCCGAGGGTGGCGAGTTCACGCCGGGTCGCCTCGGACACGGTGACGTACCGGCACCGCCGGTAGACGCGTACCGCGAGCGACGACTCGACCCACCAGCCGAACCGGGCGGCCCACTTCGGCAGGACCACCGGCCACTGCTCGCGGTGCACGTGGTGGATCAGCTTGACCACCGGGCGCCGGGCCCAGAGCGGCGCGAGGAACGGCAGGCCGTTGCAGACGTCGACCAGGATGTCCGGCCGGCCGCCCCGGCGCGCGGCGAGCGGGCCCAGGCCGAATGCTCCGGCCAGGTAGCAGAGCGCCGCCCACAGGTAGACGGTGTGCCGGCCGCCGCGCCGGACGAATCGGATGCCCGCCTCGTTGACCTCGTCGGCGGGGGCCTCGCGGTGCGCGGCGCAGAACAGGGTGGCGCGGAATCCGCGTGCCACCAGCTCGGCGGCGATCCGTTCCACGTACACCTCGGAACCGCCGCCCTCGGGGTTGCGAGTGTCTCGCCAGTTGAGGAACAGCACGTGTCCGGGCATGCCGAAGCGACGCTCCACGCGAACCCTACTCTCAAGTAATTTAGCGGTGCGCGTCACATTAAGGGCTGGGCTCCCCGCCCGGCAATGCCCCGACCGGCGGCGTCGGGCCGTCGGCCGTCGCCGGGTGACCCGGGGTGATCGGGGCGTTACTGTCAGGCCGGCGCCGCCACGTCCGGCGTGGCGGCCGCGACGGCGGGCGTCTCCGCCGCCGGCCCGGACCCGGTCGGCCGGCGGCGCTGCGTGCCGAGTGTCTGGAGAGGGCGCTCGACGCCGTAGTAGCTGATCGCGGCGTACACCAGGCCGAAGACCATGGTCAGGGCGAAGGTGTTGAGGAAACCGCCGGTGAACAGCGGCCGGTCGTCGAGCAGGTAGATCAGCTCGATGACCAGCGGGTGCCACAGGAACAGCCCGTACGACACGTGGCCCATCCACCGCGCCGCCCCGGCGCTGAAGACCTCCTTCGCCCGGGTCGGGCCGCCGAACGCCACCGGGACCGTGATGAGGACGGCGACCAGGAGGTAGAGCGCCAGCTTGGTGCCGAATTCGACGGCGGTCGGGCTGGTCAGGTCGCGCGGCCCGGCGATCGGCGTCGTCGCGATGGCCATCACCGCGACCGCCGCTCCCCAGCAGGCCAGCGGCGCCGAGGCGAGGTCGTCGAGCACGCGGAAGGCGGCCGGCGCGGTGCCGGTACGCAGGGCCACGTGCGCCGCGGCCAGCGCCATGCCGCCGCCGAACCAGGCGCCGTACGACGGGAACCACATCGTGTGCAGCGCCCCGTCGAGCCAGCCGGCGCCCATCATGGCGACCCACGCGAGGGTCAGCAGCGCGCCGGAGAAGGCGAGCAGGACGGTGCGGACGGGACGCCACGTCCGGCCCACGGCGAACACCGCGAGCAGCGGCAGGAGCAGGTAGAACACGACCTCGGTGGCGAGGCTCCAGGTCTGGCTGAGCCCGTGCCGGAGCTGGCCCGGCCCGTAGATCTGGGTGAGCGTGAGGTGGCGCAGCCAGTCACCCGCCGACACCGGGTGGTTGCCGGGCAGGACGACGAAGCAGACCACCACCGCCAGCCAGTAGGCGGGCAGGATCCGCAGCGCGCGGCGCCAGAAGTACCGCTTGGCGCGGGGCCGCGGCCGCCCGGTCGCGACGGTGAGCGCCCACGGGCGGAACAGCAGGAAGCCGGAGAGCACGAAGAAGATCGCGACGCCCACGTCCAGGCGCGCCAACCAGCCGCCCCACGTGGTGTTCATGGTGACGGCGGTCTGGAAGCCGACGTGGTGGCCGACGACCGCCACCGCGCCGATCGCGCGCAGCGCGTCGAGGGCGGGAAGACGGCCGGTCAACGACGGTTCCGGCGTTGTTGGCGTGGTGGCTGTGGACATCTGGACATCCAGGGGGTCGCTTTTGCAGGTGACTGGGGAGTAACCTCCCGCCAATGCTAAGGATCGGGTGCCCCGGACGACAGACCGTAGGGCGGCAGGTTACAGGAGGATGAGTGAAGCTTCGCGTGGGCGCCGCGCTCTTCGGGCTGGGTGTCTTGTTGCTGGTCTTCGCGGTTGGGCTGCCGTTCTACGTGGCCCCCGCCGTGACCAAGCTGCCCTATGACCTGGAACCAACGACGTCCGTCGCCGAGGCGAAGGGCGCGAAGTTCCTACAGATCAAGTCGGAGAACGGCGCGGTGAGCATCGACGTGCCGCAGGCCGATCTCGTGTCCAGCATCGAGGTCATCCCGCAGCCGGAGGACACCAAGGACCGCGTGCCCAAGGAGCTGAAGGGCGACGCGGTCATCTGGAACGTCTACCAGACGGTCAAGCGCAACGACAACCAGGATGTGATCAGCCAGTACAGCACCGAGCTGGCGCTGTACCGGATCTCCGGCGCGGCGGCGCCGTGGGACGAGCAGTGGCTCAACGAGGCCGGCGCGGAGCAGGCCCCGGTCGGCAACGTGCGTTACTCCGGCCAGATCTACAAGTTCCCGTTCGGCACCGGCAAGCGTGACTACCAGGTGTTCGACCGCGACCTGAAGAAGACGTACCCGGCGCGGTTCACCGGTACGGAGAAGATCAAGGGCGTTGAGACGTACCGCTTCGAGCAGCGGATCGAGAACGAGCCGCTGAACACCCCGGCGGACAGCATCAAGACCCTGCTGGGCAAGTTCGCGCCCAGCGCCACCAGTGGACAGGTCGTCTACAGCAACACCCGGACGCTCTGGGTCGACCCGGTGACCGGCGCCTACATCAAGGTGCGTGAGCAGCAGTACAAGGAGCTGCGCCCGGACGCCGGCGCCCCGACCGTGCTGCTGGACGCGGACTTCAACTACAACGACGCCACGATCAGCCGCAGCGTCGAGACGGTGAAGGACAACCGTTTCAAGATCGGCATGGTCAGCCTCTGGGGCCCGATCATCGCCGGTGTGCTCGGCCTGATCGCCCTCATCGCGGGCGTGTGGCTGGTGACGCGGCCCAAGGGCGACGGCAGCGCCCGGCACCGGGCGGACGTCCCGACCTCCGACCCGACGTCGACGCGGGTGGACCAGCAGCCCGTGGGTGGCCCGCTCGACGACGAGATCCCGCCGGCGTCGACGAACTGGCGGACCGACGAGCTGCCGGCCCAGCGTTCGGGCGCCGGTGAGGTGGAGCGCCGCTGACCGGTACGCCGGAAGCACGACGGAGGGGTGGGGGGGGGGGGGGGGCGCCCCCCCCCCGCGGGGGGGCCGGCGGGGGGGGGGGCGCCAAGGAAAAATATATTATGAAGTAAATA
>NZ_JBIAIY010000004.1:16481-231972 GCF_042871665.1 Micromonospora sp. NPDC005686
CGCCGGCGGCCACGCCGGGGCGCCCCGCGGCGCCGCCGCCCCCGGGTTGCCCCCCCCCCGCGGGGGCGCCCCGCGCCCCCCCCCCCCCCGCCCGGGGGGGGGGGGGGGGCGGGGGCCCCCCCCACCCCTCCGTCGTGGAGGTCTCCCATGCGGGCGAAGCTACTTTACATTTGTTACTCGATTGTAACTGGCGGATGTCCGGTAACTTTCCGTCGCTTTCACCGTCATCTATGCCGGTTTTGCGGCGACATATCGCCCTCGACCCCCCGCCTGGGCTGGTATCTCGTGACGCCGGGTCACCTCACCGCCCCGCCCCCGTATTACCGCCCGGTAAGCGGGGGGTTGTGACCTACGCCCCATCGGGTGCACGATCAGGCTCGATCGTTACCCGTCGGTAACAGAGGGCGGGTCCAGCGCGTGCCACCGGTTCCCCCACCGGCCGCCGCGCACATTCGTTCGAGGAGGAACCCGTGCAGAATCGGCTCGACAACCAGGGTCGTACCCGGTGGCGGCGCTTCGCCGCCATGATCGTGCCCACCACGGCCGCCGCCGGTGCCATCCTGTTCGGCATGTCGACCGGCGCCATCGCCTCCGACATCACCGTGTCCGGGCAGACGTTCAAGATCGGTGCCGACCGCCTGGAGGGCGAGGGCTTCAAGCAGTACGGCGGCATCGTCCGCGAGAAGGGCGAGAACGGCAAGGCCGGCGCGACGCGCCCGGTCGCGATGGCCGAGATCAGCAGCGCCGAGCTGTACAAGCTCTGCCAGTCCGTCCGCGCCGACCTGCCCGGCCTGCCGGTGGTGCTCACCATCAACGCCGGTGACGGCAAGGAGCCGGCCCGGGCCAAGGACCTCGTGATCGCGATGGACTCGCTCGAGGGCGACGCGACCTTCACCAACATCCAGATCGGCCGCGACGCCAGCGACCTCAACCCGACGGCGCAGCGGGGCTCGTTCGGCCAGAACTCCGACCGGGTGACCATCCGTGAGCTGAAGCAGGTGTCCCGCTACACCACTTCCTCGACGTTCAACCTGGTCGGGCTCCGGCTCAAGGTCAACGTGGGTGACGACGCCAAGGGCAAGGAGTGCTTCTGAGCTGAGCACGGCCCGCGGTGGCGGACCACCGCGGGCCCGCCCCACCGTCCCCGTCCCCGCTCCGCCAGGAGGAGTACGTGACAATCGTCGACCCGTCCCACGCCCGGCCCGGCACCGCGGCCGGGGCGTGGCGGACCTTCCGCCGCTGGCAGCGGAGCCGGCCGTTCTGGGGTGGCCTGTTCGTCATCCTGGCCGGAGTGGAGATGCTCGTCTCCACCCGGCTGACCCTCAACGGCCTGAGCTTCAGCAGCGGGGCCACCGGCCTGCTCTCCCTGCTGATCCCGGCCATCCTGGTGACCTGCGGCGTGCTGCTCTGGCTCAGTCCGGCGCAGCGGCTGTTCTACTCGATCGTCGCCGCGGTCACCGCCGTCTACTCGCTGATCGGGCTCAACCTCGGCGGCTTCTTCCTCGGCCTGCTGTTCGGCATCGTGGGCAGCGCTCTCGCCTTCGCCTGGGTGCCGTCCCGTCCGGCTGCCCCCGGCGCGGAGGAGCCCGCCGCCGAGCCCGACGACGAGACCGACGACGAGCGCGCCGTCGAGGCCGACGCCGAACTCGACACCGTCGTGGCCGCGCAGCCGGTGGACGAGCCGCTCGCGGACGAGCGGCCGACAGTCGAGGTGCCGGCCGCAGTACGGCCGGCCGTCGAGCAGCCGACTGCCGAGTGGCCGGGCGGGGAGCGGCCGGTCCCTCGGCAGTCGGTGAACGGGAAGCCGGCCGGATCCGAAGGCGGCCCGCCGGAGTGGGCGGGTCGCTCGGCGGACCCGCGCACCTTCGGCATCGTCCTCGTGGTGCTCGGCCTCGCCACCGCCGGCCTGGCCGTACAGCCGAGGGCGGTGCAGGCCGCCCCGAGCAAGCCCGCCGCGAGCGCCTGCCCGTCGAAGCCTGCCACGCCGGCGCCCGGCGCGAGCGCACCCACCGCGACGCCCACCCCGTCGCCGAGCGCGAGCCCGACGCGGGACGGCAACATCATCACCGACTTCTTCGACGGGATCGGCGACCTGTTCCGAGGCGGCAGCAAGAAGAGCGCGACGCCCTCGCCCACACCGGCCGCCGACAAGTCGGCGGCGCCGACGAGCAAGCCGGCGACCCGGCCCGGATCGACCGAGTGCCCGGCGCCGGGCAAGCCGGGCAAGGCGGAACCGGCCAAGCCCGGCAAGGTGGAACCGGGCAAGCCGCTGCCGCGTATCGCCGCCGACCCGAGCCTGCCGAAGGTGGGCCAGCAGCCGTCGAAGCTCACCGGCTCCAAGGTGGCCATGACCGGGCTGCGGTTCGAGGGGATCACCGACCTCCAGACCGAGCAGGGCGCGCTCAAGGTGCTGAAGTTCAGCATGAAGGAGGCGGTGACCGACGACTTCCTGCTGGTCGCCGACGGTCCACGCGGTCGCACCCAGCAGTACGTGACCCCTCAGCTCGTCGTCCGCGACGACGTCGCGTTCTACTGCACCCGGTTCGTCGGCAAGCTCGCCGGCATCAAGCTGACGCTGACCCCGGACCTGCCGTTCCCGGACGGGCTGCCGGTCACGCTGCCCTTCAAGGTGACGTTCACCGACCCGGTCATCGACCTGGCGTACGTCACCAGCAACACGTTGACCGGCGAGCCGCTGCGGTTGACCCTCGGCGCGTAGGGCGACGGGTGCCGGCGGACGCACCGCCGGCACCCGGACCACTGCTCAGATCCGGGCCAGCGCCTTGCGCAGCGGGTCGAGCCCCAGCGAACCCAGGTCGAGCGCCTGGCGGTGGAACTCCTTGAGGTCGAAGTCGGCGCCCTTGCGGGCCTTCGCGTCCTCCCGGGCCTGCAACCAGATCCGTTCGCCCACCTTGTACGACGGGGCCTGCCCGGGCCAGCCCAGGTAGCGGTTCAGCTCGAAGCGCAGGTTCTCGTCCGGCACCCGGCAGTGCGCCCGCATGAACTCCCAGCCCAGCTCCGGCGTCCATCGCTCGCCCGGGTGGAAGCCGAACGGGTTGTCCTTCGGGATCTCCAGCTCCAGGTGCATGCCGATGTCCACGATGACCCGGGCCGCGCGCAGCGCCTGCCCGTCGAGCATGCCGAGCCGGTCACCGGGGTCGGCGAGGTAGCCCAGCTCGTCCATCAGCCGCTCGGAGTAGAGCGCCCAGCCCTCGCCGTGCCCGGAGACCCAGCACAGCAGCCGCTGCCAGCGGTTGAGCAGGTCGGCCCGGACGGCCGTCTGGGCGACCTGGAGGTGGTGACCCGGCACGCCCTCGTGGTAGACGGTGGTCACCTCGCGCCAGGTGGAGAAGTCGGTGATGCCCTGCGGCACCGCCCACCACATCCGCCCCGGCCGGGAGAAGTCCTCGCTCGGTCCGGTGTAGTAGATCGCTCCGTCGCTCGTCGGCGCGAGGCAGCACTCGATCCGGCGGGCCTGTTCGGGGATGTCGAAGTGGGTGCCGTTCAGGTCGCTGATCGCCTGGTCGGCGAGCACCTGCATCCAGTCCCGGAACGCCTCCTTGCCGCGTACCGTCCGCGCCGGGTCGGCGTCGAGCGTGCGTACCGCGTCGTCGACCGAGGCGCCCGGCCCGGCGATCCGCGCGGCCACCGCCCGCATCTCGGCCTCCAGCCGGGCCAGCTCCGCGAAGCCCCAGGCGTACGTCTCGTCCAGATCGACAGTCGCGCCGAGGAAGTACTGCGAGGCCAGTTCGTAGCGTTCCCGTCCGGCGGCCTGCTTCTCCCGGCCCACCGGCGCCAGCTCGGTACGCAGGAACTGCCCGAACTCGGCGGTGGCAGCGGTCGCGGCGGCGGCGCCCTTGCGCAGCTCCGCGCCGAGCGCGCCGTCGGCGTCGAGCCGCTCGACCAGCCCGTGGAAGAAGTTGTCGCCCTCCGGGTCGACCCACACGTCGCACTGCTTGGCGACCTCGACGAGCTGCACCTGCGAGCTGACCCGCCCCGCGGCGGCGGCCTCGCGCAGCGTGCGCTTGTAACCGTCCAGCGCGGACGCGAACCGGTTGAGCCGGGCGGCCACGTCGGCCTTCGCCTCCTCGCCGTCGGTGGGCATGAGGTCGAAGACCATCCGGATCTCGTGCAGACCACTGGAGATCACGTTGACCTCGCTGCCGGTCTCGCCCGCTTCGTAGCGGGCCAGCTCCAGGCCGAGGCGCTCCTGCATGGCCTCCCTGGCGGTCCGCTCCGGCTCGGTCTCCGGCTCGGTCGCGTCGAGTTCGCCGAGCGTCCGGCGGGCCAGCTCGGCGCGCGCCGCGTAGCCCTCGGGCGACAGGTCGTCGAGTTGGTGGTCGTAGCCGGCGATGCCGACGTAGGTGGCGCCGGTCGGGTTCAGCGGGGCCCATTCGGCCACGTACCGGTTGGCGAGGTCATCGATTCGTCCCACGAGGCGACCCTACGTGACCGCGCATCCGGAATATCGCGCGACTTCGTCGTACCCCTGCGGCAGAGTGTCAGGGGTGAACGTCGAGATCACTCCTGACCGGGCGCCGGCGCGGGCCTGGTTGCCCGGCTTCGTCGCGCTCGCCGCCATCTGGGGTTCCAGTTTCCTGTTCATCAAGGTCGGCGTGACCGAGCTGCACCCCGTGCACCTCACCCTCTACCGGGTGGCCATCGGCGCGCTGACGCTGCTCGTGGTGCTTGCCGTGCTGCGCGACCGGCTGCCCCGCGACAGTGGCGTCTGGGCGCACATGCTCGTGGTGGCCGCGTTCGGCGTCACTGTGCCGTTCACCCTGTTCGGCTACGGCGAGCAGCGGGTCGAGTCGATGCTCGCCGGCATCTGGAACGCCACCACGCCGCTGATCGTGCTGCCGCTGGCGGTGCTGGTGTTCCGCACCGAGCGGCTGACCGCCCGGCGTTGCGTCGGGCTGGGGCTGGGCTTCGCCGGCGTGCTCGTGGTGCTCGGCGTCTGGGAGGGCGTGGGCGGCGCCCACTTCGTCGGCCAGCTCATGTGCTTCGGCGCGGCGGCCTGCTACGGGTTCGTGATTCCGTACCAGAAGAAGTTCGTCGCGGGCAGCGCGTACTCCGGGCTGTCGCTGTCGGCGGCCCAGTTGCTGGTGGCTACCGCGCAGCTCGCGCTGGTCGCGCCGTTCGTCGGGACGCCGTCGTCGCCGGCCGGCCTCTCCCCGCGCGTGATCGCGAGCGTGCTGGCGCTCGGCGCGCTCGGCACCGGGCTCGCCTTCGTGATCAACATGCGCAACATCCGGCTGGCCGGGGCGAGCACGGCGTCCACGGTGACGTACCTGATCCCGGTGTTCGCGGTGCTCGTCGGCGCGGTGGTGCTCGGTGAGCGGATGAACTGGCACCAGCCGGTGGGTGCGCTCGTGGTGCTGGCGGGCGTGGCGGTCGCGCAGGGGCTCTTCGGGCGGCGTCGTCCACACCCGGAGGCGACAGCACCCGCCGTCCCCGCCGTCGAACCGGCCGCCCGGGGCTGACGCTCAGCTACGGCCGGCCGTCCACTTCACCAGCCGGTCGGCCGTCCAGGTGTTCACCACCCGCTTCGCCGGCACCCCGCACAGCGCCGCCCGCTCGCAGCCGAAACGCTGCCAGTCGAGCTGACCCGGGGCGTGCGCGTCGGTGTCGATGGCGAACCGGCATCCGGCCTCCAGCGCGAGGCGGATCAGCCGTTTCGGCGGGTCCTGCCGCTCCGGCCGCGAGTTGATCTCGACGGCCACGTCGTGTTCGGCGCACGCGGCGAAGACGGCGTCCGCGTCGAACTCGCTCTCCTTGCGGGTACGCGCCCGGTGCCCCCGGTCGCCCGGCCCGGTCACCCCGGCGGGCCGCGAGGAGACCATCCGGCCGGTGCAGTGACCGAGGATGTCCAGGTGCGGGTTCGCGATCGCGGTCAGCATCCGGCGGGTCATCTTCGCCCGGTCGTCGTTCAGGCCGCTGTGCACCGAGCCGACCACCACGTCGAGGCGGGCCAGCAGATCCTCGTCCTGGTCCAGCGAGCCGTCGGCGAGGATGTCCACCTCGATGCCGGTGAGGAGCCGGAAGCCCTTCGGCAGCGCCTCGTTGACGGCGCCGACGTGGTCGAGCTGCTTGCGCAGCCGCTCCGCGGTCAGGCCCCGGGCCACGGTGAGCCGGGGCGAGTGATCGGTGAGCACCATGTACTCATGGCCCAGCTCGACCGCAGCCAGCGCCATCTCCTCGATCGGTGAGCCGCCGTCGGACCAGTCCGAGTGGGTGTGGCAGTCGCCGCGCAGCGCGTCCCGCAGCTTCGCCGCAGCCTCGTCCAGGTCGGTGCCCTCGGTCGCCAGCAGCCGGCGCAGATAGACCGGTTCGTCGCCGGCCAGCGACTCGGCCACGCAGCGGGCGGTGACGTCACCGACGCCGGACAGCTCGGTCAGCTTGCCGGTGCGCGCCCGCTCGGCCACCTCGGCGGCGGGCAGCGCGCCGAGCGTCTTCGCCGCCGACCGGAACGCGCGTACCCGGTACGTGGCCTCGTTCGCCCGTTCCAGCAGGAACGCGATCCGGCGCAGATCGGCGATGGGATCCCGGGCAGTCATGTCCTGGAACCTACGCGCTCACGCCGCCCGCCGGGTGACAGCGCACCGTCAGCCGCCGCGGGTGGACCGGCCGGGCGAGGCCGGGCAGCCGTGCTTGCGCTGCCAGGCGGTGATCTCGGCGACCGGCGATCGGTTGCCGCCCTTGCGCCAGGAGTTCAGGTACGGCGCCGGCCAGACCACGCCCCGGCGGATCCACCAGTCGTCGGCGCCGGTGCACTTCGGGGAGAGCCCGAAGTGCAGGTGGCAGACGTTGTTGGCGTTGCCCGTACGGCCCACCTCGCCGAGCTGCTGCCCGGCGCGCACCCGTACCCCGGCGTCGACACCGGCGGTGACCGCGCTCAGGTGCGAGCCGTAGTAGCGCACGCCGTCGTCGCCGAGCAGCGACACGGAGAGCCCGCCGTTGTTCGGGCCCAACGGTCCGCGTCTGTCGAACCGGTCGACGCGGCTCACCTCAAGCACCACGCCGTCGGTGACCGCCACCACCGCTTCCCCGCAGTCCGCGAACACGTCGGTGCCCGGGTAGCCGCCGTGCGTCGGGTGGTAGTCGACGTTGCCGGCCCGTACCGGGAAGACCCGCTTCACGTCCGCGCGGGCCGGCGACGGCGGGGAAACGGTCGGCGGGGCCGGGCTCGCCGGGTCGGCCGGCTGCGCGGCGGTCGCCGGCGGGCTCGGTTCCTGCCACCTCTCGGCGCGCCCGGCGGGGGTGCCGCACCCGGCGGCGAGCGCCGCCACGAGCAGCACCACCGGGTACGCCGGCAGCGTGCGGCGTCCGATCGATGGCGAGCGCATCCGGTCATCCTGACAGACCACTACCGTAGGGACGAATGCCGAACGCGGGACGGACGGTCCGGGAGAGGGGGCGGCGGTGACGAACGGGTGGCACGGCGGACCAGAGGGGACCGGTCCCGGGGCGTTCCCGCCACCGCGTACGCCCTCGGGGTTGTTTCCGTCGAGCACGTCGATGCGGCCCAGCTACCGCGAGCCGCACCCGGTCACCGGCACCGGCGTCGCGGTCGGCGCGCTCGTCGCGTTCGCCTGGTTGCTGCTGTTCGGGCTGGTCGGCAGCGGCGTGGCCGGCTACGTCTGGTGGACGCTGCTGGCCGGTGGCCTGGCGTGGGTGGCCGCCGCGGTGCTGGTCCGCCACGGCGACCGGGGGGTGGCGACGGGCGTGGCCATCGTCACCGCGGGTGGCTGGAGCATCGCCGCGGCGATAGTCGCGACCCGGTGGGCGCAGACCGGGAACTGGCCGCTCTGGTGACCTTCGGTGCCGATCTCGCTGCGTAGCGAAGGCCACCTTGACGTACGCGCGAGGACGGTCCACCCTCGCGGTATGGCCTGGACCACAACGCCGCGGCTCGACCCCGATCGGAGCCGCCGTCGCATGCAACTCCTCGCCGAGTTGGCCGGTGCCCGGGCGGTACAGCAGCGCCAGCGGCCGCAGCGGGCCCGCACCGAGCGGCTGCGCCAACTCATCGCCACCCGTCGGCGCGTCGTCGGCTGACCGGCTTTCTCTCTCAGAACGGGCCGGTTCATCCGGGGCGTTGACCGCTCGCCCGCCGACCCGACCGGTTAACGTGCATCGCGTGACGTGTCGGCGTGCTGCCGAGCCAATTTTGGGGGGACCGTGTCGTACTTCGCTGCTGCCGTGGCGCGCGTCGACGGCGGCTGGACCGCCGGTGAGGTGAGCCTGCGGGGCGTCACCGACATCGAGGAGGTTGCCGACCGGCTGCGCGACGTCGAGCCGGACGCCGACCTCTCGCTGCTGTTCGTCGAGGCCGACGACACGTACCTGGTCGTCATGCGCCTGGACGAGGGGGAGGACCTGCGGGTCTTCGGCTCGGACTCGGCGTACGCGGAGGAGTCCCGGCTGGGTGCGCTGCTCGTCGGCGACCTGAAGACCTCGGTGACCGGGCTGGAGGAGGTCGACGAGCCGCGCGCCTCCGGCGGCGACGACGAGACCGAACAGCCCGCTGTGGACCCGGAGGCCGACCCGGTGGGCGACGCGGATCTCCTCGCCGACCTGGGCATCACGGCGCAGAAGCTGCTGGCGCTCTGTGCGCACGAGGGCTCCATGCCGGCCGACGTGACTTCCGAGATCTGCCAGGTCCTGGGCTGTGTGGACGAGGTCGAGGAGCTGCGTGAGGTCTGAGCCCGGACAGTCCCTGACGCCCGGCGCCGCCGAACCGGCCGACGTGACCGATCCGGCGCTGGCGACCGTACGCCCGGGGCAGCCCACCCCCGGCCGGGCCGGGCGCGCCGGTCCCGGCCCGGACGAGGCGCTCGCCGACCCGGGTGCGATCGGCCGCCGGCAGCGGCACGAGCTCTGGATGCGCCGGGCCCTCGAGGTGGCGGTGACCGGCCCGGACGGCCCGACGGCCGACCGCGACGCCGAGGACGTGCCGGTGGGCGCGGTGCTCTACGGACCCGACGGCGCCGAACTGGCGGTCGGGCGCAACGAGCGGGAGCTGACCGGCGACCCGACCGCGCACGCCGAGGTGCTGGCGTTGCGCCGGGCCGCGCGGCGGCTGGGCCGCTGGCGGCTGGACGACTGCACGCTCGTGGTCACGCTGGAACCGTGCACCATGTGCGCCGGGGCGATCGCGCTGGCCCGCGTCTCGACGGTGGTGTTCGGCGCCTGGGAACCCAAGACGGGCGCCGTCGGGTCGCTCTGGGACGTGTTGCGCGACCGCCGCGTCACGCACCGCCCCGAGGTGTACGGCGGCGTGCTGGAACGCGAGAGCGCGGCGTTGCTGCGCGCGTTCTTCCGCTGAGGGGTCCCTGTTCCAGGCTTTGGCCGCCCCGGTTCTCAGGCTTCGGCCGGCGCCTGGCGCAGCAACGTCGCGGCGATCCCGCGGCCGACCTCGGTCCAGGCGGTCGGGCGCAGCGTGGCCGGGTCCAGCCGGACGATCGACCGGGTGCCGGTGGCGTGCACTGTGGCGCCGTCGGTCGAGCGGAACTCGAACGCGTAGCGGGCACTGCTGGTGCCGAAGTGTTCGAGCCAGAAGTGCACAGCCACAGTGCCGACGCCGACGACCGGGGCCCGGTAGCTGATGGTGAACTCGCGGACCGCGTGGAACACGTCGGGGGTGGCGTGCACGTCGCCCCGGAAGGCGACGCCGCGCTCCGCCCAGTAGGGCGTCAGCGCGCGTTCCAGCAGCACGGCGTACCGGGCGTTGTGGAGGATGCCCATCGCGTCCAGGTCGTCGAAGTGCACCGGCACGTGCGCGACGTGCCCGAACTCGGCGACCGGCCGGTCGACTGCGGCGTGGCTCATGACTGGCCTTCCGGTAGCAGGGCCGGATCCGGGCAGAGTGCCCGCAACCGGTTCAGCAGGCCCTGGCGGGCGTGCCGGTAGGAGGCGTCCGGGTCGAGCAGCCGGGACCGCATGACCGCGCTGATCCCCAGTGCGTCGATCTCGTACGCGAGCAGTGGCACGTCCAGGTCGGCGGGGAGTTCGCCGAGGTCGACCGCCTCCTGGACGAGGCGTTCGAGGAGCGCGGTCCACCTGCCGAACGCCTCGGCGAGCCGGTCCCGGACCGGGCCGGGCCGGGCGTTGTACTCGAACTCGGTGTTGGCGAAGAAGCAGCCGCCGGGCAGCACCCGGGCGGCGTAGAAGTCGATGCGGGCCTCGTGCAGCGCGTGCAGCCGGCGTACGCCCCGGGGAGCCCCCAGGGCGGGCGCGAGGATCCGCTCCCGCCACTGCGTGACGGCCCGGTCGACGGTGGCGAGTTGCAGCGCCTCCTTGGAGCGCCAGTGCGCGAACAGCCCGGACTTGCTCACCCCCAGCCGGTCGGCGAGCTGGGCCAGGGACAGGCCGTGCAGGCCGACCTCGGTGGCCAGCGCCACGGCGGCGTCCAGCACCGCGGTGCGGGTGCGGTCGCCACGGGCGACGCGGCCGTCGGAGGTCATGCGGGCAGCGTAGCGAAAACAAGCACGACCGGTCGTATTTATTTTCGTGACGTGGGTAACGCGAACCGCCCCGCCACCTTGCGGCGACAGGGCGGTCCAGGATCGATCAGGGTCAGGCGATGATGGTGTCCAGCGCGATCTCGACCATCTGGCCGAACGTCTGCTCACGCTCCTGCGACGTGGTCTTCTCACCGGTCTTGATGTGGTCGCTGACGGTCAGGATGGTCAGCGCGCGAGCCTTGAAGCGCGCGGCGATCGTGTAGAGCGCCGCCGACTCCATCTCCACCGCCAGCACGCCGTAGTCGGCGAGCCTGTCGTACAGGTCCGGCCGGTCCGTGTAGAAGGCGTCCGCCGCCAGGATCGGCCCCACCCGCATGCTGATGCCGCGCCGCTCGGCCACCTCGACCGAGGTACGCAGCAGCCCGAAGTCGGCCACCGGGGCGTAGTCGATCAGCCCGTCGAAGCGCATCCGGTTCATGTTCGAGTCGGTCGACGACCCGATCGCCGCCACCACGTCCCGCAGCTGCAGATCCTCGGTCAGGGCCCCGCAGGAGCCGACCCGGATCAGCGACTTCACGCCGTACTCGTTGACCAGCTCGTGGGCGTAGATCGAGGCGGACGGCATGCCCATGCCGGAACCCTGGACGGACACGTCAACGCCGTTCCACCGGCCGGTGAAGCCCAGCATGCCGCGCACGGTCGTGTAGCAGCGGGCCCCCTCCAGGTAGGTCTCCGCGATCCACTTGGCCCGCAGCGGGTCGCCCGGCATCAGGACCCGCTCGGCGATCTCTCCCGGCTCAGCGCCGATGTGCGTACTCATGGCAAAGATCCTGCCAGGCCGGGCGGAGGGATACCGGTTCGGCGTCCAGACCGGTGGTCCTGTACCCTCGTCGGCGGTGGCGTGTCCGAGTGGCCTAAGGAGCACGCCTCGAAAGCGTGTGAGGGTTTACGCCCTCCGCGGGTTCAAATCCCGCCGCCACCGCTCGTGAACAGCGAGAACGCCCGGTCGATCCGCAGGGATCGGCCGGGCGTTCCGCTTCTGGTCGTGCCCTCTTGCTCGCTCTTCAGGAGCTGTAGGCCGAAGGGCGCATCCCTGCTCGGGCAGGCCCAGCACCTGGCTGCTGCGGCGATCGTCCGGGCGGAGCTGAATACTCGACCCCGGCCCGCCCTAGGTATCCGGGCTCGTGTATCTGCGTGATCCGCGGGTTAGTGTCAGCGTCCACCCGAGGGAGGAATCGCTGTGGTTTTCACACCTGCACAACCATCGGCACCCGCCGGACCGGTCACGTCCCGTTCCGGCAATTTCCTTCGGCCGCACCTGTTCTGGGAGGCGGTGCTGCTGGCGCTGACCGTCGTCGCCGCGGTGGTGTGGTACTCCCAAGACGGGTCGCGGCTGTCGCCGCTGGTGTTCAACATCGCCTCCGGTGGCCTGCTGGCGACCGCTTTCGCGCTGTCGCTGCGCACCGCCACGCCCAACCTCGCGGTCGTCGGCGTCGCGGCCCTCGCCGGTCTGACGTACGCGGAGGTGCTCGACACCGGCACCCCGGTCTTCGTCGCGGCGGTCGCCGCGATCGCCGCCGCGGCGCTCGTCGGTCTCGGGATGGGCCTGGTCGCCGGGCTGCTGCAGGCGCCCGGGTGGGCGGTGTCGCTGGGCGGGCTGGCGCTGACGCAGGGCATGCTGCTCGCCGCCATCGGCAGCGGCGGTCCACAGCGGCTCGCGAGGGAAGGTTGGATCCGGTCCGACGGTGCCGCGGCCGGCTGGTTGGTGCTGTTTCTCCTGCTGTCGATCGGCGGCGCGGTGGTGTGGTCGATTCCGGCGGTGCGGCGGGCGCTGAGCGGCAACCGGGTCGTCGCCGGGGAGCCGCCGTCGCCTTTCGGCGCACGGCTGCTGGGCGCGGTTGTCGGCCTGGGCGGTTCCAGCCTGATCGCGGGCGCGGGCGGAGTCCTGCTGGTCGGCGGGATCGGCGCCACAACCCTGTCGGCCGATATCGGCCAGCTGGCGTTCGTGGCCGGCGCCGTCCTGCTCGGCGGCGTGAGCGTGGCCGGCGGGCGGGGCGGCTTCGCGGGCACCGTGCTGGGGGTCGCCCTGCTGAGCCTGGTGCAGATGACCATCCTCCTCGCGAATGGCCCCCGGTGGCTGTCGACGGTCGTCTTCGCGCTGGCGGTCCTCGTCGGCCTGGGCGTCAGCCGGGCGCTGGAGGCCCTGCAACCGGCACTGCCCGCGAGCGTGCCGGGCGCCGGGCCGGCTGAGCCGTCGCGGAAGTACTGACCGCTGTCAGCTCGGCCGGCGTTCTCACTGCCGGGTGTCGTCGGCGGGTACCGGCGACGAGCACTGCCGACGTGGTCGCGGATCGATGAGCTGAGCGAGGCTGTTCTCCCGGTGACGCTGCTGGGGACCAGCGGTCTCAACTGTGGTCTCATTCGCTGCAGTACAGGATCGTTCACGGCAGTCCTGCAGGTAGTCGAACCGCTGATCATGTCCGCCGTTGAACCTGTCGGGACGCGCGATCACCTCCTTGGCCAGGTCGTCGATGATCCATCGCAGCGCCGAGACGGCGTTGGAGTGCCGCAGGTAGCGAGGATTTTGGTTCGACTTGGGTTCGCACTGCAGCCGCATTCGCCGAAGATCCTCGATCATCTGCTGGAGTCGCTCCTCCGGAGTCATGGCTGAAGCCTGCCTGTTCGGTGCCAGGTTTGATAGGTGTGGCTCCGGACGACCCGTCTGAGGCGGCGGCACGAAGTGCGATCTAAAGATGATCTGGCGGCGACCGGAATGAGTCGGCAATCCGCTACGCCTCTTCTTATGGGGTTTCAGGCATCGACGGAACTCGGCGGCGAACGCTACCCTTCGATGGGCTTGTTCAGGGGTGGATGGAGAGTGGATGTCTCAAGCCATTGCCGTTGAGTTGATCAAAGCCGTACCTACGCTGCTCTGGGTCACCTTCGCCGCGCTGGTCTACCTTTCTCTTCGGAGCGCGATCATTCCGCAGATCGGTCGCCTTCACAGCGTGAAGACGCCAGTGATCGAGTTCGGCTTCGCCGAGAAGTTGCTGGTCGAAGCGGCTGCCCGATCCGAAGCAAGCGCGCCGCCCTCGGTCAGTGAGCAGCGCGCCGCCGTCTCCCGGCTGCAACATGCGGCCGAGATGCTGAAAGGTGGCCAGATTCTCTGGGTGGATGACAACCCGGAATGGAACTTGCCGCTGATGCAACTCTTTCGGCGACTCGGCATGACGGTCGACACATCGCGTTCCACGGACGGGGCGATCTCCAAACTCCGGAGTCGTCAATACGACTTGATCATCAGTGATATGCGGCGGGATACGGAACAGCCGGCGCAGAGTGCGGGAATCACCCTGCTCGACGCACTTGATCGTCAAGGGGTCAGAAGCCCGGTGATCATCGCCGCGGCGAACTTCGACCCCCGGATCGGCGTGCATCCTGGGATCTTCGCCTACACCAACGCCGTCGACGACATCGTCCACTACGTCATCGACATCATGGAGCGCATCAAGTTTGGGACCGACTTCTGACCCGTGGTTCAGTCGGGCCCGCCCGCAGCGCTCAGGTCAACAGCATGGTTCCCTCGCCTGTCGCCGCTGGTGCCGATAGACGATCAGCAGGGGCCGTAGCCCTCGTCGAAGAGGCGGCGGGCCCAGTCCGCGTACCCGGCGATGATCTCCCGGACGGTGACCCCGTCGTGCAGGAACAGGTAGGCGCGGTCGCCGTCGCGGGCGAGCAGCCCGGCGAAGCGGTGACTGCCGGGCGGCGCCGGCAGGTCGACGGCGCCGGGGTACGCGGCGCGGGCCGTGCCGACCGGTGAGCCGGCGCTGATGCCCTCGGGCGTGCTCATCGGGTCGTCGAGCCAGAGCAGGACGAGCCGGTCGTCGACGAAGATCGGGCTGACCGAACCGTGCCCGACGAGTGCGGGCCCGCAGGCCGCCTCGTCGGCGCGCAACACGCCGCGCCGGGTCAGGTCCGCCTCGCTGTCGCCGAACTCGGCGTTGCGCAGTCCGTCCAGGCTGACCACCTGAGCGGCACCGACCGGGCGGGTGGGCCACTGTGGATGAACGCCGCTGCCGGCTGCGGACGCGGCAGCAAGCAGTGCGGCGATAAAGCCGAATTGTCGTAGTTTCATGCAATCCCCCAGTCACCAACGGGACCGGTGCGATGAGGTTGCTGGTGCTGATCGGATTGGCGCAGTTCCCAGTCCTCGGCCAGCTCGTCCCAGTAATCGGCGGACAGTCCGCGGCGGCCGTGCGCCAGCCAGCCGTCCGTGTCGCGTTCCAGGTGCAGGCCCAGCTCGGCGAACGGGTCGATCCACGCGCCCGGCTCCGCGCCCAGCCGGGCCAGCGCGGTGTTGATCGGCCACTCGGTGCGCGGCCGGTCCAGCGCGGCGTCGTACCGTGGGCCCCAGCTCACCTCTCCGCCCAGCCAGACCACCGCTGACTGGTGGCCCAGGCCGCCCGCGAACTCCGCTTCCAGGTACGCCACCGGGCCGCTCCTCGACCAGCGGGCCAGCGCCTCCGCCAGTGGCGGCGAGAGCACCAGCCGGAACGGGCGCTCGGCGTGGGGCTCGTCGACGGCGTAGTCCGGCAGGCCACCTGTCAGTTCCTGCACCAGTTGCGGGGTGACAGGCAGCAGCGCGAAGTCCTGGCGGAGCGCGGCGAGCACCGCGTGGTCCAGGTCGGCGGTCTGCTCGCGCAGCAGCTCGACGTCGGCGACCACGGCGCTGAGCTGGTAACTCATCCGGTCCTCTCGGCGTCCACAGGCTGTGGATGGAACATGTGTACGACGGTCTCAGATGGTTCCGTTGGTCAGGTACCTCGGGCGTCCGTCGCTCAGCGCGGCCACCGCGTGACGCAGCCGATGCCAAACGTACGGGCGAAGCAGCGCCTGCGCATCATCGAGCGCAACGAATCGTGCGTCGGCCAGTTCGCCGTCAGCCGGTTTCAACAGCTCGGCGGGAGGCAGTGCGCCGCCGTCGAAGATGAACATCAAGCTGTCGTCCCAAGGGCCGTGCGGTGCCACCCAGTCCACGACCAGCAACGGCCCGACGCGCAGTTCGAGACCCAACTCCTCGCGTACCTCCCGCTCGGCGGCCAGGTGCGGCGGCTCGTTCGCCTCCGCCATGCCGCCCGGCAGGTCCCAGTCCGGCTTGTAGCGCGGATCTACCAACAGGATGTCGCCGTCACCGTTGCGCAGCAGTACGTCGGCCCCCACCCGCTTCCGGGGCTGCCGCGCGTTGCCCTCGGCGAGGTGGATCTGCCAGGCTGCCGGATCTCGCTCGTACAGGGGACGCTCGTCGGCCATACCGACGATTGTCAGCCGTCCTCACTTCGTCGGCAGCGGCAGCGCCACCCATCTCCGCTCCCGGACGGTGTCGCGAAGCCGGTCCAGAAGCTGTGGCACGTCCGGGCACCGGACGGCATGCGACCGCAGGAGCAGTGCGAGATGTCTGAGCTGGTCGAGGACGACAGCCGATCCCAGACCGTGGGTGAGTTCGACGGTCTGGTGCGTCAGGTCGCACGCCTCCTCGATCCGGGCCTGCCCGACGAGCGCAGTGGCCAGGAGCATCCGCGCGAGCGCCTGACTCCGCACCCGGCCGCCCGGCCGCTCGGCGACGTTGCCGTTGAGGATGCGAAGAGCGGCCGTGACGTCACCGAGGCGAAGCAGGCAGCGCGCCGACTCGATATCGAACGAGGTGCGGTCGAATGGACTCAGCCATTCCGTGGGTGCAGGTGCCGCCTCCGCGAAGGCGGACTCAGCCCGCTGAAGGGAAGAGTGGCAGTCGGCGGTGAGACCCGCCGCGGCGAGGCCGCGTGCCTGCAAGGCGAGAAGACGGGCGCGTATCAGAGCGCCGGCCTCCTCTTGAGCGACGGCCCCGAGCCCGTCGCTGGCATGTGAGATCGCGGCCTCCGCGTTTCCACCGTGGCAGGCGAGGTGGCTCAGGCTTCCGTGCACCTGCGCCACCAGCAGCGCATCTCTGCTGTCGACGGCGAGCGCCAAGGCATCAAGGAAGTGCCGTCTACTCGTCGTGCTGTCCCCGGAATCGTGTGCCATCCAACCGGCCATCTCGTGCAGGACGGCGGCCGCCATGAGCACTTGCGGGGGCATGGCAGGAGGACGACCTGTCGGCCTGGAGAAGGTGACGAGGTGTGCCCGCACGGTGCTGTAGAGGTTCTTGCCGCCGACTTGACGATCTGCGGACCGGAGTGCGCGGATCAGGTGAGGACCCACCTCCACGGCATCGACCGGCACCGGGGTGTCACCTGGTGCGGGCGGCAGTCGGAACCACAAGGTGTGCGCGGGTATCCGCAGCACGCGGGCCCAATGCGCCAGTCGGTCGAGGTGCACCACCGCTGGTCCGTTCTCGATGCGGCTCAGTTGCGCCTGCGTAATCCCGAACCAGCCGGCGACAGTGGTTTGGGGCAGCGGCTGTCGCCCGTGATAGGGATGGTGACGGTAGGCGCGGACAACGCGACCGAGGTGCCGATCCGCAAGCGCATGGCGAAGCGGTTCATGGGACCAGAAGCTGGGTGGAACGTCGGGAGCAGCGACGATGCGGTCCCGCTCCGCTCGTTGACAGGGAGCGCACCGTCCCGAGCCGTTGTCGGCAGCCAGGTTGGCGCCGCAACGCGCACACCTGTCTGGCCTCGATGCCGCGATCACTCACTTATTCAACCTGCTCAGTGACTGTCGGTTATACATGCAACGCATAACCGGCCATGACTAGGACGAGGGCTTTGACGTGCCACGTACGAGAATTGGGTGATCGACCTCGTCGGAGGCTGTCGGATCGGGGTGGCGGCGTTCGTAGCCGGGGTGACGGCAGCCCGGGCGGCGGCCGACCAGAGTGAAAGAGGAACCGATGGCGCAGTACCTGATCTCCGTACTCGACGACACGACCGGCTCGGCCACCGACGCGGAGATGGCCGCGATCGGTGAGTTCAACGAGCGGCTGCGAGCCGACGGCCACTGGGTCTTCGCCGGTGGCCTCGCGTCGCCCGAGACGGCCACGGTCGTCGACGCGCGGGACGGTGGCCCGGTGCTCACCGACGGGCCCTACCTGGAGACGAAGGAATACGTCGGAGGGTTCTGGATCATCGAGGCGCCGGACTTCGACGTGGCGCTCCCGCTCGCCGCACTGGCGTCGCAGCGGTGCAACAGGCGGGTCGAGTTGCGGCCGTTCCTGGGCGCGTGACCGACGTCGGCGAGGTGCTCACCCGGGTGCACCGTGAGGAGTGGGCCCGGGTGGTCGCCACGATCGCCCGGCGCATCGGCGACCTCGACGTGGCGGAGGAGATGGCAGCCGAGGCGTTCGCCGCCGCCGTCGAGCGGTGGTCGGCCGACGGCGTACCGCCGAACCCCGGCGCGTGGCTCACCACCACCGCGTACCGGCGGGCCGTCGACCGGATCCGGCGCGAGAGCCGGCGGGAGGACAAGCACCGGGAGGCGCTGATGCTGGCCGACGTCCCGGAACCGCTTGGTGTCATCGACGACGACCGGCTCCGCCTGATCTTCACCTGCTGCCACCCGGCGCTGGCCATGGAGGCGCGGGTGGCGCTGACGCTGCGCCTGGTCGGCGGGCTCACCGTGCCGGAGATCGCGCGGGCGTACCTGGTCCAGGAAGCCGCTATGAGCAGGCGGATCACGCGGGCCAAGACGAAGATCAAGGCGGCCGGGATCCCGTACCGGGTGCCGTCCCGCGATGACCTGCCGGCCCGGGTATCCGGCGTGCTCGCCGTGCTCTACCTGATCTTCAACGAGGGCTACCTCGCGTCCGATCCCGGCAAGGAGGCGGTCCGCGCCGACCTGACCGGCGAGGCGATCCGGCTCACCCGGCTGGTCCGTACGCTCATGCCCGACGACCACGAGGCCACCGGACTCCTGGCGCTGATGCTGCTCACCGAGGCCCGCCGTCCCGCCCGGGTGTCCGCGACCGGCGAACTCGTCGTCCTCGCCGAGCAGGACCGCGGCGCCTGGGACCGCGACCTCATCGCCGAGGGTCACGCCCTGGTCCGCGCGTGCATCGCCGCCGGCCGGCCGCCGGGCCGCTACCAGATCCTCGCCGCGGTCAACGCCGTCCACACCGACGCCCACGACGCGCGGGACACCGACTGGGCGCAGGTCGCCGCGCTCTACGACCATTTGGTACGCGTCGACCCGTCGCCGATCGTGCGGCTCAACCGGGCTGTGGCGGTCGCCGAACTGGACGGGCCGCAGGTCGCGCTGGCCGAGGTGGACGGGTTGCCGCTGGACGGCTATCACGCGTACCACGCGACGCGCGCCGAGTTGTTGCGCCGGATGGGGCGGGGTGGGGAGGCGCGTGAGGCGTACGAGCGGGCGATCGAGCTGGCCGGGAACAGCGCGGAGACGGCGTACCTGAAGCGGCGGCGGGACCAGTTGGGCGGCCGGTGAGTCTCGCCGCGCAGTACGACTCAGGGCCGGTCCCGTGCGGGAGCCGACCCTGTCGTCTGCGAGCGGAGGATACGAGATTCGAACTCGTGAGGGTGTAAACCCAACACGCTTTCCAAGCGTGCGCCCTAGGCCTCTAGGCGAATCCTCCGCGAGCCAGGATACAGGTCCCGCGGCGGCGGGCCACCCCACCCTCCCGGAAGATCCACAACCCTTCGGGTAGGCTTGGCGTCACCTCCCGTGCGGCGGTATCTCGTGAACCTCCCCAGGGCCGGAAGGCAGCAAGGATAAGCGAGCTCTGCCGGGTGCACGGGAGGCCTTTCTGTCTCCCGGGCCGGGTAACGTCGCTGCGGGTCGGGTCACGGGGTGGTGGGTGGTCACCCGGGGCCGACCGGCGCAGAATGGCTCGGTCGAGAGGAGGCGGGACGGGTGGCACTGGCCCTTTACCGCAAGTACCGGCCGCGGACGTTCGCCGAGATGATCGGCCAGGAGCAGGTCACCGAGCCGTTGTCGCAGGCGCTGCGCAGCGGACGGCTGAATCACGCCTACCTCTTCTCCGGTCCGCGGGGCTGCGGCAAGACCTCCAGCGCCCGGATCCTGGCCCGTTCGCTCAACTGCGAACAGGGCCCCACCCCCGAGCCGTGCGGGCAGTGTGACTCGTGCCGCGGGCTGGCTCCCGACGGCGGCGGTTCGATCGACGTCATCGAGATCGACGCGGCCAGCCACGGTGGTGTCGACGACGCCCGTGAGCTGCGCGAGAAGGCGTTCTTCGCGCCGGCCCGCAGCCGCTTCAAGATCTACATCATCGACGAGGCGCACATGGTCTCGTCGGCCGGCTTCAACGCCCTGCTCAAGCTGGTCGAGGAGCCCCCGGAGTACGTCAAGTTCATCTTCGCCACCACCGAGCCGGAGAAGGTCCTCGGCACGATCAAGTCGCGGACCCACCACTACCCGTTCCGGCTGTTCCCGCCGAAGGTGGTCCGCCCCTATCTGGAGCAGCTCTGCGAGGCGGAAGGCGTCAAGGTCGAGCCGGCGGTCTTCCCGCTGGTGGTGCGCGCCGGCGGGGGCAGCATGCGGGACAGCCTCTCCGTGCTCGACCAGCTCATCGCCGGCGCCGGACCTGACGGCGTCGGCTACGCCAAGGCCGCCGCGCTGCTCGGTGTCACCGACGCCGCGCTGATCGACGAGATGTGTGACGCGCTCGCCGCCGGTGACGGCGCCGCCGCGTACGCCACCGTCGACCGGGTCGCCGAGGCCGGGCACGACTCGCGCCGCTTCGCCTCCGACCTGCTGGAGCGCCTCCGCGACCTGATCGTCCTGCAGCAGGTGCCGGACGCCGCGGCCAAGGGCCTCATCGACGGCCCGGCCGACCAGATCGAGCGGATGGCCGCCCAGGCGCAGCAGCTCGGCCAGGCCACCCTGTCCCGCTGCGCGGACATCGTGCACAACGGCCTGGTCGAGATGCGCGGCACCACCGCGCCCCGACTGCTGCTGGAGCTGATCTGCGCCCGGATGCTCCTGCCCGGCGCGGACGACTCCTCCGGCGGCCTGCTCCAGCGCCTGGAACGCATGGAACGCCGGCTGACGCTCGGGGGCGCCGAGCTGCCGCCGGCCGCCGCCGACTCCGCGCACCCCACGCAGACCCAGGGGGTACGCCCCGCGGCTCCCGCCCCGGGCGCGGCTGCCGCCGTGACGGAGCCGGGAGGCGGCCCGGAGGCCGGTTCCGCTGCCCCGGCCGCTCCCGAGCGAGCCACCGTCAACCCGGTCGCTTCCGGCCCGGCTCCTGTCGCCTCGGACGCTCCCGCTGCTGCCCGACGCCCGGTACCGCCGTCCGCGGTGATGCCCGACCCGGCCACGCCCGAGCCGCCCCGCCCCGGCGCGGCGAATCCCGGCGCGCTCGACGCGGTCGCTGTACGCCGGGTCTGGTCCGAGGTGGTCGGCAAGGTCAACCGGAGCAACAAGCGGATCGCCGCGCTGATGCGTGACGCGGTGGTACGCGACCTGGACGGCGACACGCTCGTGCTGACCGTGAAGTCGACGGTGCTGGCGAAGATGATGGCCGACCACGCGGCCGTGCTGACCGACGCGCTCTACGAGGAGCTGGGCGGTCGCTGGCAGATCCGCTGCGAGGTGGCGGGGGAGCGCGGCGCGGCCACGCTCGGTGGCCCGTCCCGCCCGTCCGGAGCGGGCCGCGCGCAGGCCGACGCCGCACCTGCCCGCAACGCGTCCGACAGCGCCCCGGCCCGCCCGGCACCCGGTCCGCCCGGCCCGGCGTCCGACACCGCGCCCGCCCGCCAGCCCATCTCCGGCGCGGCTCACGTGCGCCCCGATTCCGGCGCCGCTCCGGCCTTCCCCCCGCCGGTCGCAGCCGACGCGGGTCCGGGCCGAGCCGCCGGCGATCCAGCTACCGGAAGCCAGGCCGGGAGGCCGGCGGGCCGGTCCGGTGCGGGTTCGGCCGACGCCTCGTACCGACCGGCGACGGCCGCTGCGGTCGAGCAGGTCGGCGAGGAGGACTGGCCGGAACCGGCCCGCCTCGGAGGCGCGGCGACCGGCACGGCCTCGACAGCCGGTACCGCCTCGGCGAGCACCGGCGACGGGGAGGACTGGCCGGCGGCGGCTCGTCCGGGCGGGGGCACGGCGACCGCCACCGCGCCTGTCGTCGTACCCAAGCCTGCCGCACCTGCGGCGGCGCCGGCACCCGCCGGTGGGCCGCGATCCGCGGGTGGTGGGGCGAAGAACAGCGCTATCGCGGCGGCGCGTGCGGCCGCGGCGGCGGCCGCTGCGGGCGGTGGTCCCGGCAAGGGGCCGCGCGCCGCGCAGCCGTCGCGGAAGACGGCCGATGCCGAGTGGGCGGGCGAGCCGCCCTACGACCCGGACTTCGACGGCCCGGTGCGGGGCGGTGGCGCGCCGGCGGCGGCACCTGCCTACGAGGGTTTCGATCCGGGCGACGAGCCGCTTGACGAGGTGATCGACGAGCGGACGGCGCGGCAGTCGAGCGAGGAGCAGGCGGTGCAGCTGCTGCGTGAGACGTTCGGGGCGGAGAAGATCGACGAGGTGGACGCGCGCTGAGCGCGCGCCGACCGCGAGGAAGCGGCGCCGTGGCCCGACTAGGCTGGGCGCGGCCGAGCAGTCGAGTGGAAGAAGGAGCGGTCCGTGCGCCCAGGTGGACAGCCGAACATGCAGCAGATGCTGAAGCAGGCGCAGAAGATGCAGCAGCAGATCGCCAAGGCCCAGGCCGAGCTGGCCGAGGCGGAGCTGACCGGCACCGCCGGCGGCGGCCTGGTCACCGCGACGGTCGCCGGTACCGGTGAGCTGAAGGCGATCAAGATCGACCCGAAGGCGGTCGACCCGGAGGACGTCGAGACGCTCGAGGACCTGGTCGTCGCGGCCGTGCACAACGCCGCCGAGGCGGCCCGCGAGCTGACCGAGAAGAAGATGGGCCCGCTCGCGGGCGGCATGGGCGGCCTCGGCCTGTCCGGGTTCTGAGCCGGCAGATGTACGAGGGTGCCATCCAGGATCTGATCGACGAGCTGGGCCGGCTGCCGGGCGTGGGCCCGAAGAGTGCCCAGCGGATCGCGTTCCACGTGCTGTCGGCGGATCCGGCCGACGTCAACCGTCTGGCCGGCGCGCTGCGCAAGGTCAAGGACCTGGTCCGGTTCTGCACGACCTGCTACAACGTGGCGGAGTCGGAGCAGTGCCGGATCTGCCGCGACCCACGGCGCGGCGACGAGGTGCTCTGTGTGGTCGAGGAGCCGAAGGACGTGGTGGCGATCGAGCGGACCGGCGAGTTCCGCGGGCGCTACCACGTGCTCGGCGGCGCGATCAATCCGCTGGAGGGCATCGGGCCGGACAACCTGCGGATCCGTGAGCTGATGACCCGCCTCGGCAGCGGGACGGTCCGCGAGCTGATCCTCGCCACCGACCCGAACACCGAGGGCGAGGCGACCGCTACCTACCTGGCGCTGATGGTCAAGCCGATGGGGATCGCGGTGACTCGGCTCGCGAGTGGACTGCCGGTCGGCGGCGACCTGGAGTACGCCGACGAGATCACGCTGGGCCGGGCCTTCGAGGGGCGCCGGGCGGTCTGAACCCGGCCCGGTGGTGTGCGGCGTGCCCACCACCGGGCCCGGGGCGGGCCGCGCCGACGGCAACATTCCTCGATACCGCGCCGCAAGCCGTGAGAATCTCTCAGAAGGTGTCGGCTTGATAGCGATTGCCCTTCGCCCGTTCCTCTTCTGTGTGACATGCCATAACCTCCCGCTCACGGACTGAGTCACAGCTCGGGCGTGAACACATGCGCATGACAGAGGTGAGAGATGCAGGCGAGCAGGCTGAAAACGGCCGTGGCCCTCGCGGCCGTGGCCGCCCTGGCGGTCGGTGCGTCCGGCTGCGCCAAGAGCGACCGCGAAGAGGGCGGTGGTGACGCCAAGACCGGCGGCACCTTCGTCTTCGCCGGTGCCGGGGACCCGAAGAACTTCGACCCGATCTTCAACGACGACGGTGAAACCTTCCGGCCGATCCGCCAGATGTACGACACCCTCGTGCAGAACAAGCCCGGCACCGCCGATCTGCAGGGTGCCCTGGCGGAGAGCTGGGAGCACGACCCGGAGGGCAAGGTCTGGACCTTCAAGCTCCGCAAGGGGGTGAAGTTCCACGACGGCACCGACTTCAACGCCGCTGCGGTCTGCTTCAACTTCGACCGCTGGTTCAACATGAAGGGCGCCGCCGCCCAGTCGCAGATGATCTACTACTCGGACGTCTTCGGCGGTTTTGCCAAGAACGAGGCCGAGGGCGCCGGAGACCCGGTCTACAACAAGTGCGAGGCGAAGGACGACGGCACCGCCGTCGTCACGTTGAACAAGTACAAGGGTGCCTTCCCCGGTGCCTTCGCGCTCACCGCGCTCTCGATCGCCAGCCCTGACGCGCTGAAGAAGTACGACGCCGACACGGTCAAGCAGAACGGCGACTCCTTCGAGTACAGCGCGTTCGCCAACGAGCACCCGGTCGGCACCGGCCCGTTCAAGTTCGTGGGCTGGGACAAGAGCAAGGGTGAGGTCACCCTGGAGCGCAACGCCGACTACTGGGGCGAGAAGGCCAAGGTCGACAAGCTGATCATCAAGATCATCAAGGACGAGAACACCCGCAAGCAGGAACTGAGGGCGGGCACCGTCCAGGGCATCGACTTCCCGGCCCCGGCCGACCGCAAGGCGCTGGCCGGTGAGGGCTTCCAGGTCCTCGACCGCCCGGCGTTCAACATTCTCTACCTCGGCTTCAACCAGAAGAACCCGAAGCTGAAGGACCTGCGGGTGCGGCAGGCGATCGCCTACGCCCTCAACCGTCAGCAGCTCGTCCAGACCAAGGGCCCGGGTGGCACCAAGGTCGCCGACGAGTTCATGCCGGAGAGCGTGCTCGGCTACGCGCCGGACGTGCAGAAGTACGACTACAACCCGGAGAAGGCCAAGCAGCTGCTCAAGGAGGCCGGCGCGGAGAAGTTGACGCTCAACTTCTACTACCCGACCGACGTGTCCCGGCCGTACATGCCGAACCCGCAGGAGATCTTCACCGTCCTCGCCAACGACCTGAAGGCCGTCGGCATCACGGTCAACGGTGTGGCTCGCCCGTGGAACGGTGGCTACAAGGACGACGTGCAGCAGTTCGGCAAGCACGACCTGCACCTGCTCGGCTGGACCGGTGACTACAACGACCCGGGCAACTTCGTCGGCACGTTCTTCGGCCGCGCGAAGGTCGAGTTCGGCGCCGCGGGCATGACCGAGATGTTCGACGCCATCGCCAAGGCCGACGGCACGGTCGACGAGAACGCCAAGAAGGCGGCCTGGGAGCAGGTCAACCGCGACGTCGCCGCCAAGTGGCTGCCGGCCGTGCCGGTCTGGCACGCCCCGCCGGCCATCGTGGTCACCAAGGACGTCAAGGGTCTCGTCGCCAGCCCGCTGACCGACGAGCGGTTCAACACCGTCAGCGTCGGCTGACGCGACATCCACCGCTGACGTTATACGCGGAATCGGCCCGGGCCGGGCGCTCGCTCCCGGCCCGGGCCGACCCGCTGTTCAACCAAGAATCTGGTGTGTGAGAGATGTTGCGAGTCATAGTTCGCCGCCTGCTCCAGCTGGTGGTGACCCTGATAGGGCTGTCCGCGCTGGTCTTCGTCTGGCTGCGGAACCTGCCCGGTGGCCCGGTCGAGGCGCTGCTCGGTGAGCGGGCCACGCCGGAGCGCCGCGCGTTGCTGATCAAGGCGCTGGGCTACGACCAGCCGATCCTGGTGCAGTACGCGAAGTTCATGCAGCGGCTGCTCACCGGCGACTTCGGTAACTCGATCCGGAGCGGTGACCCGGTCACCGAGGTGATCGGCCGTGCCTTCCCGGCGACCGTCGAGCTGGCCGCCGCCTCCATGATCATCGCCATCGGGCTCGGTGTGCCGCTCGGCTATCTCGCCGCCCGCCACCGCGGCCGGCTGCTCGACAACCTGAGCATCGGCGGCACCCTGCTCGGCATCTCGATCCCGATCTTCTTCCTGGGCTATCTGCTCAAGGACGTCTTCACCCAGAACATGCACCTGTTCCCACCCTCGGGTCGGATCAGCACCGGGATCGACAACACCGACATCACCGGCTTCTTCGTGCTGGACGGCCTGCTCACCCGGGAGTTCGACGCCGCCGGCGACGCGCTGTGGCACCTGATCCTGCCGGCGATCACGCTGGCCACCATCCCGCTCGCGGTCGTCGTCCGGATCACCCGCGCCAGCGTGCTCGACGTGCTCAACGAGGACTTCGTCCGCACCGCCGAGGCGAAGGGCCTGCGGCACCGTACGATCCGGGGGCGGCACATCCTGCGGAACGCGCTGCTGCCGGTGGTCACCACCATCGGCCTGCAGACCGGTGCGCTGCTCTCCGGCGCGGTGCTCACCGAGCGGGTCTACAACTGGGGCGGGCTCGGCACGCTGATCTACGACTCGATCAGCGGCGGCCGCGACTACCCGGTGCTCCAGGCGCTGATCCTGCTGGCCGCGCTGGTATTCGTGCTGGTCAACCTCCTGGTCGACCTCTCCTACGCCTTCATCGACCCGAGGGTGCGTGTCCGATGAGCGATCCGATCACCCGGCCCGTCGTGGGTACCCCGCGCGAGAGCGTGGACCCGTCGGCCGTCACCGAGAAGCCCGAGGGCAGCCTGCCCCGTGGCCTGGACCGGCTCGGCGAGCGCAAGCGCGCCCGGCTGGAACAGCTGGCTCAGGCCACCGCCGAGAAGGGCGGGGTGAGCCTGGTCCGGGACGCGCTCCGCCGGCTGCGCCGCAACCCGACCGCGATGGTCGGCGCGGCGATCGTGGCGCTCTTCGTGCTCGTCGCGATCTTCGCGCCGCTGCTCGCGCCACACGACCCGGCGCAGCGCTTCGACGAGCTGACCAAGAACCTGACCGTCGACAACATCCCCGGGGCCAGCAGCGACTTCCCGCTCGGCTCCGACCCGCTCGGCCGGGACTTCCTGTCCCGGATGATCCACGGCAGCCGGCAGACACTGTTCGTCGGCGTGCTCGCCACGCTGATCGGGCTGGTCCTGGGTGTGCTGGTGGGTGCGTTCGCCGGCGCGTTCGGGGGCTGGGTCGACAACATCCTCATGCGCTTCACCGACGTGATGCTGGCCCTGCCCGCCCTGCTGCTGGCGATCAGCCTGGTGGCCCTGGCCAGCCGGTCCAGCCAGTGGACGGTCATCCTCGCGGTGGCCATCGTCAACGTGCCGATCTTCGCCCGGCTGCTACGCGGCTCGATGCTCGCCCAGCGGGAGAGCGACCACGTGCTGGCTGCCCGGGCGCTCGGCGTCAAGCGTGGGGCGATCGTGCTGCGGCACATGCTGCCGAACGCGATGACGGCGGTGATCGTGCAGGCGACGCTGACGCTCTCCACCGCGATCCTGGAAGCCGCGTCGTTGTCCTTCCTCGGCCTCGGTGACCCCGACATCAACCGGGCGGAGTGGGGCCTGATGCTCGGTGTGGACGGTCAGCGCTACTTCGAGGTCCGGCCCGAGCTGGCCTATTTCCCGGCCGCCGCGATCATCGTGGTGGCGCTCGGCTTCACCCTGTTGGGCGAGGGCATGCGCGAGGCGATCGACCCGAAGAGCCGGCGGTGACGGCGGTGCGGATCAACGACCAGCACGGTGAGGAAGTGACCCGATGAGCCTGCTCGACGTACGCGACCTGAGCGTCGTGTTCCAGCGCCGCGGTGAGCGCCCGTTCACCGCGGTCGACGAGGTCAGCTTCAGTGTGGAGCCGGGGCAGACGGTGGGCCTGGTCGGCGAGTCCGGCTGCGGCAAGAGCGTCACCAGCCTGGCCATCATGGGCCTGCTGCCGCGGCGCGGGAACCGGGTCACCGGCGAGGTCAACTTCGACGGGGCCGATCTGCTGAAACTGCGCGCGGAGGACCTGCGGGACCGGCGCGGCCGAGACATCGGCATGATCTTCCAGGACCCGCTCTCCTCGCTGAACCCGGTGATCCCGATCGGCATCCAGGTGGCCGAGGTGCTCGAACGGCACCGCGGCATGGACCGCAAGGAGGCGCGGAAGGAGGCCCGGGAGCTGCTCGACGCGGTCGGCATCCCGGACCCGGCCCGGCGGCTCAAGGAATACCCGCACCAGATCTCCGGCGGCATGCGGCAGCGCGCACTGATCGCCATCGCCCTGGCCTGCAAGCCGCGGCTGCTGATCGCCGACGAGCCGACCACCGCCCTGGACGTGACGATCCAGGCGCAGATCCTCACGCTGCTCAAGCAGCTCGTCGATGAGACCGGCACCGCGCTGATCATGATCACGCACGATCTGGGGGTGGTGGCCGGGCTCTGCGACACGGTCAACGTCCTCTACGGCGGGAAGATCGTGGAGCGGGCGGACCGGCACGAGTTGTTCGGCCGGCCACGGCACCCGTACACGCACGGGCTGCTCAGCTCCGTGCCGAGGCTCGACTCGCCGCGGAGCGAACGGCTGCACGCCATCCGCGGCTCGGTGGCCGACAACATCCCCTGGGCGGAGGGCTGCGCGTTCGCGCCCCGGTGCGACAACGTGGTGGACGCCTGCCTCGACGGCACGCCCCCGCTCGAGCCCACCGTCGCCGGCGGCGACCTGCGCTGCAACAACCCCGTTTCCGAGGAGGTGGCGGTCCCGTGACCGAGTCGACCGAGCGGACCGGACCCCTGGTCGAACTGCGCGACGTGAAGGTCCACTTCCCGATCAAGAGCGGTGTGCTCTTCGACCGGACGATCGGGCACGTCTACGCCGTCGACGGGGTCTCGCTCTCCATCAACCGGGGCGAGACGTACGGGCTCGTGGGCGAGTCGGGCTGCGGCAAGTCCACGCTGGGGCGAGGGCTGCTGCGGCTGGTCGAGCCGACCGACGGTGAGATCGTCTTCGACGGCACCGACCTTCGCGCGCTCAAGGACGAGCCGATGCGCCGGATCCGCCGCCGCATCCAGATGATCTTCCAGGACCCGCTGTCCAGCCTCGATCCCCGACAGTCGGTGGAGTCGCTGCTGGTCGAGGGCCTCAAGGCGCACGGTCTGGCAAAGGACAAGGCGGCCGTCGACAAGCGGCTCCGGGAGGCGCTCGCCGCGGTCGGCCTGCCCGCGTCCGCGCTGAGCAAGTATCCGCACGAGTTCTCCGGCGGCCAGCGCCAGCGCATCGGCATCGCCCGGGCGCTGGTGCTCGAACCGGACCTGATCGTCGCCGACGAGCCGGTGTCCGCGCTGGACGTGTCGATCCAGGCCCAGGTGCTCAACCTGCTGGTCGACCTCCAGAAGGAGCGCGGCCTCACGTACCTGATCATCGCGCACGACCTGGCGGTGGTCCGGCACATCGCCGACACGGTCGGGGTGATGTACCTCGGCGGCCTGGTGGAGGAGGCGTCCAGCGACGACCTCTACCGGGAGCCGATGCACCCGTACACCAGGGCGCTCATGTCGGCGGTGCCGGTGCCCGACCCGCAGGTCGAGGACCGCCGGGAGCGGATCCTCCTCGCCGGCGACCTGCCGTCACCGGCGAACCCGCCGGCCGGCTGCCGGTTCCACACCCGCTGCCCGTGGGCCCAGCCCACCCGCTGCGCCGCCGAGCGGCCCGCGCTGCGCGAGGTGCTCGACGGACACCGGGTCGCCTGCCACTACGCCGAGGACATCGCCGCCGGCAGGATCCGGCCGCACGAGGTGGAACCGGAGCTGGTCCGGCCGGACGACGGCGCGGCGCCGGGCGAGACCGGCGAGCTCATCCCCACCCCGTGACACGACGACGCGTCGGCCCCGCCCGGGGCCGACGCGTCGCCCCGGATCAGCCCTCGGGGCGGTTGAGCAGGCCCACCGCGATCGTGTGCACGGCGTCCAGCGCGGCCGGGTCGGCCAGCGGCGCCGAACCGCCGGTGACCACATACCACTCGTCGGCGTCCTTGTACTGCACCCGCAGCGTGACCCGGCCGTCGGCGTGCTCGGTGCGCAGCGTCAACTCGCCGGTCACCACGCCCACCTCGTCGGTCATGACCCCGCCCGGGCCGGGGGTGATGTCAGCGGTGCGGTCCGCCGGACCGCCCGGCGCGCCCCCGGCCGGTGCGCCCGGCACCGCGTCGGCGGCCATGCCCGCCCCGGAGACGTCGGCGGGCGCCGTCTGCCGGCCGTCCGCCGTCATCCCGGCCGAGGCCGGCCCGGCCGCCGTCTCCGGGGCCGGTGCGGCGTCTGTCTGCGGCGTGTCCGCCGGCGCCGGTGTGGCCTCCGGCCCGGTCACGGCTTGCTCGCCCATGTGCAGCCCTCCAGCATGTCGGTGAGAGCGGCCTTCTCGGCGCTTGTCACAGTCAGCTTCCAGTAGTGCTTGACCGTCACCCAGTCCGCCGCGTACTGACACCAGGACGACCGGTTCGGCGGCTTCCACTGGGACGGATCCTGGTCACCCTTTGCCCGGTTGGACCGCGCCGAAACCGCGATGAGCTGTGGCCGGGTCAGGTCGTTGGCGAAGTCGCCGCGCTTCGAGTCGTCCCACTCGTCCGCGCCGGAGCGCCACGCGGCGGCCAGCGGCACGGTGTGGTCGATGTCCACGTCCGACGGATCGTTGAGCACCACACCGTCGTAGACGCTCTCCCACCGGCCACCCACCACGTTGCAGCCGGACAGCTTGATGCCCTCGCCGTCGCGTTGCAGCACGCTGTCGCGTACGTCGCAGTTCTTGCCGGTGTTCCGCCAGTGCGGGAAGCGGGAGCGACTGTAGCCCTTCATCGCCCCGGCGGTGGCCACTGTCAGCTCACCGAGCTGCTTGTTCACGTTCCCGGAGGCGCTCGGCGGCGCCTCCGGCTCGTTGACCGACACGTCGCAGCCGGCCACGCCGAGGGCGAGCACCGCGCTCAGCGCGGCGGCCAGCCCGGCTCGGGCTCCTGATCTCGTACGCACAGACGACACCTCTCCAGCTTGCGTGCTCCGGGCGAGTCCGCACAGTACCCGGCCGCGGTTTCCGTGATTCGTGGCGTCGACGGTGGGCGGCGGGCAGAGTGGTGAGACGTGACAGCACCCGCTCCCGCGCTGCGTACCGGCACCGCCGCCGGACGCGGCACGCTGCTCGCCGCGATCCTCGCCTCCGGCATGGTGTTCCTGGACAGCACCGTGGTCAACGTCGCGCTGCCACGCCTCGGCGCCGAGTTGGACGCCACGGTCGCCGGTCTGCAATGGACCGTGAACGGCTATCTGCTCATGCTCGCCGCGTTCGTGCTGCTCGGTGGCGCGCTCGGCGACCGGTTCGGCAGGCGGCGCGTCTTCCTGTCCGGTGTGGTCTGGTTCGCGGCGGCGTCGGTGCTCTGCGGGCTGGCCCAGGACACCGGCTGGCTCGTCGCCGCCCGGTTCCTCCAGGGCGCCGGCGGGGCGCTGCTCACCCCCGGGTCGCTGTCGGTGCTCCAGGCCAGCTTCCACCCGGACGACAGGGGCCGGGCCATCGGCACCTGGTCCGGGCTGTCCGGAGTGTCCACCGCGCTCGGTCCGCTGCTCGGCGGCTGGCTCATCGACACGCTCTCCTGGCGGTGGATCTTCTTCGTCAACCTGCCGCTGGCCGTCGGCGTGGTGCTCGCCGCGCTGCGCTGGGTTCCGGAGAGCCGCGACGAGCAGGTGTCACGTACCGGCGGCGGGCGGCGGTTCGACGTGGCGGGCGCGCTGCTCGGCGCGCTCGCGCTCGGCGGCATCACGTACGCGCTGATCGACGCCCCGGCGCGCGGCCCGGACTCCCCTGCGGTGCTGGTCTCGGCGGTGCTCGGGGTGGCCGCCGTGGTGGTCTTCGTGCTGGTCGAGCGGCGGCGCGGCGACACCGCGATGCTGCCCACCGGGCTGTTCTCCAGCCGGCTGTTCTCGGTGCTCAACGTCTTCACGGTGGTGGTGTACGCGGCGCTCGGCGGGTTCACCTTCTTCCTCGCCGTCTACCTGCAGAACGTGGTCGGCTGGTCGGCGCTGCTCACCGGCCTGGCCACCGTGCCGATGACGGTGCTGCTGCTGGTCGGCTCGCCGCGCGCGGGCGCGCTGTCGGCCCGCATCGGCCCCCGTCTGCCGCTCACCGTCGGCCCGGTGATCGCCGCCGTGGGCCTGCTGCTGCTGCGACGGGTCGGGCCGGGCGCGTCGTACTGGGTGGACGTGCTGCCGGGCGTGGCGTTGTTCGGCGCCGGGCTCACGCTCGTGGTCGCGCCGCTGACCACGTCGGTGCTGGGCGCGGTGTCGGACCGGTTCGCCGGAGTGGCGAGCGGCTTCAACAACGCCGCCTCCCGGGCCGGTGGGCTGCTCGCGGTGGCCGCGCTGCCGCTGCTGGTGGGGCTGTCGGGCACCGGGTACGAGCAGAAGGGGGCGCTGGCCGACGCGTACCGGGGGGCGTTGGCGTGGTGCGCGGGGCTGCTGCTGGTCGGCGCGGTGCTCGCCGCCGTGCTCATCCACCGCCCCGGGCGGGAGGGCGGGGCCCCCGCGTCACGCTGAGGCCCCGCCGTGCCGTGCCGGGATCAGGCGCGGGTGCGGTTCACCGCGCTCGTGACCGCCTTGATCGAGGCGGTGACGATGTTGGCGTCCATTCCGACGCCCCACACCGTACGGCCGTCCACCTCGCACTCCACGTACGCGGCGGCCTGCGCGTCCCCACCGGAGGACAGCGCGTGCTCGTGGTAGTCGAGCACCCGTACCGCCACGCCCAGGGACTGCAGCGCGTTGACGTACGCGTCGATCGGACCGTTGCCGACGGCGGTGAGCGCGCGGGTCTCGCCGCCGAAGCCGACGCGGGCGTCGATCTCGACCTTGCCGTCGACGGTGCCGATCGTGTAGTCGGCCAGCTTCACGGCCGGGTCCACCTGGTGGTCGACCAGGTAGTTGCGGGCGAAGATCTCCCACATCGTGCCCGGCTCGACCTCGCCGCCGTCGTGGTCGGTGACCTGCTGCACCACTCCGGAGAACTCGATCTGGAGGCGGCGCGGCAGGTCGAGCTGGTGCTCGGTCTTCATGATGTACGCGACGCCGCCCTTGCCGGACTGCGAGTTGACCCGGATGACCGCCTCGTACGTGCGGCCCAGGTCCTTCGGGTCGATCGGCAGGTAGGGCACCGCCCAGGTGAAGTCGTCCACCGGCACCCCGGCCGCCGCCGCGTCGGCGTTCAGCGCGGCGAAGCCCTTGTTGATCGCGTCCTGGTGCGAGCCGGAGAACGCGGTGTAGACCAGGTCGCCCGCGTACGGGTGGCGCTCGTGCACCGGCAGCTGGTTGCAGTACTCGACGGCGCGCTTGATCTCGTCGATGTTTGAGAAGTCGATCATCGGGTCGATGCCCTGGGAGAACATGTTCAGGCCCAGCGTCACCAGGTCGACGTTGCCGGTGCGCTCGCCGTTGCCGAACAGGCAGCCCTCGATCCGGTCGGCGCCGGCCAGCAGGCCGAGCTCGGCGGCGGCCACGCCGGTGCCCCGGTCGTTGTGCGGGTGCAGGCTCAGCACCAGGCTGTCCCGCCGGGGCAGGCGCCGGTGCATCCACTCGATCGAGTCGGCGTAGACGTTCGGCATCGCCATCTCGACGGTGGCCGGCAGGTTGATGATCAGCTTCCGGTCCGGGGTCGGGTCGATCACGTCGATGACCGCCGAGCAGACCTCCAGCGCGTACTCCAGCTCGGTGCCCGTGTACGACTCCGGCGAGTACTCGTAGTGGATGTCGGTGTCCGGGGTGTGGATCTCCGCGTACTTCTGGCACAGCCGCGCGCCCTGGGTGGCGATGTCGGTGATGCCGTCGCGGTCCAGTCCGAAGACCACCCGGCGCTGCAGCGTCGAGGTGGAGTTGTAGAAGTGCACGATGGCCCGGCGGGCGCCGCGCAGCGACTCGAAGGTCCGCTCGATCAGGTGCTCCCGGCACTGGGTCAGCACCTGGATGGTGACGTCCTCGGGGATCAGGTCCTGCTCGATCAGCTGCCGTACGAAGTCGTAGTCGGTCTGGCTCGCCGAGGGGAAGCCGACCTCGATCTCCTTGTAGCCCATCTGCACCAGGAGCTGGAACATCCGCCGCTTACGCTCGGGCGACATCGGGTCGATCAGGGCCTGGTTGCCGTCGCGGAGGTCGACGGCGCACCAGCGGGGCGCGGCCTCGACGCGGCGGGTGGGCCAGGAGCGGTCCGGCAGGTCGACGCCGAACTCACGGTCGTACGGGACGTAGCGGTGGACCGGCATCCGGCTGGGGCGCTGGCGGGCGAACGGATCGGTCTCGGTGACAGGTTGAGCCATCTCGGAGTGCTCCCTGGAACATGTGGCGTCAGCAGATCGGAAAGGTGTCGGCGGGATGCCGGGCGACGGTGCGCGGCGGTGCCGAGAAGAAGATCGGATGTGCTGGACGGCGCGTTTCTACTCCGCGACGAGGTGCCGGCCGGTCAGGCCTCGTCGCGGCAGCCAAGGAGAAGGTACGCGCGCCACATGACAAGGTCACCCTACGTGGTGGGACGTGCCGTGGGAAGGCTGGTCCGGACTATGGGACCAGAGTCACGGAGTCGGAGGACTTCGCCACGCCCGGTAGCCGAGGTGTCCGCTCCGCCCGGGTCACCGCGGGCACGATCGCCAGTCCGACGAGGATGAAGATCGCCGCGGCCGGGTACCAGCCCCAGCCGCCGGTGCTCACGCCGAGCGCTGTCAGCCCGGCCGGAGCGATCAGGAACTGCACCTGGGAGCCGAGCCCGAACGCGCCGACGTACGCGCCGCGCTGGGCGGCGGGCGGCAGCGTGGCGGTGAGTCCCCAGGCGCCCGCCGACTCGATCAGCTCCGCCAGGATGAGCAGCGTCGCGGCGGCGACCAGCACCGCCACGGTGAGCGGTCCCCGGGTCGCGCCGGAGATCGGCAGGACCACGCAGAACCCGGCGATCAGTACCGCGCCCCGGCGGGACGCCCGGGCCGCGCCGGACGCGTCGTCCGCGCCCCGGCTGGCGCGTACCTGGAACAGCACGATCAGCACGGTGTTGAGCAGCACCAGCCCGGCGATGATCGTCTTCGGCGCGTCGGTGTGGGTGAGGATCCACAGCGGCATCACCGTCAGGTAGAGCGTCTGGTGCGCGGTGAGCAGCCCGGAGAGCAGCGCGACGGCCATGAAGGGCCGGTCCCGCAGCACCGCCAGCCGGCTCATCGGCTCGGCGGGGCGGGTCACCTCCGGCAGCCGGGGAAGGCGGCGGACAAAACCGGCAGTCACCAGGAAGACCACGGCGATGAACCAGACCATCCCGCGGTACGCCCAGATCGTGTCGACGGCCAGCACCAGGCCGCTGATCAGCGCGCCGATCCCGAAGCCGACGTTCAGCGAGGAGCGCTGGTAGGCCATCGCGGTGACCCGTTCCTCAGGGCGCAGCACGTTGATCGAGTAGACCTGGCGGGCCACGCCGGTCGCCGCGCCCGTCACGGCCAGCGCGATCACCACCGCGAGGAACCCGGCGAAGCCGCCGACGAACGGGTACGCGGCGAACAGCGCCGCGTCGAGCAGCAGGCAGACGATCCACACCCGCTGCGGCCCGTACCGGTCGGTGAGCCCGCCCAGCGGCACGGTGCCGAGCAGGGACGCGCCGGCGGCGAGTGAGAGGCCGAGCCCCACCTGGGCCGGACTCAGCCCGAGCGCCCGGGTGAAGAAGACGGCGCTGCCCGCCTGGAACAGGCCGGTGCCGACGGCGTAGACCATCGCCTGCACGGCCAGGGCGCGGGTCAGCCCGGCCGGTGGTACGACGTCGCGGACGGCGGTGCGGATGCTTTCTCTGGCCCTCATGACCGGTGAGCAGATCGTGCCCCCCACGCGAGGGGCGAGCCTTTTAGGCTGAGCCGAATCGGGGGTGCGCATGTCCGAGTTGCGGTTCACGCTGGCCGACGTCGCGGGCGTGCGGTTCGGTGTGTCGCCGGCCAACGAGACGGTCATGAGCATGTGGGCGCTTGCCGATCCGGCCCGCTATCCGGTGCACCTGCGGTGGGTCGACCGGGCGCGGGTCACACTGCGCCGCCCGGAGGTGGCCGAGCGGGTCGCTCCGCTGGTGCATCTCACCCTGCCGCGCCGCTGGCTGCCCGACTTCCTCACCCCGGCGGCCCGCCCGGGGGTGGAGATGGACGGTCAGCTCGACCAGATCGCCGCGACGCCGCCCGACGTGGTGGTCAGGGACCTGCTGTCGACCACGCCGAGCGGACCGCTTCGCCCGTTCGGGCGGGCGTTGCTCGCCGACCCGACCGGGTTGTTGCCGCGGCTCGTCGAGGCGATGCGGGTCTGGTACGACGAGGCGATCGCCCCGGACTGGCCGCGGATGCGGGCGGTGCTCGATGCCGACGTCGCGTACCGGGCGGCACAGCTCGCCGAGGGCGGGACGGGGAAGCTGTTCGAGCGGCTCCACCCCGGCCTGCGGTGGCTCGGCGACCGGGTGGTCAGCGACGACCCGTTCGAGCGGGACTTCGACCTTCGAGGGCGAGGGCTGGCGTTGAACCCGAGCGTGTTCAGCCGCCAGCGGGTGCTGTGGAACCTGCTGGAGGACTCGTTGCCCGCCGCGGCGTACCCGGTGCGGGCGGTCGGGACGCTGTGGGAGCGCGACCCCGAACCGGCCGGCGACGCGCTGGCCCGGGTGGTCGGCGGCGGCCGGGCGGCGTTGCTGCGCCTGCTCGACGCGGCGTCCACCACCACGGACCTCGCCCGGCTCACCGGGCTGTCCGCCGGGAACGTGTCCCAGCACCTCTCCGCGCTGCACGCCGCCGGTCTCGTCACCCGGTCCCGGGCCGGGCGGCACGTGC
This sequence comes from Micromonospora sp. NPDC005686, assembly GCF_042871665.1. Lineage (NCBI taxonomy): Bacteria > Bacillati > Actinomycetota > Actinomycetes > Micromonosporales > Micromonosporaceae > Micromonospora > Micromonospora sp. NPDC005686. The sequence continues at coordinate 52,618 of NZ_JBIAIY010000004.1, forward strand.
TCTACCGCAACACCGAGGTCGGCGCCGCGTTGCTCCGCGCGGCCCGGGACGGCTGAGCGGTACGCGTCACGGCGTGCCCGGGCTCGGCGCCTCCCGGCCCACCGGCTCGCCCTCGGTCACCGCGCCGGCCAGCTCGACGGCGCCCGGCGCGGCGCCCGGCTCGCCGGTCAGCGTCAGGGTGCCGAACCCGGCCCGTACCGCCGCCGGGGTGCCGTCCTCCCGGAAGCAGTAGATGCCCACGTCCAGCGGCGCGTTCAGCGACGCCGAGGTGGTGTCGACCGTGTAACACGGGCCGCCGGCGCCGGGTAGCGACTCGGCGGGGGAGACCGCGAGCGGCGCACGCCTGTCGGTGAGCACCTCCAGCCAGTCGGTGAACGGGTGCTGCACGCGGGGGTCGAGCCGGCGCGGCACCGCGTCGTCGGCGTCGCCGAGGCGGACGCAGGTCGCCGCCCGGGCCCAGCCGGCCGAGGGCAGCGCGCACTGGAACAGCCCGTCGGATGTGGCGGCCAGCGAGACGTCCACCGTTCCGGCGTGCCCCCAGCCGGGCACGTCGACCCGCCAGCTCCCGTCGTTCGCGCTGGTGAAGGAGACCGTCCGGGGCGTGCCCTCGGCGGGCGTGAAGGCGTACGTGGCGGTGAGGTGCCGGTCCTGCGCGGCGGCGGCCAGCCCGGCCAGTTCCTCGCGGGCAGCGTCGACCTGCACCGGGACCGGGTCGGCGGTGCCGGTGGGCGCCGCCTCGGGGTGGTCGCCGCCGCAGGCGGCCAGCAATGCCGGCAGGGTGAGCGCGAGCACGCCGGTCAGCCGGCGGGCCGCACGTCGATGAGCGTGCACCGGGTCATTCTGCGTCGTGAGGGCGGTCGCGGTCAGCCCACCGTACGGCTGTACCGCTTGGCGTGTCGCGTCTGCCGGCCTGGTGAGCCGCCCCACGCCCGGGCCGGATGGTGGGATCACCCGGTCCGGCGGCGCGGCCCGCCCGATAGGCTGAGGCGGTCTGACACGCGCCGCCGGACCGAGAAACCCGGCGGCGTCGGCACGCTCAGGGTCGTCGCTGGGAGGGAGTGCACGTCGTGGCACTCGTGGTGCAGAAGTACGGCGGGTCCTCCGTCGCCAACGCCGAGCGGATCAAGCGGGTGGCCGAGCGCATCGTGGCCGCGCGCAAGGCCGGCGACGACGTGGTGGTGGTGGTGTCCGCCATGGGCGACACCACCGACGAGCTGCTCGACCTGGCCAACCAGGTCAGCCCGCTGCCGCCGGGCCGCGAGCTGGACATGCTGCTCACCGCCGGGGAGCGGATCTCCATGGCGCTGCTCGCCATGGCCATCCACAACCTGGGGTACGAGGCTCGCTCGTTCACCGGTTCCCAGGCTGGCGTGATCACCACCTCGGTGCACGGCCGGGCCCGGATCATCGACGTGACCCCGGGGCGCCTCAAGGGCGCGCTGGACGAGGGTGCGGTGGTCATCGTCGCCGGCTTCCAGGGCGTCTCGCAGGACACCAAGGACGTGACCACGCTCGGCCGGGGCGGCTCGGACACCACAGCCGTCGCGCTCGCCGCCGCGCTGGAGGCGGACGTCTGCGAGATCTACACCGACGTGGACGGGATCTTCTCGGCCGACCCTCGGATCGTGCCGAACGCCCGGCACATCAAGCGGATCACCTACGAGGAGATGCTGGAACTGGCGGCCTGCGGCGCGAAGGTGCTGCATCTGCGCAGCGTCGAGTACGCGCGGCGCGCGGGCTTGCCGATCCACGTCCGTTCGTCATACTCGACCAACACCGGCACGATGGTCACCGGATCGATGGAGGACCTTCCTGTGGAACAGGCATTGATCACCGGGGTCGCCCACGACCGCAGCGAAGCGAAGATCACGATCGTCGGCGTGCCCGACGAGCCGGGCGCCGCGGCGTCGATCTTCGACACCGTGGCCGGTGCGGAGATCAACATCGACATGATCGTGCAGAACGTGTCCACCGAGGGCACGGGCCGCACCGACATCTCGTTCACGCTGCCCAAGGCCGACGGCCCGACCGCGATGACCGCGCTCAGCAAGATCCAGGAGGCGGTCAAGTTCAAGGGCCTGCTCTACGACGACCACGTCGGCAAGGTCTCGCTGATCGGCGCGGGCATGCGCTCGCACCCGGGCGTGGCGGCCGGCTTCTTCGCCGCCCTCGGCGCGGCCGGTGTGAACATCGAGATGATCTCCACTTCGGAGATCCGGGTCTCCGTGGTCTGCCGCGACACCGACCTGGACAAGGCGGTCCGCGCCATCCACGACGCCTTCGAACTGGGTGGTGACACCGAAGCCGTCGTCTACGCCGGCACCGGGCGGTAACGCGCCGTGGCGTCGCTGCCCACCCTCGCCGTGGTCGGGGCGACAGGTGCCGTCGGCACGGTGATGTGCCAGATCCTCTCCTCCCGGCGCAACGTGTGGGGCGAGATCCGGCTGCTCGCCTCGGAGCGGTCGGCCGGCAAGCGCGTGCAGTGCCGGGGCGAGGAGCTGACCGTCCAGGCGCTCACCGCCGACGCGTTCGACGGCGTCGACGTGGCCATGTTCGACGTACCGGACGAGGTCTCCGCGCAGTGGGCCCCGGTCGCCGTCGCGCGCGGCGCGGTGGTGGTGGACAACTCCGGCGCGTTCCGGATGGACCGGGACGTGCCGCTCGTGGTCCCCGAGATCAACCCCGAGCAGGTACGCAACCGGCCCAAGGGCATCATCGCCAACGCCAACTGCACCACGCTGGCGATGATCGTGGCGGTCGCGCCACTGCACCGCGAGTACGGCCTGCGCGAGCTGGTGCTCGCGTCGTACCAGGCGGTCTCCGGGGCGGGGCAGGCCGGCGTGGACGCGCTGCACCTGCAGCTCGGCAAGATCGCCGGGGATCGGGTGCTCGGTTCCCGCGCCGGCGACGTACGCCAGGCGGTCGGCGACGAGCTGGGTCCGTTCCCGGCGCCGCTGGCGCTCAACGTCGTGCCGTGGACGGGATCGCTGGCCGACGGCGGCTGGTCCACCGAGGAGATGAAGCTGCGCAACGAGTCGCGCAAGATCCTCGGGCTGCCCGACCTCAAGGTCTCGGCCACCTGCGTACGGGTGCCGGTGGTGACCGGTCACTCGGTCGCCGTGCACGCGGTCTTCGCTACCGAGGTGGACGCCGAGGGTGCCCGTGAGGCGCTGCGCAACGCGCCGGGCGTGATCCTGGTCGACGACCCGGCGGCCGGGGAGTTCCCGATGCCCATCGACGCGGTCGGCACCGACCCGTCGTGGGTGGGCCGGATCCGTCGCGCGGTGGACGACCCCCGCGCCCTGGACCTCTTCGTGACGGGCGACAACCTCCGCAAGGGCGCCGCCCTGAACACGGCCCAGATCGCCGAGCTCCTGGCCAAGGACCTGACCCGCCCCTGAGCGGTGTCCGCTCGCCGCGCCCGGCGCGGTGCGTCAGCACGAACCGTTCACCGGTTTGGCCGATCCGGTGTACAGGTACGCGTCGGGGACCCAGGTGCCGTCGGTGAGCTTGTTCCACAGCGTGCTGGCGCCCCAGCGGCCGGTCACGGAGGTGCCGCTCGACGAGCAGGCGACGGCTGCCGTGGCGCCGTCCGCGATCGAGCCGACCACCCCGTACCCGGTGCCCGGCCCGGACCGCCGGCTGACCGACGTGCCACCGTAGCTGTCGACGATGCCCTCGGTGAAGCCGAGCGCCCCGTAGTTGTACAGCGATCCGCCGACGTTGGCGCGTTTCGAGCCGTGCAGCGCGTACCCCTCGTAGGCCGTGCTGCCCTCTCTCGGCACCCACTTGCCCAGGTTGTGGGTGGCGATCGCCACGTACGCGCTGTTCTGCCGGAGGCCCAGGTGCACGTGTCGGCTGCTGGCGGAGCCGCCGCAGGTGATGTCGGTACCGGTGTCGCCGAGGTAGGTGCCCGCGCTGACCGACGCCCCGTCGACGTCGATGTTGTTCCAGAGGTGGTAGTAGTCGGTGGTGTAGCCCCGGTCGTGGACCACCCGGACCCAGCCCTTGCACATCGTGTACGCGGTGCCGGCGCGCACGGCCAGCACTCGCTGGTCACCGCCGACCAGGTCGATCGAGCTGAACGGTCGCGGGGAGCCGGACCAGCCGTGCGGGCCGCCCCTGAGGGTCCACGACTGGCCGAGGGCGAACGGCAGGCGCATGCCGGTGCGGTAGTCCCCGTCGGCGGAAAGCGTGCCGAGGGTGGTGAAGGCGTCCCGCTCCGCGTGGGCGAGGACGGACGCTGGAGCTGCCGCGGCCAGGTCGGCGAAGGTGGCCTCGCCCTCCAGGGCGACCTGCCAGTCGCCGCGCTGCCAGCGGGCGATGAAGATCCAGCCGGACGGGTACAGCCCTTCCTTCTGCGGGGCGACGAGCACCGCGGTGCCGAAGGCCCAGGCCCGGCCGTCGCGGCGGGTGACGCTCACCCGGGTGTCCTCCGCACCGGCGGCGCGGATCTCCTGGTCGGCCGCGACCGCGGCTCTGTCGAGCAGCCTGTGTCGTACGGCGGCCGTGACGTCGTCGGCCGGTGCGGCCTGGGCGCTGTTCGGCGCGGTGCCGATCGCTGCGGCAACGAGCAGGATCGCGGTGGCGGTGCCGAACCGACGTCGCGTATCGATCATGTCCTCTCCCAGGGGGGTCGAGAGGTTGACACGTGTCCGACGGACGATATCCGAGTGATTTACATATGTCTATGCGTTGTCAGGCGGCGGAGAGGTGGACGCCGTCCCGGCCGTGGCGCTTCACGGCGTACAGGGCCTGGTCGGCTCGGTGCAGGGTGCGTTCCGGGGACTCGCCGGGTCGCGGCAGGGCCACGCCGACGCTGATCGTCCGGCCGGTGCGGCGGGCCGCCTCGGTGAGCCGTTCGGCGATCCGGACCGCCTCCTCCGGGCGGCTCACCTCGATCACCGCCACGAACTCGTCGCCGCCGGTCCGGTACAGCTCGTCGCCCTGGCGCAGCGCGCCCTCCAGCGCGCGGGCCAGGCCCACCAGCAGCCGGTCGCCGGCCTGGTGGCCGTACGTGTCGTTGACGTCCTTGAACCCGTCCACGTCGATCGCCAGCAGCGCGGTCCGCCCCGGCATGGCGGTGGCGATCCGCTTCCCGAACGGGCCGGTGTGGCGCAGCCCGGTGAGCGGGTCCGAGTTGGCCTGCTCGCGGAGCCGGGCGAGCGTACGCAACCGGTCCAGGCAGGTCCACGCCTGCCCGGCGAGCAGCTCGATCAGGTTGACTGTGGTCGGATCGGGACGCAGGCGCTGCTCGTCGGCGACCAGCAGCACGCCACCGGCGGCCGGTGTGCCGACCGGCACCGCCACCAGCGTGCGCGCGCCGGCCCGGGTCAGCGGCAGGTACTCCTCGGTGGGCGGATGGCCCGCCTCACCCAGCGTGTACGCCGAGCCGTACCGGTGGGCCCGGTCGATCATGCGGTCGAGCGCGGCCGGTCCGGCCTCGTCCAGCTCGGCCCGGATCCTCGCCTCCAACTCGCCAGGCGTGTCGGTGGGCGCGCCGAGGCGCGGGCCCTGCCGGCCGGTGAGCACCAGCACGGCGGCGGAGAGCGCCGACACGTCCCGGGCCGCGGCGAGCGCGGCGGTCATCAGGTCCCAGTCGGTCGGCGCGGCGGTGAACGCGGCGGCGTGCCGGAGCAGCTTCTCGCTCCGGCTCTCGGCCGGTGGCCCGCCCAGCGCGGCGATCCGCCCGCCGAGGCGGTCGGCCACCAGTTCGGCGGTCTCCCGCCACGCCGCGAGCACGACCGGCTCGCTCCACTGGAGGTCGAGCACCCCGATCGGACGGCCGTCCGGGTCGCGTACCGGCACGCAGAGTTCGGCGATGACGTCCGGGCGGACCTCGAGGTAGTCGGGGTCGGCGCCGACGTCGGGCACGGCGGCGGTGAGCCCGGAGGCGTAGACCCGCCGCACCACCGACGGTTCGGGCCGGTGGCGGCCCGGCGGGGTGCCGTCGGCGGTCGCCGGCACGTGCGAGAAGACCTGCCAGGCGCCGGTGGCGGCGACACAGCGCAGATGGTCGCGGACGCGGAGCAGGACGGTGGCGGTCGCCGGGGTGTGCCGGGCGAGCGCGGCGACGGTCCACTGGCACGCCTCCGGGACGGTGGACGCCGTGGGGAGGCGCACCGTGACGTCGCGGAGGACTCGCTCGTGATCCACGTCGTTCCTGCTCGGAGGGGGGTCGGGTCGCGATCAAGGGTACTCAGCGCAACTGCCACCGACCCTCGTACACATGTGCTATCCACAGGCTGTGGACGCAGCCTGTGGGCGGAATCGGGCCTGCGCGAGCAGGCGCGCGGCGATAACGTGAGGGCCCGGGCACCCGAGGAGGCGCACCGATGCTCATCGCCCAGCTCAGCGACCCGCACGTGACCACCGGCCCGCTCGCGGCCGACCCGGCGTCCGGGTTGCACCGGGCGCTCGGCGCGGTGCTCGCCCTGCGGCCCCGGCCCGACTGCGTGGTGATCACCGGTGACCTCACCGCCAACGGCCGCCCGGACGAATACCTCGCGCTGCGCGAGATCGTCGGCGCGTTCCCGCTGCCGGTGCACCTGGCGACCGGCAACCACGACGACCGCGAGTCGCTGCTCGACACGTTCGGCGGCACCCCCTATCTGGCCGGTGGCTTCTCGGCGCACTACCACGTCGACCTGCCGGACGCGACGCTCGTGGTGCTCGACTCGCTCACCCCGGGCAGCCCCGGCGGGCGGCTCGGCGACGAGCAGCTCGCCTGGCTCGACGGGGTGCTCGCCGGGCGTACCGACGTGCCCGCCGTCGTGTGCCTGCACCATCCGCCGGTCGCGGTGGGCGCACCCGGCATGGACGCCGTGGGCCTCGCCGACGCCGACGCGCTCGCCGCCGTGGTCGCCCGGCACCCCCATGTCGTACGCGTCGCCTCGGGGCACCTGCACCGCCACGTGACGAGCGCCTTCGCCGGTACGGTGCTGACCACCGCGCCGAGCACCTGGGTCCAGGTGAGCCTCACCATGACCGACGACGAGGAGCCGGGCTTCGTCGCCGAGCCGACCGCCTTCCTGCTGCACCTGATCGCCGACGGCGGCTGCGTGACGCACACCGTCCAGGTCAGCCACGCAGCCGGGCGTACCTGCTGGTTCTGACGCCGATGCTCTGGTACGTCGCGTACGGGTCCAATCTGCACGCCGCACGGCTCGACTGGTATCTGCGTGGCGGGTGTCCACCCGGCGGGCTGCGCACGTACCCCGGCTGCCGGGACCGCCGCCCACCGCGCCGGACGGTCCCGGTGCTGATCCCCGGCGGCGTCTACTTCGCCGGGGAGTCGCGGGCCTGGACCGGCGGCATGGCGTTCTACGACCCGCTGTTGCCCGGCCGGGCGGCGGCGCGCGGCTACCTGGTGACCGTCGAGCAGTTCGCGGACATCGCCGCGCAGGAGATGTACCGGTCACTCGGCGCCGACCTGGCCGGGATCCGCGTGGCGGTCGAGACCGGGCGGGCGAGGCTCGGGCCGGGCCGCTACGAGACGCTGCTGCGCGTCGGTGTCCACGAGGGCCTGCCGATGCTCACGTTCACCGCGCCGCACCGGGCGGTGGAGGTGCCCTGGACCCGGCCCGCCCCGGTCTACCTCGGCCTGCTGGCGCGCGGGCTGCGCGAGGCGCACGGATGGGACGCCGCACGCACTGTCGGCTACCTGGCGGGCCGGCCGGGGGTCGCCGGGCGGTGGACCCGGTCCGCGTTGCGCGGGCTCGTCGGTGCCGCCTACAGCGGGCGGCCGGACCGGCCCTCCGGGGCGTCAGTCGAGTTCGGACAGTGTGCCGGATATGCCGGGCCGTCGGAGATGAACGACCGTTCGGTCGACGATGGGTGTCCGGCAGGTGGTGATTCGGGCGAGGACGGTTGCCAGCGCAAGGAATTCCGCGTGACATGAGCGTCGGCGCCGGCTCCCTGTCCCTGGGGGCCGGCGCCTTCGACGACGGCCGGCGTCGACAGCGTGCGCCGCGCGGAATTTCACCTGACCGTCATGTCCGACTCGTCCCGCAGGCCGGTACCCGTCGCCGGAGACAACGACGATTCCTGATGCCGCCCCGTTCGACCTGGCGGCCGGTGGATGAGAAGCTACCCCGGCGGGGTGGCATTCCCCCGAGTACCGCTCTCCGCGATCGACACCTGTCACGGCACGGATCAGGGTCGCCGGGCGAACCATCGTCCGGACGCCACATACCTGCATCTCACGAGGAGTTCCATGTCCGTCACCGGGATGCGACGCCGGGCCGCCGTCGGCCTGGCCGCACTCGCCGCGACCGCGTTCACCGCGGTCGCCGTCACCCCCGACCAGGCCGAGGCCCGCCCGAAGCCGGTCGACGTCCAGTTGCTCGCGCTCAACGACTTCCACGGCAACCTGGAGCCGCCGACCGGGTCCAGCGGCACCATCGACGGTCAGCCGGCCGGTGGCGCGGAATACCTGGCCAGCCACCTGAAGTCGATGCGCGCCGCCGCGAAGCAGCAGGGCAAGGGCACCGTGACCGTCGCCGCCGGTGACCTGATCGGCGCCTCGCCGCTGCTGTCCGCCGCGTTCCACGACGAGCCCACCATCGAGGAGATGAACCTCGCCGGGCTGGAGTTCGCGAGCGTCGGCAACCACGAGTTCGACGAGGGCGCGGCCGAGCTGCTGCGCATGCAGCGCGGCGGCTGCCACCCGGTCGACGGCTGCGCCGACGGCACGCCGTTCGGCGGCGCCAAGTTCACGTACCTCTCGGCGAACGCGTTCAAGACCTCCACCGGCCTGCCGCTGATGCAGCCGTTCGGCATCAAGATCGTCAAGGGTGTCCCGATCGGGTTCATCGGGATGACCCTGGAGGGCACCCCGAACATCGTGAGCCAGCAGGGCGTCGCCGGCCTGCGGTTCACCGACGAGGCCGACACCGCCAACAAGTACGCCAAGATCCTGCGCCTGCTCGGGGTCAAGAGCATCGTCGTGCTGGTGCACGAGGGCGGTGTGCAGAACGGCGGCGGCATCAACGACTGCACCGGTTTCAGCGGCCCGATCGTCGACATCGCCAACCGGATGGACCCGTCCATCGACGTGATCGTCAGCGGGCACACCCACGCCGCGTACAACTGCAACATCAACGGCAAGCTGGTCACCAGCGCCAGCTCGTTCGGCCGCCTGGTCACCCAGATCGACCTGAAGATCGACCCGCGCACCCGCGACGTGGTGAGCGCGTCCGCGAACAACGTGGTGGTCACCCGGGACGTGAAGCCGGACCGGCCCTCGACCGACCTGATCAACAGGTACAAGACCGCGCTCGGCCCGGTGGCCGACCGGGTGGTCGGCGAGACCACCGCCGTGATCACCAAGACCCCGGAGAACCTGTACCAGACCGGGGTCGACGCCAACGGGAAGCCGACGTACCAGACCGGTGAGTCGCCGCTGGGCAACCTGATCGCCGACGCCCAGCTCGCCGCCACGGACACCGAGCAGAACGCGGTCGCCGCGTTCATGAACCCCGGTGGCGTACGCGCCGACCTCGACGCCGGCCCGGTCACCTACGCCGAGGCGTTCACCGTGCAGCCGTTCGCCAACAACCTGGTGACGCTGGACCTGACCGGCGCGCAGCTCTACTGCATGCTGGAGCAGCAGTTCACAGTGGCGCGCGTGCTCTACGCGTCCTCGACCGTCAACTACGTCGTGGACGTCAACGGCACCACCGCGCCGGCCGGCACGCCGTGCGCCGGCACCCGGGTGGTCCGGGGCAGCCTCACCATCAACGGCACCCCGGTGACGGACACCGCCACCTACCGGGTCACCGTGAACAACTTCCTCGCCGGTGGCGGCGACGGCTTCAGCGTCCTGACCGGCGGCACCAACGCGGTGACCGGCCAGATCGACCTGGACGCCTTCACCGCGTACCTGACCGAGAAGTCGCCGGTCTCCCCGCCGGCGCTGGACCGGATCCGCACGACCACCGAGGTCGCCGCCGGCTGACGGCCGACCGCACCGCCGACGGGCCCCGGAGCGACGCTCCGGGGCCCGTTCGTGTCAGGCTGCGCGCTTCGTCGCAGGCCGCCGGCTTCGTGTCAGGTCGCCCGCGCGGGCTCGGGCTCCGGCGTCGCGGCGGCCGTCGGGCGGCCGTCCTGCGCGGCGGTGAGCAGCGGACGCAGCGACAGCGCGAGCACCGAGGCGGCCAGGCAGCCGCCCACCACGACAGCGACCCACACCCGCCCGTTCGCCGCGCCGATCAGCGGTCCGGCGGTGACCGGGCCGACCACCCCGCTGATCCCGAAGATCATCGAGCTCATCGCGTTGTACCGGCCGCGCAGCTCGTCGGTGGCGAGCGCGTTCGTGAGCGCGGGCATGACCGGCGACAGCATCGTCTCGCCGAACCCGAAGATCGCCGAGCAGGCCACCACGCCGAGCGCCGCGAGCGCCGCGTTGCCGCCGCCCACCACGCCCGCCGCGCCGAGCACCAGCCAGGCGCCGGCGAAGACCGCGCCCACAGTGGCGAGTGCACGGGTACGGCTGCGCCCCTCCAGCCGCCGGATCACCAGCAGCTGCGAGAGCACGATCATCACGGTGTTCGCGGCCAGCGCCCACGCCACCACCCGGGGCGTCACCTCGACCACCCGTACCGAGTACGCCGCGAAGCCCACCTCGATCTGCGCGTACCCGCAGGTGGTGAGCACCAGGCCGAAGATGACCAGGCGGCGGAACGGCCGGTCCCGCAGCACCGTCAGGTAGCCGCCGGTGCTCCGGCCGTCAGCCTTCGCGTCCGTCGCCACGGGCGGCCGGCGCCCGACGTGCGGCAGGCTCAGCAGGATCAGCGCGGGCGTCAGGTAGCTCACCGCGTCCAGCAGGTAGATCACCTCGAAGGTGATCGGACGGGCCACGTCGATCACCGCGCCGGAGATCAGGCCGCCGGTGCCGATACCGAGATTGAGCAGCGCGAAGTTGAGCCCGAAGACGCGTTGCCGCTCGCCGTCGTCGGTCAGCGACGCGAGGATGGTGTTCTGCCCGGCCCAGATCGCCGAGCTGCCGATGGCGACGAGCGTCATCACGCCGAACGCCGAGGCCGTCGAGTCGACCAGCGCCAGCGAGCCGGTGCCGATCGCCTCGATCACCAGGCAGGGCAACACCACCCGGCGCGCGCCGAACCGGTCGATGAACGTGCCGGCCAGCGGCGAGAGAGCCAGCGTGACCGCGCCGAACCAGCCGATCACCAGCCCGGCCCGGGTGTCGGTCAGACCGCGTACGTCGGTGAGGTAGATGAACAGGAACGGCAGGGTGAGGCCGCGCCCGACAGCGGAGAAGAGCGTGCCGAGCAGGATCCGGCGGGCTTCGGGACGGGCGGGGAGGGCGCGGCGCAGCATGCGGGGATTCTGTTCGGCGGGTACGACTACCGCGACCCGTTTACCCCTTACGCGAGCGGTCGCCGGGCCGGAAGGTGAGCGAGCACACGTGCTCTGCCATGCTGGCTCGGTGACGACGACCTGGCGGCACCTGCCCGCACCGGCCCGCGAGATCGCCGAGACGGCCACCGACGCGGTGACCGCCGCGCAGGCCCGCGACGCCGAGGCGTACGCCCCGTCCGTCGAGCGGCTGGCCGCCGCCGACCGGGCCGGGCTGGTGCTCGGTGGCGTGGTCCGGCTGCTGCTGGAGGAGGGGCATCCGGACGGGCTGGACGGCGACGACGTACGGCAGGTGCTGGAACAGTGCGTCCGGTCGGCGGCGCCGTGGTGGCCCGACGTCGACCCACACGTGCTGCTGGTGCTGCTGGCCGGCGCGCTCGGCGTCTACGACCCCGGCGACGACGAGAATCCGCCCGGCCCGGCGGCGATCGCCCGGCACGCGCCGCTGCTCGTGGCCGACCTGCTGGCGGTCACCGGGCGCCCGTTCGCCGAGTACCTGACCGCCGCGTTCGCCGAGGTGGCGCGCACGGAGACGCACGACTGACGGTCTTTACGGGCTGGCGGCCAGGAAGACGAACGCGGCTAGCAGCACCAGGTGCACCCCGCCCTGGAGCACCGTCGCCCGGCCCGGCACGACGGTGAGCACGGCGGTCACCGCGGTCAGCGCCAGCAGCGTCATCTGGGTGCCGCCCAGGCCCAGCATCAACGGCCCGTCCAGCCAGATCGAGGCGATCGCGATGGCCGGGATGGTCAGGCCGATGCTGGCCATGGCCGAGCCGAGAGCGAGATTGAGGCTGATCTGCACCCGGTCCCGCCGTGCCGCCCGGGCGGCGGCGAGCGTCTCCGGCAGCAGCACCAGCAGCGCGATGACCACGCCGACGAACGCCTGCGGCAGGTTGGCGGCGCTGACCGCCGTCTCGATCGCCGGGGAGATCGTCTTCGCGTCGCCGACCACCGCTACGAGCGCCACCACGAGCAGGGCCAGGCTGGCCAGCGCGGTACGCGTGGACGGCGGTTCGGCGTGCCCGTCGCCGGTCTTGTCCTCGGCGAGGATGCTGCCCTCCTGCGTGACCGGGAGGAAGTAGTCGCGGTGCCGGCCGGTCTGCACCATGACGAACAGCAGGTAGAGCGCCAGCGAGGCGACGGCCGCGAAGGCGAGCTGCGCGGGGGAGAACTCCGGCCCGGGCCGGCTCGTGGTGAACGTCGGCACCACCATGCTGAGGGTGGCGAGCGTGGCCACCGTGGCGAGCGCCCCGCCGGTGCCCTCCGGATTGAACACCGCCACCTGCCGGCGTAGCGCGCCGAGCAGCAGCGACAGGCCGAGGATGCCGTTGCAGGTGATCATGACGGCGGCGAAGACCGTGTCCCGGGCCAGCGCCTGCGTCTTGTCGCCACCGCTGATCATCAGTGTGACGATCAGACCGACTTCGATCACGGTGACAGCCACCGCGAGCACGAGTGACCCGTACGGTTCACCGACCTTGTGCGCGACCACCTCGGCGTGGTGCACCGCCGCCAGTACGGCCGCCGCGAGCAGGGCAGCTACCACAGGGATGAGCGGGCCGGGCAACTCCCGTCCCCAGGTCATCACGAGCACGAGCACGGCGACCAGGGGCGCGACGGTGGTCCAATCGGTGAGTCGGGATCGGATCATCGGCGGCATGCGCATACTTTGCCAGGGGGCAGGGTCAACCGCGCGTGGCGGGGTGGCTTCGCGCAGTCCTGTCGATCTATTCGATCGAGGCCGGCTGCTTCACGTGGGCGAGCACCTCACGGAGGTTCGCGATCACGGTTCCGATCCAGCCCGGATCGGTGTCCTGGTGTTCGGTCGTCCGGAGCACCGTCATGCCGACCGCCGCCGCGCCGGCCAGCTCGCCGTCCGCGCCGTCGCCCACGTACACGCAGTCGGCGGGCGCGACGCCCAGCCGCTGCGCGGCGGTGCGGTAGATCGCCGGGTCCGGCTTGGCCAGCCCGACGGCGCAGGAGAAGACCGCGACGTCGAAGCGCCGGGCCAGCGGGGCGTCCGCCCACGCCTCGGCCGTCTCCGAGGTGGCGTTGCTGATCAGCGCCAGCCGGTGCCCACGCTCGCGCAGTGCGTCGAGCACGTCCAGCGTGGCGGGCGAGACGCGGCCCAGCACGCGACGGGCGAGCGCGCGGCGGTGTGCCGCGGCCTGGGCCACCTGCTCGTCAGTCGGCGCACCCCCGAGGCGCCCGGCGAGGATGCGGACGGTCTCCTCCACGTCCCACCGGACCAGGCGGTCCCGCCAGGTCGCGTGGTACGCGGCGACGAGCGCCGCCGGATCCACCCCGACGACGAGCGCCATCTCGCCGACCACCCGGTCCCGCTCGTCGTCGGCGCCGTGGACCAGGGTGTGGAAGAGGTCGAGGACGACCGGCCGTGGCATGCCGGGATCCTACTGCGACGGTGACCGGGGCCTGGCGAAACGCAGAGGGCACATCCGGTGACCGGATGTGCCCTCTTACCTCTGGTCGGGGTGGCCGGATTCGAACCGACGACCTCTTCGTCCCGAACGAAGCGCGCTACCAAGCTGCGCCACACCCCGAGGCGTGCCGACAAATAGTAGCCCACCCGCCCGCACGGTCAAACTCGGTACCCCCGCCCCCCGCGGACCCGGCAGATCTCGGTATGTAACGGCCCCTGGAGGGCGGCACGTACCAAGATCCGCCGGGGGAGGGCGGTCAGCGGGGGATCAGGGTGAGGATGCTGGCCTCGGGGGGGCAGGCGAAGCGGACCGGGGCGGTGGGGTGGGTGCCGAGGCCGGCGGAGACGTGCAGCCAGGAGTCCGAGCCGGGCCAGCGGTGCAGTCCGCGCGCCATCGAGCGGGGCAGCCCGCAGTTGGTCACCAGGGCGCCGTACCCGGGCACGCAGACCTGGCCGCCGTGGGTGTGCCCGGCGAGCAGCAGACCGAAGCCGTCGGCCGCCATCCGGTCCAGCACCATGGGCTCGGGGGAGTGGGACACCGCGATCGACAGCGCCGCGTCGCCGCTGACCGGTCCGGCCACGGCGTCGTAGTCGTCTCGCTCGATGTGCGGATCGTCGACGCCGACGAGTTCGATCGCCCGCCCGCCGGCCTTGAGCGTGGTGCGGGCGTTGTTCAGGTCGGCCCAGCCCGCGCCGGTGAGGATGTCGCGCAGCTCCTCGTACGGCAGCGGCACGCCCTCGGTGTACTCCCGGTCGGGCAGGAAGTAGGTGAAGGGGTTCTTGAAGACCGGACCGGTGTAGTCGTTGGAGCCGAAGACGAACGCGCCGGGCAGGTCGAGCAGCGGTTGCAGGGCGCGCAGCACGCCCGGCACCGACGCCGGGTGCGCCATGTTGTCGCCGGTGACCACGACCAGGTCGGGGTCGAGCGCGGCCAGCGAGGCCACCCAGTCCTGCTTGCGGCGCTGGCCGGGCGTCATGTGCAGGTCGGACAGGTGCAGCACCCGCAGCGGTTCGGCGTCGGTCGGGAGCACCGGTACGTCGTACCGGCGGAGGGTGAACATGTTGCGCTCGATGAGCGACGCGTACGCCAGGGTGGCCGCGCCGGCGGCGACGGTTCCGGCCGCGAGCCGGAATAGTGTGCGCTTTCGCATGACGTTCAGGGTAGTTTCACCGTCCATGAGCACGCTGAAGGACCGTCTCACCGCCGACATGCGCGCCGCTCTCAAGGCGCGCGACGAGCTGACCACCTCCACGCTGCGGATGGCCCTGGCCGCCGTGGGCAACGCCGAGGTCGCCGGCCGGGTAAAGCGCGAGCTCAGCGACGACGAGGTGCTCGCCGTGCTGACCAAGGAGGCGAAGAAGCGCCGGGAGGCGGCGGTGGCGTTCGCCGACGCCGGGCGCACCGAGCAGGCCGGCAAGGAGACCGCCGAGGGTGAGGTGCTGGAGCGCTACCTGCCCAGGCAGCTCTCCGACGAGGAGTTGGCCGAGTTGGTCTCGGGGGCGCTCGCCGCGGACGGCTTCACCGGCAAGGCGCAGATGGGCCCGGCCATGAAGGCCGCCCAGGCCGCGGTGGCCGGCCGGGCCGAGGGGGGCCGGGTGGCCGCCGAGGTACGCCGCCAGCTCGGTCTCTGATCCCGTAGACAGACGACGGCCACCTCCCCACGGATGGGGAGGTGACCGTCGTCTGTCGGCTGTCAGTTCGGCGGTCGTCCCGGACGGCCGCCGTTACCCGGTCCGCCGGGGCCACCCGGCCGGTCCGGTGTCGCGGTGCCGCCCTGCTCCGGGGTGCCGCCCTGGCCGGAGCTGACCTCGATCATCACCACGCCACCCTTGATGGTGCGTCCGTCCGGGCTGGTGCCGGCCGCGGTGCCGGCCGGGCACTCCGACGCCACCTTGTTGCTGGAGACCACCGGCTCGAAGCCGGCACCCTTCAGCCGGGACTTCGCGGTCTCGATCGACTCGCACTTCACGCCCGGGATCGAACGCTGGTCACCCAGGACGATCTTGCCGCTGGGCGGGGTGAAGTTCTTCCGCTCCTTGCCCTTCATGGCGTCGCGCAGCGTCTGGTAGACCGCCGGGTTGATGCCCTGGGGCGTCTCGTCGTGGCCCATCTTCTGGTTGGTCTGCGGCCAGTCCGGGTCGGCCATGATGCCGGCCACCGCGTACTGCTTGGTCATCGCGACCAGCGCCGAGGTGCGGTCGGAGTCGGTGGTGCCGGACTTGCCGGCCACCGGCGCGTTGACGATGTTGCGGACGTTGCCGGCGGTGGCGGTGCCGCACTTGGTGGTGGACGAGCGGTCACCGACCGGGCAGCGGGCGGCGTCCACGGCGGCGCGGGCCACCTCGGTGCTGATCCGCTGCTCGCAGCGGGGGTTGGCGACGTCCAGCTTGTCGCCGTCCGGGCCGCGGATCTCCTGCACCGGGATCGGCTCGCAGTACTTGCCGTCCGCGGCGAGCGTGGCGTACGCGTTCGCCAGCTCCAGCGGCGTGGTCTGGGAGACGCCGAGGCTGAACGCGCCCCACTGGTGCGGGTTGGCGGCGAGCTGCGCGTCTTTCGACGAGCGGAACGTGATGCCGAGCTTCTGTGCCGCCTTCACCACGTTCTCCGCGCCGACCCGCTGCTGCAGGTCGATGAAGAAGGTGTTCACCGAGAAGCCGAAGCCGCTCCACATGTTGTGCATGCCGGCCATCGCCGGGTTGGCGTTCTTCGGGCAGTACTTGCTGGTGCCCGGGCAGGCGGCCGGCGAGTTGAACTCGACCGGGTAGTCGGACTCGAAGACCGGCTTCGCGTTGATGGGGTAGCTGAGCGGGTAGCCCTTCTCCAGCGCGGCCACCAGGGTGAAGATCTTGAAGGTCGAGCCGGCCTGGTAGCCGGCGATGCCGGGACCGCCGGTGACCAGCGGGTTCACCGTGTTGGGGTAGTTGCCCCGGATCTTCTTCTGGGCCTTCTTCGGGTCGCTGGAGATCTTGTTCTGCGGGTCGGACGGGTCGTCGAGCTTGAAGTTCCGGTTCACGGCCACGGCGCGCACCCGGCCGGTGCCCGGCTCGACAGCGGCCACCATGCGGGCCGCCTTGCTGCTCTCGCCCAGCTTGTTGCGGACGGCCTTGTCGGCGCCCTTCTGCGCCTGGACGTCCAGCGTGGAGATGATGGTGTAGCCGCCGCTCTTGAGCCGCCGCTCCCGGTCGTACGAGGTGGCGCCGAACGTCTCCTGCTGGAGCCACCAGCGGTAGAGGTAGTCGCAGAAGAAGCCCCACGAGCGGGTCGTGGTCTGGGTGCAGCCGTTCGGGGTGCGCTTGCCCTTGACCTCGAGCTTGATCTTCTTGGCGGCGTCCGCCTCCTGCTGGGTGATCGCGCCGGTCTGCACCATGTTGGCGATGACGTAGTCGCGCCGGCCGACCGCCTCCGGGTAGCCCGCCTTGGTGGTCGGGTCGAACGCGGTGGGGGCCTTCACCATGCCGGCGAGCATCGCCGACTCCTGGATGTCGAGCTTGCTCGGCGGCTTGTTGAAGTAGACCTGGCTGGCCGCCCAGATGCCGTACGCGCCGTTGCCGAACGCGGCGATGTTGAGGTAGCGCCGGAGGATCTCGTCCTTGGAGAGTTCCTTGTCGACCTGGAGCGCCAGGCTCATCTCGCGCAGCTTGCGGCCGCTGGTGTCCTCGGTCGCGGCGACGACGTCGGCCGGGTGGGTGGCCGAGTAGGAGATGGCCAGCCGGACGTACTGCATGGTGAGCGTCGACGCGCCCTGCCGGGAGGAGCCGGCGGCCTGGTTGTTGACGAAGGCCCGCGCCACACCGTTTATGTCCACGCCGTTGTGCTTGTAGAAGTCGTGGTCCTCGGCCGCGATGATGGCCTTCTTCATGGGCTCCGAGATGTCCTCGAACTTGACGTCCTTGCGGTTCTCGTCGTACATCGTGGCCAGCACCGTCTTGCCGTCCGCGGCGAGCAGCTTGGTGATCTGCGGAGCCCGGGCGACGGTCAGTTCCTTGGGCAGCGCCTCGAACGTCTCCGCGCCCGCCTTGGCGGCCAGTCCGGACATCGCCGCCACGGGGAAGGCCGCCGCAGCGACCACCACTCCGGCCAGTAGGCCGCAGATCAGCAGCGATGCGGCGTTGGTCAGCACGTTGTGGTCACGTTTCCGCATCCAGGTCACCTCGACAGGGTACGCGAGCAGGGAACGGCGGGCGCGCGGGGAACTTTCCCCATTTCCTGCATGCGCCGGCCTCGTTGTGCTAAACGCACGAGCCCTGGTCCGAGGTTGCGTGAGACCCGGCGGAAGTCTCGCCGAACTCCGGGAGCGGCGCAGCGTTTTCCCGTAGTCGGGCCGGGTAGTCGCGGGGCGAAAGCCCGGGAAGCCGGGAGTGTCCGGAATGATGGATTTCGCCGACAACGTTGCGTAATCGGGCGACTACACAGCATGATGGTGGCCGTAACCGCAGCCAGGTGTCGTTCGTGCCTCCCTGGGGAGGCTGGCGCGAACGGTCGGGGATGTACGAGGGCTGCTCGCGCGAAGTCGGTAGGTACTGCAAGGGGGGACGTGTACAGATGGGCATGATCACTGACTGGCCGTCACTGGCGGCGTGTCAGAACGGAGACCCGGACGCGTTGTTCGTACAGGGCGCCGAACAGAACGTGGCGAAGAGGATCTGCCGGAGCTGCCCAGTTCGGTACGAGTGCCTGGCCGACGCGCTCGACAACCGGATCGAGTTCGGCGTGTGGGGTGGCATGACCGAGCGCGAGCGCCGGGCGTTGCTGCGCCGTCACCCGCAGGTGACCAGCTGGCGCAAGATGTTCGAGGCGGCGATGAAGAAGAACGCCAAGGAGAAGGCCGGCAAGGACAAGGTCCTGGTCACCACGGCCACCTGACCGCACCGGTCAGCTCCGGCTGATCGCCTCGCCGATCGTCCGCAGCCCGTCGACGTCGTGCACGTCGGCGGGCTGCGCGGTCACCGACACCGCCGGCACCGCCGGGAACGCCTCGGTGAACCGGGTCGCCACCTGCTCCTCGCGTGCCGCCTGCTGGGCCAGCGCGGCGTGCGCGCGCAACACCCCGACGGTGCCCTCGTGCCCGCCCGTGCCGGCCAGCCGCTCCGCAGCGGCCAGGCTCTCCGCCGCGGACAGGTCCGACGCCGGCCGGTGCACCCGGTTGAGCACCAGCCCGGCCAGCGGCATCCGTTCGGACCGCAGGCGGCCGGCGAAGTAGGCGGCCTCCCGGACCGCGTCCGGCTCCGGCGTCGCGACCAGCAGGAACGCCGTCTCCCGGGCCTGCAGGATCCGGTACGTCTGCTCGGCGCGCTGCCGGAACCCGCCGAACATCGAGTCGAGGGCGGCCACGAAGCCGGACAGGTCGGTGAGCAGTTGGGCGCCGATCACCTTCTGCACCACCCTCGAGAACATCCCGAAGCTCGCCGTGACCAGGCTGAACATGCTCCGTCCGCCGCTGCGCGCCGGAGCCAGCAGCAGCCGCAGCATCCGGCCGTCGAGGAACCGGGACAGCCGGGCCGGCGCGTCCAGGAAGTCGAGCGCGGACCGCGACGGCGGCGTGTCCAGCACGATCAGGTCCCACTCGCCCCGGGCGTGCAACTGGCCCAGCTTCTCCATCGCCATGTATTCCTGCGTGCCGGCGAAGGTGGAACTCATGGCCTGGTAGAAGGGGTTGGCGAAGATCTCCGCCGCCTTCGCCGGGTCGGTGTGCTGGAGCACCACGTCGTCGAACGTGCGCTTCATGTCGAGCATCATGGCGTGCAGTTCGCCGCCGCTGGCCTCGACGTCGATGCCCTTGACCTGGCGGGGTGTGTTGTCCAGCTCGGTCAGGCCGAGCGACTGCGCCAGCCGGCGGGCCGGGTCGATGGTGAGCACCACCGTCCGCCGGCCGTGCCGCTCGGCCGCTCGCAACGCCAGCGCCGCCGCGGTGGTCGTCTTGCCCACTCCGCCCGCCCCGCAGCAGACCACGATCCGTACGCCGTTGTCGGCGAGGATCTGGTCGACGTCGAGCGGAGGCGCCGTGTCTTCGGAAGGCACCAATCGAGCGTATCGGTCCCGAGGGGCACTCTGCTCCGTGCCGGCCGCAGGTGTGAGTCAATCCGCCCGGACGAGGGCCTCGGCGAGCGTCTCCAGCCCGGCCCGGTCGACCCCCTCGGGCAGCAGCGGCAACTCGACCAGGGGCAGGCCGAGATCCACCAGGTCACCGCGGAGCGAGTCCTCCAGCTCACGGCGTACCTGCTGGTCACGAGCCTCCTCGACGAGCCCGGCCACGGTCGGGCCGTCGGTCGGCAGGCCGGCGGCGGCCAGCCCGCGCTTCAGCTCGGCCGCTGTCACCGCCCGTCCGGCCGGCACCGGTGGGCGCACGCCGTTCACGATCACCCGGCCGACCGGGAAACCGAGCTGAGTCAGCTCCGCGACCGCGTCGAGCGTCTCCTGGATCGGCATCTCCTCCAGCAGCGTGACCACGTGCACGGCGGTCATCGGCGACCGGAGCAGCGCGGAGACACTGTCGCTCTGGGTCTTGATCGGGCCGACCTTCGCCAGCCGGGCGGTCTCCGCCGTCACGTTGAGGAAGCGGCCGATCCGTCCGGTCGGCGGCGCGTCCAGCACCACCGCGTCATACGTCCGGCGCGACCCGCTGGTCCGGGTGGTCGCCTCTTTGACCTTCCCGGTGAGCAGCACGTCGCGCAGGCCCGGCGCGATCGTGGTGGCGAAGTCGATCGCGCCGAGCTTGCGCAGCGCCCGGCCGGCCGCGCCGAGCTTGTAGAACATGTCCAGGTATTCGAGGAGCGCCTCCTCGGCGTCGACCGCCAGCGCCCGCACCTCACCGCCGCCGGGCGCGTCGGCGAGGTGCCGTTCCTCGTACGGCAGCGGGTCGGTGCCGAAGAGCTGGGCGATGCCCTGCCGGCCCTCCACCTCGACCAGCAGGGTGCGCCGGCCCTCGGCGGCCAGGCCGAGGGCCAGCGCGGCGGCCACGCTCGTCTTACCCGTGCCGCCCTTGCCGGTCACCACGTGCAGGCGGGCCGGCCATCTGCCGGCGGACTCGGCCGGCTGCTCACTCGCTGCCACCCGTCGAGCCTAACCAGCCGTTGGGACCAGCCCTGTCCGGCCGGTGGGATCAGCCCACCTCGCAGACCCACCAACCCGTCTTCCGCACCACCGTGAAGCGCAGCGCCTGCTCGGCGACCTTCTCGTCGGCGGTGGTCATGGTCACCTTGGCGGAGACGGTGGCCCGGTCGCCGGTCTGGTTGTCGACGGTCGGGGTGGGCCAGCGGAACCGGGGGTTCTGGTACTGCGCGACGTACTTCTGCACCTCGGCGACCTTGGTGCTGATCTTCTCGTCGTCGCGGGCCGCCGAGCAGACGAACGTGGCCGCCTTCTCGGCGTCGCGCTCCTGGTAGACGGCCTTGAGGAAGCCGTCCACCGCGACCTGCGGCTCCTTCGCGCCCTGGCCGTCCTCGCTGTCGCGCAGCGCGAGGAACGCGGCCGTGCCCCCACCGCCGCAGAGCAGGACCGCGGCGGCCAGCACCAGCGAGGCGATCAGCGCGGCCGGCCGCTTGCGCGGCTGGGTGCCGGACGGGTACGCCGGCGGACCGGCTGTGGGAGGGGATCCCGGCGGCGCACCGCCGGTGGGCGGCGGTTGCGGATTCGGGTCGCCGGGCGTGCCGGTGTCGCCACCGGCGGGCGGTTGGGTCATCTGTCTCCCCCGGGTTGCGGCTCCCGTCGCCGCCCCAGGCGACGGGCACGGGTCGAGGTGTGCGGGCGCGCGTCGGCGCGCGTCCAGTCCGGAAGGGTAGCGGTCGGCGAGGCGGTTGCCAGCCCCGCGTACACGCCCCATCGGACGGAAACCGGCTATCGCCTTCCCGACCAGCCTTGTGTCGTAAATGTGACTCGACGTAACGAGGAGTGCGCGTCCCGTTGCCGGTAGTTGTCGGAGGCTCTACGTTCGTCCCGACGCGGAGAGCCGGACCGGGGACGGTTCCGAGCCGAATGGCGGATTTGGTGAACAGGTACGACGCCCGGAGGCGACGGATGCGCGACGCGGAGAACAGTCCCCGAGCCCAGTTTCCCGGTGACCGGGCTGGCCGGCCGGGGGAGGCGGAGCTGCAGTTCAACGAGCGGTCCTACGGCCTTCCGGTCGAGGTGGTCCGGACGCTTCCGCGCCCCGGCGGGAGAGGGCGGGACGAGGACGAGCCCGGCTACGTCATCCACCTGCCGGTCCGGGTGTCCGATCTGGCGGCGGCCACCGCGCTCGCCGGAACCGTGGCGACCTCGCTCGGCTTCCTGGTGGAGCTGGACGCGGGCGAGACCACCGTCTCCACCGCCGACGACCAGAACAACAGGCACCGGGTCTTCTGCGACCTGCTGCTGCCCGGCCGCAGCCGGTGTCCGCAGCCCTTCGAGCACGAGGGCCCGTGCGGCGAACCGCCACTGCCGCCGGAGCCGCGTCCCGCGTCCTGGTGACGACGGCGGACCGTAGGCTGTGCCTGACCGAAGTCCAAGTCAGGCAAGGGAGCCCTCCTCCGATGCAGAAGTGGGAATACGCCACGGTGCCGCTGCTGGTCCACGCGACCAAGCAGATCCTCGACAACTGGGGCGAGGACGGCTGGGAACTGGTCTCCGTGGTCCCCGGCCCGAACCCGGAGCAGCTCGTCGCGTACCTGAAGCGCCCGAAGGGCTGACCCGGATGAGCAACGGACCCCACGCGAAGCTCGCCGAGCTCGGCCTCGAACTGCCCGAGGTGGTGCCGCCGGTGGCCAGCTACGTGCCGGCCGTCCAGTCCGGTCAGCACGTCTACGTCTCCGGCCAGTTGCCGATGGCCGAGGGCAAGCTGCTCGCCACCGGGAAGGTCGGCAACGGCGTCTCGGCCGAGCAGGCGAAGGACCTGGCGCAGCGGTGCGCGCTCAACGCGCTCGCCGCCATCGACGCGCTGGTCGGCCTGGAGAACGTGGTGAAGGTCGTGAAGCTGACCGGCTTCGTGGCCAGCGCACCGGGCTACACCGGGCAGCCCGGCGTGATCAACGGTGCCTCCGACCTGTTCGGCGCCGTGTTCGGCGAGGCCGGCCGCCACGCCCGCAGCGCCGTAGGCGTAGCCGAGCTTCCCCTCGACGCCCCGGTAGAGGTAGAGGTCATCGTCGAGGTCGCGTAACCCAGCCGTCTCTCGCTCGCGATCTTGCGGTTGCCGCCCCGGCAGAAGCCCCAGACGGGGACAAAGTTCGGGCCGGTGCTGCAAGATCGCGGGGAGCGGCGGGCGGAGTCGTACGATCGCAGCCATGGGTGGTCGGATGGCCGGGGCCGCGGGGGCGCTCGCGGAGGAGCTGCCGGCGTGGGTGACGTTGCTGCGTGCGCCGAACCCGGGGCCGATGACGCTCGACGGGACGAACACGTGGGTGCTGCGGGCCGGGCCGGACGCGCCGGCCGTCGTGGTCGACCCCGGGCCGGCCGACGAGGGTCATCTGGCCGCTATCGCGGCGCAGGGGCCGGTCGGGCTCGTGCTGATCACGCACGGGCACGCGGACCACACCGAGGGCGCGCCCCGGCTGCGTGAACTGCTCGACGGCGTGCCGGTGCTCGCCGCCGACCCGGCGCACACCGCCGGAGGCGAGCCGCTGACCGCCGACACCACCCTCGACCTGGGGCTGGACCTGCGGCTGCTGCCCACCCCCGGGCACACCGCCGACTCGGTCTGCCTGCTCGCCGCGCACGACGGCGAGCGCGTCGTGCTGACCGGTGACACCATCCTCGGCCGGGGCACCACAGTGGTCGCTCATCCGGACGGGCACCTCGGCGACTACCTGTCGAGCCTGGAGCTGCTCTCCGCGTACCGGGAGATCCCGGCGCTGCCGGGCCACGGCCCGGCGCTCGCCGACTGCGGTGTGGCGGCCGACTTCTACCTGGCCCACCGTCGGGCCCGGCTGGACCAGGTGCGCGCCGCGGTCGCCGCGGGCGCCACCACCGCGGCCGAGGTGGTCGCCGTGGTCTACGCCGACGTCGACAGGTCGCTGTGGTGGGCCGCCGAGTGGTCGGTCCGGGCCCAGCTCGAACACCTCGGAGTGGAGCAGCCGTGACCTGCCCGGTGTGCGGAACCGTAGCCGTGCCCGGGGCGCGGTTCTGCCACAACTGCGGGGCGGCGCTGCCGGCCGCCGCCACGCTGCCCGCCGCCGAGCGCCGCGTGGTGACCGTGCTCTTCGGCGACCTGTCCGACTTCACCTCCTGGTCGGAGGACCTGGACCCGGAACGGGTCGGCGCGGTCACCGATCGGGTGCTCGCCGCGCTGGCAGGTGCGGTCAAGACGTTCGGCGGGCACGTCGACAAGCTCACCGGCGACGGGATCATGGCGGTTTTCGGCGCCCCGGTCGCGCACGAGGACGACGCCGAGCGGGCGGTCCGCGCCGCGCTGTCCATGCAGCGCGCGGTGCGGCGGGTGCTCGACGACGAGCGCGGCGGCGGTGCGCCGCTCGGCCTGCGCGTCGGCCTCAACACCGGGGACGTGATCGCGGGCATCCAGGCGGCGATCGAGTACACGGTCATCGGCGACACGGTGAACACCGCCGCCCGGCTGGCCGACGCCGCCGCGGTCGGCGCGGTCTACGCCGGGGCCCGCACCTCCGCCGCCACCCGGCACGTCGCCTCCTGGCGGACGCTGCGCCCGCTGCGGCTCAAGGGCAAGCGGGAGCCGGTCGAGGCGTACGAGCTGCTGGGTCTGCTCGACGCGCCCGGCACCCGGTCCGGTCTCGGCGACGAGGCGCCGTTCGTGGGCCGGGAGACCGAGATCGGCCGGGTCGCCGGCCGGCTCGCCGAGGTGATCGACCGAGGCGAGCCGCGGGTGCTGCTGATGACCGCCGAGGCCGGGATCGGCAAGTCCCGGTTCGCGGCCGAGGTGGAACGCCTCGCCGCCGGCTACGACGTCGGTGCCGGGCGGTACGCGGCGCACACCGGCGCCCGGGTGCTGTCGGTGCACTGCGCGGCGTTCGGCGAACGCCGCCGGCTGGCGCCGCTGGCCGATCTGGTCCGGGCCGCCGTCGGCCTGCCCGGTGACGCGGCCACGGCGGTGACGCGGGCGGCCGTCGAGGAGCGGCTGCGCCGCCTCGGCCAGCGCCTGTCCCGGCTGCCCGGCGACGCGCCGCCGATCGCCGTGGACCAGCTCCTGGCCCTGCTCGGGTACGCCGAACTCCCGCCCGCCGCCGAGAACGGCGAGTGGAACGCGGCCGGGCCGCCACCTGACGACGAGGCAGTGCCGACGGCGGTGGCCGACCTGCTCAGCGCGCTCGCCGGTGAGGCGCCGCTGGTGATCGTGGTGGACGATCTGCACGACGCCACCGCCGAGACGCTCAAGGCGCTGGCGCTGACCCTCAACCGGCTCAGCGGGCCGGTGCTGGTGCTGCTGCTCGGCCGCCCCGAGCTGGTACGCACCGCCGGTGCGCTGACCCGCGTCGCGGACGCCGAGGTGCACGCGCTGCCGCCGCTGCGAGGCGCGGACGCCTCCCGGCTGCTCACCAGCTATCTGTCCGGTGGCCGCATGCCACAGGCCGACGCGGACCGGCTGCTCGCCACCGCGCAGGGCAACCCGTTCTACCTGGCCGAACTGGTCACGTTGCTGATGGAGCGCGGAGCGCTCACCGCCGGGCCCGGCCGGGGCGATGACGTCGGCTGGCGACTCGCCCCCGGCTCGCTCGGCAGCCGGCTGCTCTCCCGTGACCTGGCCGCGGTGCTCGCGGCGCGTATCGACGCGCTGCCGCCGAGCGCCCGCTCGGCGCTGCGCGACGCCGCTGTGGTGGGCGACATCGTGCCGGCGGGCGCGCTGGAGGCGTTGCGGGAGCAGCGGGTCGGACGCGACGGGCGGCCCGCCGCGGTGGCCGCCGTCGAGGAGGACCGGGCGGTGGAGGAACTGCTGCAACGGCGCATGCTGCACCGCACCCGCAGCGGGTTCGCCTTCGCCACCCCGCTGATGCGGGAGGCCGTGTACGCCGGGGTGAGCAAGGCCGAACTGGCCGAGCGGCACGCGGTGCTGGCCCGCTGGGCCGCGCCGGAGAGCGTCGACGAGACCGGCGCCGCTCCGGGTGGCGCCTTCACCGAGGCCGCCCGGGACGACTTCGTCGCCGAGCACGTGGAGCGGGCCACGGCACTCGCCGACGCGGTCAAGCTGCGCCCGGACGCGCCGGCCCGGGCGGTCGCCCCGCTGGGCGTGGCCGCGCTGGGCCGGGCCGCCCGCCGGTCGCTGCGGTCGGGGGAGCCGGCGCTGGCCGTCGAGTACGCCGAGCGCGCCGCCGAGCTGGCCCGCGACGGGGTGCCGGCGGCCGATCGGGTTACGCACGCCCGGGCACTGCTCCAGATCGGCCGCCCGGCCGACGCGCTCGCGTTCGCCGAGAAGATCGCCGCGAACACCGCCGACCCGGCCACCCGGACCGCCGCGCTGCTGCTCGCCGGGCAGGCCCAGCAGACCCTCGGTGACGCCGAGCGGGCCGAGGGTAACTGGCAGGAGGCGTTGCAGGTGGCCACCGACGCCGACCTGCCCATCCTGCGGGCCTCGGCGATGCGGCGGCTCGGCATGGCCGACTTCATCGCGGGCCGGCTCGGGCAGGCGAGCAGCCGGCTGGCCGCGTCGTATCAGGTCAGTCTCGCCGCGCGGGATCCCCGCGGGCAGGCGTGGTCGTTGCAGAATCTGGCCTGGGTGACCACCACCCGGGGCGACTTCGCCGGCACGGACGCGGTGCTCGGCCGGGCCGCCCGGCTGTTCGCCGAGCTGAAGGATCCGTACGGGCGGGCCTGGCTGCGCGGCACCACAGCGTTCGCCCGGCTGCTCGCGGGCCGGCTGCGGGAGGCGTGCCGGATGGCGCGGGTGTTCCTGCCGTTCGGGGAGCGCGTCGGCGAGGCGTGGGCGGTGGGCACGCTGCGCGCGGTCGAGGCGTACGCCACCGCCGAACTGGGCGAGTTGGCCGAGGCGGACCGGGCCGCGCGCCGCGCGTACCGGGACTTCGCCGAGGTCGGCGACGACTGGGGGCAGGGCTTCGCGCTGGTGGTGCGCGGGGTGGTGGCGCGCGGGCTGGGCGAGCCGGAACACGCGGCCGACCTGCTCACCGACGCGCTCGGGTACGCCGACCGGACCACCCATCCGCTGCTCACCGGCATGGCCGGCACGCTGCGCGGCTTCGTGGCACTGGACATGGGCGACCACGAGACCGCCGAGCGGGACGCACGGTCGGTGCTGACCCGGGTGGAGCCGCACAACCCGCAGGCGCCGGCCCAGGTCGCGCCGCGCGTGCTGCTCGCCATGGCCCGGCTCGCGGCGGGTGATCCGGGCACCGCCGTGGGACTGCTCGCCCCGGTCGCCACCGGCGCGGCGAACGCGCCCTCGCTGCTGTTCTCCCGGCGGCAGACGATGGCCCGGTACGCCGCCGCGCTACTCGCCCACGGCCAGCGCGAGCAGGCGCTCGACTGGGCCCAGCGGTCGATCGGCGCGCCCGCCGAGGACGTGCGCAGCCAGGTGGTGGCGCGGCTGGTGCTGGCCGAGGCGCTCGACGCCTGCGGTCGCCGGGCCGAGGCGCTGACGAACGCGGAGAAGGCGGTACGCCTCGCGTACGCCACCGAGCAGCGCAGTGAGCGGATGGTCGCGGACGCGTTGCGGGTGCGTCTGTCCGGCGGCTGATGGCCGTTTGTTCTGACGGTTCCGGGGATGTGTTCGGCCGGGTAGCCGGTTAGCGTGGGTCGGCGACAGTCGTAGATCGACTGTCGCCTCCCGGTGCGCGCACGCGTCACCGGCAGACCACGCTGGGGAGGAACGATGAGGCTGCCGCGCTCGGGCGCCGGCTGGACGATCGCCGTCTTCGGACTCCTCGCGCTGCTGCTCGGCGCGCTCGGTCTGATCTGGCCGGAGACGCAGCTTCACCTGCTCGGCTTCGAGGTGCCGGCCGAGCGCGCTCCGGGCGACTACACCGGCACGTTCCTCACCGCGTCCTCGATGGCCTCGTTCAACATGGGGGTCTACTACCTGCTCGCCGTCGCCACCGAGTGGCGGCCGTTCTATCGGTTCACCGTGTGGTTCCGCCTGGTCACCTTCACCGTGTTCACCATCGCGGTGCTCTCCGACGTCGCGCCGGACCGCTTCTTCGCGGTCGCCGCGTGGGAGGGGCTGGGCGCGGTAGCGACAGCCGTCGGCCTGTGGTGGGACGCCCGGCGCGGGGCCGCCGCCACGCCCGACTCCGCCCCGGGTCCGGTGCCGGCCACCGACGCGGCGCGCTGACGGGCCCGGATCGTTGGGTATTTTCGAGCCGTGACCGAGACCCCGCCCGGCGCCGTACGGCTGCCCATCGTGCCCGGTCTGACCGACTTGCGGGTGTTCGCCCGGGGCGGCTACGCCACCATCTACCGGGCCACCCAGATCTCGGTGGGCCGCGAGGTCGCGGTCAAGGTCGAGAACCGCACGCTCGACAGCGAACGCGACCAGGCCCGCTTCCTGCGCGAGGCCCGTGCCGCCGGGCGGATGTCGTCGCACCCGCACGTGGTCGACCTCTTCGACGTCGGGGTCACCGTCGACCAGCACCCCTACCTCATCATGGAACTCTGCGACGGCTCGTACGCCGAGCGGATGCGCACCTCCCCGCTGGGCCCGGCGGAGACCCGCGACCTCGGCGTGAAGATCGCCGACGCGCTGGCCCACTCGCACGCGGCGGGCGTCCTGCACCGCGACGTCAAGCCGGCGAACATCCTGCACTCCGAGTTCAACTCGGCGGTGCTCGCCGACTTCGGCCTGGCGGTGCTCGCCGAGTTCCGTGACTCCTCGGTCATGCTGGAGGCGCTCACCCCGGCGTACGCGCCGCCGGAGACGTTCAACCACAGCCCGCCCACCCCCGTCGTGGACGTCTACTCGCTCTGCGCCACGCTCTACGCGCTGATGTACGGCCGTCCGCCGCGCTGGCACTCCGAACGCAACCCGAGCCTGGTCACCGTGCTGGAGATGTTCCAGCAGCCGATCCCGGGCCTGCCCGGCGTGCCCGGCGAGCTGATCGACGTACTCCGGTTGGGCATGTCGAACGACCCGGGCGCGCGGCCTTCCGCTGTCGAGCTGCGGGGCCTGCTCGCCTCCCTGCCGCTGGACGGCGCCCCGGCGACCGGCGGCCTGTACGACGGCGACCGGTTCCACCACGGCGGTGGGCCGAACCCGCGCCCGCCCGCGGACGACGATCACCCGACGGTGGCCTCGCCGCGTGGCCGCCGCTGGCCCATGCGCTGGTTCCTCGGCGGCGCCGGCGTGCTCGCGCTCGCCGCCTCGGCCGGGGGCGGCTGGGTGGCCGCCGGCCACGCGCCGGCCGCCGTGCCGACGCCGGCCACCAGCGGTGTGGCCGGGGCGGCGCCGGTGCCGGGATGTGCGTCCGCCGACGTGCGGCTGCCCACCGGGGCGCGCTGCGCGGACGAGCTGGAGTGCTTCGGTCCGGTACGGCTGCGCCGCGACCGGGCCGAGGCGAGCCGGGTGCCGTGCGACGGCCAGCACACCTGGGAGACCTACGCCGCCGGCGACCTGCCGGCCGCGCTGACCGGGGCCCGGCACGAGACGGTCGCGGCCGACCCGGCGGTCGGCAAGGTGTGCAACGCCGACACGTTCCGGCTGGTCAGCGGCGGCAAGTCGGCGAGCGGGTGGAACCTGGAGGTGCTGCCGCCGGAGGCCGAGGCGGACCGCACCTACCGCTGCCTGGCGGGCCGGGGCGTCAACGCGCTCGCCGTCCCCACGCTCACCGGTCGCTGAGCCCGTTCACGGTCCGGCCCTGCCGCACCGATCTCGGGTCGAGCGTCTCCAGCGTGTCGGCGTCCACGGCTGTCGTCGTCCGCATGCCGCGTACCACCCGCGGGTCCAGCGTCTCCAGCGTGTCCGCGTCGATCGGCTGACCCGCGGGGGTGCGCAGGTTGCGTACCGCGCGTGGGTCGATCGCCTCGAGCGTGTCGGCGTCCACTCCGTAGCCGGCGTGGGGGACCGGCCAGCTCTCGGACTGCGGAGCGGACTCGCCGGTGCCGCCGGGTTGGCGGGCGGCGGTGATCGTCACTCCCGCGATCATGGCGAGCAGGACGCACGCCAGGGCCAGCACGACCGACAGGATGCCGGGCGGACGCCAGACGGCGAGGGTCACCACCGCCGCCACCGTCGCCACGGACGCGACGACGGCCTTCACCCGCGCATCGGACTTCGGGAACGATCTCACCCGACAAGCATGGCCCAGCACGTCGACCTGTCAACCGGTGGGATGAGACGGCTTCCCGTCAGCAGCGCTCCACTTCGGAGCGGCGGGGTGGCGACGATCGGGAAAATTGTCCCATCCTTTGGTCGTTTGCCGCATCGATCCCTGTCTGGGCCCACGAGCGTGCCCGTAGACCTCTGGGTGCGAAGCTGCTGCCGGGGTGGACAGAGCGGTGCAGACGAGGTCGGCCAGTTCCGCCGCGTCGATCAGGTCGTCGCCGCCCGGCGTGCCGGGCCGACCGGGTGGAACGTCATGGGTGTCGAAGCGGGCCGGAGACACCCATGACGTTCCACCCACCGGAGGGGTGGGTCAGTAGGACTTGTCCTGGCCGAGGACGTGCTGGGCGACGAAGTTGAGGATCATCTCCCGGCTGACCGGGGCGATCCGTCCGGCGCGTACCGCGCCGAGCAGCGTCGCCACGCCGTACTCGGTGGTCATGCCGGCCCCGCCGAGCGCCTGGACGGCGGTGTCGACGGCGAGCGCGGCGGCCTCGCCCGCCGCGTACTTGGCCATGTTGCCGGAGATGCCGGCCTCCAGGTCGCGGCCCGCGTCGTACAGCGTCGCCGCCTTGTGGATCATCAGCCGGGCCAGCTCGACCTGAACGGCCGCGTGCGCCAGCGGGTGCGACACGCCCTGGTGCGAGCCGATCGAGCGTCCGCCCCACACCTTGCGGGTCGCCGTGTAGTCGGACGCCCTCTCGATCGCGTACCGGCCGGTGCCGGCGCCCATCGCGGCGACAGTGATGCGCTCCGGGTTGAGCCCGGCGAACAGCGCCGGCAGCCCGGCGTCCAGCGACTCGCCGACGAGCGCGTCGGCCGGGAGCCGGACGTCGTCGAGGAAGAGCAGGAACTGGTTCTCCGGCGACAGGATCTCCATGTCCAGCTTGGACTTCTCCAGGCCGGGCGCGTCGGTCGGCACGATGAACAGGGCGGGCTTCAACTTTCCGGTGGAGGCGTCCTCGGTGCGGGCGACCACGAGCACGTGCCCGGCCTCGTCCACCCCGGAGATGTAGATCTTCCGGCCGCTGAGCACCCAGTCGTCGCCGTCGCGGCGGGCCACGGTGGCGAGGCGGTGGAAGTTCGAGCCCGCGTCCGGCTCGGTGATCGCGAAGACGATCTTCTGGGAGCCGTCGGCGAGGCCCGGGAGGTGCTTCTTGCGCTGCTCCTCCGTGCCGTGCTTGTGGATGATCGTGGCGGCGATGGCGGGGGAGACCACGAGCAGCAGCAGCGGGCAGCCGGTCGCGGCCAGTTCCTCGCACACCA
This sequence comes from Micromonospora sp. NPDC005686, assembly GCF_042871665.1. Taxonomy (NCBI): domain Bacteria; kingdom Bacillati; phylum Actinomycetota; class Actinomycetes; order Micromonosporales; family Micromonosporaceae; genus Micromonospora; species Micromonospora sp. NPDC005686. The sequence continues at coordinate 83,911 of NZ_JBIAIY010000004.1, forward strand.
GAGCCAGCTCGGTGATGCCGCCGCCCCCGCCGCCGTACTCGGTGGGGATGTTCACGCCCAGGTAGCCGAGCCGGCCGGCCTCGTGCCACAGCTCGGTGGTGTGTTGCCCCGATTTCGCCTTGGACACGAAGTAGGAGTGGCCGTACTTGCGGCCCAACGCCCGTACGGCGTCGCGGAGCTGGTCCTGCTCGGGGGTCAGGTCGAAGTTCACTGCGGGTCCTCCTCGGGGTCCACCACGGCAAGTACGGCGCCCGTCTCGACCTGGCCGCCGGCCGGTACCGGCAGCTCCGTCACCACGCCGTCAGCGGGGGCGAGCACGGGGTGTTCGAGCTTCATCGCTTCCAGCGTCAGCAGCAGGTCACCGGCGGCGACCCGCTGGCCGACCTCGACGTGCACCCGGGTCACCGCCCCGGGCAGCGGCGCGAGCAGCGACCCGGCCGCCAGCTCCGCGGTGGGCAGGGGCAGGCGGGGCAGCTCGGTGAGGCTCGCCGCCCCGTCCGGGCCGTCCACGAAGACCGACGACCCCGCCCGGTGTACGCGGAAAGCCCGCCGTACCCCGTCCACGTCGAGCACCACCCGGTCCGGGGCGGCGGTCACCAGCTCCACCCGCGGTTGCTCGCTGTCGACAGGGGTCCCTTCCTCTGCCGGATCCGTTGCGAAGGGGCCCTTCCCTCCCCACTCGGCGAGGCGGCCGGCGCGGTCCAGCCGGTAGCGGACCTCGATCTCCTCGCCGTCGCCGACGGTGAACCGGGTGACCTGCGGGACGGACGGCACGTTGCGCCAGCCCGACGGCAGACCGGCCAGCACCGGGGCGGCGGCCCGGCGCGCGGCGGCCCCGGCAAGTGCGGCGGCCAGCGCCGCCACCGGAAGCTGCTCGGCCGGCAGCAGCGGCTCGAACACCTCCGGGTGCCGGTCCAGGAATCCGGTGTCCACGTCCACGGCGGCGAACTCCGGGCTGCGCAGTACGCGTACCAGCAGGTCCCGGTTGGTGGCCACCCCGTGCAACTCGGCGCGGGCGAGCGCGCCCGCGAGCGCCCGGGCCGCCTCGGTGCGGGTGGGCGCCCAGGCGACGAGCTTCGCCAGCATCGAGTCGTAGTGCACGCTCACCGTCGAGCCGTCCACCACCCCGGAGTCGAGGCGCAGCCCACGGGCCGGGCCGAACTCGGCGGTCACCCCGGGGATCGCGAACCGGTGCAGCGTCCCGGTGGCCGGACGGAAACCCTGGGCCGGGTCCTCGGCGCACAGCCGTACCTCGATGGCGTGACCGTCAGCCGGCGGCGTGGCGGTGACCGGCAGCGGCTCGCCCTCGGCGACGAGCAGTTGCAGCCGGACCAGGTCCAGCCCGGTGGTCAGCTCGGTGACCGGGTGTTCCACCTGGAGGCGGGTGTTCATCTCCAGGAAGTGCACCTGACCGTCCGGCGCGAGCAGGAACTCCACGGTTCCCGCGCCGACGTAGTCGACAGCCCGCCCGGCCGCCACCGCCGCCTCGTGCAGCGCGGCGCGCACGTCGTCGGGCAGCACACCGGGCGCCTCCTCGACGATCTTCTGGTGGCGGCGCTGGATCGAGCAGTCGCGTACCCCCAGAGCCACGACGGTGCCGTGGGTGTCGCCGAAGATCTGTACCTCGACGTGCCGGCCGCGTTCCACGTACCGCTCGATGAAGACCGTGCCGTCGCCGAACGCCGCCGCCGCCTCGCGGCGCGCGCCCGCGACGGCCTCGGCCAGCCCGGCGGCGTCGCGGACGATCCGCATCCCCCGGCCACCGCCACCGGCGGAGGCCTTGACCAGCACCGGGAAGGCGGTGACCTCGGCCGGGTCGGTCCAGGTGGGCAGCATCGGCACGCCCGCGTCGGCGAGCAGCGCCTTGGCGGCCATCTTGTCGCCCATCGCGGCGATCGCCTTGGCCGACGGACCGACCCAGGTCAGGCCCGCGTCGGTCACCGCCGCCGCGAACTCGGCGTTCTCGGCCAGGAACCCGTAGCCGGGGTGGACCGCGTCCGCGCCGGAGCGCCGGGCCGCGTCCAGGATGGCGTCGATACGCAGGTACGTCTCGGCCGGCGTGTTACCCGGCAGCCGGACGGCCTGGTCGGCGTCGGCCACGAACGGCGCGTCGGCGTCCGCGTCGGAGTGCACGGCGACGGTGGCCACGCCGAGGGCGCGGCAGGTGGCGAAGACCCGGCGGGCGATCTCGCCCCGGTTCGCAACCAGAAGTTTGTTGATCATCCGCGCTGAGCCTGCCTTTCGTTCGCGACTGCGGGACTCCGCTTCGCTGCGTTCCTCGCGCTCACGGTTGCCTGCCTTTCGTTCGCGACTGCGGGACTCCGCTTCGCTGCGTTCCTCGCGCTCACAGGTCACATCCGGAAGACGCCGAAACCGTCGGCGCCCTTCACCGGTCCGTTGTGGATCGCCGACAGGCACAGCCCGAGGACGGTGCGCGTGTCCCGGGGGTCGATCACCCCGTCGTCGTAGAGCCGCCCGGACAGGAACAGCGCGCCGGACTGCGACTCGATCTGCTGCTCGACCATCATCCGCATGGCGGCGTCGGTGTCCTCGTCGTACTCGCGGCCCCGGGCCGCGGCGGCCTGCCGGGCCACGATGGACAGCACGCCGGCGAGCTGCGCCGGGCCCATCACCGCCGACTTCGCGTTCGGCCAGGTGAACAGGAACCGGGGGTCGTACGCCCGGCCGCACATGCCGTAGTTGCCGGCGCCGTAGGAGGCGCCCAGGTTGACGGTCAGGTGCGGCACCTTCGAGTTCGACACCGCGTTGACCATCATGGCGCCGTGCTTGATGATGCCGCGCTGCTCGTACTCGGTGCCGACCATGTAGCCGGTGGTGTTCTGCAGGAAGACCAGCGGCGTGTCCGCCGCGTTGGCGAGCTGGATGAACTGGGCCGCCTTCTGCGCCTCCTCGCTGAACAGCACGCCCCGGGCGTTCGCCAGCACACCGACCGGGTAGCCGTGCAGCTCCCCCCAGCCGGTGACGAGCGCCGTGCCGTAGCCGGGCTTGAACTCGTCGAACGCGCTGTCGTCGAGCACCCGGGCCAGCACCTCGCGCGGGTCGAACGGCACCTTCAGGTCGGCGCTGGCGATGCCGAGCAGCTCCTCCGGGTCGTACCGGGGTGGCAGCGGGTGCGGGTTGCGCGGCGGCGGGCCGTGCTTGCGCCAGTTCAGCCGGCGGACGCACTGCCGGGCCAGCCGGATGCCGTCGCGCTCGTCCTCGGCGAGGAAGTCGGCCAGGCCGGACGTGGTGGCGTGCATCGCCGCGCCGCCGAGCGACTCGTCGTCGGTGATCTCGCCGGTGGCCATCTTCACCAGCGGTGGCCCGGCCAGGTAGACCTGCGAACGGTCGCGGATCATGATGGTGAAGTCCGACATGCCCGGCACGTACGCGCCACCGGCGGTGGCGTTGCCGAAGACCACGCTCACGGTCGGGATCCGCTGGGCGGACAGCCGGGTCAGGTCACGGAACACCCGGCCGCCGGGAATGAAGATCTCCGCCTGGGTGGGCAGGTCCGCGCCGGCCGACTCGACCAGGTTCACCATCGGCAGCCGGTTGGCCGCCGCGATCTCACCCGCTCGCCGGGTCTTCGCCAGCGACCACGGGTTGATCGCGCCGCCGCGTACCGTCGGGTCGTTCGCCACGATCAGGCACTCGACGCCCTCGACCACGCCGATGCCGACCACGGTGCTGGCGCCGACCGGGAAGTCGGTGCCGAACGCGGCCACCGACGACAGCTCCAGGAACGGGCTGTCCGGGTCGAGCAGCAGCTCGATGCGCTCCCGGGGCAGCAGCTTGCCGCGACCGTGATGTCGGGTCACGTACTTCTCGCCGCCACCGCCCCGGGCCTGGTCGAGCGCCGCCTCCAGTTCGGCCAGGCGCTCCAGCAGCGCCTCCCGGTTGGCGGTGAAGGCGGGCGCGGACGGGTCGATCGTGCTCTGCAGGACAGTCGTGCTCACAGACCCATTCCCTTCGAGATGATCTCGTTCATGATCTCGGTGGTGCCGCCGCCGATGCCGAGCAGACGGGCGTCCCGGTAGTGCCGCTCCACCTCGGCGTCGCGCATGTAGCCGAAGCCGCCGTGCAGTTGCAGTGCGGCGTCGACCACGAAGTCGCACGCGGACACCGCCACGTTCTTCGCGATCGCCACCTCGGTCACCACCGGCTGCCCGGCGGCCACCCGTGCGGCGACCTCGTGCACGTACGCCCGCGCCGCCTCGGTGCGGGAGTGCATCTCGGCCAGTTTGTGCCGGACGACCTGTCGCCCGACGAGCGGACGGCCGAACGTCTGGCGGTCCCGGCACCACTGCAGCGCCAGGTCGACGCAGCGCTGCGCGGTCGCGTACGCCTGGGTGGCGAGCGACAGCCGCTCGTTGGCGAACTGCTGCATGATGGCGAGGAACCCGGTGTCCTCCGGGCCGACCCGGTTCGTCACCGGCACCCGCACGTCCACGAAGGACAGCTCGGCGGTGTCCGAGCAGTGCCAGCCCAGCTTCTCCAGCCGCCGGCCCACAGTGAACCCGGGCGTGCCCTTGTCGATCACGAGCAGGCTGACCGAGCCGGACCCGGGGAAGTCGGTGCAGACCGCCGTGGTGACGAAGTCGGCGCGGACCCCGCTGGTGATGTACGTCTTGGACCCGTTGACGACGTAGTGGTCACCGTCGCGTACCGCGCAGGTGCGGATACCCGCCACGTCGGAGCCGCCGTCCGGCTCGGTGATCGCCAGCGCGCCGATCATCGTCCCGGCCAGCGCGGGCCGCACGTACCTGTCGATCAGCCTCTCGTCCTGGGTCCCCACCATGTGCGGCAGCGCGATGCCGTGCGTGAACAGCGCGGCGACCAGCCCCGACGATCCACCCGAGCGGATGATCTCCTCGGTGACCACCATCGAGTCGAGCAGGTCGCCGCCGCTGCCGCCGACCGACTCCGGGAAGCCGATGCCGAGCAGGCCGATCTTCGCGGCAGTCTCGTGCAGCGACCGGGGCACCTCGCCCGCCCGCTCCCAGTCGGACAGATGCGGCAGCACCTCCCGGGTGACGAACGAGCGGGTCAGCTCGCGCAGTTGCCGGCGTTCCGGCGTGTCCGCGATGGTCATGCGGGTGCCTCCGTCGGTAGATCGACCACCCGGGAGCGCAGCAGCTCCCCGAGGGCCTTGGCCTGGGGGTCGAACCGGGTGGAGGCGGCCACGCCCTGACCGAGCAGCCCGCGGATCACGAAGTTGACAGCACGCAGGTTCGGCAGCTCGTACCGCTCGACGGTGAGCGCGGCGGTCTCCGGCAGCAGCTCGGCCAGCCGCTCCACGGTGAGCCAGTCGCGCAGCCAGGGCCAGGTCGCGTCGGTACGTGCCCAGACGCCCAGGTTCGCGTCGCCGCCCTTGTCGCCCGACCGCGCGCCGACCAGCTCACCCAGCGGCCCGCGCCGGGTGGCGGCCGGAGCCGGTACGGCATCGGTCGCTCGCGCCGGCGCCCCGGCCGGCGTCCCCGTGACGGCCGGCGGCGGGATCGTCACCCGCTCGCCGGACGGAAGCACCGCGACGTGCTCGACAGCGTCCTGCGCGATCGTGTCGGCGGTGAACACGCCGTACGGCGTCGCGTCGCCGGGCAGCGTGGTGAGCGTGCAGCCCGGGTAGGAGGCCAGCGCCAGCTCCACCGCGGCCGCCGAGAACGCCCGCCCGGCCCGCGACTTGTCCCAGTCCCGCATGTGTACGTGCAGCAGCGCGCTCGCCGCCTCGGTGTCGCCGGTGTCCGGGTGGTCGGTGCGGGCCAGCGTGAACTCCAGTCCTTCCGTGCCGACCGACTCCTCGATCTGGCCCCGGACCAGCGCCGCCTTGGCCGGGATGTCCAGCCCGCACAGCACGAACGTCATCGAGTTGCGGAAACCGCCCAGGTTGTTGACGCCCACCTTGAGGGTGTCCGGCGGCGGCGTGCCGCGTACCCCGGACACGCGCACCCGGTCCGGGCCCTCCTGCTCCAGCCGTACCGTGTCCAGCCGGGTCACCACGTCCGGCCCGAGGTAGTCCGGCCCGCCCACCTCGTACAACAGTTGGGCGGTGACCGTCTCGACTGTCACCGCGCCGCCGGTGCCCTGGTGCTTGGTGAGCACCGACGAGCCGTCCGGGTGCAGCTCGGCGATCGGGAAGCCGGGCCGGTGCCCGCCGTCCGGCAGCTCGGTGAAGAAGCTGAAGTTGCCGCCGGTGACCTGCGCGCCGCACTCGATCAGGTGCCCGGCCACCGTCGCACCGGCCAGTGCGTCCACGTCGTCGCGGGTCCACCCGAAGCGGGCGATCGCCGGGCCGACCGCCAGTGAGGCGTCGGTGACCCGTCCGGTCACCACCACGTCCGCGCCCGCGTCGAGGCAGGCCGCGATCCCGAACGCGCCCAGGTAGGCGTTCGCGGTCAGCGCGTCCGGCCGCTGGATCGCGTCACCGTCGACGTACCCGACCCGGACCTGGAGGCTGAGCCGGTCGCCGAGCGACCGGATCGCGTCGGCCAGCCCGGCCGGGTTGAGGCCGCCCGCGTTGGTGACGAGCGTGACGCCGCGCTCCAGCGCGGTGCCGAGCACGTCCTCCAGTTGACGCAGGAACGTCTTGGCGTAGCCGAGCGACGGGTCGCGCATCCGGTCGCGGCCGAGGATGAGCATGGTCAGCTCGGCCAGGTAGTCGCCGGTCAGCACGTCCAGCTCGCCGCCGTCGAGCATCTCCCGCCAGGCGGCGAGGCGGTCGCCGTAGAAGCCGGACGCGTTCCCGATCCGCAGCGCGCTCACGGGGCCGCCTCGCGGTTCACGGACTCCCGCTTGCCGCCGGGCGGGCCGGCGAACGCCTGGGCCACGTCCAGCCACTCGCCGGCCACCGGCCCGGTGGCCGACAGGGCCAGGTCCGCGCGGTGCCGGCGCTGCGTGACGAGCAGGCAGAAGTCGAGCGCCGGGCCGGTCACCCGGTCGGCCGCGTCGGCGGGCCCGAACTCCCACACGTCACCGCCCGTGGGGGCGGTCAGCTCGACCCGCACCGGCGCCGTGGGCACCTCGCGGCCGTGGGCTGCGAAGCCGTGCCCGAGGGTACGGAAGCCGAGGTGCGCGATGTGCCGGAGCCGCCCGGTCGGGGTGCGGACGACACCCAGCGCGTCGGCCACGTCCTCGCCGTGCGCCCACGTCTCCATCAGCCGGGCGGTCGCCATCGACGTCGGCGACATGCTGGTGCCGTACCAGGGGATCTTCTGCCCGGCCGGGACGGCGGCGAGCGCTCCGGCGAGCGCCGACCGGCCGGCACGCCAGCGGGCCAGCAGCGCGGGCGCCGGGGCGAGGAAGGACTCGGCGCCGTCCTCGACCAGACGCGACGGGTCCGGCGCGGCCATGACCGAGGCGAAGAACGCCGACTCATCGGTGGCCGCCAGGTAGGCGACGTGGTCGGTCCAGGCCAGGTGCGCGATCTGGTGCGCGACGGTCCAGCCCGGGGCCGGTGTCGGCTGCTCCCATCCCTGCGGCGGCAGTTCCGCGACGAGCGCGTCGAGCTGTTCGGACTCGGCGGCCAGGTCCGCGAGCAGGGCTGTCAGGTCGACCATTGTGCCTCCGGGCGGGGTGGGGCGTCAGGTGATCAGGGCCGCTGGCTCTCGGGGTTGAGCAGCGCGGCGAGCTGGCGTTTCCAGGTGTGCAGCAGGGCGGCGCGGCGGGGTGAGTCGTCGCTGAGCAGGTTTGCCACGCCGAGGCCGCGAAGCAGGTCGAGGGTGGCCTGCACCGACTCGCGCACCCCGGGCCTGCGCTCGTCCACGCCGAGCAGCTCGACGGTGAGCCGGTACATCTCCCGGCCGATCCGCGCCTCCAGCGGCACCAGCGCGGCGCGCAGCTCGGCGTCGGTGCGGGCAGCCACCCACAGCTCCAGCGCGGCAGCGAACAGCGGGCCGGTGAAGGAGGCGGCGAGCAGGTCCACCACTCCGTCGAGCCGCTGCGGTCCGGACGGCAGGACCGCCGCCTCGGCGCGCAGCTCGGCCGCCCGGCGCTCGGTCAGGTGCGTGACGGCGGCGGTCACCAGCGCGGCCTTGGTGGGGTAGTGGTGCAGCTGGGCGCCCCGGGAGACGCCGGCGCGGGCCGCCACCACAGTCGTCGTGGTGCCGGACCAGCCGTGCTCCACCAGGCATTCGACAGTCGCCTCCAGCAGGCGGGCCTGGGTGGCCCGGCTGCGTTCCTGCTGCGGAACTCGACTCGACACGCAGACAGCCTGCCCCGCCCAAAACAAACAGTCAAGCCTGACTTTTTCTGACGCGCCGACGTCGACCCCGGACCGCTATCCGACACCTCCGCGCGGCCGTCCGCGATATCGTGCTGGATCACGGGGAGGCACAACATGAATGAATTTGTGCTCGTCGGTGGGGCAGGTTTCCTGGGCACGGCTACCGCCGGGGCGCTGCTGGCCGTCGGCGCGCGGGTCACCACCGTGGACCGTCATCCGCCCGCCGAGGCGAACACCGCCGCCGGCCTCGACTGGATCAGGGCGGACCTGCTCACCGCCGACCCACCCGAATTGCCGCCCGGCATCGTCGTGGTGCTGCTCGGCGCGAGCCACCCCCGGCCCCGCCACCCCTGGACACTGCCGCTGGACAACGCCGTCAGCACCGCCCGGCTCCTGCCCCGCCTGGCCGGACGCCAGGTGGTGCTCACCTCATCCGTCGAGGTCTACGGCGCCGCGTCCGGCCCGCTCACCGAGGACACCACGCCCGACCTGCCGTGGTCCGCCGGGGAACTCGACCGCTGGTGCGCCCGCGTGCGCGACCTGGCCCGGGAACCCTGCCCGCCGTGGCGGGCCGCGCCACTGGCCCGGGCGATGGCCGACGCCGACCCCACCCTCCGGTGGACGTACGCGATGGCGAAGCTCGCGCAGGAACGACTCGTCGCGGACGCGGTCCCGCCCGACCGGCTGACCGTGCTCCGGCTCGCGAACGTCTTCGGCGCGGGCCAACACCGGGTGGCCACCCGACTGGTCCGCCGAGCCCGCCAGGGACTGCCGCTGCCGGTCACCGCGGACACCGTACGCAGCTTCCTGCCCGCCGGCGCCCTCGCCCGGATCCTCCTACGCGGGATCGGCCCCGGCACATGGAACGTGGGCGGGGAACCGGTGCCACTGACCGACCTCGCCACCTGGATCCGGGACCTGTGCGGTTCGTCGGCACCGCTGCTGGCCATGCCGCGCCCGGCGTCGGACAGCTCCGGCCTGGTGGTCACCGACAAGCTGACCGCCGCCGGCCACCGGGTCGAGCCGCTCCGCCCGGCCCTGGCGAAGCTGGTGGCCGAGGTCGACGACGACCCGACACCCCTGTTCCGGCCGCCGCTGCCGGTCGTCGTGCCACCCCCGCCGGCCCACCCCGAGACGGTCGTCGCCCGCCAGCAGGAGGCGCTCGTCAGCGGGGAGGTCAAGCACGGCAACCGGTGGACGCGCGAGCTGACCGAACGCCTCGGCAAGGAGCTGCAACTCGACGACGACCACCGGGTGCTGGTCACCGCCTCGGGGACCGCCGCCCTGCGGATCATGGTGGCCGCCACCGTCGGCCCGGCCCGCCCCGGCGACGTGGCGGTGCTGCCGTCCTACACCTTCCCGGCGACCGCCGAGATCCTGGTCCAACTCGGATACACGCTGCGCCTCGTCGACGTGGACGCCGCGACCTGGACGATCGACCCCGTGGCTGTCGCCGCCGCGATCGCCCGGGGCGGCGTACGGCTGGTGCTCTGCGTCGACACCTTCGGCAACCCGTGCGACTATCCGGCCCTGCGGGCGGTCTGCGACCCCGCCGGGGTGACCCTGCTGGCCGACTCCGCCGCCGCCCTCGGCAGCCTGCACCAGGGGCGACCGGTGGCACAGCAGGCGTTGTCGCACTCGTACTCGATGAGCTTTGCCAAGGTCGTGTCGGCCGGTGGCGCCGGCGGCGCGCTGGTGCTGCCCACCGACGCCGCCGAGGCGGTCCTCGCCGCACCGGCCGGCTGGACCCGCTCCGAGCTGATGAACGAACTGCACGCCATCGTCGCGGTCGACCAGCTCGCGGAGCTGGACACGCTGGTCCGGTGCCGGACCGAGGTGGCCGAGGTCTACGCCGCCGCCGCGGCCGCCCTGCCCGTGGAGGTCCAGCAGGTACGCGCCGGGGACCGGCACTGCTGGGTGCACTGGGTGGCCCGCTTCGCCCGGCGCGACCGCGTGGCGACGCGGCTGGCCGCCCTCGGTGTGCAGACCAAGCCCTACTTCGCGGCCGTGCACGGCGGTCCGCTCGGCGGCGGTGAGCGCCTACCGGTGACCGAACGGCTGGACGCTGAGGCGCTGGCCCTGCCGATGTCCTCGGAACTCACTGTGGAACAGGCGGAACGGGTCGTCGCGGCGCTCCGCCGCTGCCTGGACTGAACCGGGGCGGGCGGTCAACCCGGAACGCGGCGGCCGGTCACCAGGAGTTGCTTGCCGGCGTCGGCGAGAACCGGGTCGTCGCCCAGCCGTCGCTCCAGCGCCAGCAGCGCGTCCCGGTCGGTGGCCAGCCGTGCGGTCAACCCGGCCCGCCCCACCGAAGCGGCGCTGACCAGCAGCCCGGCGCTGTGGACGTCCACCAGGCCGGCGGCGCGGAACGCGGCCTCCAGCCGGGCCCGGTCCAGCAGGTGCAGGTCGGCGGCGTGCCCCTCGGCGCGCCACACACCCCGCCGGCGGGTCAGCCGGTCCACCGCCTCGTCGTCCCGGCCCGCGCCGACCAGTTCGAGGACCAGGCCCACCAGCGAGTCGACAAGCACGGCCAGCACCCCGCCCGGACGCAGCCACCCGGCCAGGTGCCGGACCGTCCGCTCGGGGTCGGCTGTGTACTGCAGGGAGCCCATCGCCAGCACCGCGCCGGCCGTAGCCGGCAGCGTCACCTCCGTCATCGACCCCTCGACCAGGGTGAAGCCGGAACCGGGCGGATGCCGGCGCAGCTCGGCCACCATCCCCGGCGCCTGTTCGACGCCGGTCACCGGATGGCCGAGGTCGAGCAGCCGCCGCGCCCACCGGCCCACGCCGCAACCGGCGTCCACCACCGGAGCGCCCGGCGGCAGCAGCGCCCGGACGCGCTCCCACGCCAGGTCGTCGTAGGCACGCCGGTGCGGCACCGCGAAATGCTCCTCGTAGCCGGGCGCCAGCGCGTCGTACAGCGGCTGGCTCGGGCGCATCGGCTCAGACAAGACTGCGCCGCCCTCGCAGCCACTGCCGGTCGGCCAGGTAGGTGCCCGGTCGCCAGCGCAGGTTGAGGCTGTAGTTGCTGCCGCAGCCGACACACTCCTTGCGGAACAGCCGCGCGTGCTCGGCACGGTATTCCGGCGCGTCGACGATCTCGGCGATCGGGCGCTGCCGGACCGAGGCGGTCGGGTCGTGCGCCCAGCAGCCGCCGATCTCCCCCCGGGAGTGCACCATCAACTTGAGCTGCGACTCGGCGCACGGCAGGTCGCGCTGGACGAGGTCGTCGAAGTGCCCACGCAGGTAACGCAGCTCCGAATAACGTGGCAACCACCGCCGGTCGGCCCGGGCCATCGTCTCCAGCTCGGCCAGCGCCGCGTCGAGCCGGTCGCCTTCCACATCGGTCTGGGTGGTGACCGCGTCGGTGCGGAACAGGAACGTCCGGTCGGTGACCAGGTTGAGATAGAGCGTCACGCCCAGCTCCTGGGCCAACGCCGCGATGCCGGGCAGGCTGTCCACGTTGTCCCGCATCACGGTGAAGTTCATCCGTACCTTCAGACCGAGCCGGTCACGGGCGGCGATCAGGTTCCGCAGGTGCCGGGTCGTCGTCTCGAACGCGCCGAGTCGCCCGCGGATGCGGTCGTGCACCAACGCCGTCGGGCCGTCGACGGAGACGTTGAAGCTGCGTACGCCCGCGGCGAGCACCTCGTCCAGAACGGGCGGGGTGAGGCGGACGCCGTTCGTGTTCAGATGCAGGTGGCGTACGCCCACCTCGCGGGCGTACGCCATCAGGGTCAGCGCGTCCGGCCGGATCAGCGGCTCGCCGCCGGTGAAGTTCACCTTGTGGATGCGCAGCGCGACGAGCTGACGCAGGACGTCGCGCCACTCGTCGGTGGAAAGTTCACCCTTGGTGTTCGTGGTCCAGCAGCCGCAGCTCGTGCAGCGCAGGTTGCAGTTGTCGGTGAGGAACAGCTCGGCGACCAGCGGCCGTACGTGCAGCCGGGGCGCGATCCGTTCCTTGACGGCGAGCCGGCCGAAGAACCAGGCGAGGCGGGCGGTGTCGGCGACGGTCACGGCAGTCTCCGGGCGATGACGAAGAGGTTGGCCGAGCGGAACAGCCGGCCGTCGAGATGGATGCCGCGCTCCAGCAGTCGGCGCACCGGGCCGCCGGTGAGCAGCGCCGGGATCTGCAACCACCGCCAGAAGAGGTTGGCGCCGGTCACCGTGGTCGGGGTGAAACCCGTCGCGCGCAGCAGCCGGAGCAGGTCTTCACTGCGGTAGTTGGTGTGCCGGTCCCGGCCGACCGACATGTCGCCGCGCAGGTTGTCGGAGAGGTCGGCGAACCGGCTGTGCCACACCTGGGACCCGAACCGCCACGAGTAGATCCGGCGGTGCAGCCGGGGGAAGTCGAACTTGGCGTTGTCGGGATCGAGGAAGGTGAAGACGTGCCGGCGGGGCACGGTGAGCACCAGCAGCCCACCGGGGGTGAGCACCCGGTGGGCCTCGGTCAGCAACGCGATCTCGTCGGGGACGTGTTCCAGCACGTCGAGCAGGCTCAGCGAGTCGAAGCGGCGGTCGGCGAACGGCAGCGGCTCGCCGACCCCGAGCCGGTACAGCGGCAGATCCGGGTGGCGGGCCGCCAGCTCGGCGAGGTAACCCGGGTGCGGGTCGGCGCCCTCGCAGGTCAGGGTGCCGTGTTCGTGCAGCACGGCGAGGAAGTCTCCGGTGCCGCAGCCCAGGTCGAGGTGCCGGCCGGTGCGGCCGGACAGCGCTGCCCAGGCGAACGCGTACCGACGCAGCGGGTGGGCGGCGAACGGTTGGACAGCACCCGCCCGGCGCGTCGCCTCGTCGGCCCGGCTCATCGGACCAGCCGGGCGCAGAGCGCGTCCAGGGTGGCGGCCAGGCGTTCGCCGTCGACCGGGCCCGGCAACGGGCGTTCCGCGAGCAACAGGTGTTGCCGCTGCGGGTGCGCGGCCACCACGGCCGGCAGCTCGGCCACGTCCCACACCGCTACCACCCGGCCCGAGCGTTCCTCCTCGCGCAGGTAGTCGACCTGGTGGTCGTTGCCCATCTCGCCCCGTGCCGCCTCCCGGGCCACCGCGACCGGCACCCGGCCGAGCCGCTGGACCAGCCGCACCGTGTTCCCGGCATGGGTGATCACCACGTCGGCCTCGGCCAGCCGCCTCCGCAGGTCGTCCAGGGGCAGGAACGGGGCGTGCGGACACGGCGGGGCCACCGCCGACGTGCCGGTCTGGACGAACACCTCGTGCGCGGCACACAGCGGCGCGACAGCCCTGATCAGGCGGTCGAACGGCCATGGACCCATGCCGACGGTGACCAGGAGTCGGGCCATGGCTAGTAGAGCTCTCCGATGAGGACCGCGCGGGGCCGGGACGCCAGCAGGGCGGGACGCTGCACCAGCACGGCGGCGGCGAGGCGGGAGCAGAGCCGGGCGGCGGCTCCGGCGGGCCCGGTCATGTTGAACGTCTCCAGCCACAGCGACGGCACCCCGAGCAGGCGGGCGGCGAGGAAGACGCCGACGGCCACGCCGGTGCCGGCCGAGACCACCACGTCGGGTCGCTCCCGGCGCAGCAGTCGCAGGGCCCGCCAGGCCGCCGGCAGCACCCGCCACCGGGTGCGCGTGGACAGCTCGGGCTGCCAGTGCACCCGCTGCCCGGTCAGCGCCACCTCGGTGTCGGGGGCGCGGACCGCCACCCACACCGGGTCGTGCCGCTCCCACCACGGGCGGAGCGCGAGCAGGTCGAGCAGGACGCCGCCGCTGCTTGAGACGAGGAGGATCCGATACCGCCGGTCCATCACCTCACGCTATCCCAGCGTCGCGGATGGCGATGCCCCGCTCCAGACTGGACGGTGGATCCCCCCCCCGGAGGGCTCGGGTCAACGGCCGTCCCGTGGAGCGAAGACGGTCAGGGCGTCGGCGTCGGAGTGGCGGGAGCGGACGTACTCGTCGGCCCAGGCCGCGGCGTCCGGAAACGCCGACCCGGCGGCGACGGCGGCGCACGCGGCGTCCACGTCGAAGCGGGTCCGGCGCAGCTGCACGCCCGGGCCGAGCAGCGCCCACCAGGCGCCCGCGCCCCCGTACGGCATGCCGACGCTGCCCGGGTTGACCACCAGGCGGCGGTCGACCAACCGGGTGAACGGCATGTGCGTGTGCCCGCAGACCACCGTGCCGACCTCGGCCGGCAGGCCGGCGAAGACCTCGGCCCAGCGGTCGAGCCGCGAGTCGACGAGCACGACCTCCTCGTCGTCGCGCGGGGTCGCGTGGCAGAACAGCACCTCGCCCAGCCCGGTGACCGGCACCGTGACGGACGGCGGCAGCGCGGCCAGCCGGGCCACCTGGTCGTCGCGCAGCTGCCCGGCGGCCCAGTTCGAGACGGCGATCGGGGACGGCCGGCCGGCCCGCGCCTGCACCAGCTCGCGGTCGGCGTTCCCGCCGACCCAGCACGCCCGGTCGCCGAGCGCGGCCAGCCGGTCCAGCACCTCGACCGGCTGCGGACCGGCCGCCAGGTCGCCGGTGAGGACGATCAGGTCGGCGGCGGCCACGTCCGGCTCGGCCAGGACGGCGTCCAGGGCGGGCAGCACACCGTGGATGTCGGAGAGCACGGCGACACGATCAGGCATTGTCCGAGCCTCATGCCGGACTACCGCGAAGTCCAGCGATTCTGCGCCGGGCAGAGCCGACCGGGACGGTCCTCGGCGCAGACGGCACCGGCCCGGTCCGCGCGGAGGCGGGCCGGGCCGGGGAAGCGGATGTGGAGGTCAGACCCGCGCGCGGCGGGCCAGGCGCTCCGGGTCGAGGATGATGATGCTCTTGCCGTCCAGCCGCAGCCAGCCGCGCGAGGCGAAGTCGGCCAGCGCCTTGTTGACGGTCTCCCGGGAGGCGCCGACGAGCTGGGCGATCTCCTCCTGGGTGAGGTCGTGCGTCACGCGCAGCACGCCGCCGTCGCGGGTGCCGAACCGGCCGGCCATCTGGAGCAGGTTCTTGGCCACCCGGCCGGGCACGTCGGTGAAGATCAGGTCGGCGAGCGAGTCGTTGGTCCGGCGCAGCCGGCGGGCCAGCACCCGCAGCAGCTGCTCGGCGATCTCGGGCCGGTTGTTCAGCCACGGCCGCAGCGCCTGCTTGCGCAGCCGGACCAGGCGGGTGTCGGTGACCGCCGTGGCCGTCGCCGTACGCGGACCGGGGTCGAACAGCGACAGCTCGCCCACCATGTCCGACGGGCCCATCACGGCGATCAGGTTCTGTCGGCCGTCCGCCGCGCGGCGACCCACCTTGATCTTGCCGGACAGGAGGATGTAGAGACTGTCGCCGGGTTCGCCCTCGTTGAAGACGATTTCGCCCTTGCGGACCTCGATCGTCTCCATCTCCTTGGCGAGCGCCTCGGCAGCCTCCGGGTCGACACCCTGGAAGATCCCGCTGCGGGCCAGTACCTCGTCCATCGCGCACCTCCGCCTGCGCGTGCCGTCCGTCGGCCGGGTCCGCCGTCCGCTGATCCCCTCGCGCGCCGCCAGTCTAGGCGCACATGAGGAGGAATCAGAGGCGCACCCCTGGAATCTTGATCGTTGGGCGTAACCCGCCGGACGTGGTGAGCAGCTAAGATCCCGCGCTCGGCCCGGCCCGGCGCCACCCGTTCCCACCTGTGATCGTAGGGTGACCGGCGTGCTGTGTGAGCCTTTCCTGACCAGCCGGTCCGAGACCGGGTGGGACATCCCGCTGCTGGTGTGGCGGGCCGAGAGGCCGCTGCTGGCGGTCGGCTCCGCGCCGCTGGGCGGGGGGATCGGCGTCCGCGGGTGGGTGCTGAACGCGACCGTGCCGATGTCGTACGACCGGGACGACCCCGCCGCCCATCTGGCCGAGCTGGCGGACGGCCTGGACCTGGACGGCCCCGGCGTGGGACTGCTGACCGGCGTGGACGTGACCGAGGTGGTGCGCCGCACGGACGGCGGCGTCCGGGTCTGGGCGACGGTGGGCCTGGGCACGCCGGTCTGGGCCGCCGCACCCGAGCCGGCGCCCGCCCAGCCGGCCCCGCAAGCCGCATCCGAGCCGGCCCGGCCCGTGCAGCACGTCGGCACCGTCAACATCGTCGCGTACGTGCCGGTGCGGCTGAGCGACGCCGCTCTGGTGAACGCCGTGGCCACCGCCACCGAGGCGAAGGCGCAGGCGATCTGGGAACTGGGACTGCCGGCCACCGGCACCCCCACCGACGCGGTGACGGTGCTCTGTCCGGCCGACGGCGATCCGGCGGCGTACGGCGGTCCCCGTTCGGCCTGGGGCGCGCCGCTGGCCCGGGCCGTGCACGCCGCCGTGCGCTCCGGCGGCGCCGGGACCGTGGTGCCGTGGTCCGACCGGCGGGCGGGCTGAGGTGCGCCGGCGATACCCGGCGCGGCGGGTTTTCCGACCGATCGGCCCTCGTCGCCGCGTTCCGGGGACGGTAGCGTCGCCGACGATGTACGCTCCCGCCCGTTCTGTGCCCCGTACCCTCCGTGCCGTTGTCGCCGGACCGCCCGCCGCCGCTCCCGGGCCGCGTCACGCGGTGCTCGGCCGGCGCCTGGCCGCGTTCGCCGCGCTCGTCGCCGTCCTGTTCGTCGCCGGCTGCGCCGGGGAGGCCGGCGGGTCCGGCGACCCCAGGTGGCAGGCGGGCCAGGGCGGCGGGTCGACCGGTTCGGCCGGGCCCGCGACGGGTGACCAGCCGGCGGCGCCGGACGGCGCGAACGAGCCGTCGATCTCGCTCACCGCGACCGGTGACGTGATCATGGGGAACGCGCCGGACCGGCTGCCACCCAGCGGCGGCAAGGGCTTCTTCGACGACGTGAAGCCGGCGCTCAAGGGCGACCTGGTGATGGGCAACCTGGAGGAGCCGCTCACCGACGACACCGGGGCCGGCAAGTGCGGCCCGCAGCCGAAGAACTGCTACCAGTTCCGTGCGCCGCCCGGTTATGCCGCGCACCTGCGGTCGGCCGGGTTCCAGCTGCTCAACCAGGCCAACAACCACGGCTACGACTACGGCCGGCAGGGCTACGAGAACACCCAGTCGGCGCTGGAGGCGCACGGGCTCAAGCACACCGGCGCGCCGGGCGAGATCACCGTGGTGGACGTCAAGGGCGTCAAGGTCGCCGTGGTGGGCTTCTCGTCGTACCCCTGGTCGAACAGCCTGGTCGACCTCGACGCCGCCAAGCAGGTCGTCGAGATGGCCAAGGAATCCGCCCAGATCGTGGTGGTGCAGGTGCACATGGGCGCCGAGGGTGCGGACAAGACCCGGGTGAAGCCGGGCACCGAGATGTTCTTCGGCGAGAACCGCGGCGACCCGATCCGCTTCTCCCGGACCGTCATCGACGCCGGGGCCGACCTGGTCATCGGGCACGGCCCGCACGTGCTGCGCGGGATGGAGTTCTACAAGGGGCGGCTGATCGCGTACAGCCTGGGCAATTTCGCCGGCGGCGGGAAGTCGCTGAACAGCTCGGGCCGGCTCGGCTGGGGCGGGGTGCTCAAGGTGTCGCTCACCGCCGAGGGGAAGTTCGTCGGCGGCACGTTCACCTCCACCGTGATGAACGGCGTGGGCCGTCCGTCGGTCGACCGGCAGAACCGCGGCCTCGGACTGGTCCGCGAGCTGAACCGGGCCGACTTCCCGGACACCGGCGCGAAGCTCGACGGGACCGGCAAGATCACCGCACCGGCGGGTGGCTGACCGCGCGCCGACCACGCCGAGCCGCCGGAGCGTCGGCCCCGCGACGTAGGCTGGCCGGCGTGACCACGCGCTCCCCCGAGACCGACCTCGGCCGTACGCGCCGCGCCCGGCGCATCGGCCGGGTGCTGACCGAAACGCACCCCGACGCGCACTGTGAACTCGACCACTCCAACGCGCTGGAGCTGGCCGTCGCGACGATCCTGTCCGCCCAGTGCACCGACAAGAAGGTCAACGAGGTCACGCCGAAGCTGTTCGCCCGCTACCGCACCGCCGCCGACTACGCCGCGGCGGACCGCGTCGAGCTGGAGGAGCTGATCCGGCCCACCGGGTTCTACCGCAACAAGACCAGCTCCCTGATCAACCTCGGGCGGGCGCTCTGCGAGCGGTACGACGGTGAGGTGCCCGGCCGGCTCGACGACCTGGTGACCCTGCCCGGGATCGGCCGCAAGACCGCCAACGTCATCCTCGGCAACGCCTTCGGCGTCCCCGGCATCACCGTCGACACGCACTTCCAGCGGCTGGTGCAGCGGTGGCAACTCACCACCGAGACCGACCCGGTCAAGATCGAGCACGCGATCGGCGCGCTCTACCCCAGGCGCGACTGGACGATGCTGTCGCATCGGGTGATCTTCCACGGTCGCCGGGTCTGCCACGCCCGCAAGCCCGCCTGCGGCGCGTGCACGCTGGCGAAGCTCTGTCCCGCGTACGGCACCGGGCCGACCGAGCCGCCCGCCGCGGCCAAGCTGCTGAAGGGCCCTCGGGCCCGTGACCTGGCGGTCGCCGTCGGCCTGGATCCCGACCTGGTGCCACAGCAGGCCGCCGCGGCGGACGTGCCGTGATGCGCCGGCTCGCGTACCTGCTCGTACCGCTGCTGCTGGCGGCGGCGGGCTGCACCGCCACGGCCGGGCAGCCGGAACGCCCGGCGCCGGCCACCCGGGCCGAGCGTCCTTCGCCGTTCGCCGACTGCGCCCCGCTGACCGTCGCGCCGACCGCCGCGTCCCCGGCGCCCGCCGGAACGGCCGGGGACCGACTGCCCGACCTGACGCTCAACTGCTTCACCGGCGGCACGCCGGTGAATCTGCGCGACGTCAAGGGCCCGGCGGTGATCAACGTGTGGGCGTCCTGGTGCCCGCCGTGCCGCAAGGAGCTGCCCGCCTTCCAGCGGCTCAGCGAGCGGGCCGACGGCCGGTTCCAGGTGATCGGCGTGAACAGCCGGGACAGTCGAGGCGGCGCGCAGTCCATCGGCGAGGACTACGGCGTCGACTTCCCGATGCTGCTCGACCAGGGCGACGCGTTCCAGCGCGCGCTGGAACGCAACGCGTTCCCGCTCACAGTGCTGGTCGACGCCGACGGCCGGATCCGGCACACCGACGCGACCGGCGCGCTCGACGACGCCCGCCTCGCCGCGCTGCTCCAGCGCCACCTCGGGGTGCGGGTATGACCCGACGGCCACCGGGCTGGTTCGACCCGCTGCTGGACCGGCTGGGCACCGCGCGGGCGGAGGACTTCACCCGCATCGTCACGCCGGAGAGCGGCGGCCGGGAGAGCGCCGTGCTCGTGCTGCTCGGCGAGGAACCCGGCGCCGGGCCGGACGTGCTGGTCCTCCAGCGTGCCGCGACGCTGCGCAACCACGCCGGGCAGCCGGCGTTCCCGGGCGGTGCGGCCGACCCGGAGGACGCTGACCTCCGCACCACCGCGCTGCGCGAGGCGAACGAGGAGGTCGGCCTCGACCCCGCCAGCGTCACCGTGCTGGCCGAGCTGCCCCGGCTCTGGATCCCGGTCAGCGACTTCGTGGTCACCCCCGTGCTCGCCTGGTGGCACGACCCACACCCGGTGCACCCGCGCGAGCCGGCCGAGGTGGCGCACGTGGCCCGGCTGCCGGTGACCGAACTGGTCGACCCGGACAACCGCATGCGGGTACGCCATCCGAACGGCTGGATCGGCCCGGCCTTCTCGGTACGCGGCATGCTGGTCTGGGGTTTCACGGCAGGCGTGATCGACCGGCTGCTGGAGATGGGCGGCTGGTCCCGCCCGTGGCCGCGCTCGCGCGTGGTGGAGTTGCCGCCCGTCGACGCCACACCCGCTCCCTCGGCCGGCACCGAGCCGGCCGACGAGAGCCCGGTGCGCTGATCACCCGTACGCATCCTCGGGTCACGTTCCGCGAGCGCTGAGCCGACCGTGGGCCCGGTGCCCGTACCCTTGGGGCGTGTCCGCCGTGGATCTCGTCCTTCTCCTGCTCATGCTTGTGTTCGCGATCAGCGGATACCGTCAGGGATTCGTCATCGGGGCCCTGTCGTTCTCCGGCTTCTTCCTGGGCGCGCTGCTCGGCCTCCAGGTCGGGCCGCTGATCGCGCAGCAGTTCGCGGCGAGCGGCACACGCGTGCTGATCTCCCTGGTGGCGATCTTCGGGCTCGCGGTGCTGGGTCAGGCGCTGGCCGGCTGGCTCGGCTCCAACCTGCGGGCCGCCATCACCGGGCAGACCAGCCGGAAGATCGACGACGTCGGCGGCGCGTTCATCTCGGTCATCGCGGTCATGCTCGTGGCGTGGCTGGTCGCCGTGCCGCTCGGCTCCTCCTCGGTGCCGTGGCTGGCCTCCTCGGTCCGCAACAGCGCGTTGCTCACGGTCGTCGACCAGGTGCTGCCGGACAAGGCGCAGGACCTGTCCACAGCGCTGCGCGACACGGTCGACACCAACGGATTCCCGGACGTGTTCGGCGACCTCGCGCCGACCCGGGCCCGGCAGGTCGCCCCGCCCGACCCGGCGCTGGCCAACTCCCAGGTGGTGCAGAACAGCAGGCGGTCGGTGGTGAAGGTGCTCGGCTCCGCGCCGAGTTGCTCACGCCGCATCGAGGGCTCCGGCTTCGTCTACGCCGACGACCGGGTGATGACGAACGCGCACGTGGTGGCCGGCACCCGCTCGGTGGCGGTGGAGTTGCGCGGCGAGCGGTACGACGGCGAGGTCGTCGTCTACGACCCGGACCGGGACCTCGCCGTGCTCTACGTACCCGGGCTGCCCGGACCGTCGCTGCGTTTCGCCGCCGGACCGGCCGCCACCGGCGCGGACGCGGTCGTGCTCGGCTTCCCGCTCGACGGCCCGTACGACGCCCGGCCGGCCCGGATCCGGGACGTCGACCGGATCACCGGCCCGGACATCTACGCGAGCGGCGACGTCACCCGCGAGATCTACACGATCCGGGCGCTGGTGCGCAGCGGCAACTCCGGCGGTCCGCTGGTCTCCTCGAACGGTGTGGTGCTCGGCGTGATCTTCGCGGCGGCGGCGGACGACCCGAACACCGGTTTCGCGGTGACCGCCGCCGAGGCGCGGCCCGTGGCGCTGGCGGGCGCGGAGCGTACCCGGGGAGTGGCCACCGGCGACTGCACCTGAGCGGGCCGGCGGCGCTCAACCACCGGCCGGTGCTCCCGCCGGTGTCGTCTCGTCGCCGGAGCGGGACAGCGGCAGCCGGGCGCGGCCCCAGGTGAGCGTGCGGTCGAGCACCGCCCGCGCCATGATCGCCACGCAGGTGCCGCCGTTGAGGAACGAGGCGAGCACGTCGCTGGGGTGGTGCATGCCCCGGTACATCCGGGTGAGCGCCACGCCGATCGGCACCAGCACCAGCAGCGTCCACCAGGCAGCCTTGGCCTGGGTGCTGCGCGCCCGCAGCGCCAGCAGCAGCGCCAGACCGACGTAGAGCGCGGTGGCCGCCGACGTGTGCCCGGACGGGAAGCTGGACGTGGGCGGGGAGGCGTCCATGTGCGCCACGGCCGGGCGGTTCCGGTCGATGACCATCGTGGTGAACAGGAAGATCAGCGCCTGCGCGGTCACCGCCGCGCACAGGAACAGCGGTTCCCGCCAGCGGTGCAGCACCAGCCGCAGCACCAGCGCCGCCAGCACCGTCACCACGACGATCATCTGGGTGCTGGCGAGCGTGCTGAACACCAGCGAGACGTCGTTCCAGCCCGGCGTCCGGTCGCCGGCCAGCTCACGGTTGACCGCGCCCTCCACAGTGAACGGCCAGGTGTGGGCCAGCACCCGGGTCACCAGCAGTCCCAGGCCCACCATCAGCGCGAAGAGCAGGGCCAGCGGCAGCAGGACACGCCGGGTGACTCGGATCACGACATCGGACATGGGTTCGCCTGTACCCCGGCGGGGGACCGGCTATGCCCGGCCGTCCTCCGGCCGCTGCTCGGCCAGTTCCGGCTCGACCCCCTCGCGCAGGGGACGGGTGGATCGCCGCCCGGATCCGCTGCGCCAGGTGGCGAACCCGGCAGACGTCGCGGCCACCACCGCCGCCCCGAGCACCCAGCCGCCCACCACGTCGCTGGTCCAGTGCACGCCGAGCGCGATCCGGCTGAGCCCGGTCACCACCGTGACCAGCACGGCTGCGGTCCACAGCGCGAACCGGCCCCGGCGGCTGTCCCGTACGAACGGCAGGAACACCAGCAGCAGCACGCCGGCGGCCAGCGTGGCATTGAGCGCGTGCCCGGACGGGAACGAGTAACCGGCGGCCCGCGCCATCGGGTCGAGCAGATCAGGCCGGTCCCGGCCGACGAGCAGCTTGAGCAGCGCGCCGAGCAGCCCACCGGCGACCATGGTGACGACCACCCAGACCGCGAGCCGGGGCGCGCGGCGCCGGACCAGCCAGACCACGACCGCGACGGCGGCCACCCGCAGCGGGCCGGGCCCGAACACGTGCGTCCAGACCGTCATCACGTCGACCCAGACGGGATGGTCCTGCGCGTACCCGTGGAACGCGTCGGTGATCGAGGCGTCCAGCCGCAGCAGGGGCGGCCAGGCGCCGAGCGCCAGCAGCGCGATCAGGGCGAACGGCACCAGCACCAGGAACGCCGCCGCAGCGGCAAGCGTGAGCCGCAGGCCCAGCGAGTGTTCGCGGTCGAGGCGGCGGCTGCGCCACGACCGGTGCGTGACCGGCGCCCCGGTGGTCTCCATGGGGCTTCCCCTACCCACCGGAGGGCGGGATCAGACCGGTTCAGCGGCGGGTCTGCCGGACCCGGCGAACCATCAACGCGGTGCCGGTGACGAGCGCGACGAACAGGGCCAGGCCGGTCCGGAGCCGGTCCGGGGCGGAGACCTCCGTCTGCCCCGCCGGCCGGGCGGCCCAGCCCTCCGCCGTACGCCCGAGCGGATCGCCACCCCGGCCCGCCGCGGCGGCCCGGGTGTCCCGTCCCTCGCCGGGTGCCGGGCCGAAGCCCACCACGCCGGGGGAGGCGTTGTCGTCGAGCGGGTTGTGGCCCACCCCCGGCACGTCGCCGGTGAGCGCGGCCACCGGGTCGACCAGGCCGTAGCCGAACCGGTCGTCCCGGCCGGTCGGTCCGAGGTCCCGGGCCGTGGCGATCAGCCGGTTGACCACGTCGCCGGCCGACATCTTCGGGTAACGCGCGCGGACCAGGGCGGCGGTCGCGGCGACGAGCGGCGCGGCGAAGCTCGTCCCCTGCACCCGCCAGTAGCCGTCCGGCCGGGCGCCGTAGAGCCCGGTGGCCGGCGCGCTGAGCACCGTCTCGTGCCCGGTGATCGAGCCGGACCAGAGGTTCTCGCTGGTCCGCTCCAGGCCGGTGACCGCGAGCACGCCCGGTTCCCGGGCCGGGTACCAGACCTCGGTGGTCGTCGAGGTGGCCAGGTTGCCGGTGCAGGCGACCACCACCACGTCCCGCGCGAACGCGTAGTCGAGCGCCGCGGCCAGGGCCGGGTTGTCGATGCTGCCGCCGAGCGACAGGTTGACCACCCGGGCGCCGTTGTCGACCGCCCAGCGCACCGCCTTCGCGACGATCAGCGCGTCGTCGTAGCGGTTCTCGGCGTCGAGGACCCGGACCGGAAGGATCTTGGCGTCCGGCGCGAGCCCCACCACGCCCCGGTCGTCGTCGGCCCGCCCGGCGATCAGCCCGGCGACTGTGGTGCCGTGCCCCACCGGGTCCGGGCCTTCCGAGCCGTTGGGCGTCACCAGATCCAGGCCGGGCAGCACCTGACCGACCAGGTCGGGATGGGAGCCGTCCACACCCGAGTCGATCACCGCGACCACCACGCCGCGCCCGGTCGAGGTGCGCCACGCGGTCTTCGCCCGCAACTCCTCCAACTGCCACTGCTCGTCGCGTACCTGGTCGGTGCGCAGCAGGCCGTCGGGGGCCAACCAGGGCCGCGCCACAGTGGCCGGGGCGGCAGGCGCGGCGTGTGCCGGCGGCGCCAGCGGACCGGCCACTGTGACCAGTGCCGACGCGGCGGCGAGGAGCGCGCGTCCGGCGAGACGCCGGGGCGGCCCACCGGGCAGTCCCTGCCGATCCCCTGTCACATTCCCCAGCCGTTCGGTCGCGTCAGACACGTGCTGCACGGAGATTACCGGTTGTCCCGCCCGTCTCGGGGCAACTCGGCGAGCCCGATCACCCGGGCGGGAGATGCGCCAACTGCACCAGGCGCACGCCCTCCCGGCGGGAGACCAGACGCGCCCGCCCCGGGGGCAGCGGCCCGGCCTTCACCTGGCCGACGAGCGTGCCCTCCTCCGGCCCGCCCGACATCACCAGCCCGGCCGTGGACAGCTCGCGCAGCCGCTGCACGATCGGCTCGTACGCGGTCCGCCCGGCACCGCCGGTACGCCGCGCCAGCACCAGGTGCAGCCCGACGTCCCGCGCGTGCGGCAGGTGCTCCTCCAGCGCCCGCAACGGGTTCGTCGGGCCGCCGGCCACCAGGTCGTAGTCGTCCACGAGCACGAACAGCTCCGGCCCCTTCCACCACGACCGGCTACGCAACTGCGCCGGGGTCACCTCCGGCCCCGGCTGCCGCCCGTGCAGGTAGCCGGCGGCCGACTCGATCAGCTCGGCGGTGTGCGGCGCGGCGGTGCCGTACCCGATCAGGTGCGGAGTCTCGATCACGCCCATCAGGCTGCGCCGGTAGTCCACGAGCATCACCCGGGCCTGCTCGGGGGTGAACCGGTTGACGATCGAGGTGGCGAGCGCGCGCAGGAACGACGACTTGCCGCACTCGGCGTCGCCGAAGACCAGGAAGTTCGGTTCGGTGGCGAAGTCCAGCACCACCTGGGACAGGTCCGCCTCGGCCACGCCGATCGGGAACGCCAGTCCGCTCGTCGCGCTCTGGTCCAGCTCGGCGTACGGCAGCACCGGCGGAAGCAGCCGCACCCGGGGCGCGGGCGGACCGGTCCACGCGCCGGCAACCGCCTTGACCAGGTCGGCCGTCTCGGCCCCCAGCGCCTCGACGCGGGGTTCGGCGGTGAGGAAGTGCAGCCCGCCCGGGGTGATGCCGCGGCCCGGACGCTCCTCCGGCACGGTCGCCGCGAGCGCCCGCTTGACCACCACCGAGTCGGCCGGGTCGCCCAGACGCAACTCCAGCCGGGAACCGAACAGGTCGCGGATCGCGGGGCGGAAGTCCGACCAGCGCAGGGCGCTCGCCACCACGTGCACCCCGTACGCCAGACCCCGGGTGGCGAGCTCGGTGACCAGTGGTTCCAGATCCTCGTACTCGCCGCGCAGCGTGTTCCACCCGTCCACCACCAGGAACACGTCCCCGAACGGGTCGGGTGCGCCCGCCGCCCGCCGTCGTCGCCACGCGGCCATCGACTCCACACCGGCCTCGGCGAACCGCCGCTCCCGCTCGGCCAGCAGCCCGGCGACCTCGCCGACGCTACGGCGCACGGCGGTGCCGTCGGCCCGCCCGCTGACACCGCCCACGTGCGGCAGGTCGCGCAGCGCGCCGAGCGTCCCGCTGCCGAAGTCGAGGCAGTAGATCTGCACCTCGGCCGGGGTGTGGGTGAGCGCGAGCGCGCAGACCAGCGTGCGCAGCAGGCTGGACCGGCCGCTGCGGGTGGTGCCGACCACCGCGACGTGCCCGGCCGCGCCGTCCAGCGCCAGCCAGAGCAGGTCGCGCCGCTGCTCGAACGGCTTGTCCACCACCGCCACCGGCACCTGGAGTGCCCCGTGCAGCTCCGGGTTGGCCACCGCGAGCCCGCGTGCCGGGTCGGCGCCGACCGGGCCGAGCAGCTCGTCCAGCGTGGGCGAGGCGTCCAGCGGCGGCAGCCACACCTGGTGTGCCGGCGGGCCCTGCCCGGCCAGCCGGTCCACGAGCAGGTCCAGCAGCGTCTCGCCGCTGTCGTCCTCGGCCGGCGAGGCGGCGGGGGCGGGCGGCTCGGGCACCGGGACCAGGTGGGTGGAGAAGGCGAGCACGCGTGCCTCACCGCCGCCGAGGGCGCCCGCCGCGCCGCCGCGGCGGCGGACCGCGCCGGAGACGTACGCGGCCTTGAACCGGACCAGCGGGTCGGTGCCGGAGCGCAGGTAACCGTGCCCCGGGCTGCGCGGCAGCTCGTGCGCGTCCGGCACGCCCAGCACCGTCCGGGACTCCAGCGCCGAGAACGTCCGCAACCCGATCCGGTACGACAGGTGCGTGTCCAGCCCGCGCAGCCGTCCCTCCTCCAGCCGCTGGCTGGCCAGCAGCAGGTGCACCCCGAGCGACCGGCCCAGCCGGCCGATCTGCACGAACAGGTCGATGAAGTCGGGCTTGGCGGACAGCAGCTCGGAGAACTCGTCGCAGATCAGCAGCAGCGACGGCAGCGGGGCCAGCGGCGAGCCGGCCGCCCGGGCCCGCTCGTAGTCGCGCACGCTCGCGAAGTTGCCGGCCCGGCGCAACAGCTCCTGCCGGCGCATCAGCTCCCCGTTTATCGCGTCCACCATCCGGTCCACCAGCGGCAGTGCGTCGGCCAGGTTGGTGATCACGGCGGCGGTGTGCGGCAGCCGCTCGAACGGCGCGAACGTGGCGCCGCCCTTGAAGTCGACGAGCACGAAGTTGAGCTGCTCCGAGCTGTGCGTGGCGGCCAGCCCGAGCACGAGCGTGCGCAGCAGCTCCGACTTGCCCGAGCCGGTCGCACCGATCAGCAGGCCGTGCGGGCCCATGCCGTCCTGCGCCGACTCCTTCAGGTCGAGGTCGATCGCCCCGCCGTCGGCGCCCACCCCGATCGGCACCCGCAGCCGGTCCCGCGCTGCCCGGGGCGCCCAGCCCTGCTCGGCGGTGAAGCTCTCCGGATCGCCCAGACCCAGCAGCTCGGGCAGGCCCAGCTCGGCGCCGGGCGGCGCGTCCGGCCCGCGTACCGTGCCGGCCAACCGCAGCGGCGCGAGCCGCCGGGCCACCGCCTCGGCGTCGGCGGGTGCCAGCGCGTCGGCTGCGCCCACCTCGGCGTGCCCCTCGGCGGAGTGCGAGTGCAGCCGGTCGTCGACCAGGTCGAGCAGGAGCGCGTACCGGTCGAGCAGCCGGGGCGGCGGGGTGTCCAGGTCGAGCACGGTGACCGCGTCGATGCCGCCGTCACCGGCCAGGTCGGTCGCGCCGGTCAGGTCGCCGCCGTCGAGCACCACCACCACGTGCGGCCCGTCCGTGGCCGTGCCGTGCGGGCTGAACCGGGACCGGGCGCCGAGCACGTCGTCGAGCAGCCGTTCCAGGTCGGCGGCGGCGCTGGTGACCAGCCGCACCGGGCCGAGCGCGTCGGTACGCGCCGGATGGTGGGCGTGCGGCAGCCACTTCACCCACTCCCAGGCGGCCCGTCGTTCCGGCCCGGCGCAGACCGCGATCAGCAGCTCGTCCGGCGCGTGGAAGACGGCGAGCTGGGTGAGCACCGCCCGGGCCAGCGCCTGCGCGGCGGGCGAGCCGGCGCCGCGCACCGGGCCGGCCGGCCCGCGCACGAAGACCCGGGCGAAACTGCGCAGCGACAGCGCCACCGGCAGGTCCGGCACCACCGAGTACGCGTCCAGGAAGCGCCGCAGCGCCCCGGCCGTCATCGGCTCCAGCTCCTCCAGCGGGCGGGTGACCGGCGGGACCAGCGGAGTGGCAAGCGTCTGCGGACCCGTACCGACCCGGACCACGGCGAAGTCCGGGTCGCCGGGCCGGCGTTCCCAGACCCGGTGACTGTCGACGGTCGACCAGAGCCGCCCCGGTTCGGGATGGCGGTAGGACAGCCCGGCCCGCTGGGCCCCGGCGGTCTCCCGTACCCGCCGCCGGAGCGTGGCCAGGTGACGCAGGTATTCCCGGCGGGCGGTCATCAGCTCGGACTTCTTCGGCCCGGCGCTGCCCCAGGTGGTCACCAGCATCGCCACCGAGGAGAGGCCGAACATGCCGCCCACGACGTACGAGTAGGCCCCGCCGCCGCGGCCGAACATCATCGCCATGGCCACCGTCCCGCCGAGCATCGGCAGCACCGTCAGCGCCTGCTGCCAGCGCCCACCGGCAGCGGCGGGGATCTCCGGCGGCGCCTCGACGGGCAGCTCACCGACCGGGATCTCCGGGGCCGGGCGGCGTGGCGGCCGTTTGATGACGACAGTGGACACTCACCCTCCCCGAACGTGGCTCTGGGTAACCCGAGCCTGGCTCATCGTAGGTAAAGTCCTCTCGTCCGTCAGCCCACTCCCTCCGCTCGATATGGAGATGCCTCGATGACAACCGGGCTCGCCCGGGTCACGATCAGCGCGCCCAGGCGGCGGGTGGACGTGGCCCTACCGGAGCAGGTCCCCCTGGCCGAGCTGCTGCCCGAGGTGCTCCGGCACGCCGGTGAAGGGCTGGCCGACGACGGGGAACGGCACGGCGGATGGGTGCTGCGCCGGACCGACGGCGCGGTGCTCGCCACCGCCCAGGCGCTGCTGCCCCAGGGCGTCCGCGACGGCGAGGTGCTGCACCTGGTGCCGGCCCGCGCGCAGTGGCCCGAACTGGAGTACGACGACGTGGTCGAGGCGATAGTGGACGGCGCCCGGCGCCGGGGCGCCGCCTGGTCGGGACACGCCACCCGGGCCGCCGCGCTGAGCGGCGCCGCCGTACCCCTGGCCGTCGGGCTGGTCGCAGTCGTCGCGGCCGGTCCGGGGGAGCGCGGCTGGCCGGTCGCCGCGGCGGTCGCCCTGATCCTGGTGCTCACCGCCACCGCCGCGTCCCGGGCGTACGGGGACGGCCCGGTCGGTGCCACCCTCGGCGGGTACGCGCTGCCCTGGGCGGCGGTGGCCGGAGCGCTCTCGGTCGCCTCCGGCGATCCGGTCGGCCCGATCACCGGCCTGCGCTGGGTGGGCGCCCCCGAGCTGCTCGTCGGCTCGGTGGCGCTGCTGCTGGCGGCGGTGCTCGGCCTGCTCGGCGTGGCCAGCCGGTCCCGCGTCTTCGTGGCCGGGGTGACGGTCGGCGTGGCCGGCGTGGCAGCCGCGCTCGGCGGGCTGCTGCTCGACCCCGACGGCACCGCCGCCGTACTGCTCGCCGTGCTCGTGTTCGCGCTCGGCGGGCTGCCGCTGCTGGCCATCCGGGTCGGCAAGCTGCCGCTGCCGCCGCTCACCCTGCCCGGCCCGGCCGGCACCCGGGACCTGCCGGACCGCGGGCGGGTGCACGCGGCGGTGGCCCGCGCCGAAGAGGTGCTGACCGGGATGCTGCTCGGCCACGCGGTGCTGGCCGTCGGCGCGGTCGCGGTGCTCGTCTCCGTCGGCCGGACGGCCGGGCTGCTGCTGGCCGCCGTCGCCGGCGGGGTGCTGCTGCTGCGTTCGCGCCTGTTCGTGGCGGTACGGCACCGGGTGCCGGCGATAGTCGCCGGGCTGATCGGGTTCGCCCTGCTCGGCGTGGTGCTGGCCGGCCGGGCCGGTCCGGGTGGCCGGCTGGCGCTGACGGTGGGCGGGCTGTCCCTGGCCGTGACGGCGGTCACCGCCGGGGCGACGTACGCCCGGCGCCCGGTCTCCCCGTACCTCGGCCGGCTGGCCGACCTGACCGACACCGCGCTCGTGGTCGCGGTCGTGCCGGTGGCCTGCGCGGTGCTCGACCTCTACGACCGGGCCCGCGACCTGCTCGCCTGAGACACGCGGAGGCCCGGGGCGCGAAGCGCGGCCCGGGCCTCCGGCAAGCATCGAGCGTCAGTGCAGCGTCTCGCCGCGCTCCTCGGCCTCCTTGGCGCGCCGGTACGACGCGACGATCTCCGCCTCGGCCTCGACCCGGCCCACCCAGGTCGCGCCCTCGACCGACTTGCCCGGCTCCAGGTCCTTGTAGACCTCGAAGAAGTGCTGGATCTCCAGCCGGTCGAACTCGCCCAGGTGGTGGATGTCGCGCAGGTGCTCCTGACGCGGGTCCTCGTAGGGGACGCAGAGGACCTTGTCGTCGCCGCCCTTCTCGTCGGTCATCCGGAACATGCCGATGGTGCGGCAGCGGATCAGGCAGCCCGGGAAGGTCGGCTCGGGCACCAGCACCAGCGCGTCCAGCGGGTCGCCGTCCTCGCCCAGGGTGCCCTCGATGAAGCCGTAGTCGGCCGGGTACTGCGTGGAGGTGAAGAGGGTGCGGTCCAGCCGGATGCGGCCGGTCGCGTGGTCTACCTCGTACTTGTTGCGGTGACCCTTGGGGATCTCAACCGTGACGTCGAAATCCATCTTCCACGCTCCCTCGTTTGCCCACGCTGGCTAACGGAAACCAGCGGCTCACCCCGGGCGCGGGGTGAACGCCCCCCGCCGGCTCCGGCCGCCGCATAGTGTTCGGACCGAAGTAGTGTCGCCCAAGGCGATTTCGAGCGGGGGAGGAGGGGGCCGTGGGGAGGGAAGATTCACACTACCGCCCCGAGAGGGTTGACGGGCGCGGGTCTGCCGGTTCCGGTTCCGGCGGGGCCACCGGGCGGGTGTCCGTCCCGGGCGCCAACGTCCCTCGTCGTCCGGCTCCGGCCGCCGGGTCCGCCTCCGTCGGCCCGCCGCACCACGGCCCGGGCTTCGCCCGTCCGCACGACGGGCGTGGCCCCGCCTCCGGGTCGGCCCGCGGCGGTCCGCCGTACGATTCGGCACGCCCGGTGGGCCGGCCCGGCATGCCGGGCTCGATCCCGGTCAGCCCGCCGGTTCCGCCGTCCGGCGCCGCGCCGCCCGTACCTTCCGCCCCGCCGCCGGGCCGGCCACGACGCCGCTCGCGGCTGCTCGCGGCGCTGGCCTGCGTGCTCGTGCTGGCCCTGGCGGTGGCCGGGCTCGCGGTGCTGCGCCCCGGCCCGGTCGCCGGGTGGCTGGGCGACGTCGACAGCACGGGTACGGCGGTCGCCGCGCCGCCCGAGCCCACCCCGCCGGCAGTGCTCGCCGAGCCGAACGGCAACGCACCGCTGCCCACCGAGGCCGGCATCCGCGCGGCCCTCGACCCGCTGGTCCGCGCCGCCACGCTCGGCGACCGGGTGCACGTGTCGGTGGCCGACGTGAGCACCGGCCAGGCGCTCTACGGCAGGGGCCAGGACACCCCCACCGTGCCCGCCTCGGTGACCAAGCTGGCGACCGGCGTGGCGGTGCTCGCGGCACGCGGCCCGGCGTACCGGATCCCGACCCGCGCGGTGGCCGGGGCCAACCCGGGCGAGGTGGTCCTGGTCGGCGGTGGTGACCCCACGCTCGCCGTGAACAAGGACGGTTTCTACCCGGGCGCGGCCCGGCTGGACGACCTGGCCGCCCAGGTGCGCGACGCGTTGGGCGGCACCGCGCCGACCAAGGTGATCGTCGACTCGTCGCTGTTCAACGGCCCGGTCTTCGAGCCCGGCTGGGACGCCGACATCCCCACCGGTGGCTTCGGCGCGGCGATCACCGCGTTGATGACCGACGGCGCCCGGAAGAACCCGGCCGAGGCGCGGCGCACCGCCGAGCAGACCAACCACGCCGCCGAGCGGGTGCCGCAGCCCGACCTGACCGCCGGCCGGCAGTTCGCCAAGCTTCTCGGCCTGACCGGCGGCGCGGCCCAGGTGGCCCGGGGTGCCGCGCCGGCGGCCTCCGGCGCCACGGGTACGGCCCCCGGCGCCGAGCTGGGCAAGGTGGAGTCCCTGCCGATGATCCGGCTGGTCGACATCATGATCAGCGACAGCGACAACGTGATCGCCGAGGCGATGGCCCGGCAGGTGGCGCTCGCCAAGGGCAAGCCCGGCTCGTTCGCCGGCGGCGCGGCGGCCACCGACCAGGTGCTCGGCGAGATGGGCCTGCCGGCCGGCGAGATCAGCCTGGCCGACGGCAGCGGCCTGTCCCGCACCAACCGGATCAGCCCTTCGCTGCTGACCGATCTGATCACGCTGGCCGGCAACGGCAGCCACCCGGAACTCGCCGCGATCTTCGGCGGCCTGCCGGTGGGCGGCTGGTCGGGCACGCTCGGCGAGCGCTACCGGGCGGCGGCCACGAGCGCGGGGGCGGGCGTGGTGCGGGCCAAGACCGGCACGCTGAGCGGCGTCAACGCGATCGCCGGCACGGTCACCACCGCCGACGGCCGGCTGCTCACGTTCGCCGTGCTCACCGACCGGACCCAGGGCTCACTGGACGAGACCCGCGCGGCGCTGGACCGGATCGGCTCCGCGCTGGCCGGGTGCGGCTGCCGCTGACCGACGGGGGTCGATCGGCCGGCGCGAGCCCGGGTAGGGGTGTTCCGGCGCGGGTACGGTGGGTTCATGGCGCAGTTCGTGGACTGGGATCTGGCCGCCGCTACCGCGGGGGCGCTGAGTAAGTCGGGCCCTCGGGTGTCGTACGCCGAGGCGACCGACGTGGTCGGCGACCTGCGCCGGCTGACCGAGGAGGCGGCCGGGCACGTCGCCGACTACACCGGCCTGCGGGCGCAGGTCGCGCACCCGCCGGTACGCGTCGTCGACCGCCGCGACTGGGCGGCGGCGAACATCGCCGGGCTGCGTGAGGTGGTCTCCCCGCTCGTCGAGCGCCTCTCCGGCGACAAGCGACCGGGCGCGCTCACCGAGGCGATCGGCTCCCGGGTGACCGGTGTGCAGGCCGGCACCGTGCTCGCGTACCTCTCCGGACGCGTGCTCGGCCAGTACGAGGTCTTCGCCGGCGATCCCGGCCAGTTGCTGCTGGTCGCGCCGAACATCCTCGAGGTCGAGCGGAAGCTCGGCGCGGACTCGCGCGACTTCCGGCTCTGGGTGTGCCTGCACGAGGTCACCCACCGCACCCAGTTCACCGCCGTGCCGTGGATGCGCGCGTACTTCCTCGGGGAGGTGCAGGCGTTCGTGGACGCCTCGCAGGGCGGCGAGCACCTGCTTGAACGGCTGCGCCGTGGGGTGGCCACGCTCTCCGACGCGGTCAAGGACCCGGAGAGCCGGGCCAGCGTGCTGGACATCGTGCAGACCCCGGCCCAGCGTGCGGTGCTGGACCGGCTGACCGCGCTGATGACGCTGCTGGAGGGCCACGCCGAGTTCGTGATGGACGGCGTGGGGCCGCAGGTCATCCCCAGCGTCGAGTCGATCCGCGCGGCGTTCAACCGCCGCCGCGAGTCCGGCAACCCGCTGGAGAAGGCGATCCGGCGGCTGCTCGGCATCGAGGTCAAGATGCGCCAGTACGCCGAGGGCCGCAAGTTCGTGCACGGCGTGGTCGACCGAGTGGGGATGCCCGGCTTCAACAAGATCTTCTCGTCCCCGCTGACGCTCCCCCGGCTGGACGAGCTGGGCGATCCGGACGCCTGGGTGAACCGCGTACACGGGCCCGCCGGTGCCACCCCGCCCGTCGTCTGATCCGGCCGTTACTGCTGGTCGGCTCGGCTCGGCTGGTCCGGTCGGCTCGGCTGGTCTCGGCTCGGCCGATGGCGCCGGCGCCCGGTCGCGGAGATCGCCGTCGCCCGCGCCCGCCGTCGCCGCCGTGCGGCTCGCCGTACGCCGGCTGCTGACCGGCCTGCCCGGCGGCGGTCCGGTGCTGGTGGCCTGCTCCGGCGGGGCCGACTCGCTCGCGCTCGCCGCCGCCACCGCGTTCGTGGCCCCCCGGCTCGGGCGTCCGGCCGGCCTGGTGACAGTCGACCACGGCCTTCAACCCGGGTCCGCCGAACGGGCCGAGGCGGTCGCCGGCTGGGCCCGCGCCGCGGGGCTCGATCCGGTCGAGGTGCTCGCGGTACGGGTGGACGGCCGGCCGGGCGGCCCCGAGGCGGCCGCCCGGGAGGCCCGGTACGAGGCGCTGGTCGCGGCCGCCCACCGGTACGACGCGGCCGGGGTGCTGCTCGGACACACACGCGACGACCAGGCGGAGACCGTCCTGCTGGCGCTGGCCCGGGGCGCCGGGCCGCGCGGGCTGTCCGGGATGCCGGAACGGCGCGATCTCGACGGGGTGCCCCTGCTACGCCCGTTCCTCGACGTCGCGCGTGCCGACACCCGGGCCGCCTGCGCCGCGCTCGGACTCGACCCGTGGGCGGACCCGCACAACGCCGATCCCGCGTACGCCCGGGCCCGGGTCCGGTCCGACGCGCTGCCCGCGCTCGTCGACGCGCTGGGCCCGGGGGTGGTGGCGAACCTCGCCCGTACCGCCGGGCTGCTCGCGGCCGACAACGCCGCGCTCGCCGCGCTCGCCGACGCCGCGCTGCCCGACGTCCGGACCGAGGGGAGCGGCCTGTCCGTCGCCGGGCTCGCCGAGTTGCCGGCCGCCGTCCGCACCCGGGTGCTGCACGCGTGGGCCCGCGAGCTGGGCGCCGCGCCGGCCGCGCTGTCCCACAGCCACGTGGCGGCGCTGGACGCCCTGGTCACGGCCTGGCGCGGACAGGGCCCGGTGCACCTACCCGGCGGCCACCAGGTCCGCCGCCACGCCGGCCACCTCCTACCCTGACCGCCCACCAAGGCAGGACCAACCTCATGATCGACGGGACGAGCCGGGTGCGGTGGGCGAGGCGGGGCGGGGTGTCGGGACGGGCCAGGTCGGTCAGGTCGTTTGGCGGTCTCGGAAGGTGGTGCGGTAGGCCAGCGGGGTGGTGCCCACCCGGCGGGTGAAGTGGTGCCGCAGGGCGGCCGCGTCGCCGAAACCGGCCTGCTCGGCGACCCCCTCCACGCTCAGCGTGGTGTCCTCCAGCAGGTGCCGGGCCAGCAGCACCCGCTGGTTGGTCAGCCAGTCGTGCGGGGTGGTGCCGGTCTCGGCGCGGAACCGGCGGGCGAACGTACGCGGGGCCATCCCGGCGCGCGCCGCCAACTCGTCCACTGTCACCTGCCGCCGTAGGTGTCCCATCAGCCACTCCAGCACCGGTTCCAGGGTGGGTGCCTCCGGCGCCTTGGGGATCGGCGCCTCGACGTACTGTGACTGGCCGCCGTCGCGGTGCGGTGGCACCACCATCCGGCGGGCCAGCCGGGTCGCCACCGCCGAGCCGTGCTCCTGGCGTACCAGATGCAGGCAGGCGTCGATGCCGGCGGCGGTGCCGGCGCTGGTGAGCAGCCGGTCGTCCTGTACGTAGAGCGAGTCGCACTGGACCCGGGCGGCCGGGAAGCGCCGCTGGAGTTCGTCGGTGTACCGCCAGTGGGTGGTGCAGTCGCGCCCGTCGAGCACGCCCGCCTCACCGAGCACGAACGCGCCGGCGCAGACGCTGAGGATCCAGGCGCCCCGGTCGGCGGCGCGGCGCAGCGCGGCGAGCACCGGTTCGGGGACCGGGGCGCCGTCGGCGTGCGCGGGCACCGCCACCAAATCGGCGTCCTCGACCGGGCCCAGGCCGGCGGTGGGGGTGAGCAGGAAGCCGGAGCGGCTGCTGACCGCGCTGCCGTCGGCGGTGCAGACGTCGAACCGGTAGCCGGGGAAGCCGTCGGTGGTGCGGTCGGTGCCGAAGACCTCCGCGAGCACGCCGAGTTCGAACGGGGCTACCTCGTCCAAGGCGATGACGGCGACCGAGTGGAGCATGTGACGAGGGTAACCCGATGAGTGGCAGGAAGTCGATGCCCAATGGCTTTCCTGCCACTGTCGGGCGCGGTCGGTGGTCCGCAGAATCAATGGTGTCCGGTGCGCACCGGCGGCGAAAACCGTCTCGACCATGTGAAAGCGAGCGCCGCCATGACCGTTCTCCTGCTTCTGCTCTTCCTGCTCCTCCTCGTCGGCGCCAGCGCCTTCGGGTTCACCGCCGACACCCGCGACTCGGCCGACTGGAAGCCGAGCGACGACGGGCAGCGCTGGCGCTCCCGTACCTGCTGAGGTGATTTGTTCATTTCGCGCCGAAAATCCCTGGCGGGACCGCGCCAAAAGGGGCGGCCCCGCGGGCGGCGGCGCGGGGGCGTACGGCAGGCTAGGAGCATGGCTGACGGCTCCTGGTACGACGCCGACATCGACCACGTGATCATTTCGGAGGCGCAGATCCGCGACAAGACCGCGGAACTGGCCAAGCAGGTCTCGGCGGACTACGCCCACGTCGAGGACGGCCTGCTGCTCGTGTGTGTGCTCAAGGGAGCGGTCATGTTCATGGCCGACTTCGCCCGCGCGCTGGGCCGTCAGGGCCCGCCCGCCGAGCTGGAGTTCATGGCCGTCTCCTCCTACGGCCAGGGCACCACCTCGTCCGGCGTGGTCCGGATCCTCAAGGACCTCGACCGCGACATCGCCGGCCGGCACGTCGTGGTCGTCGAGGACATCGTCGACTCCGGTCTGACGCTGTCCTGGCTGCTGCGCTACCTGGAGTCGCGCTCCGCGGCGAGCGTCGAGGTGGTCGCGCTGTTCCGCAAGCCGGACGCGGTCAAGGTCCAGGTCCCGGTCAAGTACGTCGGGTTCGACATCCCGACCGAGTTCGTCGTGGGCTACGGGCTCGACTTCGGCGAGCGGTACCGCGAGGTGCCCTACGTCGGGGTGCTCAAGCCCGAGGTGTACGCCCGGGCCTGACCCCGCCGAGCCCTTCGTCAGCTGACATTCAGCGGGCTCTCAGTCTTCCGGTCTACGGTAGGAGCCGGTGACGTGGAGGCACCCTCCACGCCCGGCCCCTCGAACCGCGTGACCGTGCGGTGTGGGCGGGTCGGGTGGGAGCTCCCCGTCACGCTGGCTCAAACCCGGGTTCGCCCTACGCGTAAGTGCCGGGCTCGCAAGCTCGCTTGTCGCGCGCACCGAGGTTTCGAATGTGCGCGACTGCGGGGCTCGCAAGCTCACTCCTCGCGCGTACGGTGTACCGTCGAATGACCGTGGTGCGGCAGTTTGCGTGCCCCGGGGGTCGGGCCGGCCCGCACGGCGGCCCCGGCCGCCGCTCAAGGCGGCGACACCATTCAGACGGTCAGGACGTCGATCAGGAGGATGCGGGCGCCTCGGCACCCGACTACAGCATGGAACGTACGCGTTTCTTCCGCCGACCGGTGGTCTGGATCATCCTGGTCATCCTCGGCGCCGTCGTGCTCAGTCAACTGTTCACCGCTGGTCCCAGCTACCACCGGGTGGACACTTCCGTCGCGCTCGACCAGCTCAACAAGGGTGGCATCGAGAAGGTCGTCTTCCAGGACAAGGAGCAGACGCTCCAGCTCGACCTGAAGGACAAGGCCAAGTTCGGCGACGACACCACCACCGACAAGATCGAGGCGCAGTTCCCGTACGAGGTCGGCGGCCAGGTCTGGAACCAGGTACGCGAGGCCGAGGCGGCGGACCGCATCACCGGCCCGGTCGACACCAAGGTGTCGTCGGACAGCATCTGGGTCAGCCTGCTGGTCAACCTGCTTCCCATCGCGCTGCTCGTGCTCCTGCTGCTGTTCTTCATGTCGCAGATGCAGGGTGGCGGCTCGCGGGTGCTCAACTTCGGCAAGTCCAAGGCGAAGATGATCACCA
The DNA here is from genome assembly GCF_042871665.1 of Micromonospora sp. NPDC005686. NCBI lineage: Bacteria > Bacillati > Actinomycetota > Actinomycetes > Micromonosporales > Micromonosporaceae > Micromonospora > Micromonospora sp. NPDC005686. Next base: position 121,258 of record NZ_JBIAIY010000004.1, read on the forward strand.
AGGACACGCCGAAGACCACCTTCGCGGACGTCGCGGGGGCGGACGAGGCCGTCGAGGAACTGCACGAGATCAAGGACTTCCTGCAGAACCCGGCGAAGTACCAGGCCCTGGGCGCCAAGATCCCGAAGGGCGTGCTGCTGTTCGGCCCGCCCGGTACCGGCAAGACGCTGCTCGCCCGCGCGGTGGCCGGCGAGGCCGGGGTGCCCTTCTACTCCATCTCCGGCTCCGACTTCGTCGAGATGTTCGTCGGTGTCGGCGCCAGCCGTGTCCGCGACCTGTTCGAGCAGGCCAAGTCGAACGCCCCGGCGATCGTCTTCGTCGACGAGATCGACGCGGTCGGCCGGCACCGTGGCGCCGGCATGGGCGGCGGCCACGACGAGCGGGAGCAGACGCTCAACCAGTTGCTGGTCGAGATGGACGGCTTCGACACCAAGGGTGGCGTCATCCTGATCGCCGCCACCAACCGGCCGGACATCCTCGACCCGGCGCTGCTGCGCCCGGGCCGGTTCGACAGGCAGATCCCGGTCGACGCCCCCGACATGGAGGGCCGCAAGGCCATCCTGCGGGTGCACGCCAAGGGCAAGCCGTTCACGCCCGACGTCGACCTCGACGCGGTCGCCCGGCGTACCCCGGGTTTCAGCGGCGCCGACCTGGCTAACGTGATCAACGAGGCCGCGCTGCTGACCGCTCGTAAGGAGCAGCGCGCGATCTCCAACGACTCCCTGGAGGAGTCGATCGACCGGGTGATCGCCGGTCCGCAGCGCCGGACCCGGGTGATGAGCGACAAGGAAAAGAAGATCACCGCGTACCACGAGGGTGGGCACGCGCTGGTCGCCTGGGCGCTGCCGCACGCCGCGCCGGTGCACAAGGTGACCATCCTGTCCCGAGGTCGCTCGCTGGGTCACACGCTGGTCCTCCCGACGGAGGACAAGTACACCCAGACCCGGGCCGAGATGATCGACACCCTGGCGTACGCGCTGGGTGGCCGGGCGGCCGAGGAACTGGTCTTCCACGAGCCGACCACCGGCGCCGGCAACGACATCGAGAAGGCCACCCAGCTGGCCCGCGCGATGATCACGCAGTACGGCATGAGCTCCAAGCTCGGTGCGATCAAGTACGGCACCAGCGGCGACGAGCCGTTCCTCGGCCGCAACATGGGCCACGAGCGGGACTACTCCGACTCGGTGGCCGCCGAGATCGACGGCGAGATGCGCGCGCTGATCGAGCTGGCCCACGACGAGGCCTGGGAGATCCTGGTGGAATACCGGGACGTCCTGGACAACATGGTCCTGGAGCTGATGGAGAAGGAGACGCTCTCCACCGCCGACATGGCCCGGATCTGCGCGCGCGTGGTCAAGCGCCCGCCGATGGCGCCGTACCACGGCTTCGGCAAGCGTCTGCCCTCCACCGAGCCGCCGGTGCTCACGCCGGCCGAGAAGGAGGCGCTGGCCGCTCAGGCCCGCGCCGACGGCGCCGCCTCGATCGGCGGTTCCAGCAACAACTCGGACGGCACGCACTGAACAGCGATCCGACGACGGCCGGCTCCCCGCACAGGGAGTCGGCCGTCTCCGCGACCGAGCCCGACGGCGACGACGCGCTCGACTACGTGGCCGCGCGGCTGATCAGCGGCAAGCTCACCGGTGGCCCGGTGGAGGAGAGCGTCGACCTCGCCCGGATCGAGAAGGCGGTCCGCGAGATCCTCATCGCGGTCGGCGAGGACCCGGACCGCGACGGCCTCCAGCAGACGCCGGCCCGGGTGGCCCGCGCGTACGCCGAACTCTTCGCCGGCCTGCGGGTCGACCCCGCGCAGGTGCTCCGCACCACGTTCGAGGCCCACCACGAGGAGTTGGTGCTCGTCCGGGACATCGACGTGATGAGCCTCTGCGAGCACCACCTGCTGCCGTTCCGGGGCAGCGCGCACATCGGCTACATCCCCGGCCCGGACGGCCGGATCACCGGCCTGTCCAAGCTGGCTCGGCTGGTCGAGGTGTTCGCCCGCCGGCCGCAGGTGCAGGAGCGGCTCACCTCGCAGATCGCCGACCTGCTGATGTCCAGCCTCGCCCCGCGCGGCGTGATCGTCGTGCTGGAGTGCGAGCACATGTGCATGGCGATGCGCGGCATCCAGAAGTCGGGCGCGAAGACCATCACGTCCGCAGTGCGCGGCGGCCTCCAGAACGACGCCAAGTCGCGGGCCGAGGCGATGGCACTGATCATGGCTCGCTGACACCGAGCGCCACCGACGGCCGCGTACTCCCGCCCGGGAGCGCGGCCGGCCCGTACCCCGCGCGGCCGGGTGGCGACGGAGCCGCCGTCAGTCCGGCAGCATGGCCAGCAGCAGGCCGGCGGCGGTGAGCACCGCCGGCACCAGGCAGACCAGGGCGCCGAAGCGCGGCGTCCGGTCCACCCGGTCGGTGGGACGCGGACGGAAGATGCGCCCCACCGCGAGCCAGCCCAGCATGAACGCGACAGCCGGCAGCGGCAGCCCGACCAGCAGCGCCAACACCGTCACCGGGCCCGGACCGGCGACCGCGTACAGCACGAGCTGGAGCAGCGGCACCACGAGCGCCAGCGGCCCGTACACCAGCAGGTTGCGGGGGCGGGTCGGCCACCGCGCCAGCCGCGGCAGGCCACGCGCGCTCAGCGTGTCGTCCGCCGCGTCCGCCCAGTCCCCGGCCGCGCGCAACGCCGCGAGCACCGCCGACGGCCCGCCCGCCATCGACCGGGCCGCCTCGGTCACCTCCGGCGGCGTCGGGACCAGCGACAACGCCGGTACGCCCAGCTCACGCAGCCGGGACTGCTGCGGCGCCAGCCGCTCGCGTACCGCGGTCAGCTCCTCGCGGGCCGCGGCCACCGACCGCGCCTGCTCCCCGGCCGCGGTGGCCGCCGCCCGGCGTACGCCGTCGAGCGCCCGCGCGGCCGCGACATACTCCGCCCAGGCCGACTCGGCGGGATCCGCCACCGTGGCCGGCCCACCCGGGCGGGGCCCCGGTACGGTCGTGCCGGTCTCACTCATGCCGCCCCCTCCCCGGTGCGGTCCGTCAGGCGCGGGTGCGGCTCGACCCGCGCGGTCGCCGCCGCCTCGGTCGTGCCGAACGGCACGAAAACCGTGCCCTGCTCGTCCGGGCCGTCCCAGAGCACCGCGCGACCCGGCCGGGGCCGCCACCACACCGGGCGGTCGAAGAGCTGCTCCAACCGGCCGCCCGGCACGTCGGTGACCGCCACGGCGGTGAGCTTGTCCACCTCGCCCTCCGGGCCGAGCAGCCCGGCCAGCGGGGCCGGTGTCCGCCACCAGCCGAGCAGGTGCCGGCCGGCGGGCGGGCCCTCCAGCAGCAGCGACCGCAGCAGGTCGGGCGGCAGCTCGGAGGCGTCCGGCACGTCCAGCCCGAACACCACCAGGTAACCCGGCTCGTCCGACGCCATGGCGTCCCGCAGCCCGGCCGCGTCGACGGTCTGCACCCGGTGCCGTGCGGCCAGCTCGGCGGCGAGCACCCCGGCCGGGTCGGCCGAACCGTTCGCCAGCGGCGCCAGCACGAACCGGGCCCCGCCCGGCTGTGCCGCCGCCGCGCTGCGGGCCGCCGTCACCAGCAGGCGCTCCGCCTCCTCGTCCCGCCCCAGGACGGCCAGGTTCCGCCCCGCGCCCGGCCCCAACGGCACCGTCACGGTGGACCGTCGCACGTCCACCGCCCGGCCCAGCAGAGCGGCGGGCCCGTGCGCGCGGCCGGCGAGCGCGGCCCGGTGCCGCGGATCGTTTGCGAGCAGCGGACGGGCGTACCCGGCGAAGACCACCGGCGGCGTCGCCGACTCGCCCCGCGCCTCCCAGAGCCGTCGCCGCAGGCCGGTCAGGACCTCGGGGTCCTCGTACGGGTCAGGGAAGCGGATCATCCGCTCGTGCCCCCGGGTCGCGCCGCGCGGGCCGCCCAGGCCACCCGCCGTGTTCACCACCGCGCTACCCACCGGCAGCCCGGCCGCCGAGTCGTTCGCCGGTTCCAGCACCGCCGAGCCGCCGGGCAACGCCACCCGCACCGGGAACTGGCCGAGCAGCGGGTCGCGCGGACCACCGATGCCCAGGTCGCCCTCACCGGCCAGCACCAGGTGGATCCCGTACGACCGGCCGGCGCGGGCGAGCGCGTCCAACCGGGCCAGCAGATCAGCGGCGAGCCGGTCCCGCTCGCGCAGCGCCAGCGGGAAGTTGTCGACCACGCAGACGATCCGGGGCAGCGGCTGGTGCTGCCGCAGCTCGGTGTAACGCTGCCCACCGGCCCGCCGGGACGCCTCCTCGCGGCGACGCAGCTCCGCCTCCAGCTCGCCGAACAGGTCGGCCACGTACTCCCGGTCGGCGGCCATCCCGGCGGCGCGCACCTGCGGCACCCAGGAACGATCGCGTTCGGTCTGGAGGAACTCCACGAAGGACTCGCCGTCGGCCAGGTCCGCCAGGTAGAGCGCCAGTTCGTCCGGTCCGTACCGGGCGGCGAGACCGAACAACGCATCGGTCAGGAACGCCGACCGGCCCGCCTGGCCCCGGCCGCTGACCAGCCAGTGCGGGGTCAGCTCGGTGAAGCCGAGGCTGACCGGGCGCCCGGCGGCGTCACCGACAGTGGTGCTCAGCCCGTCCGCCGAGCCGGCCGCCCAGAAACCGTCAGCCGGCAGCAGGTCACGCAGGGACAGACGCGAGCCGTCCTCGATCTGCCGCACCAGCCGCGCGCACACGTCGGCGACCAGGCCGGCGGGCGGATCGTCGTCGAGGAAGACGGGCGAGTTCAGCCCGCCCGGCGGTTCGGCGCCGGGACTGCTGAAGCCGGCGCCGGGCGGGTCGCCGACCAGCGCGTACGCGGTGCGCACCGTGACCGGGGTGGCGCGCGGCAGCGGGCTGCCGTCCGGCCAGCCGGCGAGCACCAGATGCAGCCCGGCGCGCGGCCCGCCCTCGGCCAGTCCGGCGAGCCGGTCCAGGTCGGCCGTGGTCGTACCGTCGGGCAGTGCGGCGACCACGAGCAGCAGCGTCCGGTCGTGTCCACGCTGCCGGGCCGTTCCGGCCGCCGTCCACTGCTCCGCCTCGGCCAGCACCGCGCGCATTCCGGCGAGGTCGGTGGCGGGCGGGGGGAGCAGGCCGGCGTCGGCCAGCGGCGCGTACCCGGCGAAGGTCTCACCGGAAGCGCCGTCGACCGCGCGGGCCAGCAGCGCGCCCGCCGGAGTAGCGGCGAACACGCGCAGCAGCAGCGCCCGGAGCAGCCCGGCCACCCGGGCGTCCGAGGCGTCGGCGTCGAGGCTCAGGTGGCCGCTGCCGAGCAACGGCACCAGCGCGGGGAAACGGGCGTCGTCGAGCGGCGCGGCGGCGCCGACCCGGACCAGCGGCGGTAGACCGTCACCGGGCGGCGTCGTCGCGCTCAGCGATTCCAGCGGCCCGCCGGCCCAGCCGGGCGCCGCCAGGTCGGCCACCGCCCGCAGACGCTCGGCCAGCTCGTACTGCCGGTGGTGGTCGGCCGGCGCGGGCCGGATCTCGTCGAGGATGCCCGCCGCCGCCGTCGCGGCTGCCTCGGCCCGGCGGTGCAGCGCGGCGGCCCGGCCGGCGCGCGCCTTCGGAGTCGCCACCGCGTCCACCTCTCTTTCCGAGGCCGACATGTCCTCCCCGAGGTGTGACGGTAACCCAGGTGGCGGCCGTCCACCGGGATGTCGGTCGGCGCGGTGAGCTGGTCGGCGGTGAGCAGCCTCACCCCGCCGCCGGGCGGCGTCCGCCCGGCGGTTCGCCACGATCCGCCGGTTCCAGGCATTGGGTACGCGACGCGCAGCCGATAGCCTCAGGAGGTGGAATCAGTGCAGCCCCCCGCCGGTTCCCAGGTGTCCCGAGTACCGGCGCAGCGAACCCCGCCGGAGCAGTTGGCGCCCCCCGCGCCCGCGCCCGCTCCCGCCCCGGTACGCCCCAAGCGCCCGGTGCGCACAGTGCTCGCTGTCGTCGCCGGGGTGCTGGCGTTGCTGTGCACCGTCGGAGCGGTGGTCGGATTCGTGCTGTACGACCGCGCGACCGCCCCGGACCGAAGCGCCCCCGACGTGGTCGTGGCCAACTACATTCGGGCTTACCTGATCGATCGAAACGACACGAGGGCCCAGGAGTTCACCTGTAACGACAGCCAAGGGCTGGGTGGCATTCGAGATCTCAGGGCCGAGCTGGAGCAGCGCGAGGCGACCTTCGGTGTGTCGATCAAGGTGAGCTGGGGGCCATTGCTTCAGACCGAGAATGAATCAGGCGAATCGATTACCACGACGCTCGCTATCGCTAGCTCAAGGGACGGCCAATCGGTGAGCGGCCGTCGAGAGACTTGGCGGTTCGACCTGGCGGATAACAAGGACGGCTGGCGCGTCTGCGGGGCAAGTAAGGTCGGCTGAGACCTACTCCAGCCAGAGCAGGTGCACCGGCACCTCCAACGTGGTCGGTGCCTGCCCACGCCAGGCCCACCGGTACCACTCCAGCTCCGGGGCGACCCGCACGCAGATGTCGCCGTCCGCGCCGGAGTAGGTCTCGGTGACGGCGCGCAGGTCGCGCCGCTCCACGCCGTTGTCCACGTGCACCACGCGCCGCCCGGTCACCGCGTCGGCCTCGAACACCGGCGTGGGCGGCCGGCGTTCCGGCACATCAAGCGAGACCAGCCGGAGGCCCCCGCCGATCGTGCCGGCCACCGGCCGCCGCTCGCCGATGGTCTCCACCCAGACCCGTTCCACGGGCACCAGCGGCGCGAACACCTCCACCTGCTCGGCCTCGGCGCGGTACCACTCGTGTTCCGGGATCACTGGCACGTAGGTGCGGCTGCCCTGCACCACCCGCTCGTCGGCCCGCAGGTCGCCGCGCCAGCCGAGGCCGGGCAGGCCGACCAGCACGCGGCGTCCGCGCAGCTCGGCCCCGCCGGCCGCGGGCACGGTCTCCACCGGCCGGGGCGGCAGCGGCGCCCAGTCCGGGCGGTCGGCGAACGGGTCGGGCAGGGGATTGCTCATCCGCCCGGCCTCACCCGGTCTCACCGAGGGGTGCGCCCCGCTTACGCATGAAGGGCACCGGGTTCTCCGCCCCGTTGCTGGACCGGTCACCGTTGTGGTGCACCTCGAAGTGCAGGTGCGGGCCGGAGGAATTGCCGCTGCTGCCGGAGACCCCGATGACCTCGCCCGCCGCGACTGCCTGGCCCGGCACCACGCGGGGTCGTTCGACCATGTGGCAGTAGCGGGTGATGAACCCGCCGGCGTGCAGGATGTCCACGAACCATCCGCAGCCGCCCTTGTCCGGCCAGCCGTCCCGGTCGCAGTCCCGCCGTCCGGAATTGTCGGGGTCGCAGCGGGCCACCAGCACCCGGCCCGCCGACGCGGCGTGGATCGGGGTGCCCTTGGCCGCGGCCAGGTCCACACCCTGGTGGCTGGGACGGGCGGTGGTGCGGAAGCCGGAGATCACGCCGCCGGGCAGCGGGGCGGTCCAGCCGGAGGCGGCGATCCGGTCTCCGGCGGCGGCGTCGCACACCGCCTTGCCGGCGATCTCGACGGTGCGGGCGGCGCCTCCGGCGAGTTCGTCGACGATGCGTCCGGCCAACTCCTCGTGCTTGGCGTAGGCGTCGGGGTAGGCGCTGACCTGGACCTGCTGGGCCACGACCGTGAGCGGGCGCTGCTGCCAGTTCGGCACCTTCTCCATCTTCTGGTAGAACTTGCGGGCCGCGTACGAGGGCGTCATCCGCTGCTCGACGCTGCCCCACCCGGGCCGCTGCTGGAACAGGCCGAGCGAGTCGTGGTCGGCGCCCACTCCCTCGTGTGGCAGCGCGAGCGACGCCGGGACGGTGGTGTTGGCGAGGTTGCGCAGCGCTGATTCCTGCATCGCGGTGGCCAGCGCGATCACCCAGCCGCGGGCAGGGAGTTTCATGTCCTGGCCGACCTTGATGATGACCGCGGCGTTGCGTAGCTGGCGCTCGCCGTACTCGGCGAGGCGCGGCATGTCCCCGGTCAGGTTCACCTGGTAGGCCGGGTCGCAGTTCAGGGCCGCGAGCTTCGGGTCGTCCTCGTCGCCGCCCAGTTCGGTGAGGAGGAAGGCGCCGGCGCCACCGACGCAGCAGAGCAGGGCGAGCACGCTCGTCACGGCGGCGGCGACCACGCCGAGGCGCAGCTTCCGGCGGACCTCTCCGGCGGCCGGGCCGGCGGTCACGACCGCTCCCAGTCGACCGCGTCCACCAGCCAGGGCCCGTCCGGTGCGACGAGTTCGAGCCGGAGCGTGCCGTTGTCGAGCGGAACCAGCGCCTCCACGAAGGACTCGGTGCGGGGCCGGAGCGTCGGGGCGCCTGTCACCTTCCGCGCGGGCACCGTCTCCGGGTCGGCGCCCGTCATCTTCTCGACCAGCGCCGGGGTGGACAGTGGCCGCAGGCGGGCCTGCCAGGCGTCGCCGCTGCTGCCCGGCCCGCTCAGCCACGCCGTGGTGAACCGCCCGGCTATCTGCTCCGGGGTGGCCTCGCCCGGCCGGACCTTGGGTGCGACAGCGGCGGGCGGGCTGGACAGCACGCCGTCGTCACCGACCGCCGGGTCGGCCGTGCTGACCGGCTGGGTGGGGCGGCTGGTCAGACCGGGGCCGGCGTCGCCCGGCCCGGCGACCAGACGGGCCGCGCCGATCACCCCGAACACCAGCACGGCGATCACCAGGGCGACACCGATCCGGGACCGGAGAACCCGGGTGAAGAGGAATTCCAGCGCCCGCCGCACCGGACTCACCGGGCCTCGGAGCGGATGCGCGGCGCCGGCCGGGCCGGGGAGGTGCCGCGGCCCGCCGAGTCCGGCCGGTAGACGGCGTAGGAGGGTGACTCCTCCGGCACGTCCGGCTCGGTCCAGGTCGACGGCGCGCGTCGAGGCCGGGGCGTGGCGGTGGGACGCCCGCCCGGTCGCCCGGTCGCGGGCGGCTCCTCCGGCCGTTCCCGTCCGTCCGGCCGTTCCCGCTCGGCGGGTGTGGCGCTGTGCGCCGGATCCTCGTGCCGGGCCTCCGGCCGGAGGCTGCGCTGGTCGGCCGTGACGGTGCGGCGCTTGCCGATCGCCGGCTCGTTGGTGCCGCCGGGCTCGGCCACGTCCAGCCGGGCGGCGATACGCATGTCCCGGAAGAACCGGCGGTGCCAGGACCCGGCCGAGCTGACCGCCTCGCTGCTGTCCTTGCCGCCGAGCTGGGTGATCCGGCGGTACGGGCGCAGCAGCAACCAGCCGACCACCCCGCAGAGCCAGACCAGGACCACCTGGAGCCAGCCGGGCAGCGTGGCGGTGTTCATGATCAGGTCGACGGCGAAGAGGTAGATGGCCGCGCCGGTGCCGAAGATGGCGATGTTGAAGACGGCGGCGACCACCGCGTTCGCCAGCCGCCGGAGGCCGGCACTGGCCGGGCGCATCAGGCCGACAGTGCCGAGGATCGGCGCGGCGATCACCGCCCAGCGGAAGATCAGGAAGCCGAGCAGCACCAGCAGCGACGCGGTGAGGTCGAACATGGCGAACAGCACCGAGGCCAGCACCGCGATGAATCCGGCACCGATCCGGTCCATGTCCCGGGTGCCCTGAAGGTACTCGTACGCCTCCGGATCCTCGGTCTTGATCTGCTCGGCTACCTTGGCCCACTGCTGCTGCTTGCCCTTGATGACGACGTCGCGGGTGGCCGGGTTGGACCGGATCGACTCCGCCTCGTCCCAAGTGAGCGACTTCGCGTCGTAGAGCGCTTCGCCGTACTTCTTCGCGGTCTCGCTGTCCGCCGAGCCGAGCACACCGCGCAGCCAGTTGCGGTAGAGCATCGTCTCGGTCGCCGTGTCGCTGGCGCGTACGGCTGGGGGACGGTGGTCCTTGCACGCTTGCGGACTCGGGTCGTCGCACTGGCCTGGCGGCGTGTCCTTGGTGGAAGGGCCGACCGCGTCGTGCACCACGCCCAGCGTGGTGATCAGTGTGCTGTCGGCGATGTTCGCGGACTTGACCGGCCAGGCGGCCAGCGCGGTCACCGCCACCATCACCAGCAGCGCCCAGCCGGCCGTGGTCATCGCGTTGCTCATGTCCGACTGGCGGGACCGCCAGAGCAGGTAGAGACCGACCACGCAGACGGTGATGATGCCGAAGACGCTGAACACCTTCTGGTAGACGGCCTTCGTGGCCTGATCCACCAGCGGATCGGCCCAACTCCACATCGTCCGCGGATCCCAGGCGCGCTCGCGCAGCGCGTTGGAGGCCCCGATCACCGCGTTGGCGAACATGAACTCGCCGTTGGCGACCATCGTGGTGAAACGGTAGTCCGGATGCAGCACCGAGGAGGCGCAGCCGCCGTCGATGTCGTACGTGTTGTAGCTGTATCCCGAGTACCCGTAGCGGCTGTAGAGGCCACTCGGGCCGGGCTCCTTCGCCGAGTCGGGCCGGGACGCGAACCAGCCGGCCAGGCCCGAGTCCGGCGCGGCGGGCACCGGCGCGTTGCGGCACTCGACCTGGTCCTCGCTGACGGCCTTGAGCTTGCCGACGCAGGACCGGAAGTCCGCCTGCCACTCCTTGGTGCTGCACAGCTCGGCGCGCGCCTGGGCGACCGGCGCGGCGGCGTACGCGGGTGTCGCCGCCCCGATCACCGGCCAGGAGATCGTGGCCCCGGCGAGTACGCCGAGCGCGAGGAGGAGCGCCGCGATCCGTGCCCGGGCCCTCGCCATGTCACGCCTCCAGATCAGCCAGGACGGTCGGCAGTATCCCGGCGGCCTGGGCGGCCGCGGCGGGGGTGGTGTCCAGGTGTTCCAGCAGCCCGTCGACGTACGACACGTCGACCCGGACCTTCTGCACGCGGCCGTCGACGTCGCGCATGACGAACTCGCGGAAGCCGAGCCGGTTGGCCGACCCGCTGTCGGCCTGGGAGAGCGAGGCGAGTGTCGCCTCGTACCCGTCGTCGACAGGCACCCGCAGCAGGCGCAGCGCCTCGGAGGCGATCTCGCTGTCCTCGGCGATCCGGCCGACGAAGACGGTGGAGACGAGGTTCTGCACGTCGAGGCCGAGGATGTCCTTCGGGTTCTGCGAGGCGACCAGCGCGGCCAGGTTCCACTTGCGGGAGTCGCGGGCGAGCCGGACCAGGAACGACCGGCCGGAGCGCCAGCCCTCCATGAAGTGCGCCTCGTCGAGACCGACCAGCTTCCGGGAGGACATCGACCCGCCGTAGCAGCGGCGTACCGCGAGCCGGTGCGCGGTGTGCAGCATCGGCAGCGCCAGGGCCTCCTCAGCCGACCAGTACTCCCGCTCGATCTTGAGGTCGGGGAGCCGCAGGCCGGCCATGGTGATGACGGTGAGCGCGGCGTCGGCGCCGAGCAGCCCTTCCGGCGGCCGGCCGAAGAAGAGCATGGCCAGCGGCATCTCGGCGGTGTCGAGCAGCAGGTGGGCCAGCTCGCGGCCGGCGTCGTCGTCGAGCCCTTGCAGGCAGGTGACCACGTCGTCGAGCGTGGAGGTCTCCTCGGCGGGCACCTGGCGTACGGCGTGCCGGAACAGCGTGGCGGTGGACGCCTCCCGGGCCACCTGCGGCGGCACCAGCATCATGCAGATGTCCTGCACCAGCATCCGGCGCTCGGCGCGGGCGTTCGACACGGCGATCTCGAACTCGCGGTCGCCCGCCGCGCCGCCGGCGAACTCGCTGCGCAGTGGCGTCGGGATCAGCGCGTACGGCGCCAGCGTGCCCTGCTCCGAGCCGGTCAGGTTGAGCACCCGGGAGTACGGGGCCAGCTCGGGCATGGCGCAGAGCCGGGCCAGCGGGCCGGACGGGTCGAGCAGCGTCACCTGCACGCCACGGCGCGCGGCCAGGTAGCCGAGCGCGCCGAGCAGCGTCGACTTGCCACCACCGGGCTCGGCGACGAAGACGGCGAGGCCGGAGCGCTCGCGTACCTCCATCGGGAAGTGCAGGTCGAGGAAGACCGGCCGGCGGCAGGTGCCGGCGGTGCGCCCGATCAGGTCGCCGCGCCGGTCGCCGACGGTGGACGCGGCCTGCGGCAGCGCGGCGGCGAGCAGGTTGACGGGCATCCGCCGGACGTAGCCGGTGTTGGCGATCGGCTCGCCGGGGATGAACTCGCGGGCCAGCCAGTCCTGGTTCTTCGGGTGCTGGAGCGAGATCCGCAGCTCGCGGGAGTAGAGCTGGATGAGCCGCCGGGCCCTCTCCAGGCACTCCTCCCGGGTCCGGCCGCCGACCGCGACCCGGTGCCAGCCGTGTGCCCGGGCCGAGTCGACGGGCAGACCGGTGGTCATCTCGTCGCCGATCACCAGCGCGCGCTTGGCCAGTCGTTCCAGCTCCGGTGGCGCGTCGATGCCGTGCTCGGCGTAGTCGAGCTGCTGGGAGCGGATCATCCGGAGGCGGTGTTCGAGGTTCCGGAAGGAGTCGTTGGGGCCGAGGATGTCGACCCGGGTGGACAGCTCCATCGGCCACGGCAGCCGCTCGTGGAAGTGCAGCCAGGGCTCGTGCCGCTCGGGGATCTCCAGCGGCTCCATCCGGCCGACAGCGAGCACCGCGACGTGGCGCTCCTCGCCGGTCATCCGGTTGACCAGCTTCACTGTCGAGCCGTACGGGGTGCGGTAGCGCTCGACCTGCTCGGTGAGGGCCAGCAGGTCGCCGCGTTCCCACCGGCCGTTCGTGATGGGGGAGAGCACGCCGGGCGGTGCCATGCACAGCGCCACCGAGCGGTAGAGCAGCCATTCCAGCTCGGGCGCGCTGACCCGCCGCCCGCGCATGCCGAACGCGCCGAGGACCTCGTCGAACTGCTCGACGGTACGGCTCAGCCGGCGCCGTTCGCCGTCGGCGGTGCCCCGGCCGAACGTACGCAGCAGTCGCTCGGTGAGCGAGTCGCCGAGTGACCGGCGGGCGAACGTGACACCGAGGTAGGTCTGGCCCTCGGCGTGGTTGACCGCCATCAGGTGCCGTTGGGCGGCGACCAGGTGGTCGGCCCAGCCGGTGGTGCCCGGCACGTCGGGCAGCGGTGCGGCGGTGTGCGCGTCGATGGTGCGGGCCCACTCGTCGGCCGGGAAGGGCCGGGTGGTCCGGCGCAGGTGCAGCCGGAACCCGGCGAGGCCGGCGTACTGCTCGGAGATCGCCGAGAGCAGCGCCTCGCGTTCCGCGTCCGGCCGGAACGCCCACCGCACCTCGGGCAGCCAGTACCAGGCGGTGACCGTGTTGGGGGTGAAGGTGAGGTGGCCGGCGATCTCGGTGATGGCCAGCTCGACCGACGGGTCCCGGTCGCCGAACTTGATCTTCGGGGCGCGGACCCGGGCCGGTTTGGCCGGCCGGTTGCGGCGTTCCGGCGTGCGTTGCCGGGGTGGCGTCACCTCGCGGTGCGCCGGACGACCCACCTCGCGTGACGGTGCCGCGCCGGCCGCGATCGTCTCCGCCGGGGCGAGGTCCGCTTCCCGGTACTCGGCCGGGGCGGGCACGGGTGGCGCGGGGATCTGCGGGGGCGGCGGCAGCGCCGGCTCCGGTTCGGCCGGGGGCCGGAGCACGGGCAGCCGGTCACCGGCCTGCTGCGGCACCCGGCTCCGGGAGGGCGGCGGCGGCGCGAGCACGGCGGGCGGTTCGGGCAGGGACGGCTCGACCGGTAGCGGCGCGGCGTGTGCGGGCTCGGGCCGGGGGCGAAGGACCGCGCGTACCCCGGGGGTCTGCTCGCGGACTGGTGGCTCCGGTGCGGCCCGGGGCGCCGGCTCGACCGGCACGGCGGGCTGGTGCGGGATCGGCAGGGGCTCGCGGCCGACGCCGCGGCGTGGTGGTGCCACCACCGGCTCGACCGGCGTGGGCGGCGCGGACGCGGCGGGTCGCCGCCGGGGCTGCGCGCCGCCGAACAGGTCGAGGAAGGGCGAGTCGATGTCGCCGTCGGGGCGTACCGGCTCACGCGGGGTGATCGGGCGTGGCGGCTGGAAGACACCGACGCGGCCGTGCCCGGGGCTGGTGACGAGCGCGCTGTCCAGGACCACCTCGTCCAGATCCTCGTCCGGCGGGTAGTCGAGTGATCGCGCACGGTTACCGTTGGGCCCGGCCGGGCGCCCGGCCGGGGAACCCGGCGTGGAAGAGCGACTCATGCGACCGCCTCACCCGCGTCGTTCGTCTGCACGGTTGTCGTACGCCCAGTCATGCCAGTTCCTCCCGGATCCTGATCCGGCTCGCGACGAGCCGCGGATCCCGCTGCTCGGTGGCCGGTTCCCGGGTGCGTCGCCAGTCGGTCAGCGCGGTCCGGATGACCATGCGCGCGGGCCGGTCCGGGTCGACGTACCGGAAGATGAACGAGGTCGTCACGATCGCCAGCGAGATCTCCCAGGCGGGGAACAGCTCGACTTGGAGCGTGAGCAACCAGTGGATGAACATGTAGAGGGGTACGAGCAGCATGAACAGGCCGTACTGGGCGTACGGCAGGTGGACGGGAAGGGTGTACCCGGGCGGCCCCAGGTAGACGAGGCGTGCCCGGTAGATGTCGTCGTCGGTGCGCAGCCGCATCGTCGCCCGCGCCTATTCGAAGATCAGGTTGATCAGGTAGTCGCCGACGAAGAAGAGTGTTGCCGCCCCGGCGATGAAGGCCAGGCCGATGATGGCGATGGCCGAGCTGGTCAGGACCTTGGAGATCTCACCCCGGCTGGCCCGGCCGATGAAGATCACCCCGAGGACGGCCAGCAGGATCGGCGCGACCTTGCTGGCGAAGAAGGTGACGACGTTGTCGGTGTCGATGCCCTTCGGGGCCGGCTCGGCGAGTGGAGTCGACGCCAGGGTGTGGAGCGCGTGGTCCACGGCACTGGACGCCGTTGCCATGAGCTCGATGGCGATCACTGGAAAACCTCCCCAAGGTCGCGGCCGGCGGCGCCGCGTTGGTGCAAGTAGGCAAGCCTGGCGGGATGGTGCTCGTCAGAGACAGCGCCGTCAACGCTGAGTCCGTCACCCATCACGTAGAGTGGTGAGTTTTGGGGGGATTCTTCCCGCTTCGGCCCTCCCTCCAGGCTTCGCCATCTCCATGCTGGGCAATTCCAAAGCGTACGGCCCGCCCACCATTGCGACAAGCCGCGAAGACTCGACCTCCGAAGGCCCGGATGTCCGATCGTACACCTGTTCCAATGCGCACGTCAGGGGTGCCACGTTCCGCGTTCGCCCGGTGGCCGGAAGCCCTGGCGGCGAACGGTACTGTCGGGCCGTGACCGATCTGGTACGGGCGGAGAACCCGGTGGTGATGGGCGTCCTCAACGTCACGCCCGACTCCTTCTCCGACGGCGGCAGATACGCCGATCTGGACGCGGCCGTCGCACACGGGGTGCGACTGCGCGGCGACGGCGCGGACCTGATCGACGTGGGCGGCGAGTCCACCCGGCCCGGCGCCGACCGGGTCGACCCGGAGACGGAGACCGCCCGGGTGCTGCCGGTGGTCCGCGAGCTGAGCGCCGCCGACATCCTCGTCAGCATCGACACCAGCCGCGCCCGGGTCGCCGAGGCGGTGCTCGCCGCCGGCGCGTACGCGGTCAACGACGTCTCCGGCGGCCTCGCCGATCCGGACATGGCCCGGGTGGTCCGCGACGCGGGCTGCCCCTGGGTGCTCATGCACTGGCGGGGGCACTCCCGAGGGATGCGCGAGCTGGCCACGTACACCGACGTGGTGGCCGACGTCCGGGACGAGCTGAGCCGCCGCGTCGACGCCGCGCTCGCCGCCGGGGTGGCCGCCGACCGGATCATCGTCGACCCGGGCCTGGGCTTCGCCAAGACCGCCGCGCACAACTGGGCGCTCAGCGCCCGCCTTCCCGAGCTGGTCGAGCTGGGCTTCCCGGTGCTGTTCGGGGCCAGCCGCAAGTCCTACCTGGGCCGGCTGCTCGCCGACCCGGCGGGCGAACCCCGGCCCACCGCCGGACGGGAGGCCGCGACCGTCGCCACGAGCGTGCTCGCCGTCGCGGCCGGCGCCTGGGGGGTACGCGTGCACGACGTCCGCGGCACCGCCGACGCGCTCGCCGTCTGGCGGGCCACCGGCAGCCCTCGGCTCGCCACCGCGACCGGCACCCGGCGTGCGACAGCGTGGCGGACCGAAACGGCCACGGGCGGCACGCGGCCGGCCGAAACGGCCACCGGCCCGAGCGGAGGCGACAGGTGACCGACCGGATCGAGCTGACCGGCCTGCGCGCGCACGGCCGACACGGCGTCTACGACTTCGAGCGCGCGCAGGGGCAGGAGTTCGTGGTCGACGCGGTGCTCGAACTGGACCTCGGCCCGGCCGCCGGATCGGACCAGGTGACCGACACCGTGCACTACGGCGAGCTGGCCGACCGTCTGGTCGCGGTCATCACCGGTGAGCCGGTGAACCTGATCGAGACACTCGCCGACCGGCTGCTCGCGGTCTGCCTGGCCGAGCCGCTGGTGGACGCCGCGACGGTGACCGTGCACAAGCCCGAGGCCCCGATCCCGCACGCCTTCCGGGACGTGGCCGTCACGATGCGGCGTACCAGGTGACCCGGGCCGTGCTGTCGATCGGCAGCAACCTGGGCGACCGCCTCGGCCACCTGCGTGGCGCGGTGGCCGCGCTCGGCGACCGGGTGCTGCTGGCCTCCGGCGTCTACGAGACTCCACCGTGGGGGGACGCCGACCAGCCCGCGTACCTGAACGCGGTGGTGATGGTCGCGGACCCGGCGGCGGCGCCGGAGGACTGGCTGGCCCGCGCCCGGGCCGCGGAGGCGGCGGCCGGGCGCGACCGCGACCCGCGACGACGGTACGGGCCGCGCACGCTGGACGTGGACGTGATCGCGGTCTGGGACGACGCCGGCGAGCCGGTGCTCCGCGAGGACCCCGAGCTGACCGTGCCGCACCCCCGGGCCCACCTGCGCGCCTTCGTGCTGCGCCCGTGGATCGACATCGAGCCGCACGGCCGGCTGCCCGGGCACGGCTGGCTGACCGACCTGCTCAACGCCGAGCCGCTGGCCGGGGACGCCCTGGAACTGAGCCCTCGGCCCGATCTGACGCTAGAGTCGGAAACATGACCCGCTGGAGTGCGGCCCCGCCGTCGCGAGCCGAGGAGGCGCGGTGAGCACCGCGCGCTCCCCGCAGGGGCCCGACCGCTTCCGGATGGGTCCGACCCGGGCCTCCACCCTGGTGGTGGCCGGCCTGGCCGCCGCCGCGGTGGCCTGGCTGCTGATCAGCGGCTTCTACTACGACTTCGCGCCCGACCTGCCCTGGCTGCCGGTGATCACGCTGGCCGGGCTGGCCGTGCTGGAGGGCTACGCGGCGGTCAACACCCGGGGCCGGATCGAGCGGCGGCCCGGCCGGGAGCCGGTGAACCCGCTGCTGGTGGCCCGGTTCGTGGTGCTGGCCAAGGCGTCCGCGCTGGCCGGTGCCATCTTCGCCGGCTTCTACGCCGGGCTGACCGGCTGGCTGTTCGTGGAGCGCACGAACGCGGCGGTGGGCGACCGGCCCGCCGCGCTCGGCGGCCTGATCGCCGCGCTCGCGCTGGTCGCGGCCGCGCTCTGGCTGGAACGCTCCTGCCGGGTCCCGGAGCAGGAGGACGACGAGGACCGGGAGCCGGGCGACCGGGAGACGCCCCGCGGCCGTCTCTGAGGGTTCCCCCCACCCCGGCCCGGCGGTACCGTCCCTGGCGACCGGAGAGCGACGGCCGCCACCGGTCCGCCCGCCCGTGGGCCGGACGCGGCCACCTGGGGAGGCGCAAGCCAATGGCGTACGACGATGCGGGCCGGACAGCGCCGCCGGAGACGTCGTCCGGGGTGCCCGCTGCCGTGCTGGAGAACGTCTTCGACGACCCGGCGCACGGCGAGCCCGGCCGGGACCGGATCGCGGTGCACGTGCTCTGGGAGTTCGTGCTGCTGGCCGCGCTGGTCGCGATGGCCTGGCTGCTCTGGCGGGAGGACTCGGACGCGCTGCACGGCACCGCCCTGAAGACGCTGCTCGTCGACGTGGCCGCGCTCGGCCTGTTCACCCTCGGAGCCGGCCTGAGCCTGCGGGCGGGCGCGGTGAACCTGGCGGTCGGCCCGGTCGCGCTGGCCTCCGCGCTGCACTTCGCCGAGCAGGGCGACCGGGGCGTGCGGGAGGCGCTGCTGCCGGCCCTCGGGGTGGCGGCGGCGGCCGGGCTGGCGCTCGCCCTGGCCGTCGTGGTGCTGCACGTGCCCGGCTGGGCGGCGAGCCTGGCCGGGGCGGCCGGCGTGATCGTCTACCTGGAACGGCGGACCGGTCCGATCACCGTGCAGGGGGACTACGACCCCCGCCGCAGCGCGCTGTACTTCTTCGTCGGCTTCGCCGCGGTGGCCGTCCTCGGCGGCCTGTTCGCCGCGATGAAGCCGGTACGCCGGCTGATCGGCCGGTTCCGGCCGGTCGCCGACCCGGCCCGGCGGCGCGGCGCGGTGGCCGCCACGGTGACCGCGCTGGCGCTCGTCGGGTCCACCGTGCTGGCGATGCTCGCCGGCGTGCTGATCGCGGCGAACGGGGACGGTCAGGTCGCGCCCGGCACCGGACTGGACTGGACCGTACTGGCGATCGGCACGGCGATGCTCGCTGGCACCAGCGCCTACGGGCGGCGCGGCGGCATCTTCGGCACCCTGTTCGCGGTCTGCCTGGTGGTGGTGTTCCTGGCCTGGACCGTGCCGTACGGCTGGACGATCAGCCGGTGGGCGCTCGGCGGTGCCGTGCTCGGCGTCGGCCTGCTCGTCACCCGGCTGGTCGAGACGTTCGGCCGGCCGCGACCGGCGGCATCGGTCGGGCCCGTCCCGGTCCGCTCGGCCCGGGACGGCGCGTCGAGCGGCGGCTGGACGATGACCCCGGCGCCCCAGCCGGGCGACACCTGGCCGTCGGTGCTGCCGGTACGCGAGCACGACACCCCGGTGGAGGCCTGGGAGGCCCCGCGCTGGGACAGCGAACCCCGGCGCTGGGACGCCGACGACCGCTGACCCGGCGGTGGCCGTGCGTCACGCACGCCGGGACTGATCTCTGCGGTTAGGCTCGGCGGCATGACCGATACTCCTGCCCCCGGCGGCCGCACCTTCGACGAGCTCGACAAGCTCTCCACCGAGGAACTGCGCGAGCAGGCGTTCAACCTGGCGCGCGAGCGCCGCGACGTGGGCTTCTTCTGGTCGGTCCTGCGGCACCTGCCGAACGCCGACGAGGCCGCCGCGCTGGACGGGGCGCCGAACTCGATCGGCCCGACCATCGACGAGGCGAACGCGCTCTGGCGTGAGCTGACCGGGCACGGCTACGACGAGTCCGCGCCACTGCTGCGCGCCGCCTTCATCGACTACCTGATGAAGCACTGAGGTCGATGACGGCCCGCCGGCCGACGCCGGCCGCCCGCCTACGCAGGTTTGCCCGGCGGGACCGGCCGGGAACTGACCGTCGCATGGCTCTGAGCAACCGCCCTCGTACCGTCTCCCGGTACGGCACGGCCGCCGGCACCGGGATGCTCGCCGCGTTCCTGCTCGTCGCCGTCGGCGGCAGCCCGATGTACGTGGACTGGGCGCAGCGCGGCACCGACCCGACCGGGGCCGGTGGCTGGTTCCTGCGGCTGCTCGCCTGGCCGTCCTGGCGGTGGCAGGCCGACGAGGGCGTGTTCGCCACCAATCTGCGGGCGATCCTGCTCCTCGTGCTGGCCGCGGTGCTGCTCTACCTGTTGCCCGGCCCGCAGGTCGACCGGGTGACGTCCTCGGGCAGCCAGTTCCTCTCCGGCTGGGGCGCGTACGCGCTCGCCGCCGGGCTCAGTGCCCTGCTCGCCACGCTCCTCGGCCCGCACGGCTCGCTGTATGCCTCGTTCCAGGCGGCCAGCACCGGCGTCACGTACGGCTTCTTCGCCGGCTGGATCGTCGGCCTGGCCAGCCTCGGCGGCCGGGCCTGAGGTCAGTCCACAGCGCCCAGCGTCAGCACCCTGGTGCGGGCGAGCAGCCCCACCGCCCGGCCCTCCTCGGTGACCACGGCGTGCTCGGCGCCGGAGGTGAGCAGCGCGCCGAGCGCGTCGTACGCCGAGTCGCCGAGCGCCACGGTGGGCAGGCCGGCGCCGCCGTCGGCCGGGAGCGGGTCGAGCACCGCGTGGGTCACCGGGGTGACAGCGAGCCGCCGGATGCCCCGGTCGGCGCCGACGAACTCGCGGACGAAGTCCGAGGCGGGCGAGCCGAGCAGCGCGGCGGGCGTGTCGTACTGCTCCAGCCGGCCGCCCTCGGAGAGCACCGCGATCCGGTCGCCCAGCCGGACCGCCTCGTCGAGGTCGTGGGTGACCAGCACGATCGTCTTGCGTACCTCGGCCTGCAACCGCAGGAACTCCTCCTGCAGGCGGGCCCGGACGATCGGGTCCACCGCCGAGAACGGCTCGTCCATCAGCAGCACCACCGGATCGGCGGCCAGCGCCCGGGCTACGCCGACGCGCTGCCGCTGCCCGCCGGAGAGCTCGTGCGGGTACCGCCGGCCGAACTGCGCCGGGTCGAGACCGACGAGTTCCAGCAGCTCGCCGACCCGGGCCCGGGTCCGTTGCTTCGGCCAGCCGAGCAGCCCCGGCACGGTCGCCACGTTCGCGGCGACGGTCTGGTGCGGGAAGAGGCCGACGTTCTGGATGACGTAGCCGATGCGGCGGCGCAGCGCCACCGGATCGACCCGGGTGACGTCGTCGTCGCCGAGCAGGATCCGCCCGTCGGTCGGCTCGATCAGCCGGTTGACCATCCGCAGCACCGTCGACTTGCCGCAGCCGGACGGGCCGATCAGCACCACCAGCTCACCGGCGGTGACCTGCAGGCTCAGCTCGCGTACCGCCTCGGTGCCGTCCGGGTAGCGCTTGCGGATGCGCTCCAGCGTGATCGACGCCGCGCCGCCTCCGGCGGCCCTGCCCGGGGTACCGTCCACGTGTGTCCCTCCACCTGAGCTACCGGGCCGACCCGGGTAATCCGTGGTTCTCCTGGCAGTACGTGCGGGACAACTCTGACACGATCCTGGCCGCGCTGCGGGAGCACACCTGGCTGACCGCCCGGGCCGTGGTGATCGCCGCGCTGGTGGCGCTGCCGCTCGCGGTGCTCGCGTACTGGTTCCGGTCGCTGTCGGCGCCCATCGTGGCGGTGACCGGGGTGCTCTACACCGTCCCGTCGCTGGCGTTGTTCGCGTTCCTGGCGCCATACCTGGGCATCGGCGCGATCACCGTGCTCACCGTCGTGGCGCTGTACGCGTTGCTGGTCATCGTGCGCAACGCGCTGGCCGGGCTGACCCAGGTGCCGCCGGAGGTGCGCGAGGCCGCCGAGGGCATGGGGTACGGCAGGTGGGGCCGGCTGTTCCGGATCGAGCTGCCGCTGGCGCTACCCGGCATCCTCACCGGCGTACGGCTGGCGACCGTGTCCACTGTCGCGCTCGTCACCGTCGGGGTGGTGGTCGGCCGGGGCGGGCTCGGCCAGCTCATCTTCGCGGGCTTCCAGAACAACTTCTACAAGGCGCAGATCATGACCGGCACGGTGTTGTGCGTGCTGCTGGCGCTGGTGCTCGACCTGGTGCTGGCGGGCGTGGGACGCCTGCTCACTCCCTGGCTGCGCGCAAGGTCCGCCCGGTGAACCCCGTCGAGCAGGCAGTGGTCTGGCTGAACGACCCGCTGAACTGGACCAACCCCGGCGGGGTGCTGGACCGCCTCGGCGAGCACCTCAGCATGTCCGCGCTGGCGGTGCTGCTGGGCTGCCTGGTGGCCTGGCCGATCGGGCTCTGGCTCGGGCACAGCGGCCGGGGCGGCGGGCTGGTCCTGCTGGTCTCCAACGTCACGCTGGCGATCCCGACGCTGGCGCTGCTGACCATCCTTCCGTTGACGTTCCTCGGCTTCGGCCGGCCGGCCGTGGTGGTGGCGCTCGCGGTCTTCGCGGTTCCGCCGCTGCTGGCGAACGCGTACACCGGGGTGCGGCAGGCCGACCCGGAGGCCCGGGACGCGGCCCGGGGGATGGGCCTGTCCGGCGGCCAGGTGCTGCGCCGGGTGGAGCTGCCGCTCGCGGTGCCCTACCTGGCGGCCGGCTTCCGTACCGCGGCGGTGCAGGTGGTGGCCACCGCGGCGCTCGCCTCGTTCGTCAACGGCGGCGGGCTGGGCCAGATCATCCGGGCCGGGTTCGGGCTCGACATCGCCGCCGGCGGGGGTCAGATCATCGCCGGCGGGGTGCTGGTGGCCGGGTTGGCGCTGCTCGTCGAGGGATTGCTCGCGGTGGTGGAGCGGGTGGTGACGCCGCGCCCGCTGCGCCGGGTACGCCGGCGGGCGAACCGCCGCGCGACGGCGGCGACGACCGGCGGTTGAGCCGTCGGTGACGATCGGGTGACGAAAACCGCTCCGAGTTTGTCGGTCGGGTCCGGAAGATATTGGCTGGAGTCGCGGGTGGCCGTCCGGGTCGCCCGTCGGACACGCGGCCGGCCCGACGGGTCGCGCCGGGACACGGAAGGCGGGCACTCATGCGTGCGCGTACACGAATGGCCGCCGGGGCGATCGGCGCTCTCACTGCGGCCGCACTGCTCACCGGCTGCGGCGACGCCGGCTCGTCCGGCACCGACGCGCCCGAGCAGGGCGCCTCGGGGGCGGGCTGCGCCCCGGTGGCGGGCGACCAGCTCGTCGTCCTGACCGACGACAAGAAGCTCCAGAACACCGACAACGTCATCCCCGCGATCAACGCGAAGGCGGCCACGCCGCAGCTGGTCGCCGCGCTGGACAAGGTCTCCGCGAAGCTCGACACCCCGAAGCTGATCCAGCTCAACCGGGCGGTCGACGTCGACCGCAAGACGCCTCAGGTCGCCGCGCAGGAGTTCGCCTCCGCCAACGGCGCGACCGACGGGATCGAGAAGGGCCCGGGCGGCCAGATCACCGTCGGCGCGGGCAACTTCAGCGAGAGCCAGACCATCGCCGAGCTCTACAAGATCGCGCTCACCGCGGCCGGCTACCAGGTCAAGGTGCAGACCATCGGCAACCGGGAGCTCTACGAGCCGGCCCTGGAGAAGGGCCAGATCCAGGTCGTCCCGGAGTACGCCGCCACCATGGCGGAGTTCCTCAACACCAAGAACAACGGCAAGGACGCCCAGCCCGTCTCCTCGCCGGAGCTGGACAAGACGGTCGCGGCGCTGAAGACCCAGGGTGACAAGAACGGCCTGGTCTTCGGCCAGCCGTCCCAGGCGCAGGACCAGAACGCGTTCGCTGTCACCAAGGCGTTCGCCGACAAGTACGGCGTGTCCACGCTCTCCGAGCTGGCCGCCAAGTGCTCCGGCCAGGCGACAGTGCTGGCCGGCCCGCCGGAGTGCCCGCAGCGGCCGAAGTGCCAGGCCGGTCTGGTCGAGATCTACGACTTCAGGGCCGGTTCGTTCAGCTCGCTGGACGCCGGTGGCCCGCAGACCAAGAACGCGCTGAAGACCGGCTCGGCGAGCGTCGGCCTGGTCTTCTCCTCCGACGCCGCGCTGGCCACGAGCTGACGCACCACCGCCGGCCGGCACACGTGCCGGCCGGCGGCACGGGCAGCCCGTTCGGCGGTCCGTGCATCGAGTGGTGCCGACCCGTTCCCCTCGGGTGGAACTCTCGGTAATCTGCTCAGCCATGCCCGCCTCGGTCGCGCCCACCGACAAGAGCACGCCCACCCTGCTCACCGTCCTGTTCTGGGTCGGCGTGGGGCTGGCGCCCCTGGCGGCGCTCGTCCTGCTGATCGCGGACGGCAACGGCTCGCTCCGGTTCGGCGCGGTCCTGGCGATCCTCGCCGTCGTGCTCATCGGTCTGTCCATGGCGCTGCGGCCGGAGGGCGGTTCCGACGACGCGGCCGCCGAGGAGCTACGCGAGGAGTTGGCGCAGCTCCGGCGGGAGTTGCGAGCCGAGATCGTGGCCGCCGCCCAGCGCGGCAACCAGGCACTCGACCAGGCACGCCGGGCCGAGGAGGTGGCCGGCGCGGTACGGCACCGGCTCGACGTTGCCGCCGCCGGACTGGCCTCCGCGTCCACGCCCGCCTTCGCCTCCGCGTCCACGCCCGCCTCCGCGTCCACGCCCGCCTCCGCGTCCACGCCCGCCTCGGCCTCCGTGTCCGCGTCCGAGCGCCCGATCGGTGCGGCCCGGGTGCCGGTCACCGGCACGTCCGACGCGGGACCGGCGCACCCGGCCGGCCGGGACGACGACGAACCGGCCCGTCCGGCGAGCGCCGCCGGCCGCTACGGAACCGGCTCCGACTCGCCCCGGGCGGGCCGCTACCACTCCGACTCGCCAGGGGCGGGCGCCGAGCCGCCCCGGGCCGGCCGCTATGACACCGAGCCGCCCCGGGCCGGCCGCTATGACACCGAGCCGCCCCGGCCCGGCCGTTACGACGATGAGTCGTCCCGGGCGGCCCACTACGAACCCGAACAGTCCCGGTCGGGCCGTTACGAACCCGACCCGGTGCGGACGGGCCGGCACGACGCCGAGCCGGCGCGGGCCACCGTACGTCCGGACCGGCCGGCGAGCGGGGTGTACGGCGCGGCGGGGGTCTCCGACCCGGCGGCCCGCCCGGTCGGCGTGGTCCATCACACCGAGACGGTGCACGTCACCACCCGGCACACGATCGTCGGCGGTGGTGAGCCGGCCGGAAACCGGTACGGCGGACTCCCCGGCGGCTGGTCGGACGAGAGCCGGTCCCGGGGCACGGACCCGGCCGATCACTGGCGTGCGGGACACCGCGACCCGGGCGACCGGTCGGGCCGTCGGGCCGCGTCTGATGACGGTGGCTGGGGTGCCGGGTCCGGCGGCGACGGGCCCTCGTGGACCGACCCCGGCCGCCCGGGCGCCGAGCATCCGTGGGCGGGCATCGGCCGGGCCGCCGACGGCGAACCGGGCTGGTCCGCGCGCACCGGCGGCGAACAGGGCCGGTCCGGGCATGCCGCCGGGGAACCGGGCTGGCCCACGCGTACCGCCGGGGGCGGCTGGTCGAGCGACCAGGGCCGGACGGCGGCGGAGGAGCAGCGACAGTGGTCCGGCGGGGGTGACGACCGGGCGGCGGGCGCGTGGCCGGCGGCAGCAGCGGGCCGACCCGACGCCCCGGCCGGCCGGGCGAGCACCGACGGCGACCAGTGGTCCGAGATGGGTGCCGGCAACCGGTGGGCCGCGGTCCGCGACGACGGCGCGGGCCGCGAGATCCGGCTCGGGGAACGGCGGGCCGCGGTGCACGCCGACGGCGGCGGCACCGAGTACCGGGTCGAGGACCGGTGGGCGTCGGTACGCGGCGGCGGTCCGGCCGCGAGCGGGCCGGGCGAGCCGGACGGCCGCTGGTCGGGGGAGAGTCACCCGGCGCTGCCGGCCGGTGGGGTGCCGGTGCCCGGGGAGTGGCGGCCACCGACGCAGCGCAGCGGCCAGCCGGAATGGCGGCAGCCGCCCCCGGAGTGGCGGCAGCCCGAGCCGCAGTGGCGTCAGCCCGAGCCGGAGTGGCGTCAGCCCGAGCCGGAGTGGCGCCGGCCCGAGCCGGAGTGGCGGCCGGCGGAACCGGAGTGGCGTCAGCCCGAACCGGAGTGGCGCAGCCCGGAGCGCGGTGGACACGGCGGGCCGCACGGAGACGCCACCGACCGCTGGCGCTGAACCGCCCACATCGCTGACCGCGCCGGGACGACCGTCACTTGTCGATGTCGCCCACCACGAAGAACATCGAGCCGAGAATGGCGATCAGGTCCGGCACCAGGCAGCCGGGCAGCAGCGACGAGAGCGCCTGCACGTTCGCGTACGAGGCGGTGCGCAGCTTCATCCGCCACGGCGTCTTCTCGCCCCGGGACACCAGGTAGTAGCCGTTGATGCCGAGCGGGTTCTCGGTCCAGGCGTACGTGTGCCCCTCCGGCGCCTTCAACACCTTGGGCAGCCGGGTGTTCACCGGGCCGCTGATGCGGTCCACCCGGTCCAGGCACTGCTCGGCCAGGTCGAGCGAGACGTACACCTGGTCGAGCAGCACCTCGAAGCGGGCGTGACAGTCACCGGCGGTCTTCGTCACCACCGGCACGTCGAGCTGGTCATAGGCCAGATAGGGCTCGTCGCGGCGCAGGTCGAGGTCGAGCCCGGAGGCGCGGGCGACCGGCCCGGACGCGCCGAACGCGGCGGCGTCGGCGGCGGACAGCACGCCGACGCCGACGGTGCGGGCCAGGAAGATGTCGTTGCGCCGGATCAGGTTGTCGAGATCGGGCATCCGGCGGCGTACCTCGGCGATGGCGGCGCGGGCGCGCCCGGTCCAGCCGGACGGCACCTCCTCCTTCAGGCCGCCGACCCGGTTGAACATGTAGTGGATCCGGCCGCCGGAGACCTCCTCCATCACGGCCTGGATGGTCTCCCGTTCCCGGAAGGCGTAGAACATCGGCGTGATCGCGCCGATCTCCAGCGGGTACGAGCCGAGGAACATCAGGTGGTTGAGCACCCGGTTCAGTTCGGCCAGCGCCATCCGCAGCCAGGTGGCGCGCTCCGGCACCTCCATGCCCATCAGCCGTTCGACCGCGAGCACCACGCCCAGCTCGTTGGAGAACGCCGACAGCCAGTCGTGCCGGTTCGCCAGCACGATGATCTGCCGGTAGTCGCGTACCTCGAAGAGCTTCTCCGCCCCCCGGTGCATGTAGCCGACGATCGGTTCGGCCGCGACCACCCGCTCCCCGTCGAGCACCAGCTTCAGCCGCAGCACGCCGTGCGTCGACGGGTGCTGCGGCCCGATGTTGAGCACCATGTCGGTGCCGAGCTGCTCACCGCCCGCGCCGGTGCCGACTGTGAGCTCGCGGAGGTCGGCGGCGTCCGTGGTCATGCCCGTCATCGTGCCACGACCGCGTCGAGCGCGACGCCGACCGGCTGCCGCAGCCACAGGTGCCCGCCGAGCCCGGCCGGGTCGGTCAGCTCGGCCGCCGCCGACGCCGCGGCCAGCGCCCGCAGATAGCCGGCCGGGTCGCGGGAGGCCAGACTCAGCGGCGGTCGCCCGCCGTCGGCCCCGAGCGCCCGCAGTGCCTCCCGCTGAGAGACCAGGGAGTACGCGCACCGCGCGACCCGCTCACCGGCGGAGGCGACCGAGTCCATGGCGACGTGCGCCGTCACGTCGCACGACCCGTCCGGAACCGGCGGCACCTGCCGCCCATCCCGATACCCGGTCAACGTCCCGTCAAAGGGACGCGACTCACGCAGATGCCCGTAGTCCACAGCCAGCGCCAGCCCTCGCGTGACCCGCCCCACGGCCTCCGCCCAGGCCAGATCCCGCCCCACCCCGACCTCCGCCCTCTCACCGGCCATGGCCCCGGTGATCACGGAGTTTGTGTCCTGATCCGGGCCCTCCGCCGGCACGAACTCCTTGATCAGCGGGGTGGGGGGCGGTGGCCACCACTGGGTGAGCCAGGTGGTCTCGGTGGGGGAAGGCTGCGGGCCGACGGTCTCCTGGCCGGTTTCGGGGTCCACCAGGAGCAGGCGCCAGCCTGCCGGGGTGTGTACCGCTACGTCCAGTGGAACGTTGTCCAGCCATTCGGTGGCCAGGAGCAGGCCGGTGACACCCTCGGGGATGTCGGGGCGCCACTCGATCTCCGGTGGCAGGTCCGGAGGGCGGGCCGACAGTTCCACTGCCACCGGGTGGAGCCGGGCGGCTAGTTCGGATGCGGCCTGGGCCAGCAGCGCCTTGAGTAGTTCGCCCCGGCCCGCGCCCACGTCCACCACGTCCAGCCGCGCCGGGTGGCCCAACGCCGCGTCCACCAGTTCGAGCTGCCGCACCAGGCACGCGGCGAACACGGGCGAGGCGTGCACGCTCGTGCGGAAGTGCGCGGCGGGCCCGGCGCCGGAGACGAAGAAGCCGTCCGGCCCGTACAGCGCCCGCTCCATCGCGTCGCGCCAGCGCAGCGGGGAGGTCACCTGCCGACCCTACGGGACGTACCGGAACGGGCGGTTTGCCCGCCACCGCAGCGGCCGGTTCCGGTGGCTGGTGAAGGTTTTCACACCTTCTTGTTTCCGCTCTGTCACCCGAGCGCATACTTGCCATCGACCGGTACCCCCTTCGAGGACTGGATCGCTGCCATGAGCGCACCGCTGCGCCCTCGGGCCACCGCTGCCCCGCTCGTCTTCCCCCGTACCCTCACCGTCGGCGTGCTCGGCGCCGGCCGGGTCGGCGCCGTGCTGGGCGCGGCCCTCGCTGCCGCCGGCCACCGGGTGGTCGCCGCGTCCGGCGCCTCCGGCGCGACACGGGCCCGCCTGTCGCTGCTGCTGCCACAGACCCCGCACCGTTCCGCGACCGCCGTGGCACGCGCCGCGACCGACCTGCTGATCGTCGCGGTCCCGGACGACGCGCTCGCGGACGTGGTCGCCGAGTTGGCCGCGAGCGGCGCGCTGCGCCCCGGCCAGGTGGTGGCGCACACGTCCGGCGCGCACGGGCCGGCCGCGCTGGCCCTGGCCGTCGAGGCGGGTGCCCGGCCGCTCGCGCTGCACCCGGCGATGACCTTCACCGGCACGCCGGACGACCTGTCCCGCCTGCCCGGCATCTCCTACGGGGTGACCGCCCCGGCCGAGCTGCGCCCGTTCGCGGCGCGGCTGGTGGCCGACCTGGGCGGTGTGCCGGAGTGGGTGGGTGAGGCCGACCGGCCGCTGTACCATGCGGCGCTCGCACACGGCGCGAATCACCTGGTGACGCTCGTCAACGAAGCGGCCGACCGGCTGCGCGACGCCGGGGTGGAGCGGCCGGAGAAGGTGCTCGCCCCGCTGCTGCGGGCCGCGCTGGAGAACGCGCTGCGGCTGGGCGACGACGCGCTCACCGGCCCGGTGTCGCGGGGCGACGCGGGCACCGTACGCCGGCATCTGGACCGGCTGGCGCGGACCGCGCCGGAATCCGTACCCGCCTACCTGGCGTTGGCACGACGGACGGCGGACCGCGCCGTCGCGGCCGGCCGCCTGCGCCCGGCGGACGCGGCCGCGCTGCGGAACGTGCTCGACGGAATCGAGGTGGCGGCCTGATGGCCGAGGTGATGCACACGCGCAAGGAGCTGGCTGTGGCCCGCGACGCCATGACCGGCACCGTCGGCGTCGTGATGACCATGGGCGCGCTGCACGCCGGGCACGAGGCGCTGCTGCGGGCCGCCCGCGAGCGGGCCGACCACGTGGTGGTCACGATCTTCGTCAACCCGTTGCAGTTCGGGCCGAACGAGGACTTCGACCGTTACCCGCGCACGCTCGACACCGACATGGAGATCTGCCGCCGGGCGGGGGTGGACGTGGTGTTCGCGCCCTCGGTGACCGAGATGTACCCGGAGGGCCGCCCGGCCGTGGGGCTGAACCCGGGGCCGCTCGGCGAGGACCTGGAGGGCCTGAGCCGTCCCGGCTTCTTCCACGGCGTGCTCACGGTGGTGATGAAGCTGCTCCAGCTCACCCGGCCCGACCTCGCGTTCTTCGGCGAGAAGGACTATCAGCAGCTCACCCTGGTCCGCCGGATGGTGCGGGATCTCGACGTGCCGACCGAGATCGTCGGCGTGCCGACCGTACGGGAACCGGACGGGCTGGCCATGTCGAGCCGGAACCGGTACCTCTCGGCGGTCGAGCGGCAGACCGCGCTGAGCCTGTCCGCCGCGTTGCGGGCCGGCACCGAGGCGGCCGAGCGGGGCGAGGACGCGGGCGCGGTGCTCGCCGCCGCCCACCGGGCCTTCGACGCGCCGGACGCCCGCCTGGACTATCTGGTGCTCACCGACACCCAGCTGGAACCCGGCCCGGTCGACGGTCCGGCCCGGCTGCTGATCGCGGCCTGGGTCGGCGCCACCCGCCTGATCGACAACACGGCGATCCACCTCGCGCCGCGTCCCTGAACCCCACCACGAATGCGGAGGGCATCCCGATGCTGCGGACCATGCTCAAGTCGAAGATCCACCGGGCCACCGTGACCCAGGCCGACCTGCACTACGTCGGCTCGGTCACCGTGGACGAGGATCTGCTCGACGCGGCCGACCTGCTCCCCGGCGAGCAGGTCGCGATCGTGGACATCACGAACGGCGCCCGGCTGGAGACCTACGTGATCCCGGGGCGGCGGGGCAGCGGCGTGATCGGCATCAACGGCGCCGCCGCGCACCTGGTGCACCCCGGCGACCTGGTCATCCTGATCTCGTACGGGCAGATGGACGACGCCGAGGCCCGCGCGTACCGCCCTCGGGTGGTGCACGTCGACGCCGACAACAGGGTCGTCGATCTCTCGACGGACCCGACGACAGCCGCCCCCGGCACCGCAGGCGCCCCGATCCCCAACCCCCTGGCCGCCTCCCTGAGCTGACCCGCCCGCCGCCCTCGCCCGGCTTCCCGCGCCCGCTGATCTTGCACTTCCGGCCCCTCGGATGCGTCTCTTGTCCTTGCTTGTCGGGGCAGCCGGTGCAAGATCGGCGGGGCGGTCATGGCGGGGAACGCGGTCTGTCACCGG
This sequence comes from Micromonospora sp. NPDC005686, assembly GCF_042871665.1. NCBI lineage: Bacteria > Bacillati > Actinomycetota > Actinomycetes > Micromonosporales > Micromonosporaceae > Micromonospora > Micromonospora sp. NPDC005686. The sequence continues at coordinate 151,561 of NZ_JBIAIY010000004.1, forward strand.
AAGGTCATTTTCGGCTACCCTGAGCGGACCGTCGGGGATCGACGGTCGTCGGCTGGGGGAGGCCGCGATGCGCCGTGCGATGAGCGCCCTGGTCGCCGCGACTGTCGCGAGCGTCGCCCTGGCCGGCTGCGCCGGCACCGGCGGGCTGGACGGCGACCTCACCGACGACTGGGCCGCGATGGCGGCCCCCGCACCGTTCACCCCGGCGGCCGGGGTCTGCCAGGTCGCCGACTTCACCCCGAGCGTCGGCCTGGCCGCGTACGCACCGGTCGGCTGCGAGCTGCCGCACCGGGTGGAGACGGTGCACGTCGGCGCGTTCACCGCGGACCGGCCCACCCCGCCGCCGCTCGCCTCACCCGAGCTGCGTACCGCGTTCGCCGACTGCGACAAGCGGGCCACCGGGTACGTGGGTGACGACTGGCGGGCCGGACGGCTCCGGCTCGCCGTGGCGCTGCCGACGGGCATCGGCTGGACGGCCGGCTCCCGCTGGTACCGGTGCGACCTGGCCGAGCTGACGACCACCGAGGCGGCGGCCACCGTGGTCACCCGGACGGGCAGCCTGCGCGACGCGCTGAAGACGCCGTCGCCGCTGCGGCTGGGCTGCCAGCGCACCGTACGGGAGACGGGCCGCGTGCAGCGGCTCACCCCGATCGCCTGCACCGTGGCGCACGACGCCGAGTTCGTCGGCGTGTGGGCCGCGCCGGACCGCCCGTACCCGAAGAAGCCGGAGGACTGGGCGCCGCTCTACGACGGCTGCTTCGCCGTGATCGCCCGGTACGCCGGGCTGCCCGCCGACGCGTACCTGCGCTACCGCAGCGACGTGGTGGTCCGCCCGCCCGCAGCGGGTCGCTGGGCGGTCGGCGACCGGGGCGTGCGCTGCTACCTGTGGCTCAGCGACCGTACGGTGACCACCTCGCTCAAGGGTGCCGGGCCGGCCGCCCTTCCACGCCGGACGAGGTAGCGACAGCATTCGTCACGCCCCCCGCGCCCGAGCCGAGGACGCTTCGGGTTGACTGTGCTCATGGACGTACCGACAGTCGACCTGCCGGCGCTGCCCCGGCTGCTCGCCGCGCCCGCCCCAGGCTGGGTGGAGACGACGGACGTGATCGTGGTCGGCTCCGGCGTGGCCGGGCTGACCGCCGCGCTGCACCTGCGCGAGGCGGGCCTGCACGTCACCGTGGTCACCAAGGTCGACATGAACGAGGGCTCCACCCGCTGGGCGCAGGGCGGGATCGCCGCCGTGCTGGACCCGGCTGATACGCCGGACGCGCACGCGTACGACACGGAGGTGGCCGGCGTCGGCCTCTGCGATCCGGCGGCGGTCCGCGCGCTCGTGGCGGAGGGCCCGACCCGGCTGCGCGAGCTGATGCGGATCGGGGCGGAGTTCGACCGCAACCCGGACGGCTCGCTGATGCTGACCCGGGAGGGCGGCCACCGCGCCGACCGGATCGTGCACGCCGGCGGCGACGCCACCGGCGCGGAGGTGCAGCGGGCGCTGCACGACGCGGTCCGCCGCGACCCGTGGATCCGGCTGGTCGAACACGCCCTGGTGCTGGACCTGCTGCGCGCTCCCGGCGACGGGCCGGGCGGGCTCGGCCCGGCCTGCGGCATCACGCTGCACGTGCTCGGTGAGGGCAGCGAGGACGGCGTCGGCGCGATCCTCGGCCGCGCGGTGGTGCTGGCCACCGGCGGAATGGGGCAGATCTTCGCCGCCACCACCAACCCGGCGGTCTCCACCGGTGACGGGGTGGCGCTGGCGCTGCGCGCCGGCGCGGCCGTCACCGACGTGGAGTTCGTCCAGTTCCACCCGACCGCGCTCATCGTGCCGGCCGGCGGGCCGGGCGCCGGGCTGGCCCAGCAGCCGCTGGTCTCCGAGGCGCTGCGCGGCGAGGGGGCCCACCTGGTCGACGGCGACGGCAAACGGTTCATGGTCGGCCAGCACGAACTGGCCGAGCTGGCGCCCCGGGACGTGGTGGCCAAGGGCATCCACCGGGTGCTGCTCGCCGACGGCGCCGACCACGTGTTCCTGGACGCCCGGCACCTGGGCGGCGACTTCCTGGCCCGGCGTTTCCCGACCATCGTGGCGTCCTGCCTGGCCATCGGCGTGGACCCGGCGACCGACCTGATCCCGGTCGCGCCGGCCGCGCACTACGCCTCCGGCGGCGTCCGGACCGACCTGCGCGGGCGCACCTCCATCCCCGGCCTGTACGCCTGCGGCGAGGTCGCCTGCACCGGCGTGCACGGCGCCAACCGGCTCGCCAGCAACTCGCTGCTGGAAGGGCTGGTCTTCTCCCGCCGGATCGCCGAGGACATCGCCGCCGGGCTGCCCGAGCAGGCTCGCCCGGCGGAGACCGGCGCCTGGGTGGGCGGTCCGGGTCCGCTGGTGCCGGCGTCCGGCACGGCGGAACTGCAACGGGCGATGACCCGGGGCGCGGGCGTGCTCCGGTCGGCGCAGACCCTGGAGGCCGCCGCCGCCACGCTCACCGCGCTGGGCACGGGGCAGGGCGTGCCGCGTACCGCCGACTGGGAGGCCACGAACCTGCTCACAGTGGCGTCGACGCTGGTCGCCGCCGCGTACGCGCGTCAGGAGACGCGGGGCTGCCACTGGCGGGAGGACTTCCCGACGGCTGACGAGCGGTGGCTGGGCCACCTGGTGGCCGAGGTGGGTACGGACGGCATTGTGGCCGAACGCTGGGAAGGGATCCAGTGAGCGCGAGGAGTGAGCCGGTCTTGCGAGCCCCGCAGTCGCGAACGAAGGAGGCACAGTCCATGAGGGAGTCGACGGAGCGGGCGCTGCGGGAGGGCGGCCTGGACCCGGAGTGGGTCCGGCACGTCGTCGTCGAGGCGCTGCGCGAGGATCTGGGGCCCGACTTCCTCGACGTCACGAGCGTGGCCACCATCCCGGACGAGCAGCAGGACACGGCCGATCTGGTGGCGCGCGCCGACGGCGTGGTGGCCGGGCTGCCGGTGGCCGCCGCCGTGTTCGAGCTGGTCGGTGAGGTGACCGGCGCGGGGCGTACGGTCGAGGTGTCGCTCGTGGCCCACGACGGGCAGCGGGTGACGCGCGGCGACGTGCTGGCCACGGTGACCGGCCCGACCCGGCTGCTGCTGACCAGCGAGCGGACGGCGCTGAACCTGCTGTCCCGCATGTCCGGCGTGGCGACGCACACCCGGGCCTGGGCCGACGAGCTGGCCGGCACGAAGGCGACGGTGCTGGATACCCGCAAGACCACGCCGGGCCTGCGGGCGCTGGAGAAGTACGCGGTCCGGGCCGGTGGCGGCACCAACAAGCGGATGGGCCTGTACGACGTCGCCATGATCAAGGACAACCACAAGGTCGCGGCGGGCGGAATCGGTGCCGCGTTCCGCCGGGTCCGGGAGGCGTTCCCCGACGTCGCGGTGCAGGTCGAGGTGGACACGCCGGCCGAGGCGGTGGAGGCGGTCGAGGCGGGCGCCCGCTTCCTGCTGCTGGACAACATGACTCCGGCGCAGCTGCGCGAGGTGGTGGCGTCGGTGGGCGACCGGGCGGAGCTGGAGGCCACCGGCGGGCTGACGCTGCCGATGGCCGCCGAGTACGGCGCTACGGGCGTGGACTTCCTCTCGGTCGGCGCGCTCACCCACTCCTCGCCGATCCTGGACATCGCCCTCGACCTGCGCGACGTCTAGGCTGCCGCTGTGCTGCTCTGCATCGACATCGGAAACACGAACACCGTGCTGGCGACCTTCGACGGCGACAAGCTGGTGCACTCGTGGCGCATCAAGACCGACGCCCGCTCCACGGCGGACGAACTGGGTCTGATGTTCCGCGGGCTGCTGGCCGGTGACGCCGTGGAGATCACCGGGGTGGCCGCCTGCTCGACCGTGCCGGCCGCGCTGCGCTCGCTGCGCACCATGCTCGACAGGTACTACGCCGACCTGCCCAGCGTGATCGTCGAGCCGGGGGTGCGGACCGGCGTCCAGCTCGCCATCGACAACCCGAAGGAGGTGGGCGCGGACCGGGTGGTGAACACGCTCGCCGCGTACACGCTCTACGGCGGCCCGTCGATCGTCGTGGACTTCGGCACCACCACCAACTTCGACGTGATCAGCAGCCGGGGCGAGTTCCTCGGCGGTGCGTTCGCGCCGGGCATCGAGATCTCCTTCGACGCGCTGGCCGCCCGGGCCGCCCAGTTGCGCAAGGTCGAGGCGACCCGCCCGCGCTCGGTGATCGGCAAGAACACCGTCGAGTGCCTCCAGGCCGGGCTCTACTTCGGCTTCGCCGGGCAGGTGGACCGGATCGTCGAGCGGATGTCCGAGGAACTGGGCGGCGTGAAGGCGGTCATCGCCACCGGCGGCCTGGCCTCGCTGGTGCTCGGCGAGTGCCACACCATCACCCACCACGAGCCGATGATCACGCTGATCGGCCTGCGGATGGTCTACGACCGCAACGTCTGAGGTCAGCGGCGGCGGGCGCGCAGCACGAACGTGCGGTAGGGCAGCTCCACGGCGTCCCGGCCGGCCAGGTCGGGGTGGGTGGCGAACAGCTCCGCCAGCGCCGCGTCCACCCGTCGCCGCTCGTCCGCGTCGGCGGTCAGCCAGAACGAGCGGGTGTGCAGCATCGCCACCACCTCGTCCGGCGTGAGCGTGGCGGCGTGCGCGAACTCGCCCACCTCGACGGCCGTGAAGGCGGGGCCGAAGTCCGCGTACCGCTGGGTCACGTCGCCCGCGTCGTCGCCGAGGTGGGCGATCCGGGTCAGCTCCGCGACCCAGCCGACCCGCTCGTCCCGGATGTTCCAGACCGGCGCGAACGTGCCACCCGGCCGCAGCACGCGGGCCACCTCGGCGTGCGCCCGCTCCCTGTCGAACCAGTGGTACGCCTGCCCGACCAGCACCGCGTCCGCCGACCCGTCCGGCAGCGGCACCGCCTCGGCGCTGCCGGCGAGCGCCGTCGTGCCGGGCGTGGCGGCGGCCAGTTGCGCCCGCATCCCGGGATCCGGCTCCACGGGTACGACCTGCGCCACCGGCCCGCTCAGCGCCAGCAGCCCTCGGGTGAGGATGCCGGTGCCGGCGCCGAGATCCACCACCCGGGGGGCGGGCAGCCCGTCCAGCGCAGCGCAGCGCCGCCTCCGGATAGCGGGGACGGAAGCGGTCGTACTCGGCCGCGGCGGCACCGAACGAGAGGGCAGGGGTGGGCTCGGTCCTGGCGGGCAGGTTATCCCGTAACGGCCGTCCGGGCGCTTGAGTACGCTCATGTGCTGACCCCGCCGATGTTCCCAAGGCCTGAGGAAGCGTGCCGTGACCGAGCAGAACGCCCTGCCAACTGACCCCGCCGACGACCTTCCCGAGCAGATGAAGGTCCGCCGGGAGAAGCGGGACCGGATGCTCGCCGAGGGCGTCGAGCCGTACCCGGTGGGTTTCCCGCGGACCACCACGCTCGCGCGGCTGCGGGAGCGCTACGCCGACCTGCCCACCGACACCGCCACCGGCGACCGGGCCTCGGTCACCGGCCGGGTGATCTTCATTCGCAACACCGGCAAGCTCTGCTTCGCGACGCTGCGCGACGGCGACGGCACCGAGGTCCAGGCGATGCTCTCGCTGGACCGGGTGGGCGCCGAGCGGCTGGCGGACTGGAAGCGCCTGGTCGACCTCGGCGACCACGTCGGGGTGACCGGCGAGGTGATCACCAGCCGGCGCGGCGAGCTGTCCGTCCTCGCCGAGGAGTGGGCGGTGACCGCCAAGGCGCTGCGCCCGCTGCCGGTGGCGCACAAGCCGCTCAGCGAGGAGTCCCGGGTCCGCCAGCGCTACGTGGACCTGGTCGTCCGCCCGCAGGCGCGGCAGATGGTACGCACCCGGGCCACCGCCGTACGCAGCCTGCGCGACACCCTGCACGGTCAGGACTTCATCGAGGTCGAGACCCCGATGCTGCAACTGCTGCACGGCGGGGCGGCGGCACGCCCATTCGTGACCCACAGCAATGCGCTCGACACGGATCTGTATCTGCGAATCGCGCCGGAACTGTTTCTCAAGCGTGCGGTGGTCGGTGGCGTGGATCGCGTCTTCGAGATCAACCGCAACTTCCGTAATGAGGGCACCGACTCCTCGCACTCGCCCGAGTTCGCGATGCTCGAGGCGTACCAGGCGTACGGCGACTACCACACGATGGCGGAGCTGACCCAAAATCTCGTGCAGCGGGCCGCACTGGCGGTCGCCGGCTCGACGGTGGTGACCCACGCCGACGGGCGTGAGTTCGATCTGGGCGGACAGTGGCGGTCGGTGTCACTGTTCGGTGTTCTTTCCGAAGCGCTCGGTGAGGAGGTCACCGTCCGCACCGAAAGGGCGCGCCTCGTCGAGTACGCGGACAAGGTCGGTCTCTCCGTCGACCCGAAGTGGGGACCGGGCAAGCTGGCCGAGGAGTTGTTCGAGGAACTGGTGGTGCCGTCCCTTCAGGCGCCGACGTTCGTGATGGACTACCCGGAGGAGACCAGCCCGCTGACCCGGGCCCACCGCAGCGAGCCGGGCCTGGCCGAGAAGTGGGACCTCTACGTGCTCGGATTCGAGCTGGGCACCGCGTACTCGGAGCTGGTCGACCCGGTCGTGCAGCGGGAGCGGCTGGTGGCCCAGGCGCAGCTCGCGGCGCGCGGCGACGACGAGGCCATGCGGCTGGACGAGGATTTTCTCCGAGCGATGGAGTATGGAATGCCGCCGTCCGGAGGCATGGGAATGGGAATCGACAGGCTGCTGATGGCACTGACGGGGCTCGGAATTCGGGAAACGATCCTGTTCCCGTTGGTCCGGCCCGAGTAGGCGCTCCCGGAAGCCTTCTCCGGCTCGTTACCCGGTCCTATTGACGGAACAAGCGCCGGACGGGTTATTGTGCTCGGGGTATTGCAGGAGCACAACCCTGCTCGAAAGGAATGTAGGACGTGGCCAAGCAGATCATTCACAAGCTGGTCGATGACCTGGACGGCGGGGACGCTGACGAGACCGTCAAGTTCGCGCTCGACGGGGTGCAGTACGAGATCGACCTCTCCGCATCCAACGCCGGTAAATTGCGGGACGTATTCGCGCCGTACATCGCGAACGGTACGAAGGTCGGTCGCGGGGGTGTGGTCGTGGGTGGCCGGGCCGCTCGGGGCCGGGGCGGCGCGACCGCCGACCGCGAGCAGAACCGGGCCATCCGCGAGTGGGCCAAGAAGGCCGGCAAGGACATCTCCGACCGGGGCCGGATCCCGCAGGAGATCGTTGATGAGTTCCACGCGAAGGCGGGGCACTGACCCCACCCTCGTCACGGGCGACGCGACGCCGGACCGGAGTGCCACTCCGGGCCGGCGTCGCCGTCTCCGGGCCGCATCGCCGTTTCCGCCGCCGGCGTCCGGCTCGGGTCCGGCCGTCCCGGTCCCGTCCCGCCCGGTGCGGGATGTCCGGTCCGGCCCGCCCTGCGGTCCTCGGTCGCCTTCTCCCGGGAAGAAATCGCCCCGGGGGGCCGTTGTCCACAGGCGGTGGAGACTTCGTCCACAGGCTGTGGACGACCGCGGTGAGCGCATCGGCAGCGCCCCGGATCCACTCGGCCGGCCGTTCCGCCGCCGGTCGGATTTCGCTCTGCGCGTACAGGCAGGGGTCCCGGAACACCTCCTGAGCGTGGACGGTTGTCAGAAACGACGTCGGAACGGTCATCCGCGGGGGCACACGACCTCAGCGGAGACGGTCCGCGGCGATAGAGTAAGGAGGCACGGACGCCCGTCCCGGACGTCCGCGCACCGGCCCCGCCGAGATCTGACCATCAAGGCGCACGGCACGTGAGGAGCACGAGGGCATGTTCGAGCGGTTCACCGACCGAGCGCGACGGGTTGTCGTCCTGGCCCAAGAAGAGGCCCGGATGCTCAACCACAACTACATCGGTACGGAACACATCCTGCTGGGCCTGATCCACGAGGGTGAGGGTGTCGCGGCAAAGGCCCTGGAGAGCCTCGGCATCTCCCTGGAGGGCGTGCGTCAGCAGGTCGAGGAGATCATCGGCCAGGGCCAGCAGGCACCGAGCGGGCACATCCCGTTCACGCCGCGGGCCAAGAAGGTGCTGGAGCTGTCGCTGCGCGAGGCGCTGCAGCTCGGCCACAACTACATCGGCACCGAGCACATCCTGCTCGGCCTGATCCGCGAGGGCGAGGGCGTCGCCGCCCAGGTTCTGGTGAAGCTGGGCGCTGACCTGAACCGGGTGCGCCAGCAGGTCATCCAGCTGCTCTCCGGCTACCAGGGCAAGGAGCCGGCCGCGGCCGGTGCCGCGCCGGGTGAGGCCGCGCCGTCGACCAGCCTCGTGCTGGACCAGTTCGGCCGCAACCTGACCCAGGCCGCCCGCGAGGGCAAGCTCGACCCGGTCATCGGGCGCGAGAAGGAGATCGAGCGGGTCATGCAGGTGCTGTCCCGCCGCACCAAGAACAACCCGGTGCTGATCGGCGAGCCCGGCGTCGGCAAGACCGCCGTGGTGGAGGGCCTGGCCCAGAAGATCATCAAGGGCGAGGTGCCCGAGACGCTGAAGGACAAGCAGCTCTACACGCTCGACCTCGGTGCCCTGGTCGCCGGTTCCCGCTACCGCGGTGACTTCGAGGAGCGCTTGAAGAAGGTGCTCAAGGAGATCCGTACCCGCGGCGACATCATCCTCTTCATCGACGAGATCCACACCCTCGTCGGTGCGGGTGCGGCCGAGGGCGCGATCGACGCCGCCAGCATCCTCAAGCCGATGCTGGCCCGTGGTGAGCTGCAGACCATCGGCGCCACCACGCTCGACGAGTACCGCAAGCACCTGGAGAAGGACGCCGCTCTGGAGCGTCGTTTCCAGCCGATCCAGGTGGGCGAGCCGTCGCTGGCACACACCATCGAGATCCTCAAGGGCCTGCGGGACCGCTACGAGGCGCACCACCGCGTCTCCATCACCGACGCCGCCCTGGTCGCCGCCGCTACGCTCGCCGACCGCTACATCTCCGACCGGTTCCTGCCGGACAAGGCGATCGACCTGATCGACGAGGCGGGCGCACGGATGCGCATCCGCCGGATGACCGCGCCGCCAGACCTGCGCGACTTCGACGAGCGCATCGCCCAGGTGCGCCGCGACAAGGAGTCCGCGATCGACGCGCAGGACTTCGAGCGGGCCGCCCAGCTTCGCGACACCGAGAAGCAGCTGCTGGGCCAGAAGGCGCAGCGGGAGAAGGAGTGGAAGGCCGGTGACCTGGACGTCGTCAGCGAGGTCGACGACGAGCAGATCGCCGAGGTGCTCGGCAACTGGACCGGCATCCCGGTCTACAAGCTGACCGAGGAGGAGACCTCGCGCCTGCTGCGCATGGAGGACGAGCTGCACAAGCGCGTCATCGGCCAGGAGGACGCGGTCAAGGCGGTCTCGAAGGCGATCCGGCGTACCCGGGCCGGCCTGAAGGACCCGAAGCGCCCCTCCGGCTCGTTCATCTTCGCCGGCCCGTCCGGCGTCGGTAAGACCGAGCTGTCCAAGGCGCTCGCCGAGTTCCTGTTCGGCAGCGAGGACGCCCTCATCCAGCTCGACATGTCGGAGTTCCACGACCGGTACACGGTGTCCCGGCTCGTCGGTGCCCCTCCCGGCTACGTCGGCTACGACGAGGGCGGGCAGCTCACCGAGAAGGTGCGTCGCCGGCCGTTCTCGGTGGTCCTCTTCGACGAGATCGAGAAGGCCCACCCGGACGTGTTCAACACGCTCCTCCAGATCCTGGAGGACGGGCGCCTCACCGACGGCCAGGGCCGGATCGTGGACTTCAAGAACACGGTCATCATCCTGACCACCAACCTCGGTACGCGCGACGTCGCCAAGGCGGTCTCGCTGGGCTTCCAGGCATCTGAGGACTCCGAGTCGAACTACGACCGGATGAAGCAGAAGGTCAACGACGAGCTCAAGCAGCACTTCCGGCCCGAGTTCCTGAACCGGATCGACGACACCATCGTCTTCCACCAGCTGCGCGAGACCGAGATCCTCTCGATCGTGGACATCATGATCCAGCGCATCGAGTCCCAGCTGCGCAACAAGGACATGGGCCTGGAGCTGACCGACAACGCGAAGAAGTACCTCGCGAAGAAGGGCTTCGACCCGGTGCTGGGCGCGCGGCCGCTGCGTCGCACGATCCAGCGCGACATCGAGGACAACCTGTCCGAGCGGATCCTGTTCAACGAGCTGACCCCGGGTCAGATCGTGGTCGTGGACTGCGAGGGCGACCCGGAGAACATCGACAAGTCCAAGCTCGTCTTCCGGGGCGCGGACCGGCCGGACGCCGTGCCGGACGCGGTCCCGGCGGACCTCGGCGGCACCGCCGCCACCGGTGCGGACGACGCCGCCGCATAACGAGAGCACGAAGGGCGACGGCCCCGGTAGGCGAAAGCCACCGGGGCCGTCGCCTTTCCACACCCCCGTCCGGCCCTAGACCCCGGTGATCAAGGAGTTTGTATCACTCCTTGATCAACGCTGGTGGTGGGGCGGGTGGGGCAGGTGGGGGAGTGGGGAGGGGGACGGCGGGCCGTCGCCGGCCAGGCGGAACGACTCCTCGCCCACCGGTTCCACCAGGCCGTCCGTGACCAGGCCGGCCAGGGCGCGGGCCCGCTGCACGTCGTCGTGCCAGACCTGGTCCAGCCGCCGGTGTGGCACCGGGCCGGTGGACTCCCGCAGCACCGCGAGCAGCAGTCCGCGTACCTGCCGGTCGGTGCCCGCGTAGCGCTGCGGGCGGCGGGTCGGTCCGGTGGGGGCGGCCTGGCCGGAGGCCCGCCAGGCGCAACTCGACTCGACCGGGCAGATCGCGCAGCGGGGCGCGCGGGCGGTGCAGACGACAGCGCCGAGTTCCATGAACGCGGCGCTGGCCAGCGCCGCGGCGGCCGGCTCGATCGGCAGCAGTTCCTCGGTGGCGACGAGATCGGCCGGGCGGGTGGTGGGCCCGGCGTCGGGTTCACCGGCGATCGCCCGGGACACCACCCGCCGGACGTTGGTGTCCACCACCGGGTGCCGCTGCCCGTACGCGAAAGCGGCGACGGCGCGGGCGGTGTACGTGCCGACGCCCGGCAGCGCCAGTAAGTGGTCGAGCCGGTCGGGCACCACGCCGCCGTGCCGCTCCACGATCGCCACCGCGCACTCGCGCAGGCGTACCGCCCGGCGGGGGTAGCCGAGCCGCCCCCACATCCGGATCGCCTCGGCCGGGGTGTCCTCGGCCAGCGCGCGCGGCTCGGGCCAGCGGGCCAGCCACGCCTCCCACGCGGGCACCACCCGGACCACCGGCGTCTGCTGGAGCATGACCTCGCTGACCAGGATCGCCCACGCGCCGATGCCCGGCTTGCGCCAGGGCAGGTCGCGGGCGCTGCGCTCGTACCACCGGCTGACCAGGGTGGCGAATGTGGGCTCGGACATCGCGTCGCCGATCATGTCACGGCTGTCTTTCCCGCAGGGTGGGCGGGCCGGGTGGCCGGCCGCGATCAATCATGGACGACGGGGCAGAATGTCCGGATGAACGAGCTCGCGATCACCGTCATCGGCCGGGACCGGCCGGGCATCGTGGCCGACGTCGCGGAGGTCCTCGCCCGGCTCGGCGCGAACCTCACCGACTCGACGATGACCCGGCTGCGTGGACACTTCGCGATGACGCTGATCTGCGTCGGCCCGGCCGCCGCCGACGTGGAGGCCGCGCTGGCCCCGCTCGCCGCCGAGGGGCACCTGCTGGCGACCGTACGCGCGGTCACGCCGGACGGCGGCAGCGAGCCCACCGGGGAGCCGTACGTGCTGACGGTGCACGGTGCCGACCGCATGGGCATCGTCGCGGCGATGACCCGGGTGCTCACCGACGCGGGCGGGAACGTGACCGACCTGAGCACCCGGCTCACCGGCTCGCTCTACGTGGTGGTCGCCGAGGTCGAGCTGGCGCCCGGCGTGTCGGACGAGGTGGCCGGCCGGCTCACCCGGGTCGCCGCGGATCTGGGCGTGGGGGTCAGCCTCCGCCCGGCGGACACGGATCTGCTGTGACCGGGCCGGAGTACGCGGGCCTGGGCGGCTGGACACCGGAGAAGCTCGGCGTTCCCGGTGCGGTACGTCCGGTGGTAACGGCCCCGGAGCCGGTGCTGAGCCGACCCGGCCCGGAGGTCGATCCGACGTCTGCCGACGTGGTGCGCCTCGCCGCCGACCTGGTGGCCACGATGCGCGTCTCGCCCGGCTGTGTGGGCCTGGCGGCGCCGCAGGTCGGGGTGAGCGCGCAGGTGTTCGCGGTGGACGTGACGGGGCATCCGAAGGCGGTCACGGTGCACGGCGCGTTCGTGCTCTGCAACGCCCGGGTGGTGGAGGCGTCCCGGTGGAAGGCCGGCCGGGAGGGCTGCATGTCGGTGCCGGACCTGACCGGCGATGTGAAGCGGGCCGGCCGCCTGGTGGTCGAGGGTGTGCTTCCGGGCAGCGGCGAGCCGGTCCGGCTGGTGACCGACGCCTTCGAGGCGCGTGCGCTCCAGCACGAGATCGACCACTGCGCCGGGCTGCTCTTCCTCGACCGGGTGGCCGGCGCGCACGCGATCTACCAGCGCAAAGTCTACCTCTGACGGTGGCCGTGGTGCTCCACTCTGGACGGCTGCGCGGGTGCCGCGGCGGGTTCCCGGCGCGTCGGACCGACGAGCCGTGCGCCGCGCGGCTACGGTAGGCGCATCATGCGTCTGACGGTCGGCCCTCTGCCCCCTGCCGTGTACTGGCGGCGTCGTGCCGTCGTGCTCGGAGCGGGGCTGCTCTTCCTGATTGTCCTGCTTTATTCCTGCACCGGTACGGACCGCAACACCGGTGCGCCGGGTACGGACCCGTCCCCGACTGGTTCCGCCGGCGCTCAGCCCGACCCGTCCGGTTCGGTGCTCACCCCGCAGTCGGGCGGCCCGTCACCGACGGCCGGCGACGCCGACGGCGGTGGCGCCAACACCGGCGGGGGCGCGAACAACGGGGGCGGCGCGAACAACGGGGGCGGCACCGGTAACGGCGGCGCGACCGGCCAGCCGGTCTCCGACGACGGCACCTGCACCGACTCCGAGTTGCTGGTGACGCCGGTAGCGGTGCCGCCCACCGCCCAGCGGGGCACTGTGGTCACGCTGCGCCTCAAGGTCAAGAACGTGTCGAAGCGTACCTGCAGCCGGGACGTCGGCGCCGATCTCCAAGAGCTGTACCTCAAGTCGGGCGCGGAGAAGATCTGGTCGTCGGACACCTGCGGCACCGGCAAGGGCTCGGACGTGCAGTCGTTCACGCCGAACTTCGAGCGCTCCTACGAGCTGGGCTGGAACGGCCGGCGGGACAACAGGTGCGCCAACGGGGTGGCGAACGGTGACTTCGCCGCGATCGGCGCGTACCAGCTGTTCGCCCGGGTCGGCACCAAGATCAGCGAGCCGGTGAAGCTGACCGTCACCGGCTGAGCGGTCGGTCAGACGTACCGTTCGAGGATGCTCGCCTCGGCGAGCCGGGACAGGCCCTCGCGGACGCCGCGGGCGCGGGCGTCGCCCACGCCCTCGACCGCTTGAAGGTCTTCGACTGTGGCGCCGAGCAGCCGCTGGAGGCTGCCGAAGTGCACCACCAGCCGGTCGACCACGGCGACCGGCAGCCGGGGCACCTTGGCGAGCAGGCGGAACCCGCGCGGGCTGACCGCCGCGTCGAGCGCGTCGGAGGCGGACGGATAGCCGATCGCCTTCGCCACCGCTACGAGGTCGATGAGTTCGGTGGCGCTGAGCAGGTCGAGCTCGACGAGCGCCTCGTCGAGCGTGCGCGACTTGCGGCCGGTCGGCAGGTAGTCGCGGATGACCAGGGTGCGATCGGCGTCCACGCCGGCCATCAGCTCGTCGAGCTGAAGCGCCAGCAGGCGGCCGTCGGTGCCCAGCTCCACCACATAGCCGGCGATCTCGTCGGCGATCCGGCGGACCATTTCCAGCCGCTGCACCACCGCCACCGCGTCGCGGACGGTGACCAGATCCTCGATCTCCAGGGCGGAGAGGGTGCCGGAGACCTCGTCCAGCCGCAGCTTGTAGCGCTCCAGCGTGGCGAGCGCCTGGTTGGCGCGGGACAGGATGGCCGCCGAGTCGTCCAGCACGTGCCGCTGGCCGTTGACGTAGAGGCTGATGATCCGCATCGACTGGCTGACCGAGATGACCGGGTAGCCGGTCTGCCGGGCCACCCGCTCGGCGGTGCGGTGCCGGGTGCCGGACTCCTCGGTGGGGATGGACGGGTCGGGCATCAGGTGCACGCCGGCCTGCACGATCCGGGTGCCGTCGCTGGAGAGCACCACCGCGCCGTCCATCTTGCACAGCTCCCGGACCCGGGTGGCGGAGAACTCCACGTCCATCGGGAAGCCGCCGGTGCAGATCTGCTCGACCACCTTGTCGTAGCCGAGCACGATCAGCGCGCCGGTGCGGCCGCGCAGGATCCGCTCCAGGCCGTCGCGCAGGGCGGTGCCCGGAGCCATCAGGGCGAGATTGGCGCGCAGCGGATCGGCGCCGGCCCCGCCGCCGACGCTTCCGTTGACGCTCACGCTGATGGCGCGAGCGGGGTTGCCGCTCACGGCGCCGGTACGGGCGTGCGGCGTCGCCGTTGCGGGCTTTGTGGCATCGCGGTCGATCGGCACGGGCACAGTCTACGGACTGCCATGCGGTGGGTGCTCTCGTGGTTACTGTGATGTGTCACGATGCCCGGCTCGGGCGGGTCGGTGCGGCCTGCGTGGCCTGCCCGAAAACGTCCGGCGGATCCCACCGTGTCACTCCGCCGACGCCCGGGCGGCCGCCTGGAGGGCGGCTCGCACGTCGGTGACCTCGACCACCCGCATGTTCTCCGGCCCGGCGCCGCTGCTCTCCGGCCCGCACCCGGTCGGCACGAGGGCCAGCCGGAAGCCGAGCCGGGCCGCCTCGGCCAGCCGGCGGGGCACCGCGCCGACCCGGCGGACCTCGCCGGTGAGCCCCACTTCGCCGATGGCCACCAGGTGCGGGTTGAGCGCCAGGTTGAGCCCGCCGGACGCGACCGCGAGCGCCACGGCCAGGTCGGCCGCCGGCTCCACCACCCGGATGCCGCCGACGGTGGCGGCGAAGACCTCGCGGTCGTGCAGCGTGAGCCGCTCGGTGCGGCGCTGGAGCACCGCGAGGACCATGGCGAGCCGGGCGCTGTCGAGGCCGGAGACGGTGCGCCGGGGCGAGCCGGCGACAGTTGCCCCGATCAGCGCCTGCACCTCGGTCACCAGCGCCCGGCGCCCCTCCATCGCCACCGTCACGCAGGTGCCCGGCACCGGCTCGGAGTAGCGGGTCAGGAACAGCCCGGACGGATCGGCGAGGCTGCTGATGCCGCCCTCGTGCATCTCGAAGCAGCCCACCTCGTCGGCCGCGCCGAAGCGGTTCTTCACGCCACGCACCATGCGCAGCGAGGAGTGCTTGTCGCCCTCGAAGTGCAGCACCACGTCGACCAGGTGCTCCAGCACCCGGGGACCGGCCACCTGGCCGTCCTTGGTGACGTGCCCGACCAGCACGGTGGCGATGCCGCGTTCCTTGGCGACCGCGACCAGAGCGGCGGTGACCGCGCGGACCTGGGTGACGCCACCCGGCACCCCCTCGGTGCCGGTGGTCGAGATGGTCTGCACCGAGTCGAGCACCAGCAGCCCCGGCTTCACCGCGTCGAGGTGGCCGAGGACCGCGGACAGGTCGCTCTCGGCGGCCAGGTAGAGCTGATCGTGCAGCGCGCCCATCCGCTCGGCGCGCAGCCGCACCTGGCTGACCGACTCCTCGCCGCTGACCACCAGCGACGGGCTGCCGGCCCCGGCCGCCCACTGCTGGGCCACGTCGAGCAGCAGCGTCGACTTGCCCACGCCGGGCTCACCGGCGAGCAGCACCACCGCGCCGGGGACCAGCCCGCCGCCGAGCACCCGGTCCAGCTCGCTGACGCCGGTGGGACGGGCCCGGGCGGGCGCGGCGCTGATCGTGGCGATCGGCCGGGCCGGCTCGGCCGGCATCCGTGAGCTGACCACCCGGCCGGAGACCATCGGGCCGGTGACCGTGCACTCGACCACCGAGCCCCACTCGCCGCACTCGGGGCACCGGCCCACCCACTTCGGGGGCTGGTGGCCGCAGGCGTCGCACTCGTAGGCCGGGCGGGGTTCGCGGGCGGCGGCGCGACCGCGACCGGCGCCGGCGCGGGAGGAGGTCGATCGGGGCGAGGTCACCACCGGACGCTAACCGGACCGTACGACGAAAGCCCACCCGAAACGGCGACACCGCCGGCGTGGCGCTGGCCACGGCGGCGGTGCCGACGGAAGGAGGACGGAGGTCAGTGGCCGCCCTCGGCGCCGCCGTCCTCACCGGCGTGCTCACGCGGGTTCACGATCTTCGACGGCGTGGCCTCCGCGGTCAGCGGGATGCCGATCGGGGCCGGGGTCTTGATGACCTTGCCGTCGCCGAAGTCGAAGGTCAGGTCGACCTGCTGGCCGACGAGCAGCTTCTCGGTCAGGCCGACGAGCTGGAGGAACCGCGGGTTGCCGGCGTTGAGCTGGGCGTAACCGAGCGCCGGGATCTCGATCCGGGCCGGCTGGCCGGCGGGCGCGGACTCGGTCTCGCTCGGCGACGGGCTGGCGGACCCGCTCGCCGACGGCGACCCGGTCACCTCCAGCGACTGGCTCGGCGACGCGCTCGGGTCGCTCGCGGTCGGCGAGGTGGTGACCGGCTCGGTGGGCGAACCGGTCGGCGTGGCCGCGCCGCTCTCGCCCGCTCCGGAACCGGCGAGCACGATCTCCCGCGCGCTGTCGGTGGTGACGGTGACGGTGACCGGCTTCTCGCTGTCGTTGTAGATCACCACGTTGACCGGCGCGTTCGACCCGGCCTCGTAGCCCTTCGGGCCCGGGAACTGCACGTAGAGACCGCGCACCTTGTAGAGGTTGTCGGAGGTCTGGACGTTGACGCCCTGCACCGACGGGATCTTGTTGGCGGTCTCGGAAATCTGCCCGGTACCGCACCCGGACAGCAGCAGGCCCGCCGCCGCCGTGCCGGCCAGTAGCAGGGCCGACCCCCGGGAACCCCTGATCGAGCGCGTCACGTCGGTCCTCCTCGTCACGATCCCCGCCCGGTCGACCACCGGGCACGGGGTGGCCATACCCGCGCAGACCGCGCTCCAGGGTAGTTGGAGCTGATCGAGGCCCGCACGCGGACCCGGCAATACCACCTCGGAGGGGCCTGCTCACACGACCCGGCCGCTCGTCACCAGGAGCACCACATCGATGAGCGCCACCACCAGCACCGCCCGGAAGGCGGCGGCCGAACGTCCGGCGGCCGAGCGTCCCGCGTACCAGCCGGCCGCCGGCACGGCGACGGCGGCGGCGACCGCCGTCAGGCCGGTCCACGACGGCGGCCCGGGCGGGCCGAGGACCAGCGCGACGGTGGCCGCGAGCAGCAGCCCGGCGGCGGCCAGCCGGCAGCCCGCCGGCCCGAGCCGGTGCGGCAGCCCGCGCACTCCGGTGCGGGCGTCGTCGGCCAGGTCGGGCAGCACGTTGGCGAAGTGCGCGCCGGCGCCGAGCAGCGCGGCGGCGGCCACCAGCCACGGCGGGGGCGCCGGCGAGCCGGGCAGCGCGAGCACCACGAACGCGGGCAGCGCGCCGAACGAGACCGCGTAGGGCAGCACCGACACCGGCGTCGACTTCAGCGGCCGGTTGTAGAGCAGCGCGGAGGCCAGGCCCAGGGTGGCACAGGCCGCCGCGGCCGGGCCGCCGGCCAGCGCCAGCAGGGGCACGGCGACGGCGGCCACCGCGGTGGCCCGGGCCAGCGTCGGGCGGGCCACCGCGCCGTCGGTCACCGGTTTGTCGGTACGCCCCACCGCGGCGTCCCGGTCGGCGTCGATCAGGTCGTTGCTCCACCCGACCGCGAGCTGACTGGCCAGCACGGTCAGCGCCACCGCCACGACACCCCCGGCCGAGTGGCCGACACCGACGGCGAGCAGCGCGGCGACCACCGTGACCGCCGCCGCCGGCTCCGGATGGCTCGCCCGGACGAGCCCTGACACCCGTGTCGACATACCCGGAAGTCTGGTCGTTACCGGTCAGTCGTGCCACGCTCGACGCATGCCCGACGCGTCCCCGGTGTCCACTCCGTACCGGGTGCTGCCGCCGAACGACCCCCGGCAGTACGACGACCTGGCCGGCGAGTGGTGGCGGCCGGACGGAGCGTTCGCGATGCTGCACTGGCTGGCCCGCGCCCGGGCGGAGCTCGTGCCTCCGGCGTCCACGGCGGACGATTTGCTCGTCGACCTGGGCTGCGGCGCCGGGTTGCTGGCGCCGCACCTGGCCGGAAAGGGCTACCACCACGTCGGGGTGGACCTGACCCGCTCCGCGCTCGACCAGGCCGCCGCGCACGGCGTGACGGTGATCCAGGGCGACGCGACAGCGGTGCCGCTGGCCGACGGCTGCGCCGCTGTGGTCTCCGCCGGAGAGGTGCTGGAGCACGTACCGGACTGGCGGCGGGCGGTCGCCGAGGCGTGCCGGCTGCTGCGACCGGGCGGCCTGCTGGTGCTGGACACGCTCAACGACACGCTGCTGGCCCGGCTGATCGCGGTGGAGCTGGGCGAACGGCTGCCCACGGTGCCGCGTGGCATCCACGATCCACGGCTGTTCGTCGACGCCCGCGCACTGGTCGCCGAGTGCGCCCGGCACGGCGTGTCCCTGACGGTGCGCGGGGTGCGCCCGGAGCTGGGCGGGACACTCGCCTGGCTGCTGCGCCGTGTGCGCGGCGGCGGCGACCGTCCGGGCAGGACCGAACCGCGCATCGTGCCGACCCGGTCGACGGCGGTGCTGTACCAGGGCTGGGGGCGCCGGAGCGGGTAGCCGGGGCCACCCAGGGTAAAGGACGCCGAGAAGGGGGCGACATGAGTGTGCACGCGCTGGAGGCGGCCCGCCGGTTGGCGCCGCGACTGGCCGCCCGCGCGGCCGAGCACGACCGGGACGGCTCGTTCCCGGTGGACGACTTCGCGGACCTGCGGGCGGCCGGGCTGTTCGGCCTGATGGTGCCGCCCGAGCTGGGCGGCGCGGGCGCGAGCTTCGCCGAGTACGCGGCGGTCGCCACCGAACTGGCCCGGGGCAACGGCGCGACCGCGCTGGTGTTCAACATGCACGCCTCGGTCACCGGGGCGCTGGGCGCGGTCACCGAGGAACTGGCCGAGGCGCTCGGCGTACCGGACGAGGCGCTGGCGGCGCGGGACCGGCTGCTGCGCGCGGCGGCCGACGGCGCCTGGTACGCGGTCGCGATGAGCGAACGCGGCGCCGGCGCCCGGCTGTCCCAGCTCAGCACCGTCTACGAGCCGGTCGAGGGCGGCTGGCACATCAAGGGCAGCAAGACGTTCTGCTCCGGGGCCGGCCACCCGGACGGCTACCTGGTGGCCGCCCGCAGTGCCGCCGACCAGTCGGTGGTGTCGCAGTTCCTGGTCCCGGCCGGGGAGGGAATCACCGTCGAGCCCACCTGGGACTCACTCGGCATGCGGGCCACCTCCTCGCACGACGTGCACCTGGACGTGACGGTCCCGGCCGACCGGCTGCTCGGCGGCGTCGAAGGGCTGGCCCTGGTCGTCGCCCAGCTCATGCCGCACTGGCTGGTGGCGAGCTATGCGGCGGTCTACGTCGGCGTGGCCCGGGCCGCCGTCGACGCCGCGGCCGAGCACCTCAACGCGCGCAACCTCGCCGGCCTGCCCGCCGTGCGGGCCCGTCTGGGCCGGGCCGACGCGGCCACCGCCGCCGCCGAACTGGTGGTCGCCGAGGCGGCCCGGCGGGTCGACGAGGCGCCCGGCGACGCCGAGACGAACCGCTGGGTGTGGCGGGCCAAGTTGCTCGCCGGCACCACCGCGGCCGAGGTCGCCGCCTCGATGCTGGAGGCGGCGGGCACGTCGGCGACGCGGCGCGGGCATCCGCTGGAGCGGCTCTACCGGGACGCCCGCTGTGGATCGCTGCATCCGGCCACGTCCGACGTGTGCGCCGACTGGCTCGGCATCGCCGCGCTGGGCGGCGACCCGGACCGGGACAGCGCGCTCCCTCGTTGGTGAGCAGGGTTGGTGCGAGAGGTGAGGGAGGGCGAGGGGTGGGGGACGTGGGCATACCGGTGATCGCGGGTCTGGGTACGGCACAACCGCCGGCCGCGGCGCAGGACGAGCTGTGGACGGGTTTCTTCGCGGAGCACTTCCAGGGGAACACCCGGGCACTGGCCGAGCGGATCTTCGCGAACTCGGGCGTGACCCGGCGGCAGGCGGCGGTCAACCCGCTGCTGGAGGACGTCTCGGAGTGGCCGACCGAGCGCCGGATGCGCCGTTACCAGGTGGAGGCGCTGCCGCTGGGCAAGGAGGCGGTCAGCCGGGCACTCACCGCCGCCGGGCTGGACGCCGCCGACATCGGCCTGTTCATCGTCTGTTCCTGCACCGGGTACGCCACGCCGGGGCTGGACATCCTGCTCGCCCGGGACCTCGGCATGTCGCCGAGCACGCAGCGCATGTTCGTCGGGCACATGGGCTGCTACGCGGCGCTGCCCGGACTGGGCGCGGCGAGCGACTTCGTCACCGCCCGGGGGCGGCCGGCGCTGCTGCTCTGCGCGGAGCTGACCAGCCTGCACATCCAGCCGCCGGGCGCCCGGGTGGACACCCAGCAGATCGTCTCCCACGCGCTGTTCTCGGACGCCGCGGTCGCCGCCGTGGTCGTCCCGGGCGGCCGGGGGTACGCGCTGCGCGAGGTCGCCTCGGTCACCGACACCTCCACGGCCGACCACATGACCTGGGACGTCACCGACACCGGGTTCCGGATGGGGCTGTCGCCGAAGGTGCCGCAGGTCCTCTCCCGGCACGTACGGACGCTTATCGACGACCTGCTGGCGCGGCACGGGTGCGAGCGTTCCGACGTGGACGGCTGGGCCGTGCACCCGGGCGGGCCGCGGATCCTCAACGTGGTGGAGCGCGAACTGGCCCTGCCGCCGGACGGGCTCACCGCGTCCCGGGGGACGCTCGCCGAGCACGGCAACTGCTCGTCGCCGACGGTGCTGCTGATCCTGGACCGGCTGTGGCGCGCGGAGCCGTCGCCGCGCTGGGTGGTGATGCTCGCGTTCGGGCCAGGGCTGACGCTCTACGCGGTGTTGCTGGAACGGGTGGGCTGACGGCTCGCCCCGCCCGGGTCTGCGCGGATAGGCTGCCGTCATGGCCTCCGACGAGCGGGACGGGCGGGTGGTGCTCGCCGTCCTGACCGTTCTGGCGCTGGTGGCCGGGGCGGCCTGGTGGTTGTCGGCGGCACCGGAGCCCGGTCCGGCCACGGCGGCCCCGGACGCGAGTGTCGAACCGCTCTCCCGCACCTTGATGGTCGACCCGTCGACCGGCGCCGCCTGGCCGTCCCGTCCGGGAAGCGATCTGCCGCTCGGGGTGCGCCGTGGGGCGGTCACCGAGCCGGACCGGTCGGTGCTGATGCGGGTGGAGGCGGACGGCACCGCGCGCGTGCTCCAGACGTCGCACGTGGTGTGGCGGGAGACGTCCGGCCTGACGCCGGACGGCCCGCCCGTCGTACGGCAGGTGAACCCCTCGCGCGGTGACGACTACCGATTGACGGTGAGCTGCTCCGGGGACGGGGCGGTCGCCGTGCAGCTCTCCGGCGCCGGGTCCGGCGACGGGCGTCGGTTCCTCCGGTGCGGCGGGCGACTGGAGCTGCCCGTGCTGGGCGGGACCGGCGCACCGGTGCTGGTGCGGTTCAGCGGTGTACGCGGCCGGGTCGAACTGGACGCCCGGCTCGAAGCGCTCTACTGACCGCGGTCGCGCCGCCCTTCTCGCCGCGGCTCAGCCGGCCAGCCGGGCCAGGTCGGCGCCGTAGTCCGACAGCGGGCCCAGTTCCGGCACCACCCGGACCAGAGCGCCCCGCCGGTCCACGAGCAGCGCGGCGGCGGTGCCGGGGTGGGGCGACAGGTGCAGGTAGGAGCGCAGGCCGCCGGCCGGGTCGCCGAGCGGGCGTACCCCGGGGACGCTCGCGGGCCCGGCGCTGCGGCCCTCGGTGACGGTGACCACTGTGACGCCGGGCGGGGCGGCGCGTGCCGCGGTGCCGACCTGCTCGGCGCAGGCACAGGCGTCGACCAGGATGATCACGGCGGGCAGCAGGCTGCGCAGCGGCACCGGCGTGTCGTCCGCGCCGACCAGGTCCAGGGCGGGCAGCGGGCCGACCGGCTGGGGCGCGGCGGTGGAGCGCGGGAGCACCGTCGGCGCACCGGACCGGGTGCCGGTACGCGGCCACGTGACGGCGGCCAGCCCGGCGAGCGTGACGAGCACCGACACGAGCAGGATCAGCACCGGCAGCCCGAGGCGGGCCGGGCCGGTATGCCGGCCGGAGCTGCGCCGCGCGCCACGCAGCTCCCGGCGGACCTGCCGGGCCTCGTCGGCGAGCGCCGAGGCGTCGTCCGGGACGACCACCCTTCCCCACTCCGGGGGCAGGCCGGGCAGCCCGTCCGACGGCCCCTGGCCGTCAGCGTCAGGCACGCCCATCGGACCCCCAGGTACGTCTCGGTGAGCGGACGTCACGTCCCTCACCAGCGTCCCGCACCGGCCGTCGTAACGCCACACCTGGGCGCGAACGGAGTTGCGGAGCTACCATGGAAGGAGCGCATAGCCCTAGATCTGACGCTCCCGTCACCCGTTACCGGGTTGTCACGTGTTCCTGACGGAGCGTGTTGAAACCATTGGTTTGGCCGCCTGTCAAGCTGAAGAAATACCTCTCACAGGGCCCCTGAGCTGCGCCAACGGTCAGGACAGCGGTGAGACATCGGTGCCTGAGCGTGTTACCCTAGACACAGCGAAAGGGGTTTCGAACCTATGGTTTTCAGTGTCGGCGAGACCGTTGTTTACCCCCACCACGGGGCCGCACTCATCGAGGCAATCGAGACTCGGGTCATCAAGGGCGAGCCCAGGGAATACCTCGTCCTGAGGGTCGCGCAGGGTGACCTGACGGTCCGGGTGCCTGCCGAGAACGCCGAGATCGTGGGTGTGCGCGAGGTGGTCGGCGAAGAGGGCCTGGGCAAGGTCTTCGACGTGCTCCGTGCACCGCACACCGAGGAGCCGACCAACTGGTCGCGGCGTTACAAGGCAAATCTGGAGAAGCTGGCCTCCGGTAACCCGCTGAAGGTGGCGGAGGTCGTTCGCGACCTGTGGCGCCGGGAGCGGGAGCGTGGCCTGTCGGCGGGCGAGAAGCGGATGCTCGCCAAGGCTCGTGACATCCTCGTCGGCGAGGTCGCGCTGGCGGAGAAGAGCACCAAGGACGAGGCCGAGACGCTGCTCGACAAGGTGCTGACCGAGGCCTGATCCACGCCTCTGCCTCTACCCACCCCGCAGCGAACGAATCCGAGGACCGCGACGTGACCGCGCAGCTCAATCCGCGCGGTGACGTCGCGGTCCTCGTTCCTGCGGCCGGTGCCGGGGTACGCCTCGGACCCGGCGCCCCCAAGGCGCTCCGGATGCTGGCCGGCGAGCCACTGCTGGTGCACGCGGTCCGCCGGATCGCCGCCGCGCCCTCCGTGCACACGATCGTGGTGGCCGCGCCGGCCACCGAGGTCGAGACGGTCCGCGCGATGCTCGCCCCCGTGGCCCCGGTGGCAGTGGTCCCCGGTGGCGCCGAACGCCAGGCGTCGGTGGCGGCCGCCCTCGCGGCAGTTCCCGCCGGTCCGGACATCGTCCTGGTGCACGACGCGGCCCGTGCGCTCACGCCACCCTACCTGGTCGAGTCAGTGGCCGCGGCGGTCCGCGCCGGGCACGACGCCGTGATCCCGGTGCTGCCGGTGGTCGACACGATCAAGGAGGTCGACGCGACCGAGCGCGTGCTCGGCACCGTCGACCGGTCCGCGCTGCGCGCGGTGCAGACGCCGCAGGGCTTCCGCCGGTCGGTGCTGATCGCGGCCCACGGTTCGGCTGGTGACGTGCTCACCGACGACGCCGGGCTGGTCGAGAAGCAGGGCGGCGCGGTGACCTGCGTACCCGGCTCAGAGTTGGCCCTGAAGATCACCCGCCCGTTCGACCTGGCCCTGGCCGAACACCTGCTGACCACCGGCGCCTGACGCTCGCCGCTCGCGGCTTCGAGATCTTGGTACGTAACGGCCCCCATAGGGGCTCCTTGCTACCAAGATATCTCCCGGCATATGCGTACCCTCTGGTCATGATCGTTCCTCGGGTGGCCATCGGCACCGACGTGCACGCGTTCGCGGCCGGGCGGCCGTGCTGGGTCGCGGGCCTGCACTGGCCGGACCAGGACGGCCTGGCCGGTCACTCCGACGCCGACGTGGCGGCGCACGCCGCCTGCAACGCCCTGCTGTCCGCCGCCGGACTCGGTGACCTGGGCGCGAACTTCGGGGTGGACCAGCCGGAGTGGGCCGGCGCGTCCGGGGTGGCGCTGCTGACCGAGAGCGCACGCCGGGTACGGGCGGCCGGCTTCCGGATCGGCAACGTGTCGGTGCAGGTGGTCGGCAACCGTCCCAAGATCGGGCCGCGCCGGGAGGAGGCGCAGCGGGTGCTCTCCGAGGCGGTGGGCGCCCCGGTGACGGTCTCCGCGGCCACCACCGACGGTCTGGGCTTCACCGGGCGCGGGGAGGGACTGGCCGGGATCGCTGTGGCCCTGGTCTACGAGCCGCCGGCCGACTGACGCGGTGACCGGGAACGCCGGTCACCGCGTCCGGCGGATCAGTCGACGTCGGTGCAGACGTTGTGGGTCGTGCCGTGGAGCATCGTGATGGTCTTGTCGAAGGTGGGGGAGAACTCGACTCGGAACTGGCCGTCGACGATCCACAGCCCCTTCGGCAGCGTTCCCGCGTTCTCCCGGAAGCCGAGCAGCACCGGCCCGGTCACGTACCAGGTCATCGAGCCGTCGGTGCGGTAGGCGACGAGGGAGGTGCCGCTCGCGTCCGCCGTGGACGTGGCACCGGTCTCCAGGTTCGTCACCCGGTTGATCAGGGCGCCGGTGAACAACTCCCGCTTCGGTGCGCCGTCCGGGTAGGTCTCCAGCGTCAGCTTCCGCACCTCGTCCACGATCGGCTCGACCCGTACCGCGAACTCGCACCGCGCACCGGCCGGCATCTCGAACGGCGCCTGGGGCGCGGGTTCCCAGGCGCTGGCGCCGTGGTGCCGCTCCGGCGCGGCGGACGCCGGGCCGGGCATCGCCGCGACCACCGCCGCCACGACGCTCGCCACCGTGACACTCATCCTGAACCGCATCTTCACTCCATCCGTCGCTGGTCTGGACGGGCAGCATCACCGGGCCTGCTCACCACCGGCTCACCGCGTCGAGCGACGGCCCGTCCGAGCGGGCGAGGCCGGCCGCCGGGTCCCTCACCACGCGATCACCGTCGGACGACAACCAGGGACCCGGGCCGGGTCGTCCTGTTCGGTATGGAATTCCGCCTGCTCGGGCCGTTCGAGGCCCGCCACGACGGTCGACCGGTCGAGGTCGGCAGCCGGCGCCAGGAGCGTTGCCTGCTCGGGGTGCTGCTGCTCGACGTGGGCCGGGTGGTGCCGACCGGCCGCCTCATCGACCTGCTCTGGAACGGCCGGCCGCCGGCCACGGCCCGCGGCGCGGTGCAGACGTACATCGGGCGGCTGCGGGGGTCGCTCAACCCGTACGGGGTGCGGATCAGCACCCGGGGCGAGGGCTACGTGGTGGAGGAGGACGGGCATCGGGTCGACGCCGACGAGTTCGCGGAGCTGGTCCGGGCGGCCGGGAGAGCCGTCGATCCCGGCGAGCGGGTGCGGTCGCTCGACCGGGCGCTGGCCCTCTGGCGCGGACCGTTGCTCGCCGACGCGGCGGACGACGAGTTGCGCGACCGGCTGCACGGCTCGCTCGACGAACTTCGCCTGGTCGCCGTGGAACTGCGCGCCGAGGCGCAGCTCGCGCTGGGCCGGCACCCGCAGGCGATCGCCGAGCTGATGCCGCTGGCCGCCCTGCATCCGACCCGGGAACACCTGGTGGCAGTACTGATGACAGCCCTGTACCGGGGTGCCCGGCGGGCCGAAGCACTGCGCCTCTACCGCGCCACCCGGGACCTGCTCGTGGCCGACTTCGGCGTCGAGCCGGGGCCTCGGCTCCGGGAGGTGCAGCGCCGGGTGCTCACCGGCGACGACCGGCTGGACCGGGTCGGCCGGCCGATGCACGAGATCCGGGTCGGCGACGAGAGTCTGCCGTGGAGTGTGGGCGGCCACCCGGCCCTGGACTTCTGCAACACCCTCGCCGGCTGGGGGCACGAGCCCTCGTTGCCCGGCGCCGAGTGGCTGCGCGGCTACCGGACGCTTGCCGTCTGGGCCGGCCACGTCGGGCTGGTGGACGAGGTGTCGGTGAACCGCCTGCTGCACCTGGCGCGGCGTGACCCGGAAGCGGCGGAGGCGGTGCTCGACGAGGCCCGTACGCTCCGCGCCGCGCTCTACGCCAGCCTGGTCGACCCGGACGACGGCCCGGCGTTCGAGACGGTCGCCCGGGCCGCCGAGGCCGCCGCTCGTACGCTCGTCTTCCGGCGCGAGGCCGACGGACGCGGCCGCTGGTGGCCGGACCTGACGGCCGGGCTCCGGCTGCCGGTGCACGCCGCCGCGTTCAGCGGCGCGCAGTTGCTCGCCGAACCGGCCCGGTTCACGGTGCGGGTCTGCCCGGACCGGCGGTGCGGGTGGTTGTTCCTCGACGAGAGCGGGCTGCGCCGGTGGTGCAGCCTGGGGACGTGTGGCGGCCGGGCGGGCACGTCCTGCCGGAGTGCCTGACGCCGGGCACGCCCGTACCCGGTGGGCCGGGGCGGATACGCTCGCGGTGATGCCGAGTGACGCCGCACCCGACCAGTCCGCCGCCGACGGCTACCTGCAGCGTGCGCACCTGCTCGCCGAGCTGGGGCGCTACGACGAGGGGATCGGCGAGCTCACCGCGCTGCTCGCGGCCGAGCCGGGGCACCTGCCCGCGCTGACCATGCTGGCGCGGATGCACCTGGCCGCCGGGCGCCCGGCCGAGGCGCTCGCCGCCACGGAGACGGCTGTGGCCGCCGTGTCACCGGCCGTCGAGACGGCCACTGCCGACGGCGGCGCGCAGCCGGCCGCTGAGACACCCGGCACGGGGACGCGCGCCGCTGAGACACCCGGCACCGGCGTGCACGCCGCCGCTGCGGTCGTACCGGCGCTCGTGGCGCGCGGGTTCGCGCTCCTCGACCTCGAACACTGGAAGCCCGCCGCGGCCACCGCCGACGAGATCCTGACGCGTGCGCCGGGCGACGCGTACGCGCAGCGCAGTGCCGCCGCCCTCCTCTCCGCGTCGCGCAACGGGCAGGCGGCGCTGGACGCGGCGTGGCGCGGGGTGGAGCTGGCCCCGGACGAGCCGGAGGCGCATCTGGTGCTCGGCCTGGTCGCGGTGCGGCTGCAACTGTTCGACCTGGCCGAGCGGGCCTACCGGGAGGCGCTGCGGCTGGACCCGGAGCTGGGCGAGGCGGGGCAGGACGTGGGCGTGGCCCGCCTGGAACGACGCCGGTACGCCGAGACGCTGGAACACCTGACCGCGATGGCAGACCTGCCGGTGGCCCGTCCGGACCCGGCGCGGACCGTGGACGCCGGCATCCGGAGGCTCCTGCTGTCGGTGGCCGGCTGGTCCCTGGCCGCGAGCGTGCTGGTCGCCGCCCTGGCCCCGGCCTCGCCGGGCGCGTCGCGGCTGTTCGCGGTGCTGTCGGTGGCCGGGGTGGCGGTGCTGTTGCGGCGTCCGGCGACATGGCGGCCCGGCCTGCGCGAGGCGATGTCGCGCGGGCTGTCCGCACCGGTCTACGGGGCCGCCGCCGCGGTGCTGCTGCTGCTCGTGTACGCGCTGGTCGGCGGCCCGTGGCCGCTGGCCGGGGCGATCACCGCCGCGGTGGTGGCGGGATTCACCGCGTTCGCTCGCCGGTGAGAGGGTAGGAGGACCGGAAACACCGGCTGAAGGAAGCGGGAACCAGTGCTCACCGTCAACGCCTACGCGGCGACGTCCGCGACCGAACCGCTCACCCCGACCACCATCGAGCGGCGCGATCTCGGACCGGACGACGTTCTCATCGACATCAAGTTCTCCGGCATCTGCCACTCCGACATCCACACCGCGCGCAGCGAGTGGGGGCCGACCCGCTACCCGATCGTGGTGGGTCACGAGATCGCGGGCGTGGTGCGGGAGGTCGGTTCCGCGGTGACGAAGTTCGCCGCCGGCGACCGGGTCGGCGTCGGCTGCCTGGTCGACTCCTGCCGCGAGTGCGACAGCTGCCGCAAGGGCCTGGAGCAGTACTGCCTGAAGGGCAACACCGGCACGTACGGCGGGGTGGGCCGGGACGGCAAGCCGACCCAGGGCGGCTACTCGCAGGCCATCGTGGTCACCGAGGACTTCGTGCTGCGCATCCCGGACGGCATCGCGCTGGACGCCGCCGCGCCGCTGCTCTGCGCCGGCATCACCACGTACTCGCCGTTGCGGCACTGGAACGCCGGGCCGGGCCGCCGGGTGGCGGTGATCGGCATGGGCGGCCTCGGCCACATGGCCGTGAAGCTGGCTCACGCGATGGGCGCCGAGGTGACGGTGCTGTCGCAGTCGCTGAAGAAGCGGGAGGACGGGCTGCGGCTCGGCGCCGACCATTACCACGCCACGGCGGACGAGGACACGTTCACCGCGCTGGCGGGCTCGTTCGACCTGATCATCAACACGGTGAGCGCGACCATCGACATGAACGCGTTCCTGCGGCTCCTCGCGGTGGACGGGACGCTCGTCAACGTGGGCGCTCCGGAGGAGCCGCTGTCGGTGCACGCGTTCTCGCTGATCCCGGGCCGGCGGTCGTTCGCCGGGTCGAGCATCGGCGGCATCAGGGAGACCCAGGAGATGCTCGACTTCTGCGCCGAGCGCGGGCTGGGCGCCGAGATCGAGGTCATCGGAGCCGAGAAGATCAACGAGGCGTACGAGCGGGTGCTCGCGTCCGACGTGCGCTACCGCTTCGTCATCGACGCGTCCACGTTCTGACGACCGCGTGCGAAGGGGCCGCGTCCGTGCCGGGCGCGGCCCCTCGTCGCGTACGTCAGGACTTGCGCGCCCAGGTCCAGGCGTAGCCGTCGTCCTCGCAGTCGGCGGCCGCGTCGCAGAGGTCCAGCGGCCGGAACGTGTCCACCATGACCGCCAGCTCGTCGAAGAACTCCGCCCCGATCGACCGCTCCGCCGCCCCCGGCTGGGGGCCGTGGGTGAAGCCGGACGGGTGCAGTGAGATCGAGCCCTGCTCGATGCCGGAGCCGCGCCGGGCCTCGTAGTTGCCGCCGGTGTAGAACAGCATCTCGTCGGAGTCGACGTTGTGGTGGTTGTACGGCACCGGGATGGCGGCCGGGTGGTAGTCCACCTTGCGCGGCACGAACGAGCAGATCACGAAGTTCGGGCCCTGGAACGTCTGGTGGACCGGCGGCGGCTGGTGGATCCGCCCGGTGATCGGCTCGAAGTCGTGGATGGAGAACGCCCACGGGTACATGTGCCCGTCCCAGCCCACCACGTCGAACGGGTGGTTGGCGTAGACGTACCTCGTCCAACCGCGGCGGTGCTTGACCAGCACCTCCACCTCCTCGCCGTCGACGAGCAGCGGGCTGTCCGGTCCCCGGACGTCGCGCTCGCAGTAGGGCGCGTGCTCCAGGAACTGGCCGCGTACGGAGAGGTAGCGCTTGGGCGGCCCGATGTGGCCGGCGGCCTCGACGGCGAGCAGCCGGGTCGGTTCGTCGCCGGTGGGCACCAGGCGGTGGATGGTCGAGGTGGGGATGACGACGTAGTCGCCCGCCACCGCGTCGAGCACGCCGAACGGCGACTCGACCCGCATCGACCCGGCCTCCAGGTAGAGGCAGTGATCGCCGGTGGCGTCGCGGAACAGCGGCGACGGGCGGTCGGCCAGCACGTACGCGATGCGTACGTCGTCGTTGGCGAGCAGGTACTGCCGGCCGAGCACCGGGTCGGCGCCGGTGCCGTCGAGCTTGTGCGTGCGCAGGTGGCGCGGCTTGAGCGGCAGGTTCGGCACGCGGGTGACGGTGGGCGGGGCGTACTCCTCGGCGGCGAGGATCGCGGTGGGCGCGTGCCGGTGGTAGAGCAGCGACGAGTCGGAGGAGAAGCCCTCCTGGCCGACCAGTTCCTCCGCGTAGAGCGTGCCGTCGGGCTGGCGGAACTGGGTGTGGCGCTTGCGCGGCACGTCGCCGACGCTGCGGTAGTACGGCATCTCGCCTCCCGATATGTCCCGTTCTCCGGCCGGTGGCGTCCGATAATCGGACGCTGTTGTCCGTTCCTCGTAGCGTCCCGTACATTCTTGTCTCGTGTCAACGCAGGTGCCCCGCCTCCTCTCCGGCCTGGTGGACGACGCCGCGGTCTTCCCGCCGGGCAACGCCCCGCTGCCCGACGCGGTGACCGCGCACCGCACCCACCGCACCGCCTGGTACGCCGGCATGGTCGGCCCACTGCTGCTGCCCGCCTCGGAGATCCAGCGCGGGTCGCTCGACGGCCTGGTCGACCCGGCCGAGGGTTTCGTCGTCGGCCTCATCGGCGACACCGGCCTCGACCGGTTGCCGCAGGCGCTGTCGTTCCTCCCGCCGCTGGGCGTCACCGCCCGCCAGGTCGAGGCGCCGGTGGCCAAGCGCGGCGAGGACCCGCAACCCGGGCTGTCCGAGCTGGTGGTGCTCGCCGACCGGCTCGACGGCGCCGCCGCCGTGTACGCGGAGATCCCGCTGACCTTCGGCCTGATGGGCGCGCTCGACACGCTCGCCGAGGCGCGCGCCGGCGGGCTGCCGGTGGCGGTCAAGTTCCGCACCGGCGGGCTCGCCGCCGAGTTGTTCCCCACCCCGGTCGAGCTGGCCGCGGTGATCTGCGCCTGCCGGGACCGGAAGCTGCCGTTCAAGCTCACCGCCGGGCTGCACCACGCGATCCGGCACCGCGACCCGGAGACCGGCTTCAACCACCACGGTTTCGTCAACGTGCTGGGCGCGACGCTCGCCGCCGTCGGTGGCGCCGAGGTGGACGGCGTGGCCGAGCTGCTCGCCGCCACCGACCCGGTACGCGTGGTCGAGCCGGCCCGGGCGCACCGCGACGCCGAGCGCCCGCTCTGGGTCGGGTACGGCTCGTGCAGCATCGCCGAACCACTTACCGATCTGATCCGGCTGGGGCTGGTGAACGGAGGCTACGAGGCATGAGCGAACGCACCGAGCGGAGTGCCGGCATGAGCTGGGTTCCAGGGGTGGCGGGCTCGGCGTACGGGGTGACGAACCTGCCGTACGGCGTGTTCCGGCACGGCGAGGGCGAGCCGCGCGTCGGCGTCCGGATCGGCGACGTCGCGCTGGACCTGGCCGGCGCGGAGGCGGCCGGTCTGGTGCTGGCCGGCGGCGCGCTGGGCCGGCCGACGCTCAACGCCTTCATGGCTCTCGGCCGCCCGCAGTGGACGGCGGTCCGGCAGCGGATCATCGAGCTGCTCACCGAACCGGAGCACCGGGCGGCGGTCGAGCCGTTGCTGGTGCCACTGCGCGAGGTCGAGATGGCGCTGCCGTTCGAGGTGGCCGACTACGTCGACTTCTACTCCTCCGAGCACCACGCCTCGAACGTCGGGCAGATCTTCCGGCCCGGCCAGCCGCCGTTGCTGCCGAACTGGAAGCACGTGCCGATCGGCTACCACGGCCGGGCCGGCACCGTGGTCGTCTCCGGCACCCCGGTGACCCGCCCGACCGGCCAGCGCGCCAGCGCACAGGGCCCGACCACCGGCGCCTCGGTACGCCTGGACATCGAGGCCGAGGTGGGCTTCGTGGTGGGCGTTCCGAGCCGGCTCGGCGAGCGGGTGCCGGTGGCCGACTTCGCCGACCACGTCTTCGGCGTGGTGCTCGTCAACGACTGGTCGGCCCGGGACATCCAGGCGTGGGAGTACCAGCCGCTCGGACCGTTCCTCGGCAAGTCGTTCGCCACCTCCGTGTCGGCCTGGGTGACGCCGCTGGAGGCGCTTGCCGACGCGTTCGTGCCGGCGCCGGACCAGGACCCGCCGGTGCAGGACTACCTGCGCGACACCCCGCGCCTCGGGCTGGACCTGACGCTCTCGGTCGAGTGGAACGGCGAGCGGGTCGCCGAGCCGCCGTTCGCCGGGATGTACTGGACCCCGGCCCAGCAGCTCGCGCACCTCACCGTCAACGGCGCGTCGCTGCGTACCGGCGACCTCTACGCCTCCGGCACCGTCTCCGGTCCGGAGCGCGGCCAGGTCGGGTCGTTCCTGGAGCTGACCTGGGGCGGGTCCGAGCCGGTCAAGTTCGCCGACGGCCGCGAGCGGACGTTCCTGGAGGACGGCGACACGGTGACGATCACCGCCACCGCGCCCGGCCCGGACGGCACCACTGTCGCGTTGGGCGAGGTCACCGGGACGATCCTCCCGGCCCGCTGACATCCGGCCTGCCACGGCCCCGGTCGCACCAGATGTGCGACCGGGGCCGTTTCCTTCGCCGTTGATCGGTCCGGATCACGTACGCCCGGCCGGCGGCTCCCGGTCGAGCCGGGAGCCGCCGGCGGTGCCGGGTCGGGGCGTACCCCGGGAAGCCGAACAGGAAGGACCGAGCATGACCGAGTTGACCGGTGCCGTCTGGCGCACCAGCAGCCGCTCGAACGATCAGGGCCTCTGCGTCGAGGTGGCGACGAACGTGGTCGCCGCGCACGGCGTGGTGGGCGTACGCGACTCGAAGGACCCGGACGGTCCGGCGCTCGCGGTGAGCCCGCCGGGCTGGGCCGCGTTCGTCACCGCGTTGCGGGGCGGCGCGTTCGGCGGCTGACCGCTCCCCGCGCCACCGGTGCCCCCGCCGGGGCACCGGTGGCGGAAATGTCAGCGCGAGGCTCCCCGTTTCCCGTCACGCCCCGTACCGTGTACGACACGGGAGGTGCCATGTCGACGGTGACGGTATCCGCATTCATCGAAGCGCAGGACGCCGACCTGTGGCGGCTGCTCGCCGACCTCCCGGCCCGCGCCGACTGGCTCTCGGCGGTGGACGCGGTCGAGGTCCTGGGCGCCGGCGGGTTCGGGCCGGGCACCGTGTGGCGGGAGACCCGCGTCCGGCCGGACGGCGGCACCGAGCCGGAGGAGTTCGAGGTGATCGAGGCGGTCGCGCCCGGACGCCTGGTGCTCGGGTCACGCGGCGCCGGCGCCGACTACCGGATCACCTGGACGCTGCGCACGGTCGAGCGGCGGCGGCGCGGCTGCACGGAGGTCATTGTCGAGCAGGAGGCGGTGCCGACCCGGGCGTACGGCCGTGTGCTGGCCCTGATCCTCGGCGGCCTGGCCGCCCGCGCGGTCGAGGCCGCGCTCCGGCGTGACCTGGCCGACCTGGCACTGGCCGCCGGTCCGGCCCGATCCACCGAGGCCGTCTGAGCCGACCCGGCCGCTCCTCGTACCCGGCCCGTACCCGGCCGGTATGGTGCCGGGGCGGAGGTGACGGATGGCGAAGGCCGCGAAGCGGCGGGCCGTGGTGGCGCTGGTGGCGGTGCTCGCCGTCGCGGCGTCGGTCGCCGTGGTCGTCCGGGTGCTGGCACCCGCCGAGGTCGACACCCCAGCCCGCAAGCCCTACCCGGAGGCGCCCGCGCCGACCTCCGGGGCGCTCGCCCGGCTGCCGGTGGCGCCACTGGTGGTGGACGGCCGGCTCCGCGTCTACGCCGGCACCCGTCAGGTGTACGCGGACCAGCCGGTCACCGGACGGCACCGGGTCACGCCGTTCTGGTCCTTCCGCCGCTGGCCGGCGAAGCTGGCCGGAGTGTTCGCCGAGCAGACCACCGTCGTCAGTCGCTGGTCCGACGGGAGGCTGGTGGCGCTCGACGCGCGTACCGGCCGGGTGGCCTGGCGGGCCGACGGCCCGCGGCCGGGATCGGTGCCGGAGCCGCGGCGCACCTTCGCCGCCATGGTCTGGGATCCGGCCGGACTGCACGTGGCACGCACGGCCGAGGGGCGGACCGTGCTGCTCGCGGCCGGTCCGGACGGGATCGGCGGGTACGACCTCGCCGACGGCCGCCGGCTCTGGCACGCCGACGTGAGCCGGGGCTGCCGGTCCGACGTGGGTACGACCGCCAGCGGCGAGCTGGTGGGCGTGGACCGCTGCGACGGACCGGCCGCCGTCGAGCTGCGGGACGCGGCGACAGGTGTGGTGCGGACCCGCTGGCGCCCGCCGGGCGCGTCGGAGCAACTGGTCGTCACGCCGGTGGGTTGCCGCGACGGGCACTCCGGTTGCCGAGGGCTGCGGACCGCCGGGCCGGACGGCGCGGGCAGCCGGGGCTGGCTGGTGACCGACCCGGGCGAGCCGGCCGTCGCGCCCGGCCTGGACCACCCGGACACGGTGCTGGACGGCGAGCGGGCGGTGGACACGTCCGGTGGCGTGGTGGTCGGGCGATCGGCGCGTACCGGCGAGGAGCTGTGGCGCCGGGCGGACATCCATCCGGCCCGGGTGCTCGCCACCGAGCCGGGACGGGTGCACCTGCTGACCGACCGGCGGGAACTGGTCACCGTCGACCCGCTCACCGGTACGACCCGGTCGAGTTTCGTGCTGGACCTGGGACGGGACGGGATCGGCTGGCGGCCGGGCCGGGCGTACGCGGTGGACGGCTACGTCGCGGTGGAGCGGCTGCGGGAGAGCGCCACCGCTGAGGACGACGACCAGGGGTACTTCCTGATGGCCGAGCCGGTGCTGCTCGCGGTGACCTGACCCGGCGCGTCAAGCATAACAAAACGGACAAAAGGCCCTAGGGTTCTCTTGTCTGGTCGGTCTTCGGACGAAGACGCCCGGCGCCGGTCCGTAGGGGGTTGACGGACCGGCGCCGGGCGCGCCCGGTCAGGCCAGCGCGGCCTCCGCGGCGGCCAGGAACGCGTCGTTCTCGACCGGGGTGCCGATGGTGACCCGGACGCCGTCACCGGGGAACGGCCGGACGATCACGCCGCGCGCCTCGCACGCCCGGCCGAACTCCACCGCCCGCTCGCCCAGCGGCAGCCACACGAAGTTGGCCTGGCTGTCCGGCACGTCCGGCACGAACTTGCGCAGCGCCTCGGTGACCCGATCCCGCTCGGCCACCACCAGGGCGCAGCGTCGCTCCATCTCGTCGGCCTGGGCCAGCGCGGCCAGCGCGCCGGCCTGAGCGGCCATGCTGGTGGAGAACGGGGTGACCACCTTGCGCACCGCGGCGGCCACCTCCGGCGCCGCGACCAGCCAGCCGATCCGCAGACCGGCCAGGCCCCACGCCTTGGACAGCGTGCGCAGCACCGCCACGTTCGGCCGGTCCAGGTAGGTCAGGCCGTCCGGCACCTCCGGGTCGGTGACGAACTCCCGGTACGCCTCGTCGATCACCACGAGCACGTCGTCCGGCATCGCGTCGAGGAAGCGGTCCAGCTCGGCCCGGCGCACCGCCGTACCGGTGGGGTTGTTCGGGTTGCAGACCAGGACCGTCCGGGTCCGGTCGGTCACCGCCGCCGCCATCGCGTCCAGGTCGTGCCCGTGGCCGGCGTCGTTCGGCACCCGCACGCTGGTCGCGCCGCTGGTCGCCGCGATGATCGGGTACGCCTCGAAGGAGCGCCACGAGTAGAGCAGCTCGTCACCGGGCAGGCAGGTGGCGCGCACCAGGTGCTCGGCCAGCGCCACCGACCCGCAGCCGGTGGCGATCCGGTCGGCGTCCACGCCGTACCGCTCGGCGAGCGCCTGGCGCAGCGCCACCACGCCCATGTCCGGGTAGCGGTGCGAACCGGCCACCGCCTCGGCCACCGCCTCCACCACGCCCGGCAGCGGGCCGTACGGCACCTCGTTGCTGGCGAGCTTGATCGCCTCGGCCAGGCCCAGCTCGCGGGCCAGGTCGGCCGGGCTGCGGCCGGGCACGTAGTTGGGCAGCGCGTCCAGGTCGGCGCGGGTGAGCCGCAGCGCGGGCTGCTGGCGTCCGGTGTCGGTCATGGGGTGTCTCCCGGGGTGTCGGCGCTCTCGGGCGGGGTGGTACGGGGGTCACGCTTTCGAGGGAGCTGGACCACCACCGTCTGCGCCCGCTTGTCGTGCAGGGCCTGGCGCAGCGGATGGTCGAACAGGGGCGAGAGCGCGTCGATGAGCTGGAGCAGCAGGCCCAGCCCGCAGCAGTACCAGAGCAGCGTCGGCAGGCCGAGGGTGCTCCAGCGCCGGGTGGCCCGGCCGAAGCCGAGCGGCTGGTCCGCCTCGACCGGTAGCGCGCGTACGCCCATCAGCCGCTTGCCGAAGGTCTGACCGCGCGCCGCCATCGACGGCACCTCGTACGCGTACCAGAGCGCGGTGGCGATCACCAGGATGGCGATCTGGAGGCCGCCGGCCTGGTCGTCGATCTGGGGCAGCCCGTCGGTGGAGGTGTCACCGTTCAGCGCCCGGCGCACCGACTCGCGCAGGTACGGGGAGACGGCCTCGACGTAGCGCCAGACGAACCAGCCGTTGACCACGGCGTTGAGCAGGAACACGATGCCCAGGTCGATCAGGCGCGCGACCAGCCGTGCGCCGTACGAGGCGAGCGGCAGCCCGTGCGGGCGCGGGATCGGCTGCGCACCGGGCCAGTGCGGGTACGGCCAGCCCGGCGGCGGCCCCTGCATGCCCGGCCCGGCCTGTCCCGGCTGCCCGGGCCCCGGCTGCCCGGCCTGACCCGGCTGTCCCGGCCACGGGTTCGGCTGTCCCGGCTGTCCCGGCCACGGACCGGCCTGTCCCGGGGGTCCGGCCTGTCCCGGCTGGCCGGGCCACGGGCTCGGTCCGCCCGGTCCGCCGGGCGTGCCGGACGCCGGGGTCGCCTCGGGCCGGTCACCGGGCCCGGGGGCCGGGCGGTCGGCGGCGGGCGTCGCGGCGACCGGCGTGGGCTCTGGTTCCGCGGGCGGCGGACCCTCGGGCGGGGTGACGTCGACCGGAATCGGCGCGCCGATCCAGCCCTCGCCGTCCCACCACCTTCGGGTCTCCGTATCGGCGGGGTCGACGTACCAGCCAGGTTCCAAACTCACGATGCCGTCCTTGTTCGCGACTGCGGGGCTCGCAGACCCGGCTCACTCCTCGCGCTCACGATGCCGTCCTTGTTCGCGACTGCGGGGCTCGCAGACCCGGCTCACTCCTCGCGCTCACGATGCCGTCCTTGTTCGCGACTGCGGGGCTCGCAGACCCGGCTCACTCCTCGCGCTCACGATGCCCCCTCAGTTCGCGACTGCGGGGCTCGCAGACCCGGCTCACTCCTCGCGCTCACGGGCCAACCTTAACGACGACCGTGCCGGCGAACTTGTCGTGTAGGCACTGCTGCCAGGGCTTGTCCCAGAGTTGCCACAAACCGTCGAGGTAGCTGAGGAACGGCACGAACACCCCGCCGGCGAACTCGACGAGCCAGCGCTTGCCGAGCATGCCCCGGGTCAGTGGGGCGTCCGGCTGCATCGGCACGATCCGCAGTTTCATCACCTTCTTGCCGAGCGTCTGCCCGGTCCGGCGGGCGTACTCGACGTGGTAGACCCAGTAGAAGGCGAGCAGCAGAAGCAGGACCCCGAACTCGGCGGCGAGCAGCGGCAGGAACAGGCTCGTCCAGATGTCGAGCGGGTCCGGGCCGTTCGGGCCGGCCTGCTCGACCTGGTCGACCATCCAGAAGACGAGCAGGAGGAAGACCGGCAGGAACAACACCAGCGTCACCGCCATCGCGACGGCGGTGTCGATCAGGTAGGCCAGCAGCCGGTCGCCGAAGCTCGCCAGCGGCTGTCCGTTCGGAGCCACCGGGGGCGGGAGGGGCGCCGGGGCGTACCCGGGGGGCGGGTAACCGGGCGGGCCGGTGTACCCCGGAGGAACGTGTTGTGCGGGCACCGCCGGTCCGCCGGGCGGCGCGAAGCCGCCGCCCGCAGATGGATGTCCGGCGGGCGGCGGCGTCGGGTACGGAGGAGGCTGGGTCACGCGGACAGTGTTACAGGTTGCCGCGCTTCTCCTGCTCGCGCTCGATCGCCTCGAACAGGGCCTTGAAGTTGCCCTTGCCGAAACCGAGCGAGCCGTGCCGCTCGATCAGCTCGAAGAAGACGGTTGGGCGGTCCTGCACCGGCTTGGTGAAGATCTGGAGCAGGTAGCCGTCCTCGTCCCGGTCCACCAGGATCTTGCGGGACTGCAGCTCCTCGATCGGCACCCGGACGTTGCCGATGCGGGCGCGCAGCTCAGGGTCCTCGTAGTACGAGTCCGGCGTGTCCAGGAACTCGACACCCGCCGCGCGCATGGCGTCCACGCTGGCCAGGATGTCGTTGGTGGCCACCGCGATGTGCTGGGCGCCGGGGCCCTGGTAGAACTCCAGGTACTCGTCGATCTGCGACTTCTTGCGAGCCACCGCCGGCTCGTTGAGCGGGAACTTCACCTTGCGGGTGCCGTTGGCGACCACCTTGCTCATCAGCGCCGAGTAGTCGGTGGCGATGTCGTCGCCGATGAACTCGGCCATGTTCGAGAAGCCCATGACGCGCTTGTAGAACTCGACCCACTCGTCCATCCGGCCCAGCTCCACGTTGCCGACCACGTGGTCGACCGCCTGGAAGAACCGCTTCGGCTGGAGGCCGGCGTCGATCATCGGCTGCCGGTCCACGATCGGACCGCGGGCCACGAACCCGGGCAGGAACGGGCCGGTGTAGCGGGACCTGTCGACCAGGCTGTGCCGGGTGTCGCCGTACGCGGCGATGGACGCCATCCGGACGGTGCCGTGCTCGTCGCTGACGTCGTGCGGCTCGACCAGGCCGGTCGCGCCCTGCGCCAGTGCGTGCGCGTACGCGGCGTCCACGTCCGGCACCTCCAGCGCGATGTCGGAGACGCCGTCGCTGTGCTTGGCAACGTGGTCGGCGCCGTCGGCGTCCGGGCGGACCGCCCCGGTCAGCACGAAGCGGGCCGAACCGCTGGTGAGCACGTACTGCGCGTGGTCCCGGTAGCCCTGCTCCGGACCCCGGTACGCCACGCAGGTCATGCCGAACGCGGTGGAGTAGTAGTGCGCGGCCTGCTTGGCGTTGCCCACCAGGAAGTGGACGTGGTCCATGCCCTTGACCGGGAAGGGGTCGCGGGTGATGTCGTGGTCGACCGCGCCGACGAGAGTGTCGACGTCGACCTCCTCGGTCGACTGGGGTCGGTCGATCGCCTGGGTCATGGTGGCCTCCCTCGCGTACCGGCCGGCCTCGTGGGCCGCCGTGGATGTGCTCTTCCGGCGAGGATCTACGGGCCACAGTGAGTTGGGCAACAGTTGGCATTATTCCTGGTCAGGTTGTGCATTCGGTACGGTCGGGCACCATGAACACTGGTCAGGATGTACAGCTCGATGAGCTGGACGCTCGCTTGATCGAACTGTTGACGGAGGAGCCCCGGATCGGGGTGCTGGAGTGCTCCCGGCGGCTCGGCGTGGCCCGGGGCACGGTCCAGGCCCGGCTCGACAAGCTCGTCGGCCGGGGCGTGGTGACCGGGTTCGGGCCGGACATCACGCCCGCCGCCATCGGCTTCGGGGTGACCAGCTTCGTCACCCTCGAGATCAGCCAGCGGCACGGCCACGACCAGGTCACCGCGCACCTGGCCGCGATCCCCGAGGTGCTGGAGGCGCACACCATCACCGGCTCCAGCGACCTGCTCTGCCGGATCGTCGCCCGGTCCAACGCCGACCTCCAGCGGGTCATCGACCAGATCGTCGCCTCGGAGGGCATCCGGCGCGCGTCCACGATCATCGCGCTGGCCGAGCAGATCCCGTACCGCACGTTGCCGCTCGTCCGCTCCGCCGCCCGCGGGTAAGAAGGGCCCCGCGTCAACACCTGCCCGGCAAGAAGCGCTGCGACACACCCCGCGCGGGGCCCCGGGGAGCCTGATCGTCGCTACCGTGTGCGGTGTGAAGGGCCTAGGCGTACGCGGCTGGTTGCTGCTCGGGCTCGTCACCGTGGTCGTACTCGCCGCGACAGGCGTCTGGAACCCGTTCCCGGCGCTGTGGGACTGGGTCGACCGCAGCAAGCCGATCTCCGAGCCGGACGTGGCCTGGCAGCAACGCGTCGGCGGCACGCCGCGCAGCGTCACCATCGCCGGCGACACCGTGATCGTGGAGCAGCGCACCCGCATCGAGGCGCGCAACCTCGCCGACGGCAGCCGGCTGTGGGAGCGCAAGGCCGACTGGTCGGCGGTGGCCGGCGGCGGCCGGGACCCGGTCGTCGCCGTGGGCAAGCTGCTCGACAAGGGGTACGAGGTGCTCGACCCGGTCAGCGGCGTGACCCGCCGCCGCGACGACCGCGCGATCGCCGTCTGGACGTACCGGAACCTGCTGCTGGACGCGTACTGCGTGCAGCCCACCGACTGCACGCTGCGCGCCTGGGAGCCGCGTGGCACCGCCCCGCTGTGGAGCGCGTTCCTGCCCGGCGTGCACAGCGGCGTGCTCGCCGACAACCCGGAACTGCTGGGCACCCGGCGACTGGGCGCCAACCGGATCGACGGCGGGGTGGCCGGTCCGGAGTCCGTCCCGCCGCTGCTCGGCTTCCCCGTCGACGGGCGGGTGCACGTGGTGGACACCGCCACCGGCCGGGTGCTGCAGAACGTCCAGCCCGGCCGGGAGGAGCGGCTCGCCGTGGTCGGCGGTCGGCTGCTCCGGATCGCCGCCACCTCCCGTGACGGGGGCTGCTACTACGCCGTGACCGCGGTGGACCCGGCCACCGGTCAGCAGGTGTGGCGGCGTACCGGGCTCAACCTGCGGACCGCCGACTACGCCGGCTGCGTGCAACGGGAGGACCCGCAGGGCGGGCGCAACGTCCTTATCGCTGTCGCCCCGGACGGACGTGAGGCGGTGCTCGACGGGTACGACGGCCGGCTGCTCCAGGTCGGCGCGGACGGCGAGAAGCTGCTCGCCGTGGACGACCGCTACACCGTGGTGCGCAGCGCCGACAAGGGCTCGCTGCTGGGCCGGGAGCTGTCGGCCGACCGGACCCGCTGGACCCGGCCGGCGGGCGGCAAGAGCGGCGCGGCGCTCACCCCGTACGCGGGGGTGATCACCGAGGAGAAGCCGTCCCGGCTGATCGCCGTCGAGCCGCGCGGGGGGCGGGTGCTGGTCGAGCTGCGCACCTCGGCGAACGCGCTGGCGGTCGGCCCGAACGGCATGATCATCGGCGAGGGGCGGGAGATCGGGTACGTCCGCTGGGGCGCCGGTACCGCCGCGGTGCCGGGGCGGGAGCAGGACGGCACACCTGTCGCGCCGGACCCGGGTGGCAGCTGGCGACCGCCGACCGACCAGGGCAGTTGCGGGCCGAAACGGGAACTCTGCGTCGACGGCGGGTGACTGCCTGTGAGAGCGTCGTCCCACCACCCACCTGCGGGTGCCACCGATCGACGCCTCTGCCCTAGGCTTTTCGGTCATGAGCAGTGCCGCCGCCTTCTCGTTCGCACCCCTGCTGCCGACCGGCCCCGACGAGACCGAATACCGCCTGGTCACCGACGAGGGCGTGGACGTCGTCAACGGCCCGGGAGGCCGCCGGTTCCTGACCGTGGATCCGGGCGCGCTGACCGCGCTGACGGCGGAGGCGATGCACGACATCGCCCACTTCCTGCGCCCGGCGCACCTGGCCCAGCTCCGGTCGATCATCGACGATCCGGCGGCCTCGCCGAACGACCGCTTCGTCGCGCTCGACCTGCTGCGCAACGCCAACATCGCGGCCGGTGGTGTGCTGCCGATGTGCCAGGACACCGGCACCGCGATCGTGATGGGCAAGCGCGGCCGGCACGTGCTCACCGACGGCGCCGACGCGGAGGCGATCTCGCGCGGCGTCTACCAGGCGTACACCCGGCTCAACCTGCGTTACTCGCAGCTCGCCCCGCTGACCATGTGGGACGAGCGGAACACCGGCAGCAACCTGCCCGCCCAGGTGGAGCTGTACGCCGAGGACCCGGACGGCCACCCCGACGCGTACAAGTTCCTCTTCATGGCCAAGGGCGGTGGCTCGGCCAACAAGTCCTACCTCTACCAGGAGACCAAGGCGCTGCTGAACCCGACGCGGATGATGCAGTTCCTGGAGGAGAAGCTGCGGCTCATCGGCACCGCGGCCTGCCCGCCCTACCACCTGGCCATCGTCATCGGCGGCACCTCCGCGGAGTACGCGCTGAAGACCGCGAAGTACGCCTCCGCGAAGTACCTCGACGCGCTGCCCACCCAGGGCTCGATGAGCGCGCACGGCTTCCGTGACCTGGAGCTGGAGGCCGAGGTGCTGGAGCTGACCCGCAACTTCGGCATCGGCGCGCAGTTCGGCGGGCGCTACTTCTGCCACGACGTACGGGTGGTCCGGCTGCCCCGGCACGGTGCCTCCTGCCCGGTCGCGATCGCGGTGTCCTGCTCGGCCGACCGGCAGGCGGTGGCGAAGATCACCCCGTCGGGCGTCTGGCTGGAGCGGCTGGAGACCGACCCGGCGCGCTTCCTGCCCGACGTCACCGACGAGACGCTGGACACCGAGGAGGTCGTCCGCGTCGACCTGAACCGGCCGATGGACGAGATCCGGGCCGAGCTGTCGAAGTACCCGGTGAAGACCCGGCTGTCCCTGACCGGCCCGCTCGTCGTGGCCCGGGACATCGCGCACGCGAAGATCGCCGAGCGGCTGGACGCGGGCGAGCCGATGCCGCAATACCTGCGCGATCACGCGGTCTACTACGCCGGTCCGGCGAAGACCCCCGAGGGCTACGCCTCCGGCTCGTTCGGTCCCACCACGGCGGGCCGGATGGACGCGTACGTGGAGAAGTTCCAGGCGGTCGGCGGCTCGATGGTGATGCTGGCCAAGGGCAACCGGTCCGCCCAGGTCACCCGCTCCTGCCAGGCCCACCGCGGCTTCTACCTCGGCTCGATCGGCGGTCCGGCCGCCCGCCTGGCGCAGGACTGCATCAAGCACGTCGAGGTGCTCGAATACGCCGAGCTGGGCATGGAGGCGGTCTGGAAGATCGAGGTGGAGGACTTCCCCGCCTTCATCGTCGTCGACGACAAGGGAAACGACTTCTTCGCCGAGGTGACCAAGCCGGTGCTCACCGTCGGCCGGCGCTGAGTTCAGACGTACGCGAGGGGCGCCCGGAACGACCCGGGCGCCCCTCGGCGCGTTCGTCGTGCATCGACATCGGTGCGCCTGCCCGGCCGCGTGACCGGACAGGCACACCGCCCCCGTCGGATGCCGTAACCGACAACCCGCGACAGTCTGTGTCAGGCCGCTGCCGAACCGCTATCGAATCGCTATCGCCTGCTCCGAGCACCCCGTGATCGTCGGGCTACTCTGCTGAATGTTGCTCATGACAGGCGGGAGCGCGGATGCGGTTCGGAATCCTGGGGCCCCTGCGGGTCGGTGGCGGTGAAGCCACAGTCACCGCGGGACGGGATCGGACCGTGCTCGCCGTGTTGTTGTTGCGCCCCGGACGGGTGGTGCCGGTCGAGGATCTGGTCGACGCCGTCTGGGAGGAGCGCCCACCGGCCACCGCGCGTACCCAGCTCCAGAGCTGCGTGTCGCGGCTGCGGCAGCGGTTCGTGCGGCTCGGGTTGCCCGCCGGGACCATCGTCACCGACCCGGCCGGCTACACCATTCGGGTCGAGGCGGGTGAACTCGACGCCGAGGTGTTCGCGAGCAGTGTGGAGACGGCCCGCCGGGACGCCGCCGCCGGCCGGCTGACCGAGGCACGCCAGCACTACCGGGCCGCTCTGGCGCTGTGGCGTGGCCCGGCGCTGGCCGGCATCCCCGCCCGCAGTGTGCGGCAACGGGCCCGGGCGCTGGACGAGCAGCGGCTCGGCGTGCTGGAGGACTGCGTCGACATCGAGCTGCGGCTGCGCATGGCGGCCGATCTGATCGACGAACTGACCGAGGCGGTCGAGCGCAACCCGCTGCGGGAACGACTACGCGGGCAGTCGATGCTGGCGCTCTCGGCGGTCGGCCGCCACGCGGACGCGCTGGCCGTCTACCGGGAGGGGCGGCGGATCTACGCCGAGGAGCTGGGCATCGAACCCGGTGCGGCGTTGCAGGAGCTGCACCAGCGGATCCTCGCCGGCGACCTGGCGCTGGGCGGGTCGGAGAGCCGGGCGACCGCACCGGTACGGGCGCTGCCGCGCACGATCAGCGACTTCACCGGTCGCCAGCAGACCGTGAC
Source organism: Micromonospora sp. NPDC005686 (assembly GCF_042871665.1). Classification (NCBI taxonomy): domain Bacteria; kingdom Bacillati; phylum Actinomycetota; class Actinomycetes; order Micromonosporales; family Micromonosporaceae; genus Micromonospora; species Micromonospora sp. NPDC005686. Next base: position 195,635 of record NZ_JBIAIY010000004.1, read on the forward strand.
CCGGCTGGTGCGGGAGATCGAGGAGGGCAGCCGGGTCCAGCTCATCGACGGCATGGCGGGAAGCGGCAAGAGCACGCTCGCCGTTCAGGTGGCGACCGCGGTGGCCGGCCGGTTCCCCGACGCGCAACTCTTCGTCGACCTGTACGGGCACAGCGAACGCAGCCCGCTGAGCACCGCCGCCGCGGCGGCGACCCTGCTCCGGCAGCTCGGCGTACCCCCCGAGCGGGTGCCGATCGACCTGGCGGACCGGCTGGCGATGTGGCGTTCGGAGCTGGCCGGCCGGCGGGCGGTGGTGGTGCTCGACAACGCGGCCGACGCCGGCCAGGTGGCGCCGCTGGTGCCGAACGGCCCGGACTGCCTGGTGCTGATCACCAGCCGCCGCCGGCTGGTCGGCCTGGACTCGGGCCGGCCGTCCTCACTGCCGGTGCTCGACAGCGACGAGGCGGTCGAGCTGCTGGCCCGGGTGGCCGGCGTGGAGCGGGTCACCGCCGAGCCCGAGGCGGCGGCGGAGGTGGCCCGGCGCTGCGGTCATCTGCCGCTTGCCCTGCGGCTGGCCGGGGCCCGGCTCGCGCACCGGCCGCGCTGGCGGGTGGCCGACCTGGCGCAGCGGCTGGCCGGCGCGTCCGATCCGCTGGCCGAGCTGGTGGCCGGGGAACGCTCGGTGGCCCGCGCCTTCGCGCTGTCGTACGAGCAGGTGTCGCCGGGCGCGCAGCGGGTCTTCCGGCTGCTCGGGCTGCACCCGGGCGCCCACGCCGACAACCGGGTGCCGGCAGTGCTCGCGGAGCTGCCGCTGCCGGAGGCCCAGGACGCGCTCGACGAGCTGGTCGACGCGCACCTCGTCGAGGAGACGGAACCGGGCCGCTACCGGCTGCACGACCTGATCCGGGAGTACGCGCGGATGCTCGGCGCGCAACGCGAGTCGCCCGAGGAGCGAAGGGCGGCGACGGCCCGGCTGCTCAATTTTCACCTGCACGTCGCCGTGATCCTCGTGAAGTCGCTGGAGCCGGTCGCCCTCCACCCCCTGCCGGAGCCGGCGCGGCCCGACCTGGTGGCGGCCGCCACCGGCCTCGGTCGTCAGTGGCTGGAGGAGAACAGGCCGACCATGACGGCCCTCGTCCGGTTGGCCGAGAACGAGGGTTTCCTCCGGCAGTGCTGGCAGCTCGCCCGGGTCGGCTGGGCTATGAACTTCTACGGCGGTCATCTCGACGATCTGGTGGAGACACACCAGATCGGTCTGCGTGCCGCCGAGCGTCTGGGTGACGACGAGGCCGTGGCGACGATGCTCAACTATCTGGCTTCGGCGGACTACCGCCGGGGGCGGTTCGCCGAAGCCGTCCGGCGGATGGAGGTGGCGGTCGGCATCTACCGGCGGCTCGGCCGTCTGGACGAGTTGGGCAGGGCGCTCGGCAACCTCGGCACGGCGTACGGAGTCGACGGGCATCCTCGGCTGGCCATCGAGGTGTTCGAATCGTTGGCGTTGCTCACCCGCCGGCTGGTGGACCCGACCGCGCTGATCAACTGGCTCAACAACCTGTCGTTCACCCTGGTCGGGATCGGCTGCTACGACGAGGCCGCGCGGATATGCCGCAACCAGATGGCCCTGGCCCGGCAACTCGGCGACCTGCGGCAGCTCGGCAATGCGATCGGCCACCTCGGTATGGCGCGGCGCCGGCGTGGGGAGCGCGGCCCCGCGCGCCGGCTCCTGTGTGCCGGCCTGGGACTCAAGCGCCGGGTGGGCAACCGCTACGGCGAGGGCGAGCTGCTCAACGAGCTGGGCATGATGGAGCGCGAGGAGGGCCGGCCGGAGTCGGCCGCCGGGCTGCACTGGGAAGGGCTCGTCGCCATGACCGACGCAGGGGATCTGGTCGGGCAGTGCACGTCCCGGAACCTGTTGGCCCGGGCGATCCTCGACCAGGGTGACGTCGCCAGCGCGCTCGACCTGCACCGTCGGGTGCTCAGCGACGCCACCCGGCTCAGCGCCCGCTACGAGCAGGCCCGCGCGCTGGACGGCATGGCCCGCTGCCTGCGGCACACCGACGCCGACCAGGCCCGCCGGTACGCCGGGCGCGCGCTGGCGCTGTTCCGTCAGGTCGAGTCGCCGGACGGGCGGGAGACCGAGGAGCTGCTGGCGGAGCTGGGCTGAGGGCCGCGCCACTTTCCCTGCACACCGCCGGGAGGCGCGGCAGGATGGTAGGCGTGACGACTCCAGAGGCGACCGGCTACCGGATCGAACGCGACTCGATGGGCGAGGTGGAGGTGCCCGCCGACGCGCTGTGGCGAGCGCAGACCCAGCGCGCGGTGCAGAACTTCCCGATTTCCGGGCGCGGGCTGGAACCGGCACAGATCAAGGCACTGGCCCAGATCAAGGGCGCGGCGGCCTTGGTGAACGGTGAGCTGGGCGTGATCGACGCGGACGTGGCGCAGGCGATCGCCACCGCCGCCGCGCACGTGGCCGAGGGCGGCTACGACGACCAGTTCCCGGTGGACGTGTTCCAGACCGGGTCCGGCACCTCGTCCAACATGAACACGAACGAGGTGATCGCGACGCTGGCGAGCCGCGAGCTGGGCCGCGACGTACACCCGAACGACCACGTGAACGCGTCGCAGTCCAGCAACGACGTGTTCCCCACGTCGATCCACCTGGCCGCCACCCAGTTCGTGGTGGAGGATCTGATCCCGTCGCTGAAGCAGCTCGCGGGCGCGCTGGAGGAGAAGGCGGCCGAGTTCGAGACCGTGGTCAAGGCCGGGCGTACCCACCTGATGGACGCCACGCCGGTAACGCTCGGCCAGGAGTTCGGCGGTTACGCCGCGCAGGTGCGCTACGGCGTCGAGCGGCTGGAGTCGGCGCTGCCCCGGCTGGCCGAGCTGCCGCTGGGCGGCACCGCCGTCGGCACCGGCATCAACACACCGCTGGGCTTCGCCGACCGGGTGATCGGCAAGCTGCGGGAGTCGACCGGGCTGCCGTTGACCGAGGCGCGCAACCACTTCGAGGCGCAGGGCGCCCGGGACGCGCTGGTGGAGATGTCCGGCCAGCTCCGTACCATCGCGGTCGGCCTCTACAAGATCGCAAACGACGTACGCTGGATGGGTTCGGGCCCGCGCGCCGGGCTGCGCGAACTGCGCATCCCGGATCTCCAGCCGGGATCGTCGATCATGCCGGGCAAGGTGAACCCGGTGGTCGCCGAGGCGATGCGGCAGGTCTGCGCCCAGGTGGTCGGCAACGACGCGGCGGTGGCGTTCGCGGGTTCGCAGGGCGACTTCGAGCTGAACGTGATGCTCCCGGTGATGGGCCGCAACCTGCTGGAGTCGACCAAGCTGATCGCCGCGTCCAGCCGGCTGTTCGCCGAGCGGCTGGTGGCCGGCCTGGTCGCGGACGCCGAGGTCTGCCTGGCGTACGCGGAGGGCTCGCCGTCGATCGTCACCCCGCTCAACCGCCATCTCGGGTACGACGAGGCCGCCTCGATCGCCAAGGAGGCGCTGGCCAAGCAGGTGTCCATCCGCGAGGTGGTGATCTCCCGAGGGCACGTCGACTCGGGCAGGCTCACCGAGACCCAGCTGGACGAGGCGCTGGACCTGCTCCGGATGACCCACCCCTGAGGACGGCGCCGGTAATTGCCTCGACCCGTCACCGTGGGCGCGGCATGATCCGACGGTGCGTGACGACGGCGGAGTGTTGCTGGAGACCGCGCGGCTGACGCTGCGCCGGTTCACGATGGACGACGTGGACCGGCTGGTGGCGCTGGACGCCGACCCGGAGGTCATGCGTTTCCTCACGGGCGGCGTGTCGACCCCGGCCGGGACGTTCCGGGACGAGGTGCTGCCCCGGGTGCTCGCCGGGTACGACCGGCATCCCGGGCTCGGCCGATGGGCGGCGCTGGACCGCTTCACCGGCGAGTTCCTCGGCTGGTTCGCGCTCGACCCGTCCGAGGACGGCGCCGAGGCGGAGCTGGGCTACCGGCTGCGCCGTGCGGCGTGGGGGCACGGGCTGGCCAGCGAGGGTGCGCGGGCGTTGGTGCGGCACGCCTTCGACACGGTGGGCGTGCGCCGGGTGTGGGCCGAGACGATGACGATCAACGACCGCTCCCGCGCGGTGATGGCCCGCGCCGGGTTGCGCTACGTCCGCACCTTCCACCTGACCTTCGACGACCCGATCCCGGGTACGGAGCACGGCGAGGTGGAGTACGAGCTGCGCCGCGACGAGTGGCCCGCGACGCGTCAGGAGTGGGACGCGGCGGCCCTGCGGGCCCGGTAGGCGCTCACCGCGGCCCGGTTGCCGCAGCCGGCGTCGCAGAACCGGCGGGACCGGTTCCGGGACAGGTCGACGAGCACGTTGTCGCAGTCGGGGTGGTCGCAGTGCCGCAGCCGGCTCAGCTCGCCCATCCGGACCAGGTCGGCCATCGCCATCGCGGCCTCGACGGCCATCCGGGTTGGCAGCGGCGCGTCCCGCGGCACGGCGTGCAGGTGGTACGGCTCGTCGTCGTGCCGGACGAGTTGCGGCAGCGCCTGCGACTCGCGCAGCAGTGCGTTGACGATCGCCACCACCTCGTCGGTGTCGGCGTACCAGATGCGGCGCAGCCGGGGCCGCAGCGCGCGGACCTGGCGCAGTTCGGCGTCGGTGTGCTCGTGCCGGCCGCTCCATTCGTGGGTGGTGAAGAAGGCGTCCAGGGCTGCTACGTCGGGCAGCCCTTCCCGGTCGTCGCCGGCGGTGTTCACCAGTGCGGCTGCGCTGACCAGCGCGCATTCGGTGTCATGGGCGAAAAGCAACTTGACTCCTGTCGGAGGCTGCGCCTAGCGTCATCAGCATAGTCTCCCTTCACTCATGACCAGGAGAAGCCGATGCGTGAACGGTCCGGCGTCGGGCTCGGCCTGGCGCTGCTCTCCGCGATCACCTTCGCCACCTCGGGCACCTTCGCCCGCCCACTGATCACCGGGGAGTGGTCGGCGGTCGCTGTGGTGATCGCCCGGGTCGGCATCGCCGCGCTGGTGCTCGCCGTCCCCGCCGTGCTGGCGCTGCGCGGCAGGTGGGCGGTGCTGCGCCGCAACGCGCTCAGCGTGGTGCTGTTCGGGGTGCTCGGCGTGGCCACGGCGCAGGCGTGCTTCTTCAACGCGGTCCGCTACCTCCCGGTCGGTATGGCGCTCCTGCTGGAATACCTCGGCATCGTGCTCGTGGTCGGATGGATGTGGCTGGCCTACGGGCAGCGTCCCCGGCTGCTGACGGTGGCCGGCTCGGTCACCGCCCTGTGTGGACTGGTGCTCGTCCTCGACCTCACCGGCGCCGAGCGACTCGACCCGGTGGGTGTGCTCTGGGGGCTCGGCGCGGGCGTCGGGCTGGCCGGATACTTCGTCATCGCCGGCCGGATCGACTCGGGTCTGCCCTCGGTGGTGATGGCCACCGGCGGCATGGCGGTCGGCGCTCTGGCGTTGCTCCTGCTCGGCGGCATCGGCGCGCTGCCGCTCGCCGCCGGCACCGCCGACGTCACCTTCGGCGGGCACCGGGTGAGCTGGCTGGTTCCGGTCGCCGGGCTGTCGCTCATCGCCGCGGTGGTCGCGTACCTGGCCGGTGTCGCCAGCACCCGGCTGCTCGGGGCCCGGCTGTCGTCCTTCGTGGGGCTGACCGAGGTGATGTTCGCGGTGCTGATCGCCTGGCTGGTGCTCGACGAGCTGCCCGGCCTGATCCAGCTGGCCGGCGGCGTGCTCATCCTCGGCGGCGTCGCCCTGGTCCGGGCGGACGAACTGCGCGGCACACCGTCGGTGACCGCACCGGCCGAGCCCGCGCTGACCGGCGAACGATGAGCGGGCCGCGCAGCGCCGTCGTCTTCGACGCCGACGAGACTCTCGTCGACCTGCGCCCGGCGGTCACCGGCGCGCTCGTCGCCGTACTCGAGGAGATGCGGCGGCGGACCCCGGCGGCGGCCGCAGTGTCGCTCGCGGACCTGGAGGGGGACTGGGGTGCGGTGTTCGGCGCGCTCAGCGCCGCCCCGGTGCAGGAGATCCGGCGGGCCGCCCTGGCCCGCTCGCTGGCCCGGGCCCGGCTGGAGGCGGACCTGGACGAGTTCGCGGAGTTGTTCTTCGCCCGCCGGTACGCGCTGAGCCGGCCCTTCCCCGACGTGCTGCCCGCGCTGGCGGCGCTGCGCCCGCATCACGTGCTGGGCTTCGCCACGAACGGCAACAGCCGCGCCGAACGCTGCGGCCTCGCCGGGCAGTTCGCCTTCGAGGTGTACGCGCACGAGGGCGGCTTGCTCAAGAAGCCGTCGCCGGAGTTCTTCGCGGCGGTGGTGGCGGCAGCCGGACTGCCCGCCGCGCGCATCGTCCACGTCGGTGACTCGCCGGAGCACGACGTGGTCGCCGCCCAGCGGGCCGGACTGCGTGCGGTCTGGCTCAACCGGGCCGGGCTTCCCCGGCCTCGGGGCCTCGAACCCGACGCCGAGGTGTCCACACTTGCCGGACTGTCTACCGTGCTCAACACCTTGACGAGCGCGAATGCCTAGTTGCGGCCGATAACGGACGTCGATCTGGCGGAACGCGCTCCCGTGAGGTGGGATGACACCACGTCCCTCAACGAGAGGATCTGAATGTGGTGAGCAAGCGCTTCACCGTCGGCGCGGTCGCGGCTGCGGCCTCGCTGGCACTCACGGTGACCGGCCTGGGCATCCCGGCGAGCGCCGCGCCGTCGGACACCCGGACCTTCACCGTGCTGGCCGAGAGCGGCGTCTCCACCGACGCCGCGATCGCCGCGATCACCGCCGCCGGTGGCAAGGTCGTCGCCCGCACCGACGACGTCGGCCTCTTCCAGGTCAGAAGCGACCGGGCGGACTTCGCCAGCCGGGCCAACGCGGCCGGTGCCCTGGTCGGCGCCGCCGAGGAGAAGGCGATCGGCCGCAAGCCGAAGCTGGACCGGGTCGAGCAGGAGCACCTGCTGGCCGCCGCGGCGACCAAGGGCAAGGTCGCCAAGGGCAAGAGCAAGAAGATGGACCCGCTCGACGACAAGCTCTGGGGCCTGGACATGATCCGGGCCGACAAGGCCCGCAAGATCGAGCCGGGCGACCGTCGGGTGACCGTCGGCGTCCTGGACACCGGCGTCGACGCCAGCCAGCCCGACCTGGCACCGAACTTCAACTGGGCGCTGTCGCGCAACTTCGCCCCGGACATCCCCGAGGTGGACGGCCCGTGCGAGGTGGCGAGCTGCCTCGACCCGGTCGGCACCGACGACGGCGGGCACGGCACGCACGTGGCCGGCACCATCGGCGCCGCCGCGAACGGCTTCGGCCTGTCCGGCGTGGCCCCGAACGTCTCCCTGGTGGAGCTGAAGGGTGGCCAGGACAGCGGCTACTTCTTCCTCAACCCGGTGGTGAACGCCCTGGTGCACGCGGGCCGCTCCGGGCTGGACGTGGTGAACATGTCCTTCTACGTCGACCCGTGGCTCTACAACTGCACCGCCAACCCGGCCGACTCGCCGGAGGCCCAGGCCGAGCAGCGCACCGTGATCGAGGCGATGAAGCGGGCGCTGAACTTCGCGCACCGCAACGGCGTCACGCTCGTCGGCTCGCTCGGCAACAACCACGAGGACCTGGGCGCGCCGCGTACCGACGTGAGCAGCCCGGACTACGGCGCCGACCCGTACCCGCGCCCGATCGACAACGCGAGCTGCTGGGACCTGCCGGTCGAGGGCCCGCACGTGATCGGCGTGTCGGCGGTCGGCCCGTCCGGCAAGAAGGCCGACTACTCGAACTACGGCACCGAGCAGATCTCGGTGGCGGCGCCGGGTGGCTGGTTCCGGGACGGCTTCGGCACCGACACCTACCGCACGGACGCCAACATGATCCTCTCCACGTACCCGAAGAAGGTGCTCCAGGAGGAGGGGTCGGTCGACGAGAACGGAAACATCGTCGCCGGCTTCGAGGAGTCGGTGTTCAAGCAGTGCACCGCCAAGGGTGAGTGTGGCTACTACACCTACCTCCAGGGCACCTCGATGGCGTCCCCGCACGTCTCGGGTGTGGCGGCGCTGATCGTCAGCAAGCACGGCAAGAAGGAGGGCCGCAACGGCTACGGCATGGCGCCGAACCTGGTCGAGCAGCACCTCTACCGGACGGCGGCCGAGCACGCCTGCCCGGAGCCGCGGCTGCAGTCCTACACCAACGAGGGCCGGGACGCCGAGTTCGACGCGTACTGCGCGGGCTCGCTGAACTTCAACGGCTTCTACGGCTACGGCATCGTCGACGCCTACGCCGCGGTGAAGACCCCGGTCAAGCCGAACGTCCGACCGTAACGACAGTTTCCCCGAGGTGGCGGTGTCCGGAGTGCCCGGACACCGCCACCTCGGCGTTCCGGCCCGTGTCACGGCCGCCATCCCCGGGCCACCAGGGCGGCGCGGATCTCCCGGACCAGGGCGGGGAACTCCTTGTGCAGGCGGCGGCCGGTCACGTGCAGGACCAGCCAGCCGGCCTCGACGAGCTGGTCGAGCCGCCGCCGGTCGAAGTGCGTCCGGTCCGCGTCGGCGTGCCCCTGACCGTCGTGCTCGACGGCGACCCGGAACTCCGGCCAGGCCAGGTCGGGGTGCAGGATCAGGCCGGGCGACACGCGCACCGGATGCTGGGCCACCGGGCGCGGCAGGCCGGCGAAGACGAGGCGTACCCGCAGGTGGGACTCGGGCGGTGACTGGGCCAGCCCGTCGGTCAGGCCGAACACCCACGTCGCCCGCCGCCCACCGGGACGAGCGGCGTTCCGGGCCGCCTCGCCCGCCAACGCCGAGCGGCTCACCGAACCGGCACGCAGCAGCCCGTCGATGATGCCGACCGCCTTCACCGGATCGGCCCAGACCGCGGTCTCCCAGGCACAGGCGACCGGATCGGTACGCGGCGGCGGCCCGGCCAGGATCACCGCCGCGCCGAGTGACGGCGGCGCGTACGGTTTCGATGCCGTGCCCGCGTGTGGGGCGGTTCCTGCGGCTGAGACCGTTCGCGGGGCGGCGCCGACGGGGACCAGGAGGCCGCTGCGCGTGCTCGACATCGGGGCGTGGTGCACCCGGACACCCGGCTGCGAGTCGGCCCGGACCGTGGCCGGCAGCAGGACGTGCACGTCGTCGGTGAATCCGGCGGCGTGCTCGACCCCGTGCAGGTAGGCCGCCGAGGGGCCGGCGATCGAGGCGCCGGCCGGCATGCGCAGCAACGCGGCGCGGCAGGCCAGTGCGTGGTCGCGGTCGAGTCGCGCGTCGGCGTAGACGTCCTGCCGGAGCCGGATCCAGGACGCGCCCCGCAGATGGTGCCGGGACAGCAGCCCGCGCCGGATCGCTTCCGAGCCCCGGAAGACCTGCCAGGCCAGCTCCGGCGGTCGATGAGGATGAGGTGGCATCTGACGAGCGTGGCGGCGCACGGGCAGAGACCGGTACCCCTGTGGACAGCCGCAGCCGAGCCGCCCGCCGCGCCCTGTGGACAACCCCCGAGCGACCCGCCGGTGTGCTATCGGCCCCGTGTCAGGAGAGCGCGGCGGCCACCGCCTCGGCGGCGGCCGTGACCTGGGCGCCGACGTCCGCCACGTCGAGTGGGGTCAGCGACACCACCCCGACGCTGCCCTCCAGACCCGGCACGCCGAGCACCGGGACGGCCACCCCGTACGCGCCCGACTGCAGCTCGCCGCTGGTGCTCACCGGCCCCGGATCGCCGGTCCGCCCGGCCAGCACCGCCCGGCCCGCCGCGCCCCGCTCCAGCGGGTGCCGGGTGCCGGTCCGGTACGCCACGTGGAAGGACGTCCAGCTCGGCTCGACCACCGCCAGCGCGACCCCCTCGCCGCTCTCGACCACAGTCAGGTGGGCGGTCGCGCCGGTGCCCTCGGCGAGGCGGCGCAGCGCGGGCAGCGCTCCCTCGGCCAGCAGCGGCTGGGCGCGTCGGGCCAGGTGCAGCACGCCCACGCCGATGCGCAGGCGGCCCTCGCCGTCGCGCCGCAGCATCCCGTGGCCGGTCAGCGCGCCGACCAGCCGGTAGACGGCCGCCCGGCCGATGCCCAGCCGGTGCGCCGCCTCGGTGACTGTCAGCCCGCCCGGCGCGTCCGCGACGAGGTGCAGCAGCCGCAGACCCCGGTCCAGGGTCTGTGCGGTCTCTCCGGAACGCGCCGCCGTGTCCACAGCACGCAGCGTACGACCCGGCTCCGGCCAACCCGGAAATGTGCGGGCGGCTACCCTTGTGAGGTGACACTACGTCTGTATGACACCGCCACCCGATCGGTGCGGGACTTCGTCCCGCGGGAAGCCGGCAAGGTGGGGGTCTACCTGTGTGGTCTCACGCTCCAGGCCCCGCCGCACATCGGTCACCTTCGCTCCGGCGTCAACTACGACGTGCTGCGCCGCTGGCTGCTCAGCAAGGGCTTCGAGGTCACGTTCATCCGCAACCTGACCGACATCGACGACAAGATCCTGGTCAAGGCGATGGAGCAGGACCGGCCGTTCTGGTCGATCGCGTACGCGAACGAGCAGATCCTGGCCGCCTCCTACCGCGCGCTCAACGTGCTCCCCCCGACGTGCGAGCCGCGCGCCACCGGGCACGTCCCGGAGATGCACGAGCTGATCGCCCGGCTGATCGAGACCGGTCACGCCTATCCGGCCACCGACGGCTCCGGCGACGTCTACTTCGACGTGGCCTCCTGGCCCGCGTACGGTTCGCTGTCCGGCCAGTCGCCTGCGGACATGCAGTCCGCGGACGACGCCCCCGACCGGGGCAAGCGCGACCCGCGTGACTTCGCGCTCTGGAAGGGCGTCAAGCCGGGCGAGCCGGCCGATGCCTACTGGCCGTCGCCGTGGGGGCGCGGACGCCCCGGCTGGCACATCGAGTGCTCGGCCATGTGCTGGCGCTACCTGGGCCCCGATTTCGACATCCACGGCGGTGGGCTCGATCTGACATTCCCGCACCACGAGAACGAGATCGCCCAGTCGCAGGCCGCCGACCTGCCGTTCGCGCGCTACTGGGTGCACCACGGCCTGCTCAGCATCGGCGGCACCAAGATGGGCAAGTCGCTCGGCAACACGCTCGACCTCGACTATGTGGCCTCGCTCGGGGTCCGCACGGTGGAGCTGCGCTACTACTACGTCGCCGCGCACCACCGCTCCCGCATCGACTACTCCGAGGACGCGCTGCGCGAGGCCGCTGTCGCGTACCGGCGGATCGAGGGCTTCGTGCAGCGGGCGGCCGAGCGGGTCGGCGCGGGCCGGCCCGGCGACCTGCCGGCCGGGTTCGTCGCGGCGATGGACGACGACCTCAACACGTCTGCGGCGCTGGCGGCGCTGCACGAGGTGGTGCGCGACGGCAACACCGCGCTCACCGCCGGGGACGATGTGACCGTCCGCACGACGCTCGCCGCCACCCGGGCGATGCTGGATATCCTCGGCGTCGACCCCTTGGACCCGGCCTGGACCGGCGGCGGCCGCACGGACGACCTGCGCGGTGTGGTGGACTCCCTGATCGCGCTGGCCCTGGAGCAGCGCGCGCAGGCCCGCAGCCGCAAGGACTGGGCGGCCGCCGACGCCGTACGCGACCAGCTCAAGCAGGCAGGCGTGGTCGTCGAGGACACCCCCCAGGGCCCGCGTTGGACTATTGGAGAGCAGGACTGATGGCCGGCAACTCGCAGCGCCGTGGCCGGCGACTGACGCCGAAGGCGGGTGCCCCCAAGGGCACCGGTGGCAAGAACAAGGACTCTCTCGGCGGGCGGGGCCGCACGCTGCCCGCCGACGAGCGGCCCTGGCACAAGGCGTACTCGGGCACCGAGAAGCTGCCCCAGCGCACCGCCTGGAAGCAGGACAAGGAGCGCCGCGCCGCCGCCGAGGAGGGCCGCTCGCCCAAGATCGGCCAGCCCGGCACCAAGGACACCACCTGGGGCAAGGGCAGCCGGCCCGGTGTGCCGCTCAAGGGCGGCAAGGGCAAGCCCGGCGGTCGGGGCGGCCCTCGGGTCGCGCCGGGTCGCAAGGCCAACCCGGCGAAGGACAGCCCGGAGCTGCTGGTCGGGCGCAACCCGGTGCTGGAGTCGCTGCGCACCCAGGTGCCCGCGACCGCGCTCTACACCGCGCAGGGCATCGACATGGACGACCGGGTCAAGGAGATCGTCCGCACCGCCGCCGACCGGGGCATCGCGATCCTGGAGGTCAGCCGCGCCGAGCTGGACCGGATGACCGGCGGGGTGCTGCACCAGGGGGTAGGCCTCCAGGTGCCGCCGTTCGTCTACGAGGCGTTCGACGACCTGGTCGCCGCCGCGCTGGAGCAGGCCGCCCCGCTGCTCGTCGCGCTGGACGGGGTCACCGACCCGCGCAACCTCGGCGCTGTCATCCGGTCGGCCGCCGCGTTCGGCGCGCAGGGTGTCTTCGTACCCGAACGGCGTGCCGCCGGGATCACCGCGACCGCCTGGCGGACCAGCGCCGGCGCGGCGGCGCGCGTGCCGGTCGCCCAGGTCACCAACCTGACCCGGTCGCTCAAGGCGTGCAAGGACGCCGGCTTCGTCGTGGTCGGCCTGGACGCCGACGGGCAGACCGACCTGTACGACCTGGAGGCCGCCGTCGGCCCGCTGGTCGTGGTGGTCGGCTCGGAGGGCCGCGGGCTGTCCCGCCTGGTCGGGGAGACCTGCGACCTGACCGTCAGCATCCCGATGATCTCCGACGTGGAGTCGCTCAACGCCAGCGTCGCCGCCGCGGTCACGCTCGCCGAGGTCGCCCGCCGCCGGTCCGTCGAGGCCTGATCGAGAGTACGAAGAAGGGGCGGTCCGCCGTGGCGGGCCGCCCCTTCTTTCGCGTACGTCAGATCCGGATGCCGGTGGTGGCGTGGAAGACGTGGCTACGGCCGACACGCGGCTTGACGAACACGGTGTCGCCCATGTTCGGCATGGTGCGCCGGTCGGTGCGGACCACGAACCGCTCGTTGTGGCCCTCAAGCGCGGCGTGGCCGTAGACGTTGGCGTCGGAGCCCAGGTCCTCGACCAGCTCGACCACGACCGGCATGCCGCCCTCGGACGGGCTCACCAGGTCGCAGTCCTCCGGACGGAAGCCGACGGTGACCTTGCCGTCGCCGCCCTCGGCGCGGGCCGCCTCGACCTGCTCGCGGGTCAGCGGCATGATCATCTCGGCGAACACGCCGCCCTGGTCGGTCAGCTTCACCGTCTTGATGTTCATGGCCGGGGAGCCCATGAAGCCGGCGACGAAGACGTTGGCCGGGGTGTCGTAGAGCGCCCGCGGGGTGTCCACCTGCTGGAGCACGCCGTCGAGCATGACCGCCACCCGGTGACCCATGGTCATGGCCTCGACCTGGTCGTGGGTGACGTAGACGGTGGTGACGCCCAGCTTCGCCTGGAGCGAGGCGATCTGGGTACGGGTCTGCACACGCAGCTTGGCGTCGAGGTTCGACAGCGGCTCGTCCATGAGGAAGACCTGCGGCTCGCGGACGATCGCGCGGCCCATGGCGACACGCTGGCGCTGACCGCCGGAGAGCGCCTTCGGCTTGCGGCTGAGGAACTCCTCCAGCTGGAGCAGCCCGGCCGCTTCCTTGACCCGCCGGTCGATCTCCGCCTTCGAGGTCTTGCGCAGCTTGAGGGCGAACGCCATGTTCTCGTACACCGTCATGTGCGGGTAGAGGGCGTAGTTCTGGAAGACCATCGCGATGTCGCGGGCCTTCGGCGGGAGGTGGGTGACGTCCCGGTCGTCGATGTAGATCGCGCCGTCGTCGACGTCCTCCAGGCCGGCGAGCATCCGGAGGCTGGTGGACTTGCCGCAGCCGGACGGGCCGACCAGGACGAGGAACTCCCCGTCACCGATCTGGAGGTCGAGCTGGTTGACGGCGGGGCGCTCGGTGCCCGGATAGATCCGGGACGCCTTCGAGTAGGTGACCGTAGCCATGATGGAGCGCTTCCTTTCACCGGCAGGAACGTGCCGGACGATCCGAGTGAAGGAGCGACCGGCGCCCGAGGCGCCGGCCAACGGGGTCGTCGCTCGGGCAGCCGAGGCCGGCCGGAGTGTCGTCCGTGTCACTGCACGGTAAACGGCTTTCGCGATCGTGCCAAGACGTGGCGCGAGGGATGGGACGGACGGCATACGCATAACGGTCAGTCGGGCACGGCGCGGCATCAATCTCCCCGCCTGGGAGCGCGGCCAGGTGATGATCCATCGCCATCCCGGTCGGGATACCGACGTTTTCCGTGCTGGGGAGCCCTGCGAGGCGGGATTTCCGGGGCTCAGTCGCTATGCTGACCCCCAACGCACGCGCCCCTGTAGCTCAGCTGGCCAGAGCACTCGCCTTGTAAGCGAGATGTCGCCGGTTCGATCCCGGCCGGGGGCTCCAATTCCATCAGGCGTTTCGCGGCGGCAGCCGCTGCGATCCGGCCGGATGACAGCAACGCTGACAGCAACGAGCTCGCGGTGCCGTTGAACGTCATGGCCGGGCCGGGCTCACCCTCGATCAGTGAGCTTGCCGGCCTGGGCGTCACGAGGGTCAGCCTCGGCCCGGCGATCGCCCTGACCGCGTACGCGGCGGCGCGGCGCGCCGCCCGCGAGTTGCTGGCCGCTGGGACCTACCAGGCCCTCGACGGCGCACTGGGCTTCGCCGAGACCGATGCGCTGATGGCTGCGCAGGCCTGACGGGTGACGAACTGAGTGACAACGGCGGCGTCCGGCAGTGGCTCCAATTCCATTAGGCGTTTCGGCCGGCCGCCGTCGCCGGACGAAGGCGACAAGCTGCTCTTCGTCTTCGACGGGCAGGACGGTCAGGCGGCGCCACGCTCGCTGACCGGCCGGCGGCGCAGGTCCGGCTTCAGCAGGGCCGGGGGCAGGTAGGCCTGGTCGAGCCGGGTGACATCGGTGCCGGGCGCGACGATCTCGTCGATCCGGTCGAGTAGCTCGTCGGTGAGCGTGACGTCGAGGCCCGCGAGCAGGTCGTCGAGGTGCTCCATGGTGCGCGGGCCGAGGATCGCGCTGGTCACGCCGGGGTGTGCGATGGCGAATGCCATGGCGAGGTGGGTCAACGGCATGCCGGCCTCGTCGGCGAGCGGGATGAGTTGTTCGACGACGTCGATCCGGCGCTCGTCGGTGAGGTGCTTGGAGAAGCGGGCACGGCGCAGGTCGTTCTGCTCGCCCTTGCGGACCCGGCCGGTGAGCATCCCCTGCCCGAGCGGGCCCCACACCAGCGTGCCCATCCCGTAGCGCTGCGCGGCCGGCAGCACCTCGCTCTCGATGCCGCGGTTGAGGATCGAGTAGGGCGGCTGCTCGGTGTGGAAACGTTCCAGCCCGCGCCGCTCGGCGACCCACTGGGCCTCGACGAGGTGGGATGCGGGCATCGTGGATGACCCGATCGCCCGGACCTTGCCACTGCGGATCAGGTCGGAGAGCGCGGAGAGCGTCTCCTCGATGTCGATGTCGGTGTCGGGGTCCGGGCGCTGGATCTGGTAGAGGTCGATGTGGTCGGTCTGCAGGCGGCGTAGTGAGCCCTCGACCGCGGTCATGATCCAGCGGCGGGAGGCACCTCGCTGGTTGGGGTCGGTGGCGGCGGCCGCGCCCGGCGTCCGGGTCGGCGCGTTCAGCCTGGGAAGGCCCACCTTGGTCGCGAGGACGACGTTGTCGCGGCGCCCCTTGAGGGCCCTGCCCACGATCTCCTCCGAGTCGCCGTAGGCGTCGGCGGTGTCGACAAGGTTGATTCCCGCATCCAGCGCCTTGTGGATGACCTTGATCGAGTCGTCAGGGTCGGGGTTGCCGATCACCGTGGCGAACATCAGCGTGCCGAGCGCGTACGGGCTGACCTGGATGCCGGTCCGGCCCAGGGTGCGGTACTGCATGAACGTCTCCCTGCGGTATCGTGGTTATGCGGAATCCCTTTCCGGAACTATACGGAAAGGTTTTCCGGAAAAGCAAGGGAGGTGCAGCTGTGTCCGACAGCACGGCAGATTTCGGTGTTCGCGAACGCGCGCCGCGCCGACTGCGCACCGACGCGCGCCGCAACATCGAGTCCCTGCTCGAAGCGGCGAAGACGGTCTTCAGCACCATCGGCGTCGATGCCCCGGCCAAAGAGATCACCGATCTGGCCGGCGTCGGCGTCGGCACGCTCTACCGGCACTTCCCGCAGCGCTCGGATCTGATCAAGGCCGTCATCGAGCGGGAGATCGACGCCTGCGCCGACGCGGCCCCGGCGCTGGCCGCCGCGCACGAGCCGGGGGCCGCCCTCGCGAAGTGGCTCGACCGGTTCACCGCGTTCGTCGCGACCAAACGCGGATTCGCCGCGGCCCTGCACTCCGGCGATCCGGCGTTCGACGGCCTACCCGGATATCTCATGCAGAAGCTGGGACCGGCTCTCGAGTCGTTGCTCGAAGCCGCTACCGCCAGCGGCGAGGTCCAGGTTCGGATCAGCGCCCAGGACCTGCTGTACGCCGTCGCGAAACTGTGTGCGCCCATGCCGGACGAGGACCCCGACTACGGCCGGCGCATGGTCGCGCTCCTCGTCGTCGGATTGCGGTCCGGCGAATCCCCGCGCTGACGCGGCCTCAGACGTTGTACGCGCGGGGTGCAGGGGGGCCACCAGGAGCGAGGAGGCTGCCCGGCGGATCGGCGGCCTGGGACCGGTACATGGTGCTGCTCGACGGGCACGGCCAGGGCCCCCGTGAACCAGCCGGAGGGCGGCGATCAGCCCGGGCCGGTCGGCGAGGGACGGGTTAGTCTCGCTGTCCCCGACCGTGGAGGTGCCGATGCCCAGCCGACTGCTCTACCTGGTCCGCCACGGCGAGCAGGACCGCCCGGAGGAGGAGGCGGACACCGGCCTGTCCGAGAAGGGCCGGCGGCAGGCGACGCTGCTGGGCGAGCGGCTGCGCGGCACGCGCTTCGACGCCGTACACCATGGGCCGGCCCGCCGGGCCGCGGAGACCGCCGCGCTGGTCGCGGCGTCGCTGCCGGGTGTTCCGGTACGCGCGGACGACCGCGCCGGCGACCACGTGCCGCACGACACCGACCCGGCCGAGCTGCCGGAGCGGTACGCGGCGTTCCTGGCCGGCTTCACCGAGCGGGAGCGGCGCGACGGGCCGCGCGTGACGGCGGAGGCGGTGGCCCGGTTCGCCACCGCCCCCGCGCAGGGTGACGTACGCGAGCTGGTCGTCACCCACAACTTCCTGGTCGCCTGGCTGGTGCTGAACGCGCTGGAGGCGCCGGCCCGGCGATGGATCGGGCTCAATCAGCAGAACTGCGGGCTCACGGTGATCCGCTACAGCTCGGGCGGCCCGCCGGCGCTCATCGCGTTCAACGACGTCGCCCACCTGCCGCCCGAGCTGCGTGCCACCGGCCTGCCCGACGACTACCGGATCTGACCGCGCTCAGGCGCGCAGCTTCACCACGGCGTCGGCCACGGCGCGGGCGGACTGCGGGTTCTGGCCGGTCACCAGGCGCTCGTCGACCACCACGTGCTCGGTGAAGTCCGGCGCCGGCACGTGCTGCGCGCCCGCCTCGGCGAGCTTGTCGGCGAGCAGGAACGGCACCTCGTCGGTGAGGCCGACGGCCGCCTCCTCGCTGTTCGTGAAGCCGGCCACCCGCTTGCCGGCGATCAGCCGGGAGCCGTCGGTGAGGGTGAGGTTCACCAGCGCCGCCGGTCCGTGGCAGACGGCGGCCACCACGCCGCCGCGCTCGTAGACCGAGCGGGCGATCCGGGCCAGGTCGGGGTCGTCGGGGAAGTCCCACATGGTGCCGTGACCGCCGGCGAAGAGGATCACGTCGTACCCGTCCGGGTCGACGTCGGCGGCCTTCGGCGTGTCGGTGACGCCTGCGGTCGCGAGGAAGTCGTTCTGGGTGCTGTCGTTCTCGTCCCGGCCGTCGACCGGCGGCTCCCCGCCGGCCACCGACACCAGGTCGACGTCGTACCCGGCGGCCCGGAACACCTCCCACGGCTCGGCGGCCTCGCCGACGTAGTAGCCGGTCGAGCGGCCGGTGCGGCCCAGCTCGGAGTGACTGGTCATGGCGATGAGTGCGCGAGTCATGCCCTCCATGCTGGCCCGCTCGCCCGTCCGCCGGCCATAGGCCGAAGTCACAGCCGGATCGGGTTTGAGGTCCGGGCGGGTCAGCCGGTGGCGTCGCCGAGCAGTTCGACCACCTGCGCGGTGACGGCCGGTGGCCGGGCGGCGGCCCCGCAGTCCACGTACCCGGTCTGGGCCGGGCCGACGGTCAGCCGGTAGGTGAACCCGTCGGCGCAGTTGTCCGGGCCCTTGGTTTCCGCGGTCTCGGCGGCCAGCCGGGGGTCGGTGGTGAGCTGCTGCAGCCGGGTGAGGTCCGCCGTGGCGAGCCGGCCCTCCTGGGCGGCGCCGGTCCGGTCGGTCTTGGTCCACTGGCCGTCCGGCCGCACGGTGACCGTGTCCTTCACCCCGGCTATGCCGCCGGACTTCACGAGCACGACCTCGGCGGCCAGCGGCGAGGGGCCGTCCGTGATGACGGGTGGCGCGTCGGTGCGGGCGCAGCCGGCGATCGGGACGAGAAGGGCGGCGACGGCAGCGATGGCGGGGGCAGCTCTCATACCCGATCGGACGCGCGACGGGACCACCCGGTTCCGGGTCACCGCTCCTCCTCATCCGTTCGGTCAGTGTCTCCGGCGAGAGCACGCCAGCCTCTTTCACGTTTTTCGATGTATCGCTATATCTACACCAGTGACAACCCCCGTCACAACATCCGCCTTCCAGGAGGGCCCGTGAAAAGATCCGTCGCCGCCGTCAGCGCAGCGCTGCTCACCAGCAGCGTGCTGGCCTGCGTCACCACCTCTGCGCAAGCGGCAGCGCCAAGCGCACCCAGCGCTGAGGCCTCGGCCGTAGCCCGGTCCGCGAGCCTGCTGCGTGCCAACCCCGGCGCCGTCCAGGGCGCCAGTGGTGAGGCCTATCAGGCCGTCCGCACCAAGGTCGACCCGTCCGGGGCGGCGCACACCCGCTACAGCCGGACCTACCAGGGCCTCCGGGTGTACGGCGGTGACTTCGTCATCCACACCGCCGCGAACGGCACCATGACCGGCGCGTCGGTCAGCCTCTCCGCCCCGCTGACCCTGGGCACCACCGCGAAGGTCGGAGCGGAGGCCGCCAAGGCCAGCGCCCGCAAGGCGTTCTCCGGCTCGCTCACCTCGGTCGGCGCACCGGAGCTGTTCGTCGACGCCAGCAGCGGCAAGGGCCGTCTCGCCTGGGAGACCGTCGCGACCGGCTGGAAGGCGGACAAGCAGACGCCGTCGAAGCTGCACGTCGTCACCGACGCCACCACCGGCAAGGTGATCGGCTCGTACGACGAGATCGAGACGGTGGCCGGCACGGGCCAGGGCATCTACACCGGCTCGGTCACCATCGACACGACGCTGTCCGGCAGCACGTACCAGATGATCGACCCGGTACGCGGCAACGGCCGTACCTGCGACATGAACAACGGGACCTCCAGCTGCACCACGTTGACCGACGCGGACAACGCGTGGGGCACCGGCGCCAACTCGAACCGGCAGTCGGCCGCCGTGGACGCCCACTTCGGTGCCGCCAAGACGTTCGACTACTTCAAGAACGTGCACGGCCGCAACGGCATCTTCGGCAACGGCCAGGGCGTGCCGAGCCGGGTGCACTACGGCAACAACTACGTGAACGCGTTCTGGGACGGCGCCCAGATGACCTACGGCGACGGCTCCAGCAACTCCCGCCCCCTGGTCTCGCTGGACGTGGCCGGGCACGAGATGAGCCACGGCGTCACCGAGGCGCTGGCCGGGCTGGTCTATTCCGGTGAGTCCGGCGGCCTCAACGAGTCGACCAGCGACATCTTCGGCAACATGGTGGAGTTCTACGCCGCCGCGCCGAGCGACGCGGGCGACTACCAGGTCGGCGAGAAGATCAACATCAACGGCAACGGTACGCCGCTGCGCTACATGTACAACCCGTCGCTGGACGGCTCGTCCGACTCCTGCTGGTCCACCAGCACGAAGAACAAGGACGTGCACTACTCCTCCGGCGTCGGCAACCACTTCTTCTTCAACCTCGCCGAGGGCACCGGCGCCACCGCGTACGGCACCTCGCCGGTCTGCGGCTCGGCCCCGGCGGTCACCGGCATCGGCCGCACCAAGGCGGAGAAGATCTGGTACCGGGCGCTCGACGTGTACTTCACCTCGAACACCTCGTACGTGAACACCAGCAACCCGGCCAACACCGCCCGCGCGTACAGCCTGCGGGCCGCTACCGACCTGTACGGCAACTGCTCCACCGAGTACAAGACCGTCCAGGCGGCGTGGACCGCGGTGAACGTCGCCGGCAACGACGCGCCGTGCAGCTCGACCGGCAACGACTTCTCCGTCTCGCTCTCGCCGACCGCCGGGTCGGTGACCGCGGGCGGTTCGGTCTCCGCCACCGTCGCCACGTCCACCACCAGCGGCACCGCGCAGACCGTGACGTTCTCCGCGTCCGGCCTGCCGACCGGCGCCACCGCGTCGTTCAGCCCCGCCTCGGTGACCTCGGGCGGCTCGTCCACGCTC
This sequence comes from Micromonospora sp. NPDC005686, assembly GCF_042871665.1. Classification (NCBI taxonomy): domain Bacteria; kingdom Bacillati; phylum Actinomycetota; class Actinomycetes; order Micromonosporales; family Micromonosporaceae; genus Micromonospora; species Micromonospora sp. NPDC005686. The sequence continues at coordinate 216,100 of NZ_JBIAIY010000004.1, forward strand.
ACCATCTCCACCAGCTCCAGCACCCCGACCGGCACCTACTCGGTGACGGTCAGCGGCAGCGCGGCGTCCGGCGCCAAGACCGCCACGTACTCGCTGACCGTGAGCAGCGTCGGCGGCGGCTGCACCGGCGCGGGCCAGAAGCTCGGCAACCCCGGCTTCGAGTCCGGCAACACGGTCTGGTCCGCCAGCTCCGGCGTGATCGGGCAGCACGGCAGCAGCCAGCCGACCCGCACCGGATCCTGGAACGCGTGGATGAACGGCTACGGCAGCACCCGTACCGAGACGCTGTCGCAGTCGGTGAGCCTGCCGAGCGGCTGCTCCGCGTACACCCTCTCGTTCTGGCTGCACATCGACACGGCGGAGACCACCAGCAGCGTCCAGTACGACAAGCTGAACGTGCAGGTGCTCAACTCGTCCGGCTCGGTGCTGGCCACGCTGGCGACCTACTCGAACCTGAACAAGGCCAGCGGCTACAGCCAGAAGTCGTTCAACCTGGCGGCGTACGCCGGGCAGACCGTCACGCTGAAGTTCACCGGCACCGAGGACGTCTCGCTGCAGACCTCGTTCGTGCTCGACGACACCGCGATCAACGTCTCCTGACCTGACCGCCGACTCCGGGGCCCGGCGGCCACCCCACGCGGGTGGTCGCCGGGCCCCGGCCGTTACGGTCGCACCATGTCCGACGCGGAACTGACAGTCGCCCTGGACGGCCCGGTGGCGACGGTGGTCATCCACAACCCGGCCCGGCGCAACGCCATGACCCCGGCCATGTGGCGGCAGCTCCCGGTGCTGCTCGACGGCCTGGAGGCGGACCCGGCGGTACGGGTGCTGGTGCTCACCGGCGCGGGCGGCACGTTCTGCGCCGGCGCCGACCTCGGCGACCTGGACGAGCTGCTGGCCGCCGGTGACGGCAGCATCGCGGTGGCCGCCGAGGAACGGCTCGCCGCATTCGGCCGCCCCACCGTGGCGGCGATCGAGGGTGCCTGCGTGGGCGGCGGCTGTCAGCTCGCCGTCGCCTGCGACCTGCGGCTGGCCGCCGCGGACGCCCGGTTCGGCGTACCCCCGGCCCGGCTCGGCCTGGTCTACCCGGCACCGACCACCCGGCGGCTGGCCGCGCTGGTCGGGCCGTCCGCTGCGAAGCATCTCCTGTTCACCAGCGAGCTGGTCGACGCCGAGCGGGCACTGCGGATCGGCCTGGTGGACGAGGTGTTGCCGGCCGGGGACCTGGCCGGGCGGGTGGCGGCGCTGACCGCCACCATCGCCGAGCGGTCCCGGCTCACCGTGACCGCCGCGAAGGAGATCGTCGACGGGCGTGCCGACGCCGACCGGCTGGCCTGGTGGCACGCCCAGGTGCGGGACAGCGGCGAGGCCCGCGAGGGGGTTGCGGCCGTCAACGAGCGCCGGCCGCCGCGCTTCGGCTGGACCCCGCCCGCCACGCGCTGACCGCCGTTTGACCGGCATCCCCCGATGGGTACGTCCCGGCCGTCGAACGGGGGACCATCGTGGACGCTGATTCGGAACGTCGGGAGATCAAGCGGGGACGCCACCGTGTCCGGCTGCTGCTGGTCGGCACGGTGTTGACGTTCGCGCTGGCCGAGGCGTTCCTGCGGGAACACCCCGGCGATCCGGCGGTCAGCGTGTCGACCGGCTCCCGCTGACCTGGGTCAGTAGCTCGTCCACCGACCACTGGTCGGAGGCGTGTTCGCCGTGCTTCGCGGCGAGCACCCGGCCGTCCGGCGCGATCAGGAAGTCGGCCGGCAGCCCGAGCCGGCCGCCGTGCGGCGTGCGGGACGGCAGCCGTTCGCGGCCGCGCAGGACGTGCCAGGTGCCGGTCGCCACGGCACGCAGGATCGGCAGCCAGGCGCGTGGGTCGAGCAGCGACCGCCGCGCCGACTCCACCCCGAACTCCCGGTAGAGCCGCCGGTCCGGATCGGCCACGACGGCGAACGGCAGGTCGGCGACGTGCTCGCGCAGTTCGTCGGCGGGGAGTGGAAGAGGACCACCTCGCGTACGCCGGCCGCCTCGATCTCGGCGTGCCGGCGGACGATCGAGCGCAGGTGGAGGTTGCAGACCGGGCAGCCGGCGAAGCGACGGAACTGGAGGTGGACCAGGCGGTCCGGGTCCGGCAGGGCGACCTGGGCGCCGGTCACGCTGGTCAGGTGGCGGGGGTTGACGACGTCCATGCGCGCTCCCGTTGTAGGCGTACGGCGTACTCCTACAACCGTAGGCGTATCTTGTACGCTGTCAAGGCCATGCCTCGTCCCCGTTCCCTGACCCCGGCCCGGCTCGCCGACGCGGCGCTCGCGGTGCTCGACCGGGACGGCCTCGCCGGCCTCACCATGCGCGCGGTCGGCACGCAGCTCGGCACCAGCACGATGGGCCTCTACCGCTACGTCGCCGACCGCGACGAATTGGAGGCGCTCGTCGTCGAGCGGGTCCTCGACCGGGTGGACACCCGGCCGCCGCTCGACGTCCCGTGGCCGGACGGCGTCCGGGAGCTGGCCGACCGGGTACGCCACGCGGTCGGCGCCCATCCGGCCGTCGTCCCGTTGCTGCCCGCGCACCGGCACCGCTCACCGGCGATCCTGCGCTGGGGAGAGGCGGTGCTCGCGGTGCTGACCCGGGCCGGCTTCACCGGAACCGGGCGGGTGGTCGCGTTCCGCGCCCTGCTCGGCTACGTGGTCGGCGCGATCCAGATGGAACACCTCGGCGCGCTGGCCGGCCCCGGCACGGCTGCCATCGAGGCGCTGCCCCGCGACGAGTTCCCCCTGCTCGCCGAGACCGCGCGCGACGCCGGCGCGGTCGGACCGGAGGACGAGTTCGGTGGTGGGCTGGACCTCCTGCTCGACGGGCTGGCCCGGCGTCTCGACACCTAGGGCATGGTGGGACCGGCGGGCGCGGCGCCGGGAAGTACCCCCGGCACCGCCCCCTGTGCCCGCCGGCCGTCCGTCACCGCGCCAGCGCGGCCCAGCTCGGTGTCACCGGCTCCCGCCGCAGCGGCATGCCCGCCTCGGCGGGGGTCCGGTCACCCTTGCGCTGGTTGCACGCGTAGCAGGCGGCGGTGGTGTTCCCCCAGGTGTTCCGGCCACCGCGGGAGCGGGGCAGGACGTGGTCGATGGTGGTGGCCGCGCCGTCGCAGTACGCGCACCGCCGCCGGTCGCGGGCCAGCACCCCGGCCCGGGACCAGGCCGGGCCGGCGCTGAACCGCCAGCGGGTCACCACGTACCGGACGAGGCGGACCACCCGTGGCAGCGGGAAGACGCCGATCACCCGGTCCGGCTCGGCCTCGTGGATCTCGGCGACCCGGCGGCAGAGCATCCGGATCGCGTGCTTGACGGTGACCCGGTGCAGCGGGCCGAGGTCGGCGTTTATGACGAGGACGGCGTCCACCGGGCTCTCCCTTCACGATCGGCGGTACGGCGACGAAAAAGCCGCCCGGTCCACGGGACCGGGCGGCGACGACGGGGACGCGCGACGTACGCGTCAGCCGTGCCCTCCGGGCCAGGGGCCGTGTTCCCGACAGGCGTCACCGAGCAGCCACGACGTCATCGTGGTGGCGGATCGTAGCGACATCGTCGGCTCCTGAAGCGGTGGTTGACCTTGCGCGATCACGGTAGATCGATTCGGGAATCATGGCCAACGTATTTCGATCCGTCGTCGGCGGGCCGCCGCTGCCGTCCGGCCCGCCCGGCACGTCCCGCGGCGGTGAGCGGCCGGTCGATCCGGGCGGTCATCTGCACCACCAGCTCGCTGTCCAGCAGCGGGCGGTTCACCTCGGCCGCCACCGACAGCGTGGGCGTGGAGATCGACCGCCAGATCGCGGTGAGCCCGGCGCCGAGGCCGACGAGCGCCACCGCCGCCCTGGTGGTGGGGGAGCCGGCCGCGGCGGCCGCGCTGACCCCGACGACCGCGAGCAGCACCACCAGCAGCGGCGCCAGCACCGGCCAGAAGATGCCCCGGGCCGCCTGCGCCACCAGCTTCCGGTCCCGGATGATGACGTTGCGGGCGACCACCGCCCAGTTCTCCTCGTCCAGCAGGTCGCGCGGGTGCAGGCCGCCGGTCAGCACGTCCTGCCACAGGTCGCCCTGGTTGCGTAGTTCGCGGGCCAGCTCGGCGAGCCCGGCCTCGCCCGGGTCGCCGACAGTGGCGCGACCGACGGCGGTGGCCCAGGCGGCGAGGGAGCGGCGCACCACGGCGGCCGAGTACGGCGGCAGCACGCTCGCCAGCTCGTCCAGCCACCTGCCGATCTGGATGTGCCGGCCTGCGAAGCGCCCGGCGAGCTGGTCGGCGTCGCCGCGCCGGACGGTGTCGGCGAGCGAGCGCCCGAGCCGGTACGCCACGCCCACCCGGTGGTTCGTCGCCATCGTCCAGCGCAGCACGTCGATGTTGAGGTCGTCGAGCGCGCGCAGCAGCGGTTCCCGGTCGGTCCCGGTGGCGCCTCGGGCGACGGCGGTGGACGGCACCGTACGGCCGGCTGGGGTGAGCGGCGCGATCTGGGCCAGCGCGACGTCCACGCCGTCGAGGTACATGCCGAGCCGGTGCCGCCCGGCCAGCTCGGTCAGGTTCGACAGCTTCGGCGGCGCCGGCATCTGCCGGTTCCCGTCCTCGGCCAGGTCGGCGGTCTGCGCGTGGTGGTAGGCGTCCGCCATCGACCAGCCGAGTCGCAGCGCGGTGACCACCGCGGTCCGTTCGTCCCGCGGTGTCCCGTACTCCTCGTCGCGCCGCTCGCGCGTCGCGGTGCTCACCGCCCGACCTCCCGTGTCACCGGATCAGTCGAGCGTAGAGCCGTTTTTGTTCGCTTATGGGTGTTTCGGGCCAGTCTTACCGGCCAGGAGGCCGCGCGGACGGATCGAGCGGACCGGCTCGGCCGCCGCCCCCTCGGCGCGCAGGATGTGGTTCGCCGCGATGATCCCGGTGGCCGCAGAGCGTTCCATCAGCGCGCTCGGGAAGTCGGTGCGGATGCCGTCACCGGCCAGGTAGAGGCCGGGCGCGTCGGTCTCCACTCCGGGACGCCAGGCGTGGCTGCCCGGCGTGAACGCCGGGGCCTGCGCCTCGACCCGGGCACGCAGCTCGCGTACCCGCAGGTCGGCGACCTCCGGCCAGAGCGCGGTCAGCTCCCGCAGCATCCGCGCGGCCAGCTCGTCGGCCGGCACGTCCGGCTCGCAGGCGTACGCGTGCAGCTCCACCACCGAACCACCGGTCCGCTCGGCCCAGCGCCGGGGCTCGTCCTCCAGCCGGTGGTAGAGCGTCACCGAGTCCAGCGTGGGCTGCCGGGAGACGCCGCTGAACACCGCCCGGTCGGCCCGGACGTCCCCGTCCATCCAGTAGCGCGCCACCGCGTACGGCGGCCCGGGCCGGCCGAACGCGGGCATCCGCGCCACCAGCTCGGGTGCCGCCGCGACCAGGCCGGGGGAGGCGTCGACCAGCGCGGCGAGCGCCGGTGGGTCCACCGCGAGCACCACGTGCGGCGCCTCCCAGACGTCACCGTCGGCGCCGGTCACCCGCCAACCCGCTGCGGTACGGTCCAGGCGGGCCGCCGCCGCGCCGGTCAGCACCCGGCCGCCGTGCTTCTCCACGTACCGGGGCAGCGGCTCCCAGATCGCCGTGCCGTAGTCCCGGTCCGGGCAGTCGAAGGCCAACCCTTCCGGGTTGCCGAGCAGGTAGAAGTGGAACTGCGCGATCATCTCGGCGGCCGACATCTCCGCCTCGTGATTGAAGAACGAGTGCGAGAAGACCTCGAACAGCATGGCGCGCGCCCGGTCCGGCAGCCGCAGCGAGCTGAGCAACTCGTCGGCGGTGCGCTCGTCGAACTCCTCGTAGGTGCGTACCGGGTCGTAGGTGAGCAGCGGCAGCGCGGCGTCCCGGTCCATCGAGCGCAGGTCCGCCAGGCGCAGGCTGGGGCTGCGCAGCAGCAGCGCCAGCAGGTTCGCCGGCGGCGCGGGCGGCAGCTTGCCGAACTCCTCGGTCGGCCACTGCTCGGACAGGATCGGATAGCCCGGGATCGGCTTGAGGAAGCCCAGCGCCGGATCGACCCGGCGCAGGATCGACCGCCAGTTCCAGTACTGCCGGAAGAACGCGTGGAAGCCGTGCTCGTTGCGCTGGACACCGTCGCGCAGCTCCTCCGGCCAGGCGCCGAGCCGCCCGCCGAGGTGCGGCGCGGCCTCCAGCACCGTCACCGCCACCCCGCGCTCGGCCAGCACCACCGCCGCCGACATGCCGGCGATTCCGCCGCCCACCACGAGCGCCGGGACCGGGCGCGGCACGCGGTCGGCGCCACCGCCGCCCGGGTCCACCACGTGCTCGCGTACGCCGATCAGACGACCTACCACTTGCGACAGGCTCACGGGGGCATCCTTCGGTCGGCGGTGCTCACAGTCTGCCTGAGGCGGAAGGAAGGCACCCGTTCTGACGCATCCGGATCTGCGGCCCTGCCCTTCACGGCAGGCAGCGGCGCGGGCGGTCCGACGGCGGCCAGACGTACTCCAGGTCGGGGGAGACGTCGGTGAACAACCGTGCGTAGTGGACGGGGTCCTTGCGCAGCAGCGACGACCGGTGACTGCGGTGCAGGTCGCCGCGGCCCAGCCAGGGCGGCAGTTCACCGGCGGCGGCCAACTCCTCCTGGGTGCGGATCAGCGAGACGCCGCAGGCGGTGGCCAGGTCGGTGGCGAGCGTGCCGGCGCAGGTGTCGGCCCGGCCCGGCTCGCACCACACCGCGCACATGTCCAGCCCGTACCGGGTCAGCGCCTCCTCGTACCCGGCCCACATCTTCACCGCGGGGTGGTTGCGCCAGCCGTAGTCCGGCCGGGTCAGCCCGCGCAGCACCTGGATCGCCTCCACACGCTGCTTGCCCAGCCGCTTCTGGTCCAGCGTGCGCGCGCTGGCCAGGAAGTCCGGATACGGCAGGAACGTCTGCATGCCGGTGCGTTACCCGTACCCGGACCCGCCATGCGTTCATGATCGTCGGGGCTGCGCGCATCGCGAGCGGCTGACTACGATCCGGACATGGCCGAGCCACTGCGTGACCGCGCGCGCCGCGCGACCGGCTGGCGGCTCCGGATGAACGGGGACGAACGCCCGCACTACGTGGTCTGCGGCTCCGACCCGCTCGCCTACTGGGTGGTCCGGTCGCTGCTCGCCACCGACAGCGCCGACGGCCGGGTGCGGGTCACGCTCGTGGTGCCGGCCCGCCGCCGGTCCGAGGGCCCCGACGGGCGGGACGTGCCGGGGGTACGGGTGGTCACGGCCGAGCGCCTCGACGAGGCGGCGTTCCGCCGGGCCGGGCTGGCGGGCGCGGCCGGGCTGGCCCTGCTGCACCAGGACGACGTGGGAAACATGCACGCCGCGCTCTGCGCACAGGAGGTCGAGTCGCGGCTGCGCCTGGTGGTGCGCATGTTCAACACCAACCTGGCGGACGGGCTGCGGCAGCTCTTCCCCGACTCGGCGGTCCTCTCCGACGCCTCGATGGCCGCGCCCGCCTTTGTCGCCGCCGCGCTGGGCGAGGTGGCGCCGACCCACTTCCGGCACGGCGGTCGCACGCTCTACGTGGCCCGCCGCGACGACGTACGCCCGCAGGACATGGTCTGCGGCCTGGCCGTCACCACCGACCCGGACCTGGTCCGGGTGCTGCCCGCCGACGAGGCGACGGCCGACGTGGTGCTGGCCGAGGCGACCGGGCGGCCGGCGGGCACCGAGGTGGCCGCGCGGCGGCTGGTACGGGCGCGGCGGCGACGGCAGCCGATGGCGGTGCTGCTCCGCGCGGTCCGCCACTTCGCCACCCGCAAGATCGGCATCGCGGTGCTGGTGCTGCTCGCGGTGATCGCGGCGCTGGGCTGGCTCAACGCCCGGGCCGCCGACGTGAGCTGGAGCGAGGCGGTCTACCTGACCCTGGTCACCACGCTCACCGGCCAGGACCCGGACGTCAACAAGCCGGTCGCGGCCCAGGTGATGCAGGTGGTGCTGAACCTGGCCGGGCTGGCGCTGATTCCGCTGATCACGGCCGCCGTCGTCGACGGCGTCGTCAACGCCCGGCTGGCGCTGCACGCCGGCCGGGTCCAGCCGGACCGTTCCGGGCACGTGGTGCTGGTCGGGCTGGGCCGGATCGGCACCCGCGTGATGGCGCAGTTGCACGACTTCGGCGTCGAGGTGGTGGCGATCGACAAGGACCCGGACGCGCGCGGTGCCGCGCTGGCGCACCGGCTGGGGGTGCCGCTGATCGTGGGCGACGCGGGCCGGGAGGAGACGCTCCGGTCCGCCTCGGTGGACACCTGCCAGGCGCTGGTGGTGGTCTCCACCGACGACGGGACGAACCTGCGGGCCGCGCTGATCGCCCGGTCTCTCGACCCGGACCTGCGCGTGGTGCTGCGGCTGTTCGACGGCGACTTCGCCGAGCGGATCCAGCAGGCGTTCGGCATCGGCATCTCGCGCAGTGTGTCCTACCTGGCCGCACCGGCGTTCGCGGCGGCCCTGCTCGATCGCGCGGTCATCGCCACCATCCCGGTCGCCCGGCACGCGCTGCTGGTCACCGAGGTGCCGGTGGTGGCCGGTTCGCCGCTGGACGGAAGCCCGCTGAGCGCGGTGGCCCGGCCCGGCGAGGTACGCCTGCTCGCGCACGCCCGGCCGAACCAGAAGGTCGACTGGTCGGCCGACCCGCGCATGGTGATCCAGGCCGGGGACCGGCTCACGGTGGTGGCCCGGCGGGCCGGGCTGACCGCGCTGCTGCGGCAGACCACGCCCGCGCCGCCGTCGGCACCTGCCGGCCCGCCCGCCGCGCGCCACCCGCGGGAGTGACCGGACGTGTGACAGTGGCCCGTCGACCGGCGGAGCGGAGCGATCGAGCGCGTCAGGCCGGACGGCGGCGGCGGACGGCGTACCCGAGCGCGCCGAGGGCGAGCACGCCGAACCCGGCGAGCACGCTCGGCGGCGGCAGTTTGACCGCCAGCACCAGGCAGCCGACCAGCCCCAGCGCGGCGAGCAGCCGTACCGGGACGCGCCGGTCCCGGTCCGGGCCGAGCGTCAGCGCCGACGCGTTTGTGATCGCGTAGTAGACCAGCACGGTGCAGCTGGAGAAGCCGATCGCGGCCCGGACGTCGCCCACCGCTACCACGGCGGCCACCACGGCGGCCACCGCCAGTTCGGCGCGGTGCGGCACCCGGTGGCGCGGATGCACCGCCGCCAGCGCGCCCGGCAGGTCCCGCCGCCGCGCCATCGCCAGCGTGGTCCGGCCGACGCCGGCGAGCAGGGACAGCAGCACCCCGGTCACCGCGACGGCGGCGCCGGTCCGGACCAGCCACGCCAGCCCCGGGTGCCCGGCGGCGGTCACCACCTCGACCAGCGGCGCGTCGGTCGCGGCCAGCCTGTCGGCGCCGAGCACGCCGAGCGCGACCACGGCGAGCGTCAGGTAGATCGCCAGCACCGCGCCGAGCGCCAGCGGCACGGCCCGGGGGATGGTGCGCGCCGGGTCGCGTACCTCCTCGCCCAGCATGGCGATTCGCGCGTACCCGGCGAAGGCGAAGAACAGCAGACCGGCGGCGGTCAGCACGCCGCCCGCGCCGATGTCGGCCGGTGCGGTGAGCCGGTCGGCGGCCACCTGCGGCGCTCCGGTCACCGCCACCACGGCGAGCACCGTGAGCACCACCGCGACGAGCACCCGGGTGGCGGTGGCGGTCTTGCCTATGCCGCGCAGGTTCACCGCGGTCACCGCCACCACCGCGAGGACCGCGACGAGCCGCGCCCGCCCCGGCCACAGGTACGCCCCGATGGTCAGCGCCATGGCCGCACAGCTCGCCGTCTTGCCGACCACGAATCCCCAGCCGGCGAGGAAACCGGCGAACGGGTGCAGCCGTTCCCGGCCGTAGACGTAGGTGCCGCCGGACTCGGGGTAGCGGGCGGCGAGCCGGGCCGAACTGGTCGCGTTGCAGTAGGCGATGAAGCCGGCCACCGCCAGCGCGACCAGCAGGCCGGGACCGCCGGCCGCCTCGGCGGCGGGGGCGAAGACCACGAAGACGCCCGCGCCGAGCATCGAGCCGAGACCGATGACCACCGCGTCGGGTACGCCGAGTCGGCGCGCCAGCAGTTCCACACCGGCAGCCTAGGGGTACGAGGTGAATGGCGGGTTCGGCCGCCCGGGCAATTGACGAAAATCATTTGCATAATTACAGGCTGCTCAGCGGTGGCCGATGCCGGGCCTGCTCGGTAGAGTCATTTATGCAGGTCAGCGCGCAGGTCGACGATTAAATGAGCGCGGCTCGCAGATGCCCCGCGCGGATTATCCGATTGCGATGACGAAGTTTTTTCTGCGTCGATCGGGCAAAGGTGCCCGCGAATCGGCTCCGGCAATTTCGGGAACGTCCGCTCCGCGACCGCGGGAGGTACCGCACATGACGCTCTTCGGCTGGGACGCCAGTGACTACGACGTCGACCGGGGGTTGACCACCGACCGGATCCGGGAGGCCCGCGCCGCGGGGATCGACTTCATGACCTACAAGGGCACGGAACAGTCGCGCGACGGCACGTTCCACAGCCAGTACTACGGGGTGATGCTCACCGCGGCCAAGGACGCGGGCATCCCGTTCCTGGGCATGTACGTGGTGGTGCACTCCGGTGTCTCCGTCGAGGACCAGGTCACCACGGCGATCGACTACGCCGACCGGCACACCCCCTGGTGGCGCGACTACGACCGGTTCTTCTGGCAGATCGACCTGGAACGCTGGCCGACCGACGAGGTGCCGCCGCACGTCGGCGTCGATGTGGGCCGGGAACTGGAGCAGCGCACCGGCAAGGTCGCGGTGATGTACGCCTCGCGCGGCGAGTACGGCGACGACGACCTGGGCGACTTCCCGCGCTGGAACGCCGACTACCCGTACCGGGTGGCCGAGGACTTCAAGGCCGCGTACGCGCGGGCCGGCGGGGACTCCGGACCGGGGTGGGTCCGTTACGGCCGCCCGGAGGCGACGCCAAGGATCTGGCAGTACACCGATTCGGCGATCATCGGCCGTCAGCACACCTGTGACGCGGACGCGTTCCGCGGCACCGCCGACGACTTCGCGAGGATGATCGGCGAGCGGACGTCCCGACCGCCGCAGCGGGAGGTGATCGCCACCTTCCACAGCACCGCGCACCCGGGCGACACCCTTGAGACCACCGACCGGTTCCACGCCATCCGCTGGGCGACCGGCCTCTACCACTGGACCGTGCCGCAGACCGGGCTGGTGAGCATCCAGGCGACCATCGACCTGCGCGGGTTGCGGCGCGACGACCTCGTCCGGGTGCGCGCCGAGTACACCAGGCCGGGGCACGGGGAGAGCGACACCCCGCTGCTGACGCAGGAGCGGGTGTCGATCGACCCGGCCTCGGCCGGGGGAGTGTTCGTCGTGAACACGCCGAACGAACGTGTCGAGTTGCCGAGGGACACCGAGATCCGCATCCAGGTGGCGGTGCGGCCCGGTGACGGCGACCGCCGCCGCCGGCTGACCTACAGCACCCGTACCCGGATCAGCATCGTGGAGATCCGGACGGCCGACTGAGCGCTGCGCCGCCCGCCGTCACCGCGTCGCGGAGGTGGCGGGCGGCGACTCCCAGCCGACCGGGCGCCGCCAGTCGCCGAGCCGGTTCGGCAGCGGCAGGCCGTCCCAGGGCACCCGGTGCAGCAGGCGGTCCAGCAGCAGGCCGAGCAGCAGGCCGGCGACCGAGTCGGTCAGCCAGTGCCAGCCCAGGTAGACGGTGGTGCAGAAGACCACCGCCGGAGGCGCCACCCGGATCGCCGTGACCAGCCGGGGCGGCACGGTACGGCCGAGGGTGCGCACGAGCGGGGCCAGCAGCAGGGCCAGGACGCCGTACCAGACGATCGCGTTGGCGACGTGCCCGGACGGGTACGACTGCGCGAAACGCACCGGCAGGTCGTGCTGGAACAGCGGCAGCGTCTGCTCCGGCGACAGGAACGGCTCCTTGGCCGAGGCGCTGGGCGCGGGGCGGGCCGTCCACACCTTCAGCGGGACGACCGTGAAGAACGTGAGCACGAACCCGATCACCGGCGGCAGCAGCGGCCGTACCGAACGCAGCCGCAGCGCCAGCAGCACGCCGAGCCCGGCCGCGAGCAGCGTCAGCGGGGTGCCCTGGCCGAGCAGGTTCAACGTCATCGCCACCCAGCGGGCGGCGGTCGGGCGGTGCTCGTCCGACCAGTCGGCGACCGCCCGGTCGAGGCCGAACAGGTGACCGGAGGCGAGCGCGACGGTCAGCGCCACCACTGCCACGAGCAGCAGCCCGTCGAACCACCACCCGGCCGGCCGGACCGGCCGCAGCCGCAGGTCACCGCGTACCCCCGAGGTCTGACGCACGCGACCACGCTACCGGCCGCCGACGACGTCGCGGCGGCGCGGGCATCGGCGGCTGTGTGCCCAACCACGAAGGGAAGCGCGGCGCGGGGGTCAGCGGTCACACTGGTTGCCGTGCGGATCACCTCGGCTCTCGTCGACCCGGCGCTGCTCGACCTCCCCTGGTCGACCCCGCTGGAGCAGTGGCCTGCCGAACACCTGGTGGCGCTGCCCCAGGGCATCTCCCGGCACATCGTGCGGTTCGTGCGGCTCGGCGGGTACGTCTACGCGGTGAAGGAGACCGGCGAGCGGGTCGCCGAGCGGGAGTACGACCTGCTGCGGGCGCTGGAACGGATCGACTTCCCGTCGGTCGAGGCCATCGCGATCGTGGCCGACCGGCAGACCGACGACGGCGAGCCGCTGGACCCGGTGCTGATCACCCGGCACCTCCAGTTCTCCCTGCCCTACCGGGCGCTGTTCTCCAACACGCTGCGCCCGGAGACGATGAACCGGCTGCTGGACGCGCTGGCCGCGCTGATCGTGCGGATGCACCTGACCGGCTTCTTCTGGGGCGACTGCTCGCTGTCGAACACGTTGTTCCGGCGCGACGCGGGCGCGTTCGCCGCCTACCTTGTCGACGCGGAGACCGGCGCGCTGCACCCGTCGCTGTCGAACGGCCAGCGCGGCGAGGACCTGGAGATCGCCCGGGTCAACATCTTCGGCGAGGCGCTCGACCTCCAGGCCGCCGGCCTGCTGCACGAGTCGATCGACCCGGAGGTGGTCTGCGAGGAGGTCGTGCGGCGCTACGAGCGGCTCTGGCACGAGATCACCTACGAGCAGCAGGTCGAGCGCGCCGCCCGGCACGACATCGAGCGCCGGATCCGCCGCCTCAACGAGCTGGGCTTCGACGTGGCCGAGGTGGCCATGTCCACAGTCGACAACGGGCGCTACCTGGTCCGGCCGAAGGTGGTGGACGCCGGCTACCACACCCGGCGGCTGCTGCGCCTGACCGGCCTGGACGCGGAGGAGAACCAGGCCCGCAAGCTCCTCAACGACCTGGACGCCTACCGGCTGGAGAGCGACCTGACCGACGAGCAGCAGGCGGCGCACCGCTGGCTGACCGAGGTCTTCGAGCCGGTGGTCCGGGCCGTCCCCGGCCACCTGCGGCGCAAGCTGGAGCCGCAGGAGCTGTTCGCCCAGATCATCGAGCACAAGTGGCTGCTCTCCGAGCAGGCCGGACGGGACGTCGGGATGCGTCAGGCGGTGCAGTCGTACCTGGCCGACGTGCTGGTGCACCGCCCGGACGAGCAGGCGGTGCTCGGCGTCGAGGCGCCCACCGCCTGACCGCCGGGCGGATCACTCCACCCAGTCGCCGCCGCGCATCACCCGTACCACGTTCAGGTCGTCGTCGAGCTCCACCAGGTCGGCGCGCAGCCCGGTGCGCAACGCGCCCACCCGGTCGGCCAGCCCGATCGCGCGGGCGGGAGTGGTGGCGACCATCCGGCAGGCGTCCGGCAGGCTCACGCCCGCGCCGACCGCGTGCCGCAGCGCCGCGTCCATGGTGAGCGTGCTGCCGGCGATCGCGCCGCCACGGCTGAGCCGGGCCACCCCGCCGGCCACCGTCACCGCCTGGCCGCCCAGCTCGTACTCGCCGTCGGGCATCCCGGCGGCGGCCATCGCGTCGGTGATCAGCGCGGCCCGCTCCGGACCTGCCACCGAGGCGGCGAAGCCGAGCATCCCGTCGTGCAGGTGCACCCCGTCGGCGACCAGCTCGCACACCACGTTCGGGGCCTCCAGCAGCGCCACCACCGGACCGGGCTCGCGGTGGTGCACCGGGCGCATCCCGTTGAACAGGTGGGTGCCGACTGTCGCGCCCGCCGCCACGGCCGCCCGGGTCTGCTCCCAGGTGGCGTCGGTGTGTCCGATCGCCGCCACCACGCCGTGCGCCACCAGCAGCTCGATCGCCTTGGTGGCGCCGTCCCGCTCCGGGGCGAGCGTGACCATGCGCACCGCGCCGCCGCCCAGCTCGATCAGCTCGGTCAGCTCGGCGACCGACGGGTCGCGCAGGAACTCCGGGTTCTGCGCGCCGCACCGGTCGGCGGACAGGTACGGGCCCTCGAAGTGGATGCCGGCCAGCACGCCGGACTCCACCAGCGGGCGGTAGGCGGCGGTGGCGTCGCGCATCAGGTCGAACGGGGAACTGACCAGGCTCGCCAGCAGCGTGGTCGTGCCGTGCCCGCTGTGGAACGTGGCGGCCCGCCGCGCCGACTCCGGGTCGCCGGTGGTGAACGTGTGCCCGCCGCCGCCGTGGGTGTGCATGTCCACGAAGCCCGGCACGATCCAGTGGCCGTCGCGCGCCGACGGGTACTCGGCGACAGCGGTGATCCGCCCGTCCGCGAACTCCACGCAGCCCTGCCGGATGACGCCGGTCGGGGTCACCACCTTGCCGGTCACGCGCCGGGTCATCGACTCTCCTTCGCCAGGGTGTCCAGGGCCAGCAGGGCGGCGCCCAGGCAGCCTGCCTCGTCACCGAGGCCGGCCTCGACCAGGCGCGGCTCGCGGTGGAACGTCAGCCGCTCGCGCAACGCCCGCCGCAGCGGATCGAACAGCCGGGGACCGGCCTGGGCCAGGCCGCCGCCGAGCACCACCGTCGACACATCGTAGAGCGCCTGCCCGGTGGCGAGTCCATCGGCAAGCGCCTCGACCGCCTCCCGCCACACCTCCACGGCGAGCGGTTCCCCGGCCGCCGCCCGGTCGGCCACCTGAGCGGCGGTGGTGGGTGCGCCGGACAGCTCGGCGTACCGGCGTCCGATCGCCGAGGCCGACGACACCGCCTCCAGGCAGCCGGTACGCCCGCAGCCGCAGCGCGGGCCGCCGGGGCGTACCAGGATGTGGCCGATCTCCCCGGCGGCGCCGTGCGCGCCGGTGGCGGCCGACCCGCCGACCACGTGGGCGGCGGCGATGCCGGTGCCGATCGCGACGAACAGCACGTGGCCGGCGTCCCGCCCGGCGCCGAGCCGCGCCTCGGCCAGGCCGCCCGCCCGCACGTCGTGGCCGAGCGCCGCCGGCAGTCCCAGCCGCGTGCGGGCCAGCTCCCGCAGGGGTACGTCCCGGAAGCCCACGTTCGCCGACCAGACCGCCACCCCGCGCGCCTCGTCGACCACCCCGGGTACGGCGATGCCGCAGGCCACCGGCGTACGGCCGTCGGCGCGGGCCTTGCCGGCCAGTCCTTCGGCCACGTCGAGGATCGTGCCGGTCACCGCCTCCGGACCGCGCTGCGCGTCGGTGGCGTGCCGTTCGGTGTGCACTGTCGTGCCGTCCGGCCGGACCAGGGCGCACTTCATCCCGGTGCCGCCCACGTCCAGCGCGACGACGACCTCGTCGCGTGAACTCACGCCGTCTGCCAGCCGTGCATGCGCTCACGGCCCTCGCTGCGCTCGGTGCGTTCGCTCATGCTCTGCGGGCTGGGCATGCGCTCACGGCCCTCGCTGCGCTCGGTGCGTTCGCTCATGCTCTGCGGGCTGGGCATGCGCTCACGGCCCTCGCTGCGCTCGGTGCGTTCGCT